>JBCCOW010000011.1:0-74245 GCA_039025195.1 Planctomycetota bacterium
ATTATCTTAGTCTTCTGAGTGGTTTGTTTTGCACTAATGTCCAGTAGTCTAACAATTCATCCATTTTACGAAAAAACACTATGAGAATTACACTATTCTGGCTAATCGTACTCTTGTGCAGTTGCGACGACACTACCACCGACCCCGAGGCCCCGAGGAGTATGGTCGGCCCCGGCACCGGCATTGCCCCTTTCCGCGCCTTCCTCGAGCACCGTATGGCCACCGAAGCCAAGGGCCCCAACTGGCTCTTCTTCGGCGATCAGCACGAAGCCTCCGACTTCCTCTACCGCGACGAGCTCACCGCGATGCAGAGCTCCGGCCTGCTCAACAACCTCAGCCTCGCCTGGTCTCGTGACGGCGATCAGAAGGTCTATGTCCAGGACAAGATGATGGAGGCCGCCGAAGAACTCTGGGACTGGTTCGGGAAGGGCGGCCACTTCTACGTCTGCGGCGACGCCTCCCGCATGGCCGGCGACGTTGATAAGGCCCTGCACCAGATCGCTCAGGATCAGGGCGGCCTGTCCGAAGAGGAGGCCGTCGCCTGGGTCGAGTCGTTCCGTGAATCACACCGCTACCAGCGGGACGTCTATTAACCCACCCGCTTTGACCGATGCCCCCCGCCTCCGCAACCGCTGACGCTACCGCTGCAGCCGAGTACTCGGCTCAGGTCGTACCGCCGCCGGTCGGCCGGGCCCCGCAGCCGAAGCGTGATGCGGAGCTGCGCCTCAACGACTGGTACGAGGTCTACCCGTCGCCCCCGTCCGATCTTGTGAAGTCCGAGGCCGAACGCTGTATGAGTTGCGGCACCGCCTATTGCCAGCCCTCGTCGGGTTATGGTCAGGGCTGCCCGATCGACAACAAGATCCCCGAGTGGAACAAGCTCGCCGCCGCCGGCCGGTGGCGCGACGCCTACGACCGCCTCCGCCTCACCAACAACTTCCCCGAGTTCACCTCCCGCCTCTGCCCCGCGCCCTGCCAGGACGCGTGCATCCACCAGCTCAATGGCCCACCCATCGCTATCAAGTGCATCGAACGCGCGATCAGCGACACCGCCTACCAACGCGGCTGGACCAACCCCAACCCCCCCTCCCGCCGCACCGGTAAACGCGTGGCCATCATCGGCTCCGGGCCGTCCGGCCTCACCGCCGCCGACCAGCTCAACCACCTCGGCCACGCCGTCACCGTCTACGAACGCGACGACCGCCCCGGCGGCCTCCTGACCTACGGCGTCCCCAACATGAAGCTCGACAAGGGCGTGGTCCAACGCCGGCTCGACATCATGGCCGCTGAGGGCGTCCGCTTCCGCTGCAATGCCCACGTCGGGATCAACCTCGACCCCGAGGTCTTGCAGGCCGAGTACGACGCCGTCGTTCTGGCCTGCGGTGCGCTTAAGCCCCGCGACCTGAACCTCCCCGGGCGAGAGCTCAACGGCATTACCCAGGCGATGCCGTACCTGACCGCCGCGACCCGGCAGCTCCTCGACGGCACCCCCCTGCCCGACCCGACGCTCGACGCCGCCGACCGTGACGTGATCGTCATCGGCGGCGGCGATACCGGTGCCGACTGCATCGGGACCGCCCTCCGCCAGGGCTGCCGCTCACTGCTCAACATCACTCGCCGTGATAGCCCCCCCGACCACCGCGACGACCGCCACCCCTGGCCCGGACCAACCGGTGCCTACCTCACCGACTACGCCCACGCCGAGGGCGCCGCTCGCTTCGGCCAAGACCCCCGCCGATTCAACATCAACCCCGTCGCCTTCGTGGGCGGCAGTAACGGTTCGACGAATCACGTCCAAGCTGTTCTCGTCGACCGTACCGACCCCGCGAACGGTGTGACCGATCGCGTTGAGCTCCCCGCTCAACGCGTCGTTCTTGCCATCGGCTTCACCGGCTCCGACAGCACCGCGCTCTACGACGCCTTCGACGTCGAATCCGCCAACCCCGCCGCCGCCGAGCCTCGCGGCATCTTCACCACCGGCGACATGCGCCGCGGCCCCTCCCTGGTCGTCTGGGCCATCCGCGAAGGACGACTCGCTGCCGACCGCGCCCACCGCCGGCTGACCCAAGCCGCGGTGGTGTAAGCCACCAAGCTGATCTTCAGGCCATACGGGAAGCCCGGCGTTTGGGGCATGCCCGATGCCGGTTACAGTGCGTCCTAGATGTTCTGGTGCGTGACAGACCCGTCAGCCCGTCCCCTCCGGCTTTTGGAGTCTCCGATGAAACGTGTTGCCTTCGTATGCAGCGGGTTGCTAATCGCTCTGCTTGCCGTGGTTCCCACAGCGACCGCCGAGCCACAGATCACGCTCGCGTTCAACCTCGAGCCCGGCCAGACCTTCACCGTGGCGATGGTCGCGCGGCAGGATATCGATCAGAAGGTCGAGGGCCAGGCGATCGATATCGACCAGACCATCGGGATCACCAGCACCTACGAGGTCCTCGACCGCCCCTCTGCCTCGGGTGGCCAGTGGATGCGTATGACCTACGTCCGCAGCCAGTTCAAGCAGACCGGCCCGATGGGCAACATCGATTACGACTCCGACCGACCCCAAGCCGAGATCCCCATGATGGCTCGCGGGTTCGCGGGCCTGGTTAATCAGTCGCTCCTGGTCGAAATCGCTCCCGACGGCGAGGTGGTCAAGGTCGAAGGGATCGACGCTCTCATCGACAAAATGGTCAACGCCCTGGGCCTCCCCGAAGGCCCGGCCAAGGACGCAGCACGTCAAGCCACCAAGCAACAGCTCAACCCCGAATCGCTCAAACAGATGATGGCCTTCTCCGGCGGGGTGTATCCCGGCAAGCCCGTCGCCATCGGCGACACCTGGGACGACCAGCAGTCGCTCTCCGGCATCGTCCCGATGATCATCGACAGCACCTACACCCTCACCGGCTTCGACGACGATACCGCCAGCCTCAGCGTGAAGGGACAGATTAGCCCGCAACCCGACGCCGAGGCCTTCAAGGTGGATCAGACCCAGATGATGACCAAGATGAACGGCACCCAGGTTGGCCGAGTCGTCCTCGACCGCAAGACCGGCTGGGTCCTCTCGTCTGAGATCACTCAGGAGATCCAGTGCGAGATGACCGTCCGCCCGCCGCAGGGCGACCCCGTCAAAATCGACATGGTGATCACCGGCACGACCAGCCTGAACGTCGTGGATTGAAACGGTTCCGAGCAAGCCCGAAAGAACGAAGCTCTGAACCAAATGACCGGGCTGGGACTCGAACCCAGAACCAGCGGCTTAAAAGGCCGATGCTCTACCGATTGAGCTACCCAGTCGAGGCGGGGGATTGTAGACGCTGCGGGTGGTGTTGTGTGGCGTTTCGTGGGGTGGGCTTGGGTTAGCATGGAGGCTTGGAAACAGCGGCTGAGACAACGCGTGGCGTGGTGGTGATCGCGGAGATCGGGGTGAACCACGACGGCAGGGTGGAACGGGCGATCGAGCTTGTGAGGGCGGCCAAGACGGCGGGGGCGGACGCGGTGAAGTTCCAGCTCTTTAGGCCCGAGCGGCTGCTTTCGCAGGAGGCGGAGCTGGCCGGCTATCAGGAAGGTAGTGCCGGGTCGGCGGCTGAGCTGCTGGGGCGGTTGACGCTGACCGTGGATGGGTTGGCGGAGGTGCGTGGAGCGGCAGCGCGGTTAGGGCTGGCGTTCGTGGTGACGCCGTTTAGTTTGGACGACGTGGCGGACCTTGCAGAGCTGGGGGTAGATGCGGTGAAGATCGCGTCGCCGGATGTGGTGAACTCGCCGCTGCTTGAGGCGGCGGCGGGGCTGGGGGTGCCGATGGTGGTGTCGACGGGGGCGGCGGACCTGGAAGAGCTGCTGCCTGCGGCTCGGTTGTTGGCAAAGCATCGTGTCGGGAAGGCGACGGCGTGGCGGGGTGCGGGGGCGACGCTGCTGCAGTGCGTGTCGAGCTACCCGACGCCGGTGGATGAGGCGGGTCTGGGTGGGATGATTGCGCTGCGTGACTTGCTGGATGCGGAGGGTGGTGAAGCGGTGGCGGTGGGGTACTCGGATCACACGGGTGGGGCGGGTGGGGTGGAGACGGGGGGCTGGGCGGTGGCGGCGGGGGCGGCGGTGCTGGAGAAGCACTTGACGCACGACCGGTCGGCGGTCGGCCCGGACCACGCGGCGAGCCTCGACCCGGTCGGGTTCGCTGAGTATGTCCAGCGGGTTCGTCTGGCCGAGTCGGCGATGGGTGGGCGGGCCAAAGTGGTGAGTGAGATCGAGCGTGACGTGCGTCGGGTGTCGCGGCAGAGCGTGGCGGCAGCGGTGGACCTAGAGGCGGGCCGGGACCTGGCGCGGGAAGATTTGACGGTGATGCGGCCGGGCACGGGGGTGCCGGCGGCGGAGCTGGAGTGGGTCGTGGGGAGGCGACTGAGCCGTGGGGTCCGTGCGGGGGGGCTGCTGCACTGGGCGGACCTTGAAGGAAGCAAGGTCTAGCGTGTGTTTCGGTTTCGGAGCGGGACGCTTCGCGTCTACCGCTACACGCTTTGGAAATTTGCTCTAGCGCGGGAGTGGTGCGGGATTGTGGTGGCCGATAACCGGATTGGTCGATACGAGGGGTAGCAGAGAGCACTCCTTCGGAGCCGTGTCGTGAGCTTGTTTGGGATCGGACTCTGGCTGGTGACAGCTTACCTGGGGCTGTCGTATCTGGTGGGCGGGGTGTTGGGGGTCTGGATGTGGGTGTCGGGTCAGGGGATGCGGGGCGAAGGGGTCAAGCGTCGGCTGCTGGGCGGGGTGAGCGACGGTCAGCGCAGTAAACGGTTCGGGCCGAAGCGTCGGGTGAAGCGTCGGGTGGTCCGTGATGACGGTGTGGAGGAGCAGCGGGTCGATCGGGTGGAGCCTCGCCGGTATCAGCGGGCGGCTTGATCAGATCAGTCGTCCTGGTGGAGCCGGGCGTGGCTCGCTTGCCCGAGATGGATCAGTAAGGTGAGGCTCCAGAAAAGCATCACGACGATCAGCAGGACCAGGACGGCGGCCATCGCATTGCGGGTCGTGGGGGTCGGCTGGAACGCGGGCAGCACGAGGAAAAAGAACGCGCTGCCGAGGACGGCGCCCAGCCAGCCGAAGCGGAGGATACGGGTCTCGAAGGCCTGCTGGTCCTGGCCGAACTGGTCGAAGACATCGGCGAGATGGGTGAGGCCGGCGAAGAGCGTGATGCCGCCGACCACGCCGGCGGCGAAGCCGATCGCGTCGAGTTGGCCCGAGAAGTGGAGCCAGCAGGCGAGGACGAGCAGCTGCCCGACCGCGAAGGTGGCGGCCCCCCAGCGGGCGAGCTGGCGTGGTGGAGCGGGCCAGATGAACTTGGAGTAGCGCGGCGCTTCAGGGTGATGTGATGCGTCGTCGGAGACCTGGTCCGTGGGGCTGCTGCCGGGGCCGAGCAGGGCCGGGTTGGGCTGAGTCAGCAAGAACAGCGCGACGGCCCCGATGAGCTTGGCGATCTCCATGAGCAGGTAGTCGGCGGGCGCCCCCCCGAGCCAGGCGGTGTGCCAGCCCTGGCCGAAGATGAGGCGTGCAAAGCTGACGATTAAGGCGAAGGTGATGGCGGCCCAGGCGGCCTGGATGCCGCGGTTGAGGAGCTTGAGCCAGCCGGCGTTGGCGGCGGGGCGTTGGGCGGTGTCGATACGGCGCTCGTTGCTGCCACACTCGGGGCAGGCGGTGGTGAGGGCGAGCCCGGTGAGGTCGTAGCCGCAGCGGGCGCAGCGTTCGATCGCGGGGCCGAGCGATCCACTTGTCTTGGGCGTAACTGGCGAGTCGGCCAGTGTGGGGATGGTGTGCTCGGTCAGCCCGAGGATGGAGCCGGAGCCGACCTGGGGCGCGTCGGGGACGGGGCCGAGGGCGTACGTGCCGTCGTCGGGGTCTGTTGCGCGGGTGGGGTCGGGTTGTGGGGAGGCGGGTGGGGTCGCCAAGGTGAGGCTCAGGCCGGGGAGGGCATCATGCCGGGGCCGGCCTGGTCGAGGTCGGAGGCGCGGGTGTCCTCGGGCTGCGGGGCGGGCTTGGCGGCGGCGGCCTTGTCACGCTCGGCCTGCAGCAGTTCGCTGACGGTGGCCTTCTGCAGCGACTGGCCCCGCATGATCAGATCGACCTCTTCAGCGGTCAGCGTCTCGTATTTCAACAACGCCTGAGCGAGGTCTTCGGTCTGCTGCCGCTTGTCGGTGATCAGCGCGGTGGCCTCGGCGTAAGTCGTGTCGATGAGACGCTTGATCTCTTCGTCGATCGCACGCAGCGTGTCTTCCGAGACGCGATCGGGCTGGTCCCATGGGTTGCGTTGCTCGTCGTCGGCGAAGAGGCGGAAGCCGATCTTTTCGGACATGCCGTATTCGGTGACCATGGCCCGAGCGATGCTGTTGGCTTGGCGGATATCACCGGCGGTGCCGTTGTATTGATCGCCGGTGAACATCTCTTCGGCGATCCGTCCGCCATATGCCACGCGCATCATTGCGAGCAGTCGCTTCTTGGACATGATGTGTCGGTCTTGCTCGGGCAGCATCATGGTCGAGCCGAGCGACATGCCACGCGGGATGATCGTGACCTTGTGGAGCGGCTCGGTGTCGTCGTCGTAATACATGATGACGGCGTGACCAGCCTCGTGGTAGGCGATGACCTTACGTTCGTCTTGCTCGACCTTGGCGGAGCGTCGGCTTCGGCCGTAGCGGACCTTGTCGCGGGCCTCCTCCATGTCGACGTGCTCGATGAAGTCCTTGTTGGACAGGGTCGCCATGATCGCGGCCTCGTTGATCACGGCTTCGAGCTCAGCGCCGGAGAACATGGGCGTGCCACGCGAGATCTTCTCAAGGTCGACCTCTGGCGAGAGCTTCACCTTGCGGCTGTGGACTTTGAGGATTTCCATCCGGCCCTTGATGTCGGGCATCGGGACGTGGACCTGACGGTCGAACCGGCCCGGCCGGGTGAGGGCGGGGTCGAGGACGTCGGCCCGGTTGGTGGAGGCGATGACGATGACCTGGTCGGAGCTGTCAAAGCCGTCCATCTCGACGAGGATCGCGTTGAGAGTCTGCTCGCGCTCGTCGTGACCGCCGGAGGAGAAGCCGGAGCCGCGGCGTCGCCCGACCGCGTCGATCTCGTCGAGGAAGATGATGCACGGGGCGGAGTCCTTGGCCTGCTTGAACAGGTCACGGACACGCGAGGCGCCGACGCCAACGAACATCTCGACGAAATCGGAACCAGAGATCGAGAAGAACGGCACATCGGCCTCACCGGCGACGGCCTTGGCGAGCAAGGTCTTGCCGCAGCCAGGCGGGCCGACCATGAGCACACCGCGGGGGACGCGTCCGCCGAGGCGTTGGAACTTCTTCGGGTTCTTGAGGAACTCGATAATCTCGCCGACCTCGTCCTTGGCTTCGTCGATGCCGGCGACGTCGCCGAGGGTGACCGAGGAGTGCTCCTTGTTGAGGACCTTGTGGCGGGATCGGCCGAAGTTCCCGAGCATGCCGGGGCCGCCGCCGCCACTCCGCATCGCGCGGAAGACGAAGAAGTAGATCAGGATCGCGATCAGGATGATCGGGCCCCAGCTCAGGACGAACGGCCAGAACAGCGAGTTGCTGACCTCTTCTTTGAGGTCGATGACGACGTCGCCCGAAGCCTCTTCAAGCTGGAGCCGGACGAGGTTTTTGGAGGTGGGGCTGACAGTGGCGTAGACCCGCGGGTTGCCGGGGTTGCCGGCCTCGTCGGCGGCTACGGCGGGATCCTTGAGGGTGCCCGACATCGAGTCTTCGTCGAAGATGATCGGCTTGTCGGTCTTGAAGTCGCCGTTCCGGGCGTGCTGGAGGAACTGGGTCTGGCTGATTTCCTTCATGCCCCGTTGGGTCGAATTCATCATCAGCAGAAGGACGACGACGAGGCCGCCGAGGAGGATCCAGCCGAGGGCACCGCGGGACATGAAGCTGGGCGGCTTGGGCGGGGTCTTGCCGGGGCCGCCGGGCTTGCCGTCGGCGTTCTCGGACCGCTCGGCCTTGGGCTTGCCGTCGGTCGGGTCGCTGTCGCCTTTCGGCGGTTCGTTTTTGGGGACGTTGGGGTCGGCCATACGGGTGAGGCGTCCTGTGGGAGCCTGATATTAGGCGGTCGTGCGGGGGTGGGTCAGCCGCTGTGTGCTACATCGACCGAAGTGGTGGGAAGCCTTGGCCCTCATCTTTGGCCAACGGCGTACGAGCGTGGCTTGGGGAGCGTCCCGTGACTACGCTGCACATCAGAATTGAGTTTACCAATCCTCTCTCAGGACCGACACGATGCGGTCCGCGAGGCCGTCGGCGGCGGTCCATTGACCGTATTCGGAGCGGTCGGCGATGTCGCCGGCGGGGATGTATCGGCCGGGCCCGGAAAGGCCGCGTCGGGTGAGGATGGTTTCACCGGTGGCGAGGTCTCGCCACTCCACATCGACGGTGATCAGGGTCTCCAGTTCCTGCGGGATCCCACCGATGCGGGTTCGGCTGATACGACCGTCACGGACACCGGTCACGGTCACCAGCAGGAGGGTGTCGGCTGTGTTCGGGGCGACCCGCTTGTAGGGCGTGCGCTGCTCGACCTGCTTCACGAGGGCTTCGGTGAGCACGTCTTCCACGCCGCGGTAGAACGTCTGGTTCTGGGCGATGGGTACGGCGACGGTCCGGTACCGCTGCGGGTAGAGTTCGCTGGTGTTGTAGCCGCAGCCGGTCATACCGCAGAACAGGGCGAGCAGCGAGAGGCTGATCATCGCTGTGGCGTGTCGGCGACGCGGGGTCGGGATGTGAGCGGGTGCGTTCAACGGGGTGCGGTGCTCGGTGCGGTCGGGAGGGGGTCGCCCGTGGGGCTGATGCGGTTGGGGTTGACCGGCGGCAGTGCGGTGAGGTCGACGTCGAGGCCGCGGAGGCGGGTGACGGCGGTACGCGCGGCGGCGGTCTGGGGGAACTCGTCGATGATGCGACGATAGAGGACGGCGGCCGAGATGCGCAGGCCACGCGTCTCGTACCAGCCGGCGTTGGTGAGGTCGCGGAGGGCCAGCGACTCGTCGATGCGCACCTCCAGGGCTTCGGCACCGATGCGGTCGGCGGCGGCGGGGAAGGCGAGGCGGTATTCCTCGAGGCGTTGGCGGGCCTCGATGAGCCCGGTGGTGTCGAAGCGGGGGCCACGGAAGCGTGCGAGGTTGGCTTGGATCAGCCGGAGCATCGCCCACTCCTTACGCGTGCTCTGCGGGTAGTTCTCCAGGAACAGCTCGTAGGCGATCGCGGCCTGATCCATCACGCCGCTGTCGAAGTAGTAATCCGATAGGGCGAGGCTTGCCTTCTCACCGATCGGGCTGCCGGGGGCGCGTTCCTGGATGCGGACCAGGAGCTCTTCGCCGTCGCTGCGGGCCGAGAGGATAGGCAGGCCTAAGAAGCGGATGCGTTGGCCGTTGATCAGCAGCCGGGCGACTTCGTACTCGCGCTCCAGCGTCGGGAAGAACACGTCGCTCTGCGGGAAGGCCTGGGCGATGAACTCGTAGTCGAAGAGGCTCTTGTAGTACCGCCCGAGCAGGACCAGTGCATCGCCACGGCGGAGGTAGGCCTCGGGGATCAGCGGGTCGTTGGGGTGCTCGTCGATGAACGTCGAGGCCAAGGCGAGGGCCTCTTTGGCGAGGCGGTCAGACCGTCGGCTCTCACCACGCGAGTCGGCGTCGGCGGCGGCGGCCAACGCCCGGCGGATCGCTGCCATCTGACCCCGCGGTGTCTGGGGGTCGGGTGTCGCTTGTTGTTTCCAACCATCAGCGGATAGCTCGTACAGCTCCTGGCCGTACGCCGCTTGATCCGCAGCCCCGCCGACTAACACAGCCGATACAGACCACATCACCACAAGCATGAATGCCCAACGCATAGGGCTTAATGCTACCGTCATTGCCGATCCCACGCGGGCCCGTTGCACGGCGACCGCCCGCCTCAGAGCCGATCCGCGCCGGGGTCCTCGCCCTCTTCGACCCGCATCACCAGACGCACCAGCTCAGCGACGCTGCCCACGCCCATCTTGTGCATCATGTTCGAGCGGTGCACCTCCACCGTCTTATGCGAGATGCCCAGCTCGATGGCGATCTGCTTGTTCAGCGTGCCCTCGACCACATGGTCCAGGACCTCACGCTCCCGCCGGGTCAGGTTCGCCAGCCGGTCGGCCGCGTCTGCGTACTCCAGGTCGTCCTCGTGCTGAACCAAATCCTTCCGACAGGCTTGACGCACCCGGTCGACCAACTGCTTCGGTTCGTACGGCTTCTCGAGGAAGTCCTCAGCCCCGCCCTTAAGCGCCCGCACCGCGAGCGAGACCTCGCCGTGCCCCGTGATCACGATCACCGGCATCCGGACGCCCCGCTGTCGCATCGCTTCCATCAGGTCCAGCCCCGACATGCCCGGCAGTCGCAGGTCGGCCACCAGGCAACCGCGGTCATCCGGCCCGACTTGGGCGAGAAACGACTCCGCCCGATCAAACCCGGTCACGGTCATCCCCTCGCGTTCCAGCAGCCAGCCCATCGACTCGAGCACGGCCGGGTCGTCGTCAACGACATAGACCTGCGTGTGTTCGACGCCAGGGTTGGTGGCTGCGTAACCGGTGGGCCGAGCCTGGGCGTGCCCGAGCGGGTTCCGATCCCTTGAGGGTTCGCTAGCGGTCATGACGTGCTCCATGGGTGTACTCCGGGTGGGCTGGTATTGGTGGGCTGGATGGGTCGGCCGGTTGGGGGCGTCTTGCCGAGAACTATTCCGCAGCCAATGTAACCCGACTCGATGGGAACCGTGCACCAAAATCACAGCTAAATCCAATCTTTTGAGAACCTTAAGGGAATCCCTTAAGGGATGTTCCGAGCTTTGGCAGGGACGGTGTCTAGTGGTCTGCCCGCCAACGGTCGTCACCCGCGATCACCCCTTGTAAGCCGGCAGCCAGAGCCGGAACACTGCACCTGGCTTGCCGTCGCGGCGGTCTTCCGCCCACAGCCGACCGCCGTAGGACTCGGCGATCGAGTAGCTGATCGGCAGGCCCATGCCCATCCCTTCATCCCGCGTGGTGGCGTAGGGCTCAAACACCCAGCGCTTGGCCTTGTCGTCCAGGCCCGGTCCGTGGTCTTCCACCCACACACCCGCGCCCGTCGAGCCCAACGCTGCCTGTGCCGCCTGCTTCCCTGGGTCGTCCCCTGCGGTCGGCACCACCGTCTGCCGGCCCGTCCCCGGTACTCCGCCACCACTCGTGCTCCCCGTCTCCGCCTTCACCCGGAGCGTTACCTCACGGCGGTCCTCACCCAGCTCCGCCACCGCTTCGATCGCGTTCCGCACCACATTGAGGACCACCTGCTCGATCTGCACCGGGTCGCCCATCACCTCCGGCAACGCTTTATCAACCCTCAACACCAAACGCACCCTACGCTCCTTCGCCTCCACCCCCACCAGCCCTATCGCCCCACGCACCAACGCCCCCAGGTCCACCGGCACCGGCTCCGGCTCACCCTTCTTCACAAACCGACGCAGCTGACGGATCACCGACCCTGCCCGGATCGCCTCCCGCTGCACCCGCTCCAACACCTGCACCACCTCTTCGTTCGACACACCATCGCCACGCAGCTGATCCGTTATTACGCCGAGGTAGTTCGTGATCGCGGTCAACGGCTGATTCACCTCGTGGGCCAGCGACGTGGCCATCTCGCCCATCATGTTGACCCGTGCGATGTGCGCGAGCTGTTCACGGTGCCGGTTCAGCTCTCGCTCCGCACGCCGCTTCTCCGTCAGGTCCCGCTGGATCGACACGTAATGCTTCGCCCTGCCGTCCTCCCCCAGCACCGGGGTCACCGTCCACTCCACGATGTAGGGCGTCCTATCCTTCTTGTAGTTGGTGGTCTCGCCCGAGAATTTCTGATTCCTAATCAGGCAAGCCTTCAAGTCGTCAAGGACGGCGCGATCGGTGTCCTTACCCTGAAGAAGCCGAGGTGAGTGCCCGAGCACCTCACCCGGTGCGTACCCCGTGATCTCGCAAAAATATGAGTTGACGTACTCGATCCTCGGCCCCGGCGGCACCAGGTCCGCATCCGTGATCAACACCGACTCCCGCACCTGATCTACTGCCGACTGCACCACCCCCAACTCGGCCGTCCGCACCCGCACCCGCTCCTCCAACTCCGCGTTGAGCCGACGCACCTCCCGCTCCGCCTCCCGCTCCGGCGTCACGTCCTGAACCAACGAGAACACCGACGACAGCCGACCCGCTTCATCCAGCAGCACCGAGTTATGCCACTGGCACTCCAACACCCGGCCGTCCCTCGTGTAGTTCCGGTTCTCATAAACGTTCCGGCTCTCCGCACCGGACAGCAACTCTTCCGCGATCGCGTTCACCGCCTCCAGATCATCGTCGTGTACAAACCGCCACTCCCCGAACCCCTTACCCAGCAACTCGTCCGCCTTCCAGCCAAACATCCGCTCCGCCTGCGGCGACCACTGCACCAACCGAAACCCGCTGTCCCAACGGATCGCTGCCAGCGGCGAGTTGTCCAAGTGCATCGCCAGCTGGGTCTGCAAGCCACCCGCCCCACCGCCGCTAAAACCCTTCACATCATCCATTCCCCTATCCTAATCCTCTCACTCGATCCCACCCACGATTACATCGCACATCCAACATCGCACATCCGCCAATGCTCCCCAAACCCCCCCCCCGCCACCCCCAGCTCGGCTTCATCTACGCCCCCCCCTACCGCATCCAGGGCCACTCCGTCGCTGGCGAAGCCACCGTCGTCCACGTCCCCGAGCTCGACCTCGCCTTCGACATCGGCGCCTGCCCCAAGCCCGTCCTCCCCGCCAACGTCGTCGCCCTCTCCCACGGCCACATGGACCACATCGCGTCCATCGCCTACTACTTTTCCCAACGCCACTTCCAGGACATGGCCCCCGGCCACCTCGTCTGCCCCCCCTCTCTCGAAGCACCCATCCGCAATCTCATGGACGCCTGGGTCAACATCGAACAACAACGCACCCCCCACCAGATCACCCCCCTCGCCCCCGACGACGAGATCAACCTCAAGGGCCACCTCTACCTCCGCGCCTTCCAAACCGACCACCGCGTCCCCTCCCAGGGCTACGCCGTCATCGAACGCCGTACCAAGCTCAAAGAAGAATTCGCCGGGCTGCCCCAAGAACAACTCGTCGAGCTGAAAAAACAGGGCACCGAGATCACCAACGCCTTCCAGATCCCCCTCATCGCCTACACCGGCGACACCGCCGCCGGCCCCCACCTCGATCGCCCCGAAGTCACCGAAGCCGACACCCTCATCGCCGAGTGCACCTTCCTCGAGCCCGGCCACCGCGGCCGCGCCCGCATCGGCAAACACATGCACCTCGACGACATCCTCGACCTCCTCGAAGCCTGCAAAGCCACCCACGTCATCCTCATCCACCTCTCCCGCCGCACCATGCTCAACGTCGCCCGCAAGACCCTCGACAAGTACATCCCCCCGCGACACCGCGACCGCGTCCACCTGCTCATGGACAACCGTACCAACATGGCCCGCTACGACGACCAACTCGCCGCCGCCGAAGCCGCCGAGTAAGCACAGCGCGAAAACAGCCCTTTAGCCCCCGGCTTCGCCGGGGGGCAAGTGGCGCTCCCAATGCTTCCCGCCCACCCCCAACCCCACCTCTGCCCCCACTCCCAACCCAAAACATACGTCGCTGCCACCCCCAACGACGACCGCAACATCTACCGCGCAGACCAGATAGCCGAACAACTCAACCTCCCCCGCTGTCCCCACGTCAAAGCCCCGCCTCCCGACGCCCAGCTCCTCCTGACCGTCACCCACCACCGCCTCGAACTCCGCGTTCCGCCCACCGCTCCAGACGTGCCTGAAGAGGTCCGCGGCGGCCAACCCGTCGCCCCCGACTTCGCCCAGCTCGACACCACCTCGTCCGCTGGCCGATCGCTTAAAGCCCCCCTATTTCGCGCCTTGGGTTTGCACAAGACCACCCGTGACACCCGCCCCCCCATCCTCGACTGCACCGCCGGCCTCCTCGAAGACACCTGGCTCCTCGCCGCCGCCGGCTGCCCCGTCACCGCCCTCGAACGCCACCCTGTCCTCCACCTCCTACTTCAGGACGCCCTAAATAACGCCGACTACACTCACCCCGATGTTGCTGCCCGCATCAACCTCCACCACACCGACGCCCTCGACTACCTCAACAGCCCTTCTGCCTACGCCCTACCCCCTACGCCCTACACCCTTCCCTCCCACATCCTGATCGATCCCATGTTCCCCCCTGGCCGCAAGACCGCCGAACGCAAACCCCTCAAGCTCCTCCGACTCCTCGCCGGCCCAGACCCCGACGCCTCCAAACTTCTCCAGGCCGCCCTCCATTCCGCCGCCTCCCGCATCGTCGTCAAACGTCCCCGCACGGCCCCGCATTTACTCGACACACCTCAGCCATCGCACCGCGTCGAAGGCAAGGGCTTCCGGTTTGATGTCTATCTCTCTCGCGCTGCCGCCGACGCCAGCAGCATCTGAACGCTCTTGACTTCCACTTCTCGCGTTGTCACTACGAACAAAAAACAGCCGGTCCGCGTTGAACACGGCACCGGCTGAGTTCTGGGGCCAAGGGTACCCCCCAATCTCCCCCCGCTGTCCCCCCCAACCGGCCCCCCTTGAGAAGCCCTGATCGGCAATAAGCCCTGGGGTCAATGAGTAGTTCTCCTGAATCTTTGGGCTAGATCTTCAGCCTGCTTTATCCCAACGCCCCCCATGCGGCAAGCTATCCCTTAACCCACGGGCCACTTGGGTACAACCTGCCTTGAAACGTATCCATCCTCGCCATAGCCCCATAACCCGTCCGCCTGGCCCCGAGAGTCTTTTGGTCAATTCGTTTGTATCATGTAAACAATAAATCGGGCCTTGTGCGTACGTGCACGTTTTCAATCGGACTCCAATCACCCCAGCAGAATCATGTTTAAAGCGTTTCTCGTTGTTTGCCTAGCAATCGTGGCTGGAGCGGTCTATGCCGACGAACGCCCCAACATCGTGATCATCATGACCGATGACTCGGGCTACTCCGACCTCGGCAGCTTCGGCGGCGAGATCGATACCCCTCACCTCGATCGGCTCGCCGAGAACGGCATCCGGCTGAGTAACTTCTACACCAACGGTCGGTGCAGTCCGACGCGTGCGTCACTGCTCACAGGCCTGGACAGCGCACGGGTCGGCTTCGGCGGCGGTGTCGTTGGCGACTGGTGGCGTGAGATGCCACACCCCGCCCACCGCGGCCGACTGCCATACGACACCCCCCTACTCTCCGAACTGCTCAGGGCCGGGGGCTACCGCACCCTCATGGCCGGCAAGTGGCACCTCGGCGGCAGCACCATGAAGTTCAACCCCCAGCAGCAGCAGCAGCTCTGGAAGCGCTACCACCTCGGCTGGGAGCTCACCGACGAAGAGATCGAGCTCGACTTCCTCGCACTACCGCTTCAGCGCGGCTTCGACGAATACTTCGGGCTCTACGGCGCGCAGGACAGCCTCTTCTTCGTGCCCGGCCAACCGCACCCCATCAAAGAAGGTAACGAGCCCGCCGAGCTCGACTACGACCGTGTCTACACGATGCACTGCTACGCCAAGCAGGCCCGCTACAACGTCAACCACGGCAAGACTGCCAAAGCCTTCTACGCCACCGACGGCGTGACCGACCGCGCGATCCAGATGATCGAAGACGCCGCCGGCGACGACGCGCCCCCCTTCTTCCTCTACGTCGCCCACCGCGCGCCCCACGTCCCGCTGCAGGCCCCTGAAGAGCTCGTCCAGAAATACCTGAAACTGTACGCCGACATCCGTGCCGTTGAAGCGGCACGCCTTGAACGCCTCAAACAACAAGGCTTAGTCCCGCCCAACACCGACTACCGACCCGCCTGGATCCAGCCCGGTGCCGAAGACGAATTCCGCCTCAAGATGGCCCTCCACGCAGCCATGATGGAAAAGATCGACGAGAACGTCGGCTGCCTTATCGAGACCCTCGAAGACACCGGCGAGCTCGATAACACCCTGATCCTCTTCTTCTCCGACAACGGCAACGCCTCCCACCTCAGCAGCATCTTCAACACCCCCTACCGCGGCAGCAAAGCCCTGCTCTGGGAAGGCGGCACCCGCTCCCACTTCATCGCCGTCTGGCCCAACCGCATCACGCCCGGCACCCTCTCCCATCAGCAGGCCTGGGTCGCCGACATCATGCCCACCGTCCTGAACCTGGCCGGCATCGGCTACCCCGACACGTTTCGCGGCAAGCCCACCGAAGACCTCGCGGGTCGGGACATGCTCGCCGTCCTTCAGGGCAAGCCACGCCCGCCAGCCGAGGCCCTGTTCTTCAACGACAAGGGCCAGCAAAGCGTTATCTATCAAGGCCGCTGGAAGCTCCTGATCAACCCCGGCTGGTTCTCACCGAATAAGCCCTGCACGCAGACCACATACGAGCTGTATGACCTCGAAAACGACCCTTCCGAGCTCAACAATCTCGCCGAGGCCAAGCCCGAATTGGTGCGGATGCTCGAGAAGAAGTGTGAGGCCTGGAAACAAGACATGGGTATCGTCGACTACGCCGCGCTCCTCAAGCTCCGGCCCAACGATCACCGGTAACGCTGCATCAGGTCGCGCTGGATCACGACCACCCCGCATCGCCTACGATCTCAAAGAATTATTTGCCGCCCTGCTTCTGTCTTCCCCGAGGACCCCGCCATGCAATACGTCGGCGCCCTCGCCCAGATCATCATCGCCCTGGGCATCTTCAACGTCTGGTTCCTCCGCTTCAACAAGCCTACCGCCTACCGCGGCGGCTCCGCCCAAAACCTCCGCGAAGAGTTCGCCGCCTACGGCCTCCCCTCCTGGTTCATGTACACCATCGGCTTCCTCAAGGTCTCCCTCGCTGTCCTCCTCCTCGTTGGCATCGCTCTACCGACCCTCGTCCTCCCCGCCGCCCTCGGCATGGCCGCCCTCATGGCCGGCGCTATCGCCATGCACCTCAAAGTCAAAGACCCCCCCAAACGCGCCGCCCCTGCTACCGCCATGCTCGCTCTCTCCCTCCTCGCCGCTTTCCTGTAGCTACCCCCTCATCCCGCTCCACAACGCCCAAGCCGCCGCCACACACAGCAGCGCGTATACCCCGGCCGGCACACTCTGCGCCCACGTGTCCCGGATCTTCCGCCGCGCTCCAAACCCCAGCAACATCAACACCGCCAGCCCTACCGCCGCCGCCACGCCCATCGGCCGCACCCACCATCCCACCACCAACCCCGCTGCCCCGCACAACTGCAGCACCCCCGTCATCACCCGGAACCGCGTGAGCCCGTACCGCTCAAACTCCGCCCGCATCGAGGCCGTCCGTACACACGCCGCCCCGAAGTACAGGAACGACGCCGCCAAGAACACCACCAAGACCAACGCAAAAGGCTCTTTCATGACGTCTCGCTCGGTCCCGTCCTTTGCCGTTTTAAACGGCTTCGACTGCAAGCGTAGGCTGCTTGAACGTCGGCATCTTCCAAGTCACTTAATCGAGACTGCGGACGTGCTACGAGCGCTGTAGCCGGTGCCGCTTGTCTCTTTTCGTGCTCGGCCTATCGGAGCGTTCCGTAAGATCGATAGCTCTCTTTAACGCCAAGACGCCAAGACGCAGAGACGCCAAGAAGAAGCGAGTGTGACATCCGGCTGAATCTTGCTTCTTTCTGATCTGTTTTTGTAATTCTTAATGGTTTTTCTTGGCGTCTTGGCCACTTGGCGTCTTGGCGTTTAACTCATCCGCCAGCACGACGGGCAGTGTTTTCCAGACCACCAAGCTGGTCATCAACGCGATCGTGCCAAGGACTGCGGCCTTGTCCCATTGAGAGAAGAGGAGGCTGCCGGTCATTAGTAACAGGCAGATGAGGCAGGCGCTGCCGCAGAGCCAGCCGAACAGGCAGGCGGTGAAGTGGCCCGCACTTCCGGGGGCTGATTGGGTGTCGGTGAGTCGGGCGATGCGGGACCAGCCGGGGCCGGGGATGCGCATGCGTTGGTAGAAGGCGAGGGCAGCGGGGGTGGGGGTGCGGGAGGTGAGGAGGGTGACGGTGATCCAGACGGCGGTGGTGCCGAAGATGGTGGTGGCGAGGCGGGCGGCCCACCAGGCGTCTTTCTCGAGTGGGGTGGCGTCGGGGGCGGCGACCATGACGAGGCTGACGGTGTTGGCGATGACGAGGACGGCGGCCATGGCGCTGATCTCGGACCAGGCGGTGACGCGCCACCAGTACCAGCGGAGGATCATGACGGTGCCGATGCCGCCGAGGACGACGGCGAGGTATTGGTAGGCTTCTTTGATGCCGCCGAGGAGGGGGACGGTGAGGAGGGTGAGGACGGCGAGGCCGAGCATGACGTAGCGGGACACCCGGACGAGGTGGCGCTCTGTGGCCTGCTTGGCGAAGTAGGGTTTGTAGATGTCGTTGACGAGGTAGGACGCGCCCCAGTTGAGGTGGGTGTCGAAGGTGGACATGTAGGCGGCGAGCATGGCGGCGGCCATGAGGCCTTTGAGGCCGGGGCCCATGAGGGCGTCGATCATGGCGGGGTAGGCGGCTTCGTCGGAGATGGGGCCGCCGGGCGGGAAGAGGGCGAGAGAGACGAGGGCGACGACGATCCAGGGCCAGGGGCGGACGACGTAGAGGCAGAAGGCGAACCAGAGGAAGGCGAGGGTGGCGTGGCGTTCGTTTCGGGTGGCGAGGAGGCGTTGGACGACGTAGCCGCGGCCGGGGGCGAGGTCCCACCAGTGGAGGCCGAGCCAGGCGAAGAAGACGATGGAGAGGAGCATGGTGGGCGCGTCGTCGCCGGTGAAGTCGGGGAGGAAGGCGGTTTGTTGTTCGGTGAGCTGGGTGAACTCGGGGCGGTCCATGGCGAGGACCATGAGCCAGATCGCGCCGAGCATGGCGAGGGCGAACTGGATGAGGTCGGTGTAGGCGACGCCGTAGAGCCCGGAGAGGAGGGAGTAGCCGAGGGCGACGGCGGCGAGGACGATGAGGACGGCGTCGGTCTGGGTGACGGCGAGGTTGATGAGGTGGACGGTGAAGACCGGGGTGCTGTCGAGGCCGAGGAGGGTGGCGAAGAGGGTCTTGGCGGCGATGCTGACCGAGGCGAGGACGATGACGTTCTTGACGACGCCCTCGAAGAGGGCTTTGAAGATGCGGAGGCCTTCGCGGGCCGGGCCGGGGTCGTAGCGGAGGGCGACGAACTCGACGTCGGTCTGGGCGCCGGTGCGTCGCCAGAGTCGGGCGAAGAAGAAGACGGTGGCGGTGCTGCCGAGGATGAGGGCCCACCAGTACCAGTTGCCCCAGACGCCTTGTTCGCGGGTGAGGCGGGTGACGAAGAGGGGCGTGTCGGTGGAGAAGGTGGTAGCGACGATGGAGGTGCCGGCGATCCACCAGGGCAGGGATCGGCCGGCGACGAAGAAGTCGGCGGTTCCGGCAGAGGCTTTGCGGGTGAAGTAGAGGCCGATGCCGACGGCGACGGCGAGGTAGGCGGCGACGATGGCCCAGTCGATCGCGTGCATGGGGGGGAGGTTATGCGATTTGGAACGCTGGGCGCGACGGGTGGCGGCGGCCGGGCCGATAGCTGAATGATGGGCAACGTGTGCGGGAGCTTGATGCTTAGCCGAGAGCTGCCCGGAGTTGTTCGGTCAGTGTGGAGATCTTGGCCTCTTCCTCCGCGGCTTGGCTTGCGGCGGTCTCGGCTTGGCTGCGCGGCTCCTGGACCTCGGCTGCGTCCCGGATCGTTTCGTTCACCATGACCGCTCGGCCGCACGCCTCCAGCGCTGCGGCGTGCGCGGTGTTCTGCTTCAAGATTGCTTCTTCGGCCTCCTCGACGCCACGCTGGGCGGCGTCTTGCTCGTCACGCTGTTGTGAGGCCAAACGCTCGCCCTGCTCAGCCAGTTGGATGAGTTGGTCCGCGGCTTCCTGTCTTTCGCGGGTCGCTTCGGCTGCGAGCCTGACCGTCTCCTGGTGATCGGCTATGAGTTTGTCGAGGCCGTCGACGGGTTTCCAGAGCTTCTTGGTCATCGCGGCGGCGTCTTTCTTGGCGGACGCGAGCTCATCCGAGGGGTCCGTCTCGGGGGCTTGTCGCCAGGCAGCGCCGAGTTCCTTGAAGCGATCGGCCAGCTGGTCGGCGAGGTCTGCCTGAGCGGCGAGGCTCGCTCGGACCGCTTCGGCGGCCTTGACTACAGCCTTGTCGGCTTCCTCCAACCCAGTCTCGCGCTCGGCGTCCAGCTGCTTGGCCTCAGCCAATGCGTTGGCCTGTTCTTCACGTTCGGTCTCGTGCCGGTTCTTGACTTCATCGAGGGCTTCGTGTTGCCGTGCGAGTTCGGCACGTGCCTCAGTGCGCTGTTCCGCGAAGGCTTGCAGCTTGGAGAGGTGCGGTTCGCCGAGGTCGTCCAAGAGATCACCCTCGACCACGGCTTCGCCCAGCGCGACGAAGGCGGCCCGATGGTCGTCCTTCGCTTTTTGGAGCCGGTCTTTGGCGGCGTCGCGTTCGTCCTTCCATTCGCGGATCTGGACCGCTTTGGCATCACGCCCCTTGGCTTCGCCGCGGCTGGCGGTATTGGGCTTACCGAATAGGCCGATCTTGGGCAGGGGAACCCGGAACGATTGTTCGCAGCGGGGGCAGGTGTGACGCCTGCCGACCTTGGACATCGGGGCGGAGATCGGTGCGCCGCAGAGCGGGCAGTTGAGCGCGAAGTCCATCTTGGCAGACGGGTCTTGGTTGGCTGGTGTTGGCTGCGGGGCGGGCGGGGTTGCGGGTGGTGTGGACGGGTTGGATGGGGCTGCGGGGCGGGTCGACTTGGAAGCAGACGAGGGGACAGGCGTGTGTTGGGTGTGGGGGACGTACTCGGCGAGCGCGGTGCCCGGGCCGCTGAGCCCGCCGAACTGGATCGTGTCGCCGGGCATGAGTGTGTGTGCCTGCGTGAGGGGTTGGCCGTTGACGAAGGTGCCGTTGGTGGAACCGAGGTCTTCGAGGACCCACCGACCGGCGTCGAGTCGGATGCGGGCGTGCCGGCCTGAGATCAGCTGGTCGACCTGGTCGTTGAAGCCGATGGTGTTCTGTGCGGATCGGCCGAGCGTGGCGCCATCGGTGAGCGGGAAGGATTGATTGTCCAGGCTGCCGGAACGGAAGCGCAGCTCGGCGGGCGGGCCGCTGGCCGATGAGGGTGCGTCCGGGATGACGGTCGGGCTGAAGTCGGTGGGTTCGGGCATGTTGATTGAGGAGGGGCCGGGCGGTCAGGGTGCGTTTTCGGCCGAGGCGGTATTGTCTACGAGGCGTCGATCTATTTTGAGTGGCTCAAGCACTTCTTTCATCACCCAGTCGGGTGGTGCGGTGGGCTCTTCGCTGTCGGGGTCGATGTATTCGACATGGAAGTTGTCGCCCGGCTTGATGGAGCGGAGGATGCCGCGGAATTGGGCGGCGGTGATCTCGAGATCACCCACACGGATCGTGCCTGGGCTGGGAGCAGCGAAGCGGATCACGGCACCACCTTCGGGGTGCTTCGGTGCCTCATTTTGTATGCCCCGGCGGTGGGCGTTGAATATCCGGTGGTAGTAATCCACCGAATTTCGTGACTCCCGGCGATCGATAATGGCCTTGGATATCCGGCTCTCGGCGGAACGGGCCGTGCTTGGCAAAGAGGTGGTCCGGACGCGGATCGCGTTGTTGCCGAAGACCCGGTCACGCAGCCGGTCCGCGTTCGTATCGCTGAACTGGCCGCCTCTACGGCGTCGTTCCTCGACCAAGATGTAGGCGGCACTGGTTCCTTCGCCCATGGAGATATTGGTCTGGATCAGTTGGCGTGACATGCCCTTTGCCAACTTTTTCATATCGTCGATCGAGAAGCGTGGTAACGCCCCTTGATCTTTCAGGGCTTCCGCACACAGGTTGAGCACGGGGTTGTTGCTATTGGCTTGCCGCTGGCTGTCTTGGCGGTACAACGAAAAATCTCGCGCAACGCCGGCGGGGAAGAAGATGAACGCGTCTTTGCCGTCGAGCACAGCCTGAGACACATAAAGTTCGGTACCGCCGTGGCCGCCGGTAAAGCGGTTGGGTGAGACGACGTCGTAGTCTTCGATCTTGGGGTTGATCTGGAGCGCGAGCACCATGATGATCAGGACGAAGATCACGAGCGTGGCGAAGATCAGGTCGCTGAACGACTCGTAGAAGCTGGTGAAGCGTGAGGGGGAGTCGAACTTCATGCCGGGGCGTCCGGAGGGTCGGCGGTGTCGAGGCGGTCGTAGTAGCCGCTGCGGTCGAGGCGGTTAGCGATGCGGCGCATCGCGGGCAGGACGTTGACCTCGGTGAGCTCGGCGATGTGGGCGGTGTACCGCATGATGTTGGCGTCGACGACGGAGGTCAGGATGCGGAGGACCACGCCGCCGCAGACCGCACCGAGGAGCGTGGTGTAGAACGCGGTGTCCAGCCCGCCGAGGGACTGCATCATCTGCTGCGCAAGATCGCTGCCTTCCTCGCCGGAGCTGTTGGCGAGCAGCCCGCTGAGCCCGCCGATGGTCTGGATGAGCCCGACGATGGTGCCGATGAGCCCGAGTGTGATGAGGATGCTGGCGAAGAGCTCGACGACGCGGTTCCGGGCCATGAGCCGGGAGTGGAGGATCTCGATGAGGTTGTCCTGCTCCATCGAGGGGTGGGCGAGGAAGACGGTGTAGAGCCGTTCGATGTGCGAGCGGAACATGCTGGGCTCGGCCTGATCGAGGAAGGCGGCGACGTCGTTGCACTCGGCCATCAGCTCGACTTGTGTCGACGCCAGCCGCTTTTCACGGTCGAGGAACCGCACGTCGGTGTAGTTCTGGTAGATCGTGATCGCGAAGAGCGCGGTGATGACGCCGTAGATACCGATCGCGGTCAGGGTGGGGTTGCCCAGCAGGAAGGTGATGAGCAAGACGCCGCAGACCCCGCCCATGAGGATCGCCCACTTCCTCCACTGTGAGAACGCTGATTGCTTATCGAACTGCGAGGCAAGATTCGATGCGGTTTCCAAGTCACCGGTGAGCGCCATGCCCGTCTGCTCCCTGGCCGGGCTGTCACCAGAGTGGTGCCTCCCAGCGATACCTTCCCATCCCGATGCAAAGACCTGCCTTCGATCGACCAGCCCGGTTTGAAGAATAGCAGACGCCTCGGTTTTCGGGGTATAGAAGATTGATAAAAACCTTCAGCTTGATTACGGGAACGCAGAGCCGACAGCAATGGTGGTGAGGCGGCAGTGATGGTGCGTCGAATCGGGTGTAAGCCTGCGATGAAAAAAGCCCACGGCGTGGTGCCGTGGGCTTTGAAGGTTCTGATGTGAGGGAAAGCGCCTTAGCGGATGAAGAGCATTTCCTGATAGGTCGGCAGTGGCCAGAGGTCGTCGGCGACCAGGCCTTCGAGCTCATCGGCGTAGCCGCGGACCTCGAGCATCTTGGGGAGGATTTCGTCACGCAGGAAGTCGCAATGCTTAGCGACCGACTTGGTGGACTCTTCCTTCTCCTTGAGCTCTTCGAGCTCGGCAATGGCGTCTTGAAGCGAAGCGATCAGCTCGGTGACTTTGCCGATGGTTTCCTGGTCCGGGTCGATGCCGACGGCCTTGAGGTTGGCGAGGCTGGTGGCCAGCTCGCTCTGGTAGCGGACGGCGGCGGGGAAGATCATGGTCTTGCCCATTTCGACGACGAGGTTGGACTCGACGTTGACAGAGGCGATGTACTGCTCGGCGTAGACCTCGTAGCGGGAATCGAGCTCGCGCTTGTTGAGGATCTTGTACTTCTTGAACAGGTCGGCGTAGGCCTTCTCCTTGAGGACCGGCAGGGCGTCGGCGGTGGTCTTGAGGTTGGGCAGGCCACGCTTCTCGGCTTCGACGTGCCATGCGTCGGAGTAGCCGTCGCCGTTGAACACAACCTGGCTGCACTGCTTCCAGACACCCTTGACGTATTTCTCGACGGCGGTGCCGAGCTTCTTGGGGGTCGAGGTGTCGGCCTTCTCGAGCAGCGTTGCTGCCTCGTCGAGGGCCTCGGCCATGATGGTGTTCATCGCAACGAGCGGGCCAGCGATGGACTGGTTGGAGCCCACGGCACGGAACTCGAAACGGTTACCGGTGAAGGCCATGGGCGAGGTGCGGTTGCGGTCGCCGGAGTGCTTGGGGATGGCGGGCAGGACGTCGACGCCGACGCTGAGCTTGCCCTTCTTGGCCTTGACCGAGCCGCCGCCGGCGATGGCTTCGATGACCTGGGTGAGCTCGTCACCTAGGAAGATCGAGAGGATGGCGGGCGGGGCTTCGTTGGCCCCGAGGCGGTGGTCGTTGGACGCGGAGGCGACGACGGCCCGCAGCAGCTTGGCGTGCTTGAAGACGGCCGAGATCATGGCGGTGCAGAAGATCAGGAACTGGGCGTTCTCGGCTGGGGTGTCACCGGGGTCGAAGAGGTTGCCCGCATCGGCGGAGCCCATGGAGTAGTTGAGGTGCTTGCCGGAGCCGTTGACACCGGCGAACGGCTTCTCGTGGAGCAGGGCGACCATGCCGTACTTCTCAGCGACCTTCTTGAGGGTCGTCATGATGAGCTGCTGGTGGTCGGTGGCGAGGTTGCCGAACTCGAAGACGGGAGCGAGCTCGTACTGCCCGGGGGCGACCTCGTTGTGGCGGGTCTTGGCGGGGATGCCGAGCTTGAAGCACTCGCGTTCGACCTCAAACATGCAGGCCTGAACGCGTTCGGGGATGGCACCGAAGTAGTGGTCGTCGAACTCCTGGCCCTTGGGGGGAGCGGAGCCGAAGAGCGTCCGGCCGGCAGCCATGAGGTCGGGGCGGGCGTAGTAGAAGGCCTTGTCGATCAGGAAGTACTCTTGCTCAGCGCCGGCGGTGGAGGAGACAAATGCACCGTCGGTGCCGAAGAACTTTAGGACACGTTGGGCCTGGAGGTTCAGGGCCTGCATCGAGCGGAGCACGGGGGTCTTCTTGTCGAGGGCCTCGCCGGTCCAGGAGACGAAGGCGGTGGGGATGCAAAGGGTGGACCCGTTGGGGTTCTCCATGATGTAGGCAGGAGAGGTAACGTCCCAGATGGTGTAGCCGCGGGCTTCGAAGGTCGCGCGGATGCCGCCGTTGGGGAACGAGGAGCCGTCGGGCTCGCCCTGGATCAGGGCCTTGCCGGCAAACTCGCCGATGGTGCCGCCCGAGCCGTCGGGCTCGAAAAACGAGTCGTGCTTCTCGGCGGTGAGGCCGGTCAGCGGATAGAAGACGTGTGCGTAGTGGGTGGCGCCCTTGGAGATGGCCCAGGTCTTCATCGCCTCGGCACAGGCGTCGGCGGTGGTGTCATCGAGCGGCTCGCCGGAGGTGATGGTCTTCTTGAGCGACTTGAAGACGCCCTTCGGCAGGCGTTGGGCCATGGCGTCGAGGCTGAAGACGTTTTCGCCCCAGACCGAGCTGGTGGGTGACGCGTTGAAGTCGAAAGTCGAGGCGACGGGATCGCTGCCGAGGATCGAAGAGATGGCGTTCAAACGGGTGGTGCTACCGCTCATGCTGTAAACCGCTCCAAAGAGGAAGTGGGGGTGATCGACGCCCGTGAAGGGCTAGAGGCGAGGTGCCTCCTCCGGGCGGAATATTAGCGGCTGTCGATTAAGTTTGCAATGCTCATCGGGCCTGCACGCGAATCGGGCAGCGGCGACCCTTTCCGCATGCTGGGTGTGCAGGAGGAGGCTGACGGGCTGGTTGGTACTAGTGCTCAGTAAAACCGGTAAGCGTCTCAAAAAGCTGAGTTTACCGGTCGATTTGGCGTCTTTGGGTACCTATACGTGAGCCGATGGTACTGAGGGGGCAGCCTTAACTCGCCTTAGGAGGCCGCGGTGGGATTCAAACCCGTACTGAGCAAGTTCAGCGGATTTACATGCCGACCGTCACGCACTCCCAAAGGGCCAGTCGCGGCTTCGATCGTGTTGCACATGCCGTCCTGGTGCATGTTCACGGGTCCTTTTAATAGGCATGAGCGGCGACGACCTGTTGCGAATCGTCGAGGAGCGGGCGGAGTTTTCGGTAATTGAGGTTTTGGGCGGGGTGGTCATCACGGAGCATCACAGTCGCTGCACAGGCGGCGGACTCGCCGAGGGCCATGAAGATCGGCTCCATGCGGATCGAGCCATACGCGATGTGGGTGGCACTGATACACGCACTGACGATCAGGTTGGTGACGTGGCCGTCGCCGGGGATCATGGCACCGAGGGGGATGGCGTAAGGGCCGGTGGCGGGGGTTTGGACATCGCCCTCGTTCATGACCACGGGGCGGCCGTCATCGGCGGTGGCGATGAAGCGGGAGCAGTTGTGGGAGTCCATCTGGTAGCTGGCCATGGCGACGGGGTCGTCGGCGGTTTCGATGCCGAGGCAGTGATGTTCGGTGACAGTGGTCATGCCGACGAGGCGGCGCCCTTCGCGGACGTAGAGTTGGTGAGGCCAGTGGCCGGTGTCGGTGAACTCGTCGCGGGGGAGGCCCCACTTGCCGTAGGCGTTGCGGTAGAGGTCGGGGACGCGGGGGTCGTTGGCGAGGGTCCAGTACAGGCCTTGTTGCCAGGTCACGTGGGCTTGGAAGATCTTTTCGCGGGTGGCGTGGTCGGCGGTGGGCCAGTGTTGGCTGCCGCCGACGAGGTCGCTGGAGACCGGGCCGTGGTTGTTGGTGTCGGTCTTGCGGTGGCCGTTGGGCGTGGGGACGGGGAGGACGTCGTACTTCCAGGGGACCTCGCGGACGGCGTCGCCGGACAGGCCCTTGCGGAGGGAGTCGCTCTCGCGGTGCTTGTCGGGCTGCTCGTACCAGCGGAGGGCGAGCTCGAAGTCGAGCGGGTTATAGTCTTCGGGGCGTTGCCAATCGAGGCGGAGCTCGGGGTCGTTGGTGAGGCAGACACGGAAGTTATAGGCCTGGATGCGGGTGTCGCCGAGTCCGATGCGGTGGTGGGCATCGCCGGGTTCGATGCCGGGCAGGAGGCCGGAGCTTGGGTCGTCTGGGGTGACGAACGGGCTGATGCTCGCGGGGCGGAACTGGTGCTTGTGGTGGACTTGGGTGCCGTTGAGGGTTTCGTTGAAGGCGGCGTTGGGTTCACGGCCGAGGCGGTACGACACGCCGGCGGCGCCGAAGAGATCGCCCTCGTAGGTGGCGTCGATGAAGGCTTTGGCCCGGACGCGGAGGCCGCCGAGCATGATGACTTCGGTGATGCGGTGGTCTTCGACGACGGCGGCGTCGAGGAACTGGCAGGGGTGCCAGTCGAGGTCGGCGTCGCGGACCCAGTCGTCAATCACGACCTGGGCTTCGGTGGGGGTGAAGCGGTAGCTCTGGCCGGGTTCGCCGCGGCGGTTAGCGATCTCGGTGTAGAAGGCCTTGGCCATGCCGCCGAGCGATTCGGGCTGGCCGATGTCGCTCCAGCCGAGGCCGCCGGTGGTCATGCCGCCGAGGGTGGTGCCGGGGTGGAGGAGGCAGACGGTTAAGCCGAGGCGTTGGGCTTTGAGGGCGGCGACAACGCCGCCGGCGGTGCCGCCGTAGACGCAGAGGTCGGCGGTGATGCGGCGGTCGGTGGGGACGATCCAGGCGGGGTGGAAGTAGTGTGGGTGGTTGGTGGTCATGCGGTGGCGAGGGCTTGGCGGTGGGCGAGGGCGTCGGCGGTGGCACGGGTCAGGGCAACGTTTGAGGTGGGGTACGGGAGGCCGTCTTCGTCGAGCAGGCCCTGCTTGAGCAGGCGTCGCTGGGGGTCGAAGACGCTGAGGTATTGGCAGCGGCCGTAGCCGAGGATGTGCGGGGTCGACGCGGCGGCGTGGAGGTAGTCGGCGTTGAGTTGGGCGGCCTGCTCAGCGGTGTCGCAGGCGTGCCAGAGGGTGACGGGGTGGGATTCGGTTTTAAAGCTGACGTTGTGGTCGCAGATCAGGACGGGCTTGCCGGTGAGTTGGTGGAGGCGGTTGTAGTAGTCGGTATCGAAGGCGGACTCGTGCTTGCCGGGGCCGGGCATGGGGCCGACCTCGGGGCCGTCCTGGATCGAGACGACGTCGATGTATTTGGCCGCGGCAAGGAGGACGCCGTCGTGGTGGTCGTGGGACTTGTAGCGTTCACCGAAGAGGAGCCGGCCGGGGTCGTGGCGGTGGAAAGCGTCGGCGGTGACGCGGTAGAGGGTGTCGGCGATACGGGCGAGGAAGGCCTCGTCGTCACGGCGGACGGCGGGCCAGGTGAGTTCTAGATAAGCGAAGTCGTGAGCGGGCAGGTCGTCGAATGAGGTGATATTGAGGCGGTAGGTGCGGGCGAACTCGTCGGCGTCTTTGGCGTAGGTCTCGCGGAGGAAGTCGATGTAGGCGCGTTTGGCGGGTGCGTCGGGGCCGAGGCGGCGGAGGGTGGTGACCCAGTCGGTCGCGCGTTCGCGTCGGGCAATGTCGAGGTTCCAGCGGGGGGTGTCGGTCCAGAAGTAGCCGATGAGGTTGGGGCGGTCGCGGTGGGCTTCGCAGGTGGCCTGGACGGCGTCGGCGATGCGCTGCTGCTCGGCAGGGTCGAAGACGTCGGGGTAGGCGAAGCCGGACCCACCGACGCAATGGGTGGCGGGGTGCTGAGTGGTGTCGGCAAGGTAGGGCAGGGTCTGTCGGAGAGCGTCGGGGGCGTCGTAGCCGAGGGTGTTGCAGCCGAGGCTGTGGAGGTGCTGGGTGACGCGGTTCCAGAGCTGGTCGGTCGGACAACCGAAGGAGGCGGCGACACGCTGGGCCGCGTTGTTTCGGCCCAACGCGCCAAGATGATTGACGCCGATGGAGAACAGGCGTTCGCCGTCGGGGGTGACGAGCCACCACCAGCCGTTGTCCTGGGCGAGGGTGTAGCGAGTCGCTGGCGTCATCGGGGATCGGATTCTTCGGTGACGGTCTGGGCGAGGCCAAGGCGTTGGTCGGGCGGTAGCGGGGCGACGCGGGCGCGGTACTCGGTGATGCTGTCTGCGATGAGGCCCTGGGCGACGAGGTCGCGTTCGCGTTGCAGGCCGAGGTCGCCGGTGTCGTCACGCCAGGCGTTGAGTGCGGTGCGGAGTTGGGTGAGCGGCTCGGCGTGTGCGGGGTCGTCGCTGAGGTTGGTCACGCAGTCGGGGTCGGCTGTCGTGTCGTAGAGCTCTTCGACGGGCTTGTCGTTCGACATCCAGGCGTCGGCGGGTGGGGCGAGTTGGCCGGCGGCGTGGAGGCGGCGGAGCTCGCGGGTGGTGGGGAGGAACTCCATGAAGCGGACGCGTTGGGCGTAAGGCAGGTCGGGGGCCTCGTTACGCAGGTAGTGGTATCGGCCGTCGTTGGCGAAGCGGACGCGGTCGAAGGCTTCGTCCATACGGTCGCGCCCGCCGAAGGCGTAGCGTCGCGATTGTGCGTCCGGGCCAAGCCGGGGGACGCCGTCGTAGTGATCGGGGATGGGGACGCCGGCGAGGTTGAGCAGGGTGGGGGCGAGGTCGACCCAGGAGAAGAGGTTGGTGTCGATGCCGGGGTTTATTCCGGGGGTGATGCCGGGGCCGCGCATGATCAGGGGCATGTGGACGCCGGCGGGGTAGCACCAGCGTTTCTCACGGGGCATGCCGCGGCCGTGGTCGGCGAGGAAGATCACAAGGGTGTCGTCGGCCTGGCCCGAAGCATCCAGCGCGTCGAGGATGCGGCCGACGCGGGTGTCGAGCATGGCGAGGTTGTCGTAGTGTCGGGCGAGGTCGGCGCGGACAGCGGGAGTGTCGGGCAGGTAGGCGGGGACGCGGACAACGTCGGGGTCGGTTAGTGGGCAAGGCGGGGAAGCGAGAGGCTCAAGCCAGGCCGGTTCGCGGACGCCACCGGGCCGGTTGGGCGGGTCGTCGGGTGAGGCGGCGGGCCACATCCCGCTCTCGTGGGTGCCGACGAGGTTGGTGTAGAGCAGCCAGGGCTTGCCGTCAGACCCGACGCGGCCGGCGGCGAGGTCGTCGAGCCAGGGGGTGGTGTCGTCGCACCAGCCGGCGGTGGGCTCGAAGTTGAAGTCGAGCTTGGTGGGCCAGCGGACGGTGTAGCCGGCGTCGCGGAGCTCGTGGGTGAACAGGCGTGGGGGCTCGAGCAACGTCGAGCGCATGTGGTGGGTGCCGAGGGCGGTGGGGTATCGGCCGGTGACGATCGCGCTGCGGGACGGGGCGCAGACGGGTGCGGGGGTATAGGCCTGATCGAAGCGTCGGCCACCGTTAGCCGGGTCGGCGAGGCGGTCGAGGTTGGGGGTGCGGGCGATAGGGTCGCCGTAGCAGCCGAGCAGTCGGCCGGTGTCTTCGCCGATGAGCAGCAGGATGTTGGGGCGGCTTTCTCCCGTCGCACTCATCCCAAGGCCCCAGCAGCGATGGCGGTCTCGGTCATCTCGTTGGCGAGGCCCGAGATGGTGAAGCTCGACCAGCGGGGGATGGTGGAGAGCCCGCGGTCCTGCATCGGGTCGGCCCAACGAGACGGGATGGCATCGACGCCGTGCATCACGCCCCACAGGCTACCCGCAGTGGCGGCGTTGCAGTCGGTGTCGAAGCCGGGCATGACGGCTTTGCAGATGGTGTCGCTGTAGTCGTCTTCGCCCCAGAGCAGAGCGGCAATCATGATCTCGGCGTTGGCGATGGTGTGGCACCAGCCGTGGTGGGTCATCTCGTCCCAGCGGGCGTGGATGTCGTCGATGGCGGTGTCCCAGGTTTCGCCGGTGCGGTGCATGTGGACGATGCGATCGATCGCTTCGCGGAGGCGGCAGTCCTGCGGGACTTGGGCGAGGCCTGCTTCGATGACGTCGTACCAGTCGTCGAGGACATAGGCGGCGGCGAGCATGGCGGCGACCCACATCGAGCCGTAGATGCCGTTGCGGACGTGGCTGACGCTGGCGTCGCGGTGGGCCCACTCGGCGGCGCGTTGCGGGTTCCCGGGGTTGGCGTAGCCGTAGTAGTCGGCCCGGATGTCGGCCCCGATCCATTCGCGGCAGGGGTTGCGGTAGGTCGCGCTGTGCGGCGGGAGGATGCCCGTCGCGAGGTTGCGGTAGGCGAGGCGTTCGGCGGTGCAGGTGGTGCGGAGCGGCAGGTGGGTAACCCAGTACTCGGCGACGTCGAGCGGGGCGAAGCCGGAGCCGCATTGCTGGACGACGGCGTGGCCGATGACGGTGTAGTTGATGTCGTCGTCGATGACCGCGCCTTCGATCTCACCGGCATAGAACTTGAGGTCGGTGGGCTTGGGCATCTTGTCGGGCTTGGCGCCGGCGATGGCGGCGTACTGCTGCGGGTCGGGCCGGAGGAAGTAGTCGGTGATCGGCCAGCGGCCGGTGGCCTCGGCGTGGACGCGGATGCTGCGTCGGTCGTGTCCCTCGACGGGCTTGCCAAGCATGCAGCCACAGATACGGCCGAGGAGCCCGCCGTGGAGTCGGCGGAGCAGTTCGTCGCGGTTGCCGAGGAAGGCGGGCAGCTCTGAGATGTACGGGCGTGCCGCTTGGATGGCGTCGAGGGTGTCGGGTTCGTGATAGGGAAAGTCGTCACGGATGGGCCGATGCTGGACGGCGTCGAGCAAAGCGTTGGCTTCGTCTTGCCAGGTGCCGTCACGCTCGCCACCGCGGTGCGGGAACCATTCGTTGCTGGCGCGTGGGACCGCGAGCAGCCGCTCGAACTCGGCCTGCAACGGCCCGAGGTCTCGGCCCTCTTCGGTAGCTTGAGCCAACTCGGTGTCGAGATCGACGCCACCGATCCAGGTCAGCTTGCGAGACCAGGCGTCGGCATCGGGCTGGACCTCAGCGGCGTGCGGGGGATGGCTCGCAGCGGGTGGGGCGGGTGCGGTGGGTGGGGCGGGGGAGATTGAGGGTGGGGTCATATCGGGATGAGATGAGGAGCGTGTCAGAGGCGACGTCGGCCTCTTGACGGGCCGGCGAAGAGTCCGAGGCTGCACAAGCCGAGGGAGAGACCGGTGGTGGGCTCGGGGATGACGGTGACGAGGGCGGTCCAGTCAGCGACGTTGTTGAAGCCGCTGGGGGTGGCGCCGAGCGAGGCCCAGTCGCCGCCGGTAAGGATCGCGGTCTGGTCGTCGAACTCGCCGGTGCGGGGGTTGTACCACCGCAGCAGGAACTCGACGCCGGCATGATCGCGGAGGTCGAGTTGGGGGGCGATGCCGCCGGGGCCGTCCTCGTTGCTGCCGTCGGGGAGGTAGATGGCGTAGACCTCGCCGTCTTTGAAGAAGACCTCGGCCCCGCCGTAGTCTTCGTCTTCGTAGCGCACGAGGTCGTCGTCGGGGGTCATGGCCCAGAACGGCAGGTTTTCTTCGACGAAGCGCCGAGCGATAGCGGTTTCGAGGAAGACCTTCTCGAAGGGGCGGAAGTTTTCGATGGACTGATCGCCGTTGTGGACGAACCATTCCACACCGGCACCGCCGGACAGGAAGATATCCCAGGTCATGGTCTTGCGGACGGTGGTGAAGCGTTGGAAGTCCTGGTCGCTGGCGTTGGGGTTCTCGTTGGGGCCCAGGGCGATGCGGGTGATGGACTCGGGCTCGTCGATCATGATGGCGATCGGTCGGCCCGCCGCGGCGGTCGCGTCACGGAAGTTCTCGACCGTATCAGACCAGCCCTCGGACTCTTCGGCCCGCTGCAGACTGGTGAGATCAAAGTCGTCCTCGCCGATGAAGTACTGCCAGGCGGAGTTCGCCGGGTCGGTGTCGATGTTGGCCTTCTGGGCGTTGTGAACCGTCAGCGGGCTGTTGTAAGGATCAACCGCGGAGAGGTAGGCGGCAAAGTCGATGACGGCCTGGGCTTCTTCCGCCTCGGTGGAGCCGAAGCCGCCGTCGCGACCGGCGAAGTCGTACTCCTCGCTGATGTTCCACTGCAGGGAGTTGTGGTGACCGAAGCGGGCCACCATCTCGCGGTAGTAGAGCTTGCGTTCGATGCCGAGCGTGGCGTCGTCAAGCTCGGACTTGTTGGCGAGCTCGCGCTCGTTGAGCACGACATGCAGGTGCAGGCCTTTCTCTTGAGCATGGGTAAAGAACTGTTCCCACTGCGCGAGCTTGGAATTGTCGAAGCGGAGGTTGTCGTTGGCGACGCCGGTGTTGAACTCGCCGGAGAGCTGCTCGGGGGTGGAGAGGTTGGCGTACGGGTGGACGTCCTTGGCGTCGCCGCCGATGTTATTGACGAGGAAGTAGATCGAGTTGACCCCAACGGAGGAGAGGTAGTTGGCGGCACCGATGAGGTTGCCGGCATCGCCGCTGCCAGCCGGCGTGTTGGGTACGGTGACGGGGTTGCCGTTGAAGTCGACGGCGTTCCAGCCGGGGTCGCCGGGGTTGTAGTCCTGGGCATGGGGGGCGAAGTTGTGAAGGATGCCGAGGTTGCCCTGGAGGCGGTTGCCGTTGATCTGGACGAGGCCCTGGGTCTGGGTGTTGTCGAAGCCGCGGTAGCCGAGGAGGTTTTCGGGGGAGTCCATGCCGGACTTGAGCCAGTACGAGCCGTCGCCGAACTGGAGGTAGTGGCCGCCGGTGTAGCGGAGCCGGCCTTTGGAGGCGAAGCCGGGGGCGCTGGGGTCGAAGGCGGCGGCGGTGAAGGCACCGGTCTGGTTGTGCTGGGCGGTGGTGGTGAGGCCGGGGGCGGCGGCGACCTCGGCGTCGAGGAGCACGGCGGCGTTGTTCCCGGTGCGGAAGTCAGAGGTGTAGGTCCAGTCGCCGGCGGTGTCGGGGGTGAAGTGGACGCGCCAGAGGCCGTTGCCGCTGTTGTCGTTGCCGGCGTAGTAGCCGGGGACGGAGTAGGTCTGGTTGCCCTGCTTGAACTCGACCTGGAGGCGGTAGTCGAGGAAGGGGTTGTTGGGGCCAGCCTTCTCGTCGAAGGTGCCGGGGAGGGCGAAGGTGAGGTCGAGGGTCTGCCACTGCTGGGTCGGGCCGGTGAGGGTGGCCTGGGCGATGGCGTTCTGGGTGGTGACTGCGCCGATGAGGCCAGCGATCGCTAGACCGACGGCAAGTTGTGCGGCAGGTATGTCGAGTGGTAATCGGGCCATGGTGATGATGGGTTGGATTACGTGGCGTGGAGCAGTGGGCCCTGGCGTGAGGCCATGGCCTGATGGGTCGCGGACCAGGCGAGTTCGGTGACGCGGACCGCATCACGGCCGGGGCAGAGGCGGTCGTCGGGGGTGCCGTCGCGGAGCAGGCCGGTCCAGGCGCGATACATCTCAGCAAAGCCCTTCTCCTGACCGAACGGCAGCGGGCGAGTGCTGTGACCGGTCCTCAGTTCGAACTCCCGACGCATCCGGTCGTAGCGGATCACGCCTTCGGTGCCGATGATCTCGTAGACAAACTCCTTGGGTAGATCACGGGCCGTGTGCCCGTACGAGAAGCTCATCTCGACGGCGGTGTGGGCACCGTTGTCGTGATTCAGATGGGCCCAGACGTGATCGGGTGCGTCGTAGTCGGCGGTTTGGTCGGCCCACGAGCCGTGGCCGGTGACGTGTTGCACACCGCTATCAAGCCACCAGCGGGCGAGGTCGATCTGGTGCGTGCCGCAGTCGACCATCGGGCCGCCCTCAAGCATCCGGCCGTGACGTCGGGCGTGGTTGTGGAACCGGGTGGGGTTGTCGGCTTCGGGGTCGATCGCCGCGCCGTGGCAGGCCCAGTTGTAGATGAGCCGGAGGGTGCGGGGCTCGCCGACTGCGCCCTTGGCGACGAGGTCGCGGATGGTCATGGCGACCGGGCTGAATCGGTAGCAGAACCCGACGTGCAGCGGCACGCCCGCGGCTTCGGCGGCGGCCACCATCTCGGCCCCGTCTTCCGGCTCGGCCGAGAGCGGCTTCTCGCAGAGGATGGGCAGCCCGTGTTTCAAGGCCCGCATAACGTTGTCGAAGTGGGCCGGGGCGGGTGAGGTGATCGTGACGGCGTCGAGCCCCGCGTCGTAAAACGCCTGTTCATCACGGTGCAGCAGCCTGGCGTACGACGGGTCTTGGAAGAGGTCGAGGGCTTGATCGGCGAAGGGGTCCAGGATCGCGACGAGGTCGAGGCCCGGGGTTTCGGCGATCGCTTGCAAGTGAGAGCCCCGGGCGATGGCACCGCATCCGATCAGGCCGAGCCGGAGGGGTTTGGTGTCGAGGGAAGAGCAGCCGCTGGGTATTGAACAAATCACAGGGGTCGTCGGATCAGGGGGTCGGTGGGCTGAGCGGTTAGGCGTTTAGAGGCCAAACCAGAACGAATCGATCGCGGGGTCGGGGGCGACCTGGCCGTTGAGTTCATTGGGGATGTCGGCCAGCGGGATCGCTTCGACGTGGCCATCGCAGAACAACGCGTTGTTGGAACCGCTGTGCCGCTCGGAACCGACCTGCAGCGGGGCGAAGTCGTAGTCCTCCCAGGTTACCGAGGGGTTTCGGTTATCGATCAGGAGCATCCCGGTGGTTGGAGACTTCACGTCGTAATAGTTTTTGAAGGTCGCACGCCAGCGGGGCCATTGGTTGACGGGGTTGTCCACCAGGCCGGGCAGGGCTTTAAGGTGTTCGTAGTTGAGCAGGGCGTTCATGCCATAGCTGTTTTGAAACACCTCGAGCGATCCGTTGTTGGATTTATCCGACGACGGGCAGATGAAGATGTTGTTGTCGCCCTCGACGGCCATGTCGCCCGCTGCTTGCTGGGCTGCGGTGAACTTGGTGCTCTCAACCCACTCGATCATGGCATGGGTGTGCCAGCGGAAACCGACCGGCAGCCCGGTGAAGGCCGATTCGGCGGTGTTGGTCACCCGAGCCGGTGGGATCAGGCCGTCGTAGGTTTCGGCGTAGGTGGCGAAGGCGACCCCGAGCTGCCGAAGCTGGGTCTTGCATTTCAGGGCCCTGGAGGCGTCGCGCGAGGCGGCTAAAGCAGGGAGTAGCAACCCGATGAGCAGGGCGACGATGCTGATGACCACAAGCAGTTCGATCAGCGTGAACGCGGAGTGGAGACGGCGGCGGGTGAAGGCGGGTGGTGTAGACATGAAGGAGACTTCGTGTTGGAAAGGGCACTGAGGCTGACTCGGGCTGGAACCGGCGACGCATGAAACGGGCATGGCAGCACAGATGGCCGTTGCAAACGATCAATCGAATGATATTCTACATGCTCGTCGATGTAACGCAAGGTTCTAATCCCCTAAAAATCAGTCGCGTTCAACACTCTCTGGTCTCCCCCCATCGTCCCCGAAGCCCCAGCCCGCATGATCTACCCCGCTTTGGGCCGCGCTAAAACAGTCTCAGAAAGCCCCTTCTATGAAACCGATCCGACTCTCAACGCTCCCGGCGGAAGCCCGGCCGTCCTTGAGCCCTCGTTCTGTCGCCGGCACGCTGATCTTGGCACTCACCAGTTGGATGATGGGTTCGATCGCTATGGCTGAACCGCGGATCACGCCCAACCCGGACCGCTACGCCCCGGCCGCCCGCAAGGCGATGTCCCAGATCGACGGCTATCTGGATGTGACCCAAGCCCCCTTCCACGCCGACCCGACCGGACAGCGGGACAGCACCGCAGCGATCCGTCAGGCGATCGACGCCGCCCACCGCCAGGTCGCGGAGCAGCGCAAAGAGCGAAACCGGATCCGGGCGGGTGAGGGCCGCGTTACCAGCGCCAACCGGTCGATGCCCCACGCGACCCTCTTCTTCCCGGCCGGCACCTACCGGGTCACGGATGAACTGGTCCTGGCCGACAGCATCGAGGCCAGCCGCTACCTCCACTTGATCGGGGAAGACCGCGCCCGCACGGTCATCCGGCTCGACGACAACGCTGTTGGCTTCGGCGACCCGGACCAGCCGAAGGTCCTGGTCAATTTCCTCGATTTCCATTGGTCGAACTCGGCGTTCTGCAACTCGATCGAGGGCCTGACCATTGACACCGGTGCCGGCAACCCCGGGGCGGTCGCCCTGCGGTACCACAACAACAACATCGGCTACGCCCGGGACCTCACGCTCCGCAGCAGCGACCCCGACGGGGCCGGGCATACCGGCTTTGCGATGGCTCAGCACCTCGGCGGGATCGCCCTCTTCAATGACATCGAGATCATCGGCTTCGACTACGGTATCCGCACCGCCAGCCACCACGTCAACCTGACCTTCGAGCGGCTGACGCTCCGCGATCAGCGCGTGGCCGGCATCCTCAATAAGGACAAGAGCCTTTCGGTCCGCCACCTCCGCAGCGACAGTCGCGCCCCGGCGATCGTGAACGCGACCGGTGCCGGCCAGGTGGTGGTGCTCGATAGTGAGCTGGTTGGTGGCGACCCGGATCAGCCGGCGATCGACAACCGGCGGGGGCAGGTGATCGTGCGGGACACGGCGGTGTCGGGGTATGGCGTGGCGATCCGCGATCGTGGAGCCGATGCGGTCTCGGGGGGTCGCATCGGCTTCCACGCCACGGACGGGGTGTTCCGACTCTACGACGATGTCGATCCCGAGCCGCTGCGTCTGCCGATCAAGGAGACCCCCGTGGTCCCGTGGGACGACCCCGCCGACTGGGCGATCGTGGAAGGCAGCACTCAGCTCGACGATACCGCCGCGATCCAGGCCGCGATTGACTCGGGCGCCCGCACCGTCGTGCTCCCCCAGGACTACTACTGGATCAGCGACACCATCGTGATCCGCGGCAACGTCGAGCGGATCTTCGGCAACTACTCGATGATCCACCCGACGCCGGAACTCGGCTGGTCGCACAAGCCGATGTTCCGCTATGTCGATGAGCCGGGCGGGCCGGACACCGTCATCTTCGAGCAGTTTGAGACCAACTGGTGCTACTACCCCGCGTTCTGGACCTTTCAACACGACGCGGCCCGGACGCTGGTGATCCGCGACGTGCTCTTCGGCTACGGCAGCGGGGCGTACCGGAACACCGGCAGCGGCGACCTGTTCCTGGAAGACGTGTGTCACGCCGGCGGCGGCACGATGCGCAACTCACCGGCCTGGCTCTTTCGCGGGCAGAGCGTCTGGGCCCGGCAGTTCAACACCGAGGCGTACCACCCGCACGTCGTGGCCGACGACGCCGACGTCTGGATCATGGGCTTCAAGGTCGGCGAGTACCACGGCACGTATTTCACGGCGCAGAACGGCGGCCGGCTCGAGGCGCTCGGCGGGGTGTTCAACTCCCTGGCGAAGAACAAGCGGCACGACCCGGACCGCACCCAGATGCTGGCCGACCACGGCGAGCTGTCCATTACCGCCGTCGAACGCTCGACCGAACGACAGGGCGCCCCTCACCCCTGGATCGCCTTCGAGCGCCGCGGGGGGGAAGAACGCCGGCTCTCATCGGGCGACACACCGACACGTGGCGACGCGAGCATTCAAGAGGTCTTCGGCGTCGCGCTGCCGCTATTCCGTGGCGGCCTACCTCGCAGTGGGCCGCAGACCACCGTTGCCATCGAGACTGCCCAGGAAGGCGTAAAACCCATCACGCCGGGTGCCCCCATTGCACGCCTGCACACCGAGACCGGCGGGCCCGCGCCCGGTGAGGTGGCGATCGAACTCCGCATCGACGGGGGCAAGCCGCAGACGTTTACCGTCCAGGCTGAGGCCGGCCAGGCTGTAGCGGTGGTGCCGCCCACCGCGTGGTTCGAGGCTCATGCCGGCGAGGTCGGCGTGCAGGCCAGACTGCTCAGCCGCTACACCTACCGGATCGATCCTCACCGAGCCGAATGGTCGTTCACCGTGGCCGACGATCGGGTCCGGCTGGAAACGGGCTTGGCGTCGCACCTCGGATTTGATGGGTCGATCCGAGACGCGGTCAATCCGACCCGGAAGATCACGGCCGATGGAATCAAGACCACGCCCGACGGCATCCATGGCGGGGCCGCCGCGTTCAACGGCCAACACGGCGTCCGGCTCGCTTGGCCCATCGAACTGCCGCAGGACAAGCACATCGCCAAACAGGGCAACGTCAACGGCATCCAGTTCGACCTCCGGCGGTATGCCCCGGCCGAAGTGTTCATGCACGACCGGTTCTTTAGCCGGACGGTGGCTGCCTGGGTCCGCCCCGAGACTACGCGTGGGACACAGGTCCTTTTCGATCAGGGCAAGCGGCGTTTCGGGATGGCGCTGCGGCTCCACGACGGCCGGCTCGAAGGCGGGGTCGGCATCCTCGGCCGGCGTTTCACCACGGATACCGAACTGAAACCGGGGCGGTGGAGCCATGTGGCGCTGGTCTTCAACCTCGGACGGATTGCGTTGTGGGTCAATGGGCAGCGGGCGAGCGATACTCGGGTGGTTCCCGGCTATCAGGGCTTCACTCATGTGGACTATCAGGACTCGTCGGGCGGTTGGGGCCGTGCGTGGGACGGCGACGTCTTTAGCTCGGGCAGCCCGTCGGGGTTTCGGGGGCTACTGGACGACGCGCGGATTTATGACCGGGCGTTGAGCCCTGCGGAGATCGGCGTCTTGGCGGAGCGGCAGTAATGGGCTGCTGTCCGCTAGGCATAATCGTGGTACGCGGACCCGCCCGACCCCGATTTCTGCTTGACGGGGGTGGGAGGCGTAGTAGACTATGATCAATCGAATGATTCATTCTCTCGAAATGCACGTATCCCGCAGATAGCCTGCACGCTTCTGATGCCTCAGCTCGACCCACCATCCCGATCCAAGACCACCACCCAGGCGGACCTCGCCCGGGAGCTCGGGATCGCTAAGGAGACCGTCAGCCGAGCCCTCAACGAGCACCCCCGAGTCAGCTCCGCCCTTAAGCAGCGTGTACAGGACGCCGCCAAGCGGCTTAAGTATCGCCCCAACGCCGCCGCCCTTGCGATGAAACACCAGCGTTTCCGCCAGATCGGCGTCGTGATCCCCGACGATCCGCAGCGGCCCCGATTGCGGTTTAGGGCGTTCAAGATGGAGACCATCGCCGGCGTCAACGTCACGCTCGAAGAGGCCGGCTACTCCGCCCTGCTGCTCCACGCCGGCGGCAAGACCAGCAACACCAACTCGCTCGGCCGGATCCTCCGCGAGAACGCCATCGACGGGGCGATTGTCTGCGGCACCCTGCCCGACAACACCCGCAGCCATGTCGAATCGCTTACCGACCACACGGTCTACATCGAGTCGGATCACTGGGCCAGTCGAGCCTGCTTCAGACGCGACGAAGAAGCGGCCGGCCGGATCGTTGGCGACGCGATCGTAGAGAACGGCTATCGCCGGATCGTGTGGTTCAAAGGCGACCTGTCTGCCCAGAGCCTTCAGCACTTCAGTGTGGCCGGCCGGCGGAAAGGCTTGTCCCGGGTCGCCCAACACGCCGGCCTACCGATCCGCGAGTTTGGTCACCACCGCTGGGAGATGTCACCGGACGACGAGCGGGATTTCTTCGCTTCGCTGGACCCGCACACCGCAGTCGTCTGCTACGACGCCGCCAACGCCCGCTGGTTCCAGGCCGCCTGTCTCCGCCAGAACGCCCGGCCTGGCCACGACTTCGGCCTCGCGTGCTGCGACGACATCCACGAGTTCGAATACACCTGGGACGAGCTCAGCCGTGTCGCCTTCGACCGCTACAGCCTCGGCTCCCACGCCGCCCAGAAGATGCTCGACTGGCTCGACGGCGGCAAGATTCCCCATTCCAAGCGCGTCATCGACCCCTGGCTCCCGGGCTCGTCCCTGCCGCCCCGTAACTAACAGCTTCTGTTCCCTTGTTTCCCAGTTCACACTCTTTTGGAGGATACGCAATGATCAAACGAATGACAGCCCTCGCCGCGACCACGGCACTCATCGCCGGACCCAGCGTCTCGGCCGCCGTGATCACCGTCGACACCGCAGCCAGCGGCCGCTACCAGAGCGATGCAGACGCCACTGGCTCCATCGTCGATTACACCTTCGGAACCCCCCTGACCAGTGCCGGCCGGGTCGTCGGCGGAGCCGTGCCCCGCGTCGGGCTCAACGGTGGCAACAGCGTCGAGTTCCTCGGCCTCTACGCCTATGAAGTCACCGCCGACTTCGCTGCCGACATCAACAGTGGCGGAACGGCCTCGATCCAGATCGGTGCCGGCGCCGCAGCAACCAACGTCCCCGCGAGCATCGACCTCGTGCTGCTCCAGATCACCGCGCCCACGACCGACGGCACCCTGATCAACAGCAGCGTGATCTCGGCCACGCCCGCCGGCGGGTTGATCGCCAGCATCACGCCCTCGCCAGGGGCCCAGTTCGATCTGGACATCACGACCCAACTCACCACCGCGCTCGGCGGCGGAACGCTCACCGTCGGTGACTACATCTGGATCGGTGCCGACACCGATATCACCGGCGTCGCCGCGCCCACCAACATCGAGATCGGCACCGGCCCGGTCGATGTCTTGGTCGATACCAACCTCGACACCACCCTCACCTCCGTCGCTATCCCCGAGCCCAGCACGCTGCTGCTCGCGGGCCTCGGCGGCCTCGCCATGCTCAGCCGTCGGCGTCACGGTTGATCTATCGCACTACACGACACGGCTGGGCCTGCTCCCCGCGGGCCCAGCTTTTTCTGCTCTCAATCTTCCCCCCGTTACGCGTCAGCCCGATGAGATTTAGGCCGATATCTCCAAACGAGACACTCAGCATGCGTTACTCACCCTCCCATCCTTGCGTTGGCACACGACGTCTAACGCTCGTGGCCGCTGCGGTCATGTTCATCATGGTGGTCGGCCAACCCGCCCATGCCGAGACCTTCTACGCCGCTTCCGGGCAGGGTGGCCGGGAGTACAGCGTCTTCAATGATGCCTCGACCAACGCCGGCTCCACCCCCGCCGGGGCCTTCCGCATCGGCTTCAACGGCGACGGGCGTGAACGCCAGTACGCCGCCAAGTTCGACTTCCGCCGCAGTGATCCCGCACAGACCGCCACACTGCACCTCTTCGCCGGCTCCTCCACCGGAGACCCCGACAGCGGTTTTCAGCTCGATGCCGGACCGACTACCCAGGCCAACGGCGTGACCGTCGGCGTCTTCCTCAACCCCGCCATCGACGACGCCTCTGCCCGCATCGATCCCCGCTTCCCCAAACCCGGGGGCGGGACCTATTCCGCCGCCGACAGCGAGTTCATCACCGACAAGTCGCAGCCCCTGGCCGTGTTTACCCCGCAGCAACTCGACGAAGGCGTCACCCTCGACATCACCGAAGCGTTCCGTCAGGCCATGTCCAACCAGGGCAAGCTCCTACTGATCCTTGCGCCCGTCAACGACGACGCCAGGGCACGGGACCAGACTTATATCTTCCGCAGCGCGAAGGGCAACGGCGACGTGCCCGCGGAAAAACGGCTACGTATCGAGACTACCCCGGCACCATAAGTCGGCATACCCCGAGTCATCCCTCCGGGTTCATTCTGTTCTGCTCACCAACCAGACGCGCTGTCTGGTCCATCGAGTAACCGCCATGGCTATTCAGCAACCCACAACCCGTCCCAACGCCTTCACGCTCATCGAACTGCTCGTGGTGATCTCGATCATCGCGCTGCTGATTGCCATCCTGCTGCCCGCCCTAACCAGCGCCCGTGAAGCCGCCCGCGCTTCGGTCTGCAAGTCCTACATGAAACAGCTCGGGATCGCCGACGCCACCTACGCCGTCGATTACGACGGCTTCTACACCCCCATCTGGCGGACCGACTCGGTCCACGGCAGCACGCACTGGCTGCAGAACCTCGACTTCCGCGACCGCGTCCAGATCCAGGAGATCGTGACCAACCGGGCCATCTGGACCGGCGACACCATGTGCCCTTCCGCCACGCTTGCCGAAGAAGAGGCGGTTGTCCGCTTCAACGCCGCGTCGGTCCCGCCGGTCCCGGGCGCAAAGTTTGCCCCCTATTCCTACGGCTCCAACGCGACCGAGCTCACCGGCGGCTTCTTGCCCACCGTCATCACCAGCCCCCCGATCAACGGCACCGAACTGATCTATCGCCCCGAAGAACTCCCCGCCCCCAGCGACACACTCCACGTTGCCGACGCACTGGACTGGCGAGTACGTCATGGCAACTCCAGCGGGAACTATGTCGGCGAAGTCGCCGCTTCGGTTTCCAATGCCAACGTCGCCTACCGCCACAACGGCAGCGCCAACCTCCTGGCCTACGACGGCCACGTCGAAGCGGCCAACGAGCAGGACCTGATCGCCGACCGCGACTTCTGGAACGTCGTGGACAACGCGTCGATACCTCAGCTCAATACGTTCGTGCCGTAATCGCGGACCGCTGACTCCGGTTGTCCCCTTCTTCAGACCCATTGCTATCACGAGCAAGACCATGACTACCCAGCACTATCGCTTTGTCCTGTACGCTCACACGGCCATGGCTGGGCTGCTGCTGATGCTGATATCAACACCCGCCGCTGCCCTCGACATCGACACCGACTTTACCGAGCTGGCCCGCCCGATCGAGGTGGTCAAGCCCGACAAGAACCTCTCTATCCGCGGCCACCTCCCGCGGGGATGGGCCCAGGACGCGGGCTGGCAGTCCGACCTGACCCTGCGCTTCAAACGCCTGACGGTCCAAGGCCGCACCGGGATGCGTGTGACCAAGCAAGGCAATGGCCAGATCCAGCTCCGGCACACCATCCCCACCCTCACACCCGGACGCTACCGCCTCACGATCACGGGCCGAAACCCCGACCAGCTCCAGATCATCGCCGGCGTCCGCCAGATCGGCCCAGGCTATCTCTGGAGCTATCGCACGCAGTGCACCTTCGGCGACGAGTGGCAGCGCGAAGTCCACGAGTTCACGCTGAACAAGCCTATCGCAGACTCAGCCTTCTACCTCTTGGCCAAGGGCCCGTCGAACACCGCGATCGATCTCGCGGAGTTCAAGCTCGAGCAGCTCACACCCGACCGCATACTCGCTGAGCTTCGTCAGCGTTACCCCGACGGCGGGCCGAGCAACCTGTTCCGTGACACGACCCTCGACCAGGGCCTCGCCTCCGGCTGGTCCATGACGGGCCGCGACTACGTCGGGATCACCACGCAGACCCGCGTCGTCGAAGACGACCAGACCCCCTCCGGCATCGGCCGAGCATTCGAGATCGAATCACGGGACGAGGCCGCACCGCTCAACTCGGCCCCCTTCCCGATCATCCAGCGTGACCGCCCACACACCGTCAGCTTCTTCGCCAAAGGCCAGGGCCAATGGAAGGCCGAGGTGCACTACGACGGCGGGAAGCAGATCATCGCGTCCAAGGCCTTCGCGCTTACACCCGACTGGCAACGCGTCACCCTGACCTTCACCCCCGACCTGTTCCGTGCACGGGCCTACCTCCACCTGCGGGGGCGCGGCCTGATGCGCGTCGACGGGTTCCAGGCCGAGGCCGGGCGCCAAGCCACGACCTTCCACCGTAGCCACCCCGTCGGGCTCTCGCTCGTCCTGACCAACGGCGTCAACCCGCGGGCCGCCGTGCTCGTCGGGCATGACACCCCCGCCCGGCTCAGCCTCGGGCTCGAACCCGCCGGCCACCAAGGCCCCACCACGGTCCGGCTGCGTGTCCACAACGCCTACGGCGAGGCAACCGACGTGTCGCCCCTGTCCGTCACAGCCTCTGCTTACACGCAGGCCCAAGCCGAGATCACGCCCTCGTCTGATCACCCGCTCGGGCCGTTCCGCGTCGAGGCCTGGGTCGAAGACGCAAACGGTCAGCGCATCTCCGCTTTCCAAGAGCTCGTTTTTATCCGCGTTCCTCCGCCGATCTACGGCGGCCGTGACGCCCCAGACTCGTTCTTCGGCACGCACTCCAGGCCATCGCAATCCCGTGCGGAGCTGCTCAAGTCCATCGGCGTCAACTGGGTCCGCCTCCACGATCAGGGCAAAGAGCTGGTCATGTGGGCCTTCCTCGAACCCGAACCCGGGCAATGGACGTTCCGCGACGACCTGCTGCAGACCTACCGCGACGCCCACCTCTCCGTGCTCGGCGTCCTCTCGAGCACCCCGGTCTGGGCCGCCCACATCAACAACCCACAGGACATGACCGAGGCGGACAAGCAGCGGTACTTCGCCCGCTACTTCCTGCCGCGTGATCAGGCGGATTGGCAAAACTACGTGCGGACCGTCGCCGAACGCTACCGGGACGACATCCGCGTATGGGACCTCTGGAACGAGCCTTGGGGGGGCGGCTTCATGAACGATCGTTTCGTCCCCAGTGGTCGGGGCAAGGGCATGTTCCGCGGCCCGGCCCAAGACGTTCGCATTCAGAGGTATTTCGAGCTTGGCCGAACCGCCCACGCGGCACTGCAGCAGGTCGACCCCGAACTCCGGCTGGTCGTCGACATCAGCAAGCCGCACTTTGTCGAGCAGGCGATTACAGATGGTGCCACGGACTTCGCCGATGTCTTCGCGATCCACCGCTACGTCGGCGGCAGTCTCGGGCACCCCGGTGACGCCTTCTCCAAGACCAGCAGCGAGGCTGCCGACGCCGCCCGTACCGTCGGCACGCCCCTCTGGATGACCGAGGGCTCAGGCTCCAACATCACCCACCGCTCCGGCTTCTATCACCACACCCTCGCCGGCGTCCGCCTTGAGGACGACCCCATCCACAACGCCCAGCAGATGAGTCGGTACCTGCTTTCCAACCTCGGGCTCGGCGTCGAGAAGGTCTTTACCTACGCCGCCAACTACAGCACCTTCTCCGAGACCAATACCCCGTGGACCGTCCTGCTCATGGAAGGCGGTGCACCGCACCCCTCCGCCGCCGCCCACGCTGTGCTCGCTCACCAGCTCGACGGCAAGCACATCTTGAAACAGCACGAGATCCGCAAAGGCCTCTACGTGCACGTCTTTGCCGCTGAAGACTCACAACAGCAACTCACGCTTGTCCTCACACGGACCGAACAGGCCGACGAAACGGAACAACTGGTGGGCCCTATCCCCAACGCCGTCGATGTGTTCGGCAACCGCCCCACCGCCGGACAGCCGCCCTTGACACCGCTCTTCATCCAGCTCGAGATCGCAGACGATCAAGCCCTCGCCGACGCACTCAAACGCTGGCAGGAGACACTAGCGATCCGCCGCGGCAGCCCGGCAGATCATCGGTCTGAATAGTCCAGGCTCCAGCACGGCCGTCCGTTAATACCGCCTTACGGGCTCGAAGTCGGCCAAGAAAGAGTTAGCCCGGCCTTGGCTGCGCCCGCCTCGTCGGTCATCACCACGACGTTCGTCCGCTGACTGACGCGCTCGTGCGACTCGCCGAACTTCTGGATAGTCGTAAACACCACGCCCCCAGCGCACGGTCTAACAGCTCGCCGAGGTGCTTTCGACTCTCCGCCATCACCGGCGTCTGCCGGAGCAGGCCACGGCCCCCGGACATGTCGCTCTCGCTTGCCATGACCGTCTCGTAAGCGATCAGCACCGCGTTCCGCGTCTTACCAAGCGATACAGCCTGCATCATGCGTCGAGCCCTGGGGACGGCGAGGATCGAGCGAAGAGATGCCGGAGGCCGAGTAGTTGATTCCCATGTCTTGCAGCACATCTTCATTTTAAGGGTGGTGGCGAGTGGGGTAAGCATCAAGGTTACTCAAGAACTCGCGCGGCATTCGACTCCCACGCTGACGATCGGTCGGTACGCCCACGTCTGGCCCTACGACCTGACCTCGGCCCTTCATGCCCTGCCGGCCGCGGCGTCGGATGAGGCAAATCAGCTCCAATCTGCGGTCATGCAGGCCACTGGAACGGAGCACGCGAGGAGAAGCGATTTGCGACCCCCCGCAGTAGACACCGCAGTGGCAGTACGACCCGGTGGGGCGCCCCGCGCGGTAGGTCCAGGGCCGATTCCGGCACAATTTCCGCCGTGACGGAGCTTATGCGAAACAGTGCGAAAGGCCGCGGTGGGATTCGAACCCACGTTGAGCAAGCTCAGCGGATTTGCAATCCGCCCCCTTAGTCCACTCGGGCACGCGGCCGGCCGGACCGCGAATCGTAGCGTCAGCGGGCCGGGCTCGCTAGCGCCAAGGCTCCACCGCTTGGCTCGCGGCCTGGGCTCGTCCGCGACAGAGCGTAAACTGCCCGGATGCCGCAGGTGCCGTTTGATCTGACTGCTGATGGGACACTCAAGGCGATCCTGGCCGACTTTGTGGGCGAGGTGCATGCCGCGGAGGGCTCGATCCTGCTGGCCGACGACGAGGGGGAGGCGATGCACTTTGCCCTGAGCGTCGGGCCATCCGCGGCTCAGCTGACCGGGCAGCAGGTCCGCGTGGGCCAGGGGCTGGTGGGGCTGACGATGGCTTATCAGATCGGGTCGTCGGTCGGCGACGTCAAGGCAGCGCCCGCCCACGATCCGACGATCGACCAGGCGGTCGGCTCACACACGCAGGCCATGCTTGCCGTGCCGATCAGTTCAGCCAGCCGAGAGTGGGGTGTGCTGACTGCGATTAATCCGACCGAAGCGAACACTTTCACAGACGGGCAGCTCGAGATCGCCAATCAGGCGGCCGCCGCCATCGCTGCGCATCTCGACACACTGACTGAAACGGATGATCAGCCGTGACGGCCAACCCCTGGGATCAACTCGCCGAAGCCGACGGCTCCGGGGTTCGGCTCGCCGTCATCGACACGGGCATCGCCGCCGACCATCCCCGCTTCGCACAGCAATCGATCGAGGCCTATCGCGTCAATCCTCCAGCCGACGGCTCGGCCGATGGCTACAGCCTCGAACGCCTCGATCGGGCGGACGATCCCGTCGGGCACGGCACCGCCGTCGCCGATCTGGTCCACCGCGTCGCCCCCGGCGTCCAACTCATCAGCATCCAACTCCTCGCCGCCAGTCGACGCGGCACCACCGCCGCCCTGCTCGCCGCGTTGCAACACCTTGCCGACCTCGACATCCACGCGGTCAACCTGTCGCTGTCCACCCAGCGTGCTGACCTCGCTGGCCCGCTCAGCCACGAGCTCGACGAGGCGTACGCCCAGGGCCGAGCCGTCGTCGCGGCGGAGGGCTACGGCGACGCGTCGCGGGATTACCCCGCCTCGTTCGCGTCCTGCATCGGCGTGACCTACACCGCCTGCCCGATCGGTGTCCTGCGGTATCGCCAAGGACGGCTGGTCGAGTTTGAGGCGGCGGGGATCAACCTCGACCTGGCGTGGGGGGCGGGCCCCGAGGCGACCACGCGTCGTGTGACCGGGTCGAGCTACGCGTGTCCGATCGTTGCCGGACTCTGTGCGCGTTTGCTCTCGGCCGAGCCGGGGCTGCCGCCCTTCGCGGTCAAGTCCCGCCTCCACGAGCTGGCCCAGGCCGTCCCGCCTGGACTGTCTCATGGGTCTGACCCGTCTGTAGGCCCCACCGACTGGCTCGCCGCCGCCCAGTCTGCCCCGGTGTAATGCCCGACGCTCAGCCCGCGTCTACCCCATCACTGGCAGCCCCAAGCTGCCCACCACCGCCCCGGCCCTCGGCCACCGCGGTGCCACAACCCGTTGCCCGGCCGTGCTCAACCGAGCCCGCCTCCGGGCAGTGATCTCCTTTTTCTGCGTCTGAACTGGATGGGCCTGCAGATGAAAACCCGATTACGTGATGTCCGACCGATCCCACCCGAAACACGCCGTCGGCCACCGCGCCGTGCCGCGTCTCAACCGACCGGATCGACCCGCCAAACGCATCGCCTCGCCGCTCGGCTCGCGCAAGCCCCGATCTGTGTAAGGCTTGACACCCGCGCACGCCTCCGCCCATACTCCCGGCTCCGGACCCGGATTATGGTGGAACACCGCACCAGCAACATCATGCCCCGACCCCACGAGGACCGCCAGGAGTGGTTTCAGCGGGTCGTTTGTGACCACTACAACCTGATGTTCGTCACCGCGTTCACCACGCTCGGCGACCGACAGGAAGCCGAAGACGCCGTCCAGACCGCGGTGCTCAAGGCCTATCAGCGGATTTCGACCCTCAAAGAGCCCAAGGCCATCGTCGCCTGGCTCAAGATGATCGTCCGCAACACCGCACTCGATGCCGTGCGTGCTCGCCGACCAGACCACGCCACCAGCGACCCCAGCGACTTCGGCGGCCTGAGTGCTCCCCAGGAAACCCCAGTAGAAGACAACGACCGCCAGCAGCTTGTCCTGGAGTGCATCAATGAGCTTCCGGAGACGCAGGCCGCCGTGGTTGAGCTCCGGGTGATCTACGAACGGGACATCAACGACATCGCCGAAAGCCTCGGGCTGACCGCCAACGCCGTGCGTGTCCGTCTGCACCGCGGCCTCGAACGCCTCCGGGCCGACCCCCGTGTCCGCCGTGCCTTTGGATGGGAGGACCACTGATGCCCACGCCGCCCCCCTCCTTCCCCATGCCCGATCAGCCCGACCTCGCCTCGGTGATCGAAGACTTCCTGGCGGGTGAACCCGCTGTGAGCCAAGCCGACGTCGAGGCCATCCTCGCCAACGCAGCAGCCTCTGAAGCGATCAAGGCACAAGCCCGTGAAGCCCTGGACTGGGCGGCGATGTCCGCCCCGCTCCGCAGCGAAATCACGCCTCCACCCGGTGCACGCGAACGCCTGCTCGCCCAGCTCCGCGCCGCCGACGCCCCTACCGAAACAGCAGCCCCTTCCGCCGCGTCCTTCTTCCCGGCGGGAGACCTCTTCGCCGACACCCTCGAAGCCTTCTTCGACGGCCGGCTCACCCGTAACGAAATGGATCACATGATTAACGACCCCCAAGCCGAGCGTGGCTTCCGACGCGATCTCGCCGAGACCTTGACCCTCACCGACACTCTCCGGCGTGCCCATGCCCGGCTCGAACCGGAACCCGCCGCATGCGACCGGCTTCTCGACGCTATCGCTCAGCTCGCCGCCGACGAAACCGACCTCGGCAGCCTCGACGACGAGGAAGACGCTCTCGCTCCGATCCCCTTCCCTACCACCCCCACCACCGGCTTCGACACCCCCGACCTCCTCGCCGCCGGCCTGGAAGACGACACCGACGACCCGGCCACCACCCCCGAGCATGAGGCTTCCAGCGAACAGGACCCCGAAGACCCCTCAGTCCGTCCCACCGATCGCTGAACGCTAGCCATCAATAGAAGCGTCTCTTGTTGACACCTTTTTCACATGCCCGACGGTCCGCGCTGATAGCGGGGTAAGACGATACCGCAGCCCGGGTTAAAGCAAGCTGGGGCCAATCGGCAACCTGTGATCACAAGGCTTAAGCTCCTGATCTACATGATCTTGCGGATCAAGCCCGTGCTGTCTTGCCGCCATTGACACCCGATCCACCGTAGGAGTAGTATCGGGGAGTAGCTCAGTGGCTGAAGGCGTCTTACGCTTTTTCCACCGACAACCCAGGCTGTGGCGCGCCTCCGCCAGCAGGATCGGAGCCCTGTGGCGGAGGCTTTTTTATGCGCTGACCTGACCGCATGCACGTTCCGCGAAGCTCTTGCCCGTCCAGATCGTTCGGCTAGGTTTTCGGGAACCCTAATAAAAACCAAAGAAAGGCTTGACGCACGATCCTGACTTGATATGTTTGGTTGAAGTTACCCAAACGTGAACCGATTAAACAAGGAATCAGCCATGATAAGTGTCAGCCTCATCGACCGCTGCCTGATCAAAAACGACCACGACCGCTTGCTCCGGGAGCTCAACAGCAACGGCCTCGTGATGCCGCGGCCCCTCCGCGTGAGCCTCGCTCAGGCCCCCACCGCCGTCCGTGCTCTGGGCCTGCGACGCCTCTCCGAGCTCACCTACGGCTCAACGCCTCAAACCCGGCGACTCACCCAGCACCTTCTCAACACCCAACACCCGCTGGGCCATTTCCTTCCACAATCCACCGACGCCCACTACACCACTCAGGCCTGCCCCTTGACCACCGCGACCGTCCTGTCCGCCCTCCAGCGGGTCGCCCAAGACCTCCCCCACAACGACATCCCATCCGGACTCGAAGACGCCCGGCAACGCGGCATGCAGGCCCTCGCACAAATGCAGCAGACCGACGGCCTCTTCGCCCCACCCGCCCCACCCACCGATCCCTCACCCGAACACCGACAGCTCACCTCCGCCTTCATCGCCTACCTCCTCGCCACCGATCTGCTGTTCCGCGAGACCATCGACTTCTGGTCGCTGGCTCAACACTTCGACCGGCCCGATAGCCCCGTCACGCCCGAGACCACCCAACTCTGGGCCATGGCTCAACTCACCGAAAGCCCCAATCCCCCAAGCCGCAGCCGCATCGCGAACCACCATTACGTTATCGCCGCCTGACCGCAGCACAAGCGCACCAAGCCGGTAAACGCCGCTTAGAGCCGGCACAGTTCATGTTTAGCGGGTGCCCCGAAGGGGCCCGCTTCTTGACGCGATCTCGAAGCGGCGCACTTCGTGTCGCCCACTACAAATGAATAGGGTTTGCTCTAAGAGCCTATCCGGATAACCCGCCGATGACCGATAAGGACGTCGGCACTGGTGCCGCGAGCAAGGAGGCTCACGATGACACGATCGGCGATGGGTGGGGTGTTCCGTTTGAGTGACGAGATGTGGGAGCGGTTCCGGCGGCTGATCCCGCCGCGGGTCAACACGCACAAGTTCGGCGGGGGCCGGCCGCCGGCGTCAGACCGCGACTGCCTCGACGCGATCTTCTTCCGGCTGCGGACCGGCTGCCAGTGGAAGGCCCTGAGTGCGACCGGCATCTGCCCGGCGTCCACCGCTCACGACCGGTTCCAACGCTGGGTCCGTGAGGGCGTGTTCCTCCGGTTCTGGCAGGCGGGGCTGCTGGAGTATGACGGGCTTAAAGGATTGGACTGGTCGTGGCTCTCGGCCGACGGGGCGATGGGCAAGGCCCCGCTGGGCGGGGGGAAAAACCGGCCCGAACCCCACGGATCGCGGCAAGGGCGGGGTCAAACGGTCGGCGTTGGCTGAAGCCGCGGGCATCCCCCTGGGCGTGGTGATCGACGGGGCGAACCGGCACGATATGAAGCTCTTCGAGGCGACGCTGCTGAGTGTGGTGATCGAGTGCCCGCCGCCGCGACGGGGCCAGACATACGGCATGTGTCTGGACAAGGCCTACGACGCGGCGTCGGTGCGTGAGCTGCTTGAAGACCTGGGCATGGACGCTCACATCCGAAGCCGGGGCGAGGAGGCGGACGACCTCAAGCAACACCCCGAAGCAAAGGCCCGGCGTTGGGTGGTCGAGTGGACCCACAGTTGGCTCAACCGCTACCGGGCCATCCTCACCCGCTGGTGCAAAAAACCAGAGAACTACCTCGGCTGCATCCAGTTCGCCTGTGGCGTCATCTCATTCCAGCAGGCCTGGTTATCCGGATAGGCTCTAAATCAAACACACCGCTGTGGCACCTCACTGGTTAACCGATAGGAGTGCCTTACGGACTGGATCGTCTTTGCGTCTCACCCCGTCGTTTCGACCGGGGCTTCTTTCTTCTTCGCACCCGAGCGGTCCGGCGTCAGCAGCATGGTCATCCGCTTGCCCGCCATCTTCGGCGGCTGCTCCACTTTCGCCACATCGCTGAGCGTCTCGGTCACCCCCACCATCGTCTGACGCCCCAGGTCCTTGTGCGCCATCTCTCGGCCACGGAACAGCATCACGAACTGGACCTTGTCGCCGTCTTCCAAGAACGAACGGGCCTTCTTGACCTTGAGCTCCAGGTCGTGGTCATCGATCTTCGGGCGCAGCCGCATGCCCTTGAGCTCCGACTTCTTCGCGTGGGACTTCGCCTTCTGCTCTTTCTTCTGCTGCGCGTACTTCCACTTGCCGTAGTCCATGATCCGGCAGACCGGTGGGCGGGAGTTCGGCGCAACCTCCACGAGATCGAGCTCGACCGACCGCGCCATCCGGCGGGCCTCGTCGGTCTCGATGACCCCGATCTGGTTGTCGTCTTGGTCGATGAGCCGGATCGGGGAGATGCGGATCTGATCGTTGATGCGTAGGCGTTTGCCGGTGTCTTTCGGCGGCGGTCGGAAGCGTCCTCGTGCGATGGTGATGTTCTCCAGAGAGCCAATAAAACCCGCCCGCTCGGAGGGACAGACAGCCTGCCCGTCGCAGATACGGGTGAAACCAATCTCATAGCCTACGCACAAAAGCACAGCACCACAACCGAGCCGATCCCACGAACCTCAATTCAGCTGTAAATCATCGCATCGCCGCCGCCAACGCCAGCAGCCAGTACGCCACCGGCCCGGTCAGCAACGCCGAGTCCACCAAGTCCAAGACGCCGCCAAATCCGGGGATCGCGGTCCCCGAATCCTTCACCGCCGCGTCCCGTTTCATCAGGCTTGCTGTCAGGTCGCCCAGCTGACCCACCAGCCCGAGCACGACCCCCGCCACCGCCGCCAACCACAGCGGTGCCAGCGATCCCCCACCGACCCAGCCCGTCGATCCCTCTGCGGCCGTGTTGGCCCACGCCACCAGCCCCACACTCAGCCCCCCCGAAAACAGCAGCCCCCCAAACAACCCCTCCCAAGTTTTCCCTGGGCTCAGCCAGGGGATCAGCTTCCGCTTCCCGAACAGCCGACCGGCGGTGTACGCCCCGATATCGCAGGACTTGGTGACCAAGATCGCCCCCGCCACGATCCACGCCGAGTGGTCCTGCCGCACCAGCAGCCAGAACCCCGGCAACAGCCCCAGATACACACACGCAAACACCGCCCCCGCCCCCGCCAGGATCGCCCCATCCGTCCGCCGTCCCCGGCAGTGCACCACCAGCGACCCGAAAAACACCAGCGTCACCACCGTCAACAGCCCCGCCAGCCCAAGCGTTCCCGACGTCGCCTGCTCCGGCCAACCCGCCCCCAGCAGCACCGCCATCATGCCCACATACACCAGCCCCAGCTGACCCGACACCGCCACCACCGGCGTCGGCACCAACGCCCCCTTGCTCCGGATCATCGCCGCCAGCTCCCCCGATGCCCCCAGCATGCACACCATCACCAGCACCAGCAGCACCAACCCCCGCAGCCCGTGCGCCGACCCCACCCACTGATCCAACCACAGCACCGCCAACAACATCGGGATCAACACCGCACTCATGGCCAGCCGGTACTTCAGCACACCGACATCCTAACGCTTCCCCTAAACCCTCACCCTCACACCACCCGCACCCGTCACACCCCACTAAACTCCCGCGTGCGCCGATCTACCCCGCCAGCCCAAACGACATCGCCCGCCGGTCAACGCCTCCTCATCAGCCTCGTGCTGCTGCTGTTCACCCCCACCACCCTCGCCAGTCCCAACAAGCCTCCCCACATCGTCGGCAGCCTCAAACCCAACGACGCGCTCTTCGTCATCCCCGACACCCGTGAAGGCTCATCGCTCACCTTTTTCCGCCTCACCCCCGGCCCGGACCGCGAGCTCGAGACCCTCACGGTCCCCGCGATCCCCGCCAACCCGACCCACGCCGCCGCGGTCGGCCACACACTCTGGATCATCACCCCCGAACGCCAGGTCCGCTCGGTCACCCTCGAACCCCTGCCCGGCCCCATCCCACGCAGCCAAGTCGCCACCCGCAACTTCCCCGACCTGCCTCCCGGCACGATCCCCCGCGCCCTCACGATCCATCAAGACCAGCCCTACCTCTTGGCCCGCATCGAATCCCAAGCCACCCTCGACCTCCTCCAGAGTGACGCCACCACCACCCCCAGGCCATCCCGCTTCAGCGGGCTGGCACCGCCCGACACCACCGACCGACGCGCTCAGCTCAAACGCAACATCGCCCTCGACCTGCCGCTCGACTACACCCCACCCAGACCCCAATCCCCTGCCGCCACGCAGCCCGCCACCTCTCCCGCGACCCAACCCGACACGCCCCCCGCTCCGCCATCCACCACCCAACCGACCGCTCCCGACCCGCAACCCACCACCGCCGACCGCCTCCTCGTCCTTCAGCCCGACGGCTGGCACGCCGTCCCCCTCCCTCCCGGCTGGGACCACCCCAAGGGCAACGCCCGCCTGCTCAGCCAGCCCGGCCACACCCACCCGTCCCTGCTCGTTCAGACACCCGCGGGCTGGACCCTCTACGAACACCCCACCGACGCCTGGTCCGCCCGAAGCGTCCAACTCCCCGCTCCCCCAGACACCGCAACGGACTCCATCCACCACTGGAGCGTCCGAGTTATCGCGGGTCAGACCGTCCTCGCCTGGCAGACCACCCCCCCGCAACCCGACGCCGACTCCACCGTCACCCTCGGCCTCATCCGTGACGACCGCGTCCTCCCGCTCGGCAGCCTCTCCATCACGGAGTCCGACTGGTCGCTCGCCGCCACCCCCGACGCGGCCGCGATCCTGACCTACCGAACCCCCCAGATCAACGACGACACCGCCCAGCCCGATCAGCACTTCCTCCGTATCCAGACGCTCCGCCTCGACGACGCGGCCGTCACCGAACCCCAGACCGTCTTCATCCGTGCCGACACCCCAGCTCTGCAGTCCGTCGGCTTCATCATCCTGGTCGTCATCATGGTCAGCGTCGCAGCCATGCTCGCCCTGTTCTGGCGACGCCCGATCGACCAGCAGCAACCTCAGCTGCCCGACACGCTCGCCGTCGCCGACCTGCTCCGCCGTGCCCTCGCCGGCTTCCTCGACCTCGCGCCCGGCTTCCTCCTCGCCAGCCTCCTCTTTGACACGGACCCCGGTACCATCATCGCCTTCTGGCCCGGCAACACCAGCGTCGGGCACTTGGAAGCCATCCGCCCCGGCCTCTTCGTCGTCGCCCTCACCGTCCTCCACACCACCGTCACCGAAGCACTCACCCAACGCTCCCTCGGCAAAGCCATCTTTGGCCTCCGCGTCGCCGACCTCCAGGGCAAGCCCCCCTCCCCCGCCGCCCTCATCCGCCGCGGCCTCCTCAAACCTTTTGACCTCATCGCCTGGCTGCTCCTGGTCGTCCCCATCATCAGCCCCCACCGTCAACGCCTCGCCGACCTCATGAGCAAGACCGTCGTTGTCACAACAAGGCCCAAAGCCCAAGACGACCCAACCAACCCCAACCCATGAGCCAGCACGCAGCCTCTCCAACCTCTCTTGGGGGCGCCATCGTCCTGCTCTCCGGCGGCCTCGACTCCGCCACCGCCCTCGCCATCGCCAAGGCCGACGGCCACGCCCCCCTCCACGCCCTCTCCTTCGACTACGGCCAACGCCACGCCGCCGAACTCGACGCCGCCCACGCCGTCGCCCAACACCTCGGTGTCAGCTCCCACCAAACCATCACCATCGACCTCCGCGCCTTCGGCGGCTCCGCCCTCACCGACAACATTCCCGTCCCCAAGGACAACCCGCTCTCCAACACCTCCGGCCCCTACGCCGAGACCGACATCCCCGTCACTTACGTCCCCGCCCGCAACACCATCTTCCTCGCCTATGCCCTCGCCATCGCCGAGGTCAAGCAGGCCAAGCACATCTACCTCGGCATCAACGCCGTCGACTACTCCGGCTACCCCGACTGCCGCCCCGCCTACCTCGACGCCGTGCAGCACGTCGCCCACCTCGCCACGAAAGCCGGCGTCGAGGGCGACGGCCCCACCCTCCACGCCCCGCTCATCACCCTCACCAAACCCCAGATCATCCAGCGCGGCCTCGACCTCGGCGTCGACTACAGCCTCACCCACTCCTGCTACGACCCACTGCCCCCCTCAGAACCCGGCGGCCGTTGGCGCCCCTGCGGCCGATGCGACGCCTGCCTGATCCGCCAAGCCGCCTTCGCCGAACTCGGCATGACCGATCCCGTCCTCGAGTTGTGAACCACAAAGAACACAAAGACCACGAAGAAGAAGCAATTCACTAGCTGCGGGCACACCTGCCCGCAGCCGATGACCCGATGCTCAATCTAAGGCACAGCAGCATCGATTCATTCCTTCGTAAACCTTCGTGCTCTTCGTGGTTCAACCCCAACCTGCCATAATCTCTACATGGCGCAGCCAAGCCCACGCCACATCCTTCACGTCGACATGGACGCGTTCTTCGCCGCCATCGCCGTCCTCGACGACCCTTCTCTCAAGGGCAAGCCCGTCCTCACCGGTGGCACCGGGCCCCGAGGCGTCGTCACCACCGCCTCCTACGAAGCCCGCAAGTTCGGTTGCTACTCCGCCATGCCCATGGCCGTCGCCCGCCGCCTCTGCCCCCAGGCCCTCTGCGTCAAGGTCCCCGGCACACGCATCCGCGAATGCTCCGCCGCCCTCTTCGACACCCTCGACCATTTCTCGCCCCTTGTTCAACCCCTCTCCGTCGACGAAGCCTTCCTCGATGTCACCGGCTCCATCCGCCTCCTCGGCCAACCCGTCGAGATCGCCCAACAGATCAAAGACCGCATCCAAGCCAACCTCGGCCTCACCGCCTCCGTCGGCGTCGCCCCCAACAAGTTCCTCGCGAAGCTCGCCTCGGGCCTCAACAAACCCGACGGCCTGACGGTGATTAACCCCGACAACCTCGACGACATCCTCCTCCCGCTACCCATCTCCAAGATGTGGGGCGTCGGCCCCGCCCTCGAAGAAAAGCTCGCCAAGCTCAATGTCCGCACCTTCGCCGACGCCCGCCAACTCACCGAGGGCGAGATCAAACACCTCGGCGACGACGGCTCCCGCCTTTACCGCCTCTCCCGCGGTCTCGACGACCGCCCCGTCACGACCGACCGTGACGCCAAATCCATCGGTCACGAACAGACCTTCAGCCACAACCTCCAAAACCCCGAGTCGGTCCGCGACGTCATCCTGCACCAGGCCGAAGCCGTCGCCCGCCGCTGCCGCCGCAAGGCCCGCCTCGCCCGCGGCGTCACCGTCAAGATCCGCTTTGGCAACTTCCAGACCATCACCCGCTCCACCACCCTCGACCGCCCCTCCGACCTCACCCACGACCTCCACGCCGCCGCCCTCCACCTCTTTAACACCTGGGCCACCAGCTCTTTCAGCCCCGTTCGCCTCATCGGCGTCACCGCCTACCCCCTCACGACCGAACCCCAACAACTCGCCCTCATCCCCGACCCCACCCACGAGAAACGCCGCCGCCTCGACACCACCCTCGACGCTATCACATCCCGCTTCGGCGAATCCACCATCCACCGCGGCAACCCTCACCCCGCCCGCTCCGACCCAGCTAACAAGCCAGCAAAATAGTCGATGACCGTACAAATATTTTTCTGAATACAGGCCTTAGCTTTCTGCACGTTGCATCCGCGTGTAATGATTTCTGTCACGTCACGTCAATTCTTAAGACCAGGATTCCGCTACAAGGCATGTTCGATGAACGATAAGGACTGGGACGATTATCTCCGGCAGCAACCGGGTACTTTCTGGGGCGATTTTGCTGCCAAGCATCAGAGAATGTTTCAAGACAGAATTACCGAGTCGTACCAAAATACGGCGAAGGTTAACAACAACGCTGAACCTGTTGAGCCTTGGACCGGGGAACAGATTTCGGGTTTTTTGGGTGCTTCTGCCGCACTCTCATGCAGCTTATTTTGGTTTCCATACCACTTAGTTGATAACTGGTTTTGGCCAGTACTTTCTGCACTTACTTCAGCAACTTTTGGTGCATGGCTGTTTTACGGACCTCTTTATCCTGCAGTGCGTCTAATGGCCTGGTTGCTATCGATGATCTTCGTGAGTGTGGTGGTACTCGTTATTGGCGTTTTGTTAGTCGGCATCGCTTATCTCGCTATTTTTAACCAGACAGGCTCGTTGCACCATAGTCCATAATCCATGGTGAGTCGGTATCTATAAGTGGATTTACCGTTTGCGTTTTACGGAGCTGGCTAGCAGCAGCCCGCCGATTAAGCCCAAGGCGAAGGTGAAAGCAAGGAGGCCGGCACGGGTCATTTCGAGGGTGATGAACAGGAAGCGGGTCTAGACCCACTCGGTGTTCTGGAAGATTACGATGAGGCCGATGGCGATTGGGGTCAGCGGGGTTTTGATAAACTCGAGGACTGGGGTGGAGTTTAGAGTTCCCTGGGTTACATGGGTTTCTGGCGGGATTTGGCCAGCTTTAACCTCCCGTCTGCGGCATCGCGCTGCCCTGACTGATGTCTCGGGCGGCTTCCAGCAGGTCTGCGATCACACGCGAGCGCTCGGCCTCGGGTGGCGGCGGCATCACGTAGATCCCGGCAGCCGCAACCAGGCTCTGGCGACCGTCGTAGATCGGACACGCCACCCGGAATCGGTTCATCGCATCGATCGGCGGACACACGTATCCGAGCTGGCGGGCCTTGGCCAAGGCGTGCTCCAATTCTTCGACATTGTCGAAGACGTCCTTTGCGTAGTCGTCGAGGTTGAATCGTATGAGCGTGTTGCTGAGCACCGACACATGGCCGAACGCGAGGAAGACCTGGGACTGGGCCATGGTGTAGGGGTTCAAGACTTCGCTCCAGGGCTGCTCGGCACGTCCCGGGAACCGGGCGTCTAACCGAGCCACCAATCGGGCTTGGCCGTCTGCCCACGTCGAGAGAACCACGTGTGCACCGGGATGCTGCCCCGCCAGCACGCTGAGCCGCTGCGTGGCCCGTTTCATCAACGCCCCCCGCTCGGCCTCTTGGACCAGTTTCCAGGCCGCAGGCCCCAGCCGAAGGGGCGATCGGCTGGTTTCGCGGCTGATGTATCCCCGTTTCGCCAGTGTTCGCACAAGATTGGCCACCGTTGCTCGCTGTAGCCCAAGCAAGTCCGCGACTTCGCTCAGGCTGAGTTCTGTGGCGGATGAGGTCACCGACTCCAGGATGTCGAGTGCTCGCATAACGGACTGAACAGGTTCGGTCTGGGCCATGACTTGATGATAATCATTGATGATCAAAAGCAATCTTGTCGGTTTTTTTCAGTTTTTTTTTCCCTTGATATTTGTATCAGATAGCGTAATTCTGGACGTAAGTTACTTCTGTAAAGTAACTTGTAATCACTTTTGATTAAGTAATCAATATTTCTCAAAAATCTCTAGGAGGCTCCACATGTATCGCTCAGTCTTGTCCGTCTTTGCTCTATGCCCCGTTCTGACGCACTCTCTGGCGGCCGCACCTCTGGTTCAGATCGACTTTGGTGTCAGTGGACAGCAATCCCCCGCGGCCAGCTGGAATAACGTCACCGTCGATCTCGACGAGGTCCCCGAGCCCACCACGCTCATCACGGACCTGATCGATTCCAACGGCAACCCGACGGGGGCCGGCTTTGTGTTCGTCTCGAACGCCGGTTCGGCAGGGCCGGTGGATGTGAGCTACACCGCAGCCACGGGCGACGCCGCCACCCTTGATGCCAATGCGGTTCGGGACTTGTTCTTTGTCAATATCGACAGCACGAACTCCGGCGCGGGTGCCGAAGCCGTCTTCCGCTTCACCGGGCTGACGGCACCGGTGTACGACCTCAGCCTTTTCGCTGCACTCAATCCGAGCCGGAGCAACACCGTCTACACGATCAACGGGGTGAGCCAGTCGATCTCTCCCACCGGGAACACCGACTTCGTAGACTTCTTGGCGATCGCACCTACAGCGGGGACCATCGAATTCACCATCACCCGGGGCGGTAGTGACGCGGCCTATATCAATGCTCTGACGCTCACCGCCATCCCCGAGCCCGCATCGTTGATGCTGCTTGCCGCCGGATCGCTTGTGCTGAGTGGGCGACGCAGAAGTGCCTAACGCGTATGGCCTGCACACAGGTGAGCCTGCCGGGTTTTACTCTTGCCCCAGTTTGCCTTGTTTGCACGATTGGCCCCGTCTCGCTTGCCCAAGCAGACATCGTGGACTCCGTTCGGCCGTTTCGCTACCAATGCATACACTCTATTTCGTGAAGCCGGTTTTGTTCGTCTTATGTTTTGCGCCGGCGTTTCGTTGATACGGCTAGGAGCAGACCGGTGATCAGGCCAATCGCGAAGGTCAGAGCGAGCAGGCCAGCGCGGGGCATTTCGAGGGTGATGAACAAGAAGCGGGTCCGGACCGATTCGGTGTTCTGGAAGATCACGATCAGGGCGAGGACGATGCCGAGGGCAATTAGAATCAGGCGGGCTTTGGTCGTGCGGGAGTTCATAGGCGTTGCAGGTTAGAGCAGATTTCTTGGGTGTGTAGCGGGAGACGCGGAGCGTCCCGCGGATCGCCGCGGGCACCTTCGGTGCACCCGCTACACAGGAACGAAATCCGTTGTTGCGCGTGATTCAGTCCAGCCAGTCGCTGCAGTCCCAGTCCAGCTCGGCTTCGAGGTCTTTGATCTCTTGCCGGTAGAGCGAGGCAAGGTACGTGCGGTCGGCATCGGCCAAGGGCGAGGTGTACGGTCGGGCGTGGGCGTTGATGGGCTCGACGTGGGGGAGCGGGTTGATCAGCAAGAAGCTGCAGACCTCGGCGAGGGTGTCGGCGGGCTGGTTTTTGAGAACTTCGCTGCGGAGGATCAGGGTTTGCTCTTTTGGGAAGTACTCCCAGAGGTGGCGGAGTTGTTGGGCGTATCGGCCGCGGTCGATGTAGGAGAATATGCGGTCGGCGTAGTCGTCGCCCTGGCCGACGCGGTCGGGCTCGGCGCGGATGGCGTCGCTGAAGCTCAGGGGTTCGACGCCCTTGACCCGCTGCATGTTCCAGTGGGAGTAGGCGCGTTCGATGGGGTTGCGGAGGACGACGATTGGCTTGAGGGCCGGGTTGTATTGGTGCATCCGTTGGATAGAGCCCGGCCAGTAGAGGTATGAAGGCGTGGCTTCGCCGAGGAGCTGGTCGGGGCGTTTGGGGCGGAACTGGCGGTGGTATCGGCGGTAGGCGGCGGCGGGGTTCTTGAAGCGTTCGGGGTGGTCGAAGAAGTGGACCTCTTTGCGTCTGGATAAGCAGAGGTCGGGGTGGGCTTGGAGGTGTTGGTAGAGCGCGGTGGTGCCGCCCTTCTGGGTGCCGCAGATGATGAAGTCGACCTTGCGGGGGGGTGATATCGGTTTGAGGAAGCGGCGGAGCATGGGGCGGTGAGGGTCGGCTCAGACCGAGAGTTCTGGGGTTTCGGTGGGGAAGCCGAAGTGTTCGAAGTCGGTGCGGTAGAAGCCGTCCACGAAGCGGCAGATCGTGTCGCGTTCGCCGGGGGGGATGGTGGTGTCGGGCGTGCTTCGGCGGCGGTGTAACCAGTCCTTGGCGATGGTGCGGAGGCGGGGCGGGACGAGGCCACGGCTTGCACGGCGGAGGGATCGGCTGGACACCATGGCCGCGATCGGGCCGGGCAGGGTGTAGACCGCGCGGGAGTTCCGCTGCATCTCGGGGTTGTCGTCGCTGATCGGGAGCTCCAGGTAGGCGAACATCTCGGGGATCTGCTTGACGGGGAAGCTCTTGACGGTGACGTCGCGATCGACCGAGCGGTGGAAAATCCATTGGGGGCGGAAGTGCGCGAGTTGCGGGTCGTGCATGACCTGCTCGGCCTGGCTGAGCGGGGTCAGCGCCTCGATGCGGTCGGTAACCATGCGCCGACGCTGGGTGGGCGTGGCGTAGCGGATGTCGATGTTGCGGAAGTTGCGGGCGTGTTCGAAGACGGCCGAGATGAAACGCCGGTAGGGGTCACGGTAGAGGCTGCAGAGCTTGTAACCCTGGGCGGCGGCCCAACGCTGTGGGTGTCTTTGGGCGAATTCGTCGATCCCGATGTGGGTCCGGTCGTGGGTGCCCTCGGGATCGATGCCCCAGGTCGGCAGGTCTTCGTCGTGCCAGGGGGCGAGCATGTCGCGGACGCTCGTACCGCCGCACTTGGGGTTGTGGAAGAAGATGAACCGACGCTCGGAACTGAAGATCATGGCGTCAGGGTATCAGTCCATCTCTTCGGAAAGTACGGGATCGCAGACGCGACCGCGCTCGCCTTGGGGGCTGGAGGACTACACGAACCAAGCAGCGAAGGGCGATTGCCCACCGGTGGCGAGGGCGGCGAGGTAGAAGACACCGGTGAGCCAGGCCAGAGCGGCAATGATCAAGAGGGGTAAAGCCCGACGGGATGGGGTGCGGACCAGAAGCAGGCCCAGGGCGAAGAGGCCTTGGAGGGCGTGGAGCCCGAGGAAGTGGGCGATGCGGAGGTCACCGCGTTCAAGGGACCAGCCGACGACGGGGATACGGCTGGCGGCGTCGTTGGCATCGACGGGGTAGTGGGCGGGGGTCTCACCGAGCATCGATCCGATCCCCGCGGCACCCATAAACGCCACAACAGCCCCGAGGGCCACGCCCCACCGCACGGGGCCGAGCGTGCAGAGCCGACCCGATGCGAGCAGGGCCCCGCCGGCGAGGACTACACAGGCGAGCGAGAGGACGACGGCACCCACACCCATGAGGGAGTACATGGCGCTGCCGAGGGCGGTCTCGGCGTAGTGCGAGCGGAGGCCGAGGCCCGAGCGGAGCGTGATCCATCCGACCTCGAAGACGCCCGTACCGATGGCGAGCCAGACCGTGATCCGGCCGGTCCAGCCACGCCGGAAAGCGGGGCCGGCCAGCGGCACCATGAGGGCGAGCGTGAACAGGTAAATGGCGAGCGAGGCCTGGAATTTAAGGGGCTTGAACCAGAGGTTGGCACCGTCGAGGAGGCGGCCGTCGAGCAGCGCGAGCCCGGCGGTGATGGGTGTCATGGCCAGGAAGCCGAGCCCGGCGTAGGCGAGTGGCCGGTCGGCTTGCGTGATCAGGAGGCGTGCAGCGTCGCGGACCCCAGGTCGGGCCGAGGCGTTGGCGGGCGGCGTGGTCGGGCTTGCGGGGAGCGTCAGTTGCATGAGGAGGCGGGGGTCGCCGTCAGTCCGGTTCGATACGGTAGAGGCCGCCGGCGGGGCTGTCGGTCAGGACGTAGAGCCCGGCGTCGGGGCCCATGCCGACCCATCGGACGCGTTGGTCCACCTGGAGGGTGGTCTGGCCGTCGATCTCGCCCTCGGCGTTGAAGTGGATGCGTCGGATCTGCTTCGCCACAAGGCCGCCGGCCAACAGATCGCCCCGCCAGTCGGGGAAGGCTTCGCCGGTGTAGAAGGTCAGGCCGGACGGGGCGAGGGCAGGCGTCCACACGACGTGGGGGTCGAGGGCACCGGGCATCGTGGCGGAGTCGGCGATGGCGAAGCCCCAATACTCGACGGAGTAGGTGGCGTTGGGCCAGCCGTAGTTTGCACCGCGTTCGAGTCGGTTGAGCTCGTCGCCGCCCTTAGAGCCGTGCTCGGTGACCCAGATGGCAGGGGCGGTGGTGGCGGGGCGTTGGGCCAGTTGAGTGTTGATGGCTTGGGTCTGAGCGGCTGCGGGTGGGCTGAGAGGGGGGCGGATGGCGATGCCCTGGACGTTGCGGTGGCCGAGGGTGTAGACGAAGGGGGCGTCGCCGGCACCGGTGGGGAACGGGTTGTCGGGGTGCGGCCGGCCGTCGTCGGTCATGCGGAGGACCTTGCCGAACGCGAGCTCGGGGTTCTGGGATTGTCGGCGGATGAGGCTGCCGTCGAGGGTGATCGGCGGGTTGCCGCCGTCGCCGACGGACATCAGGAGCGACCCGTCGGGTAGCCAGGCGAGGACCGAGCCGAAGTGCTGGCCGCCGAGCTTGTCCCGGCTGACGCGGTAGAGCTCTTCGAGGTTGTCCAGGCCGGTGCGTTGGGGGTTGAGCGTGGCGCGGAAGAGGGTGGTGCGGTTGGCGTCTTCGGAACCGGTGGCGGCGGTGAAGTAAACGAGGCGGTTGTGTACGAAGTCGGGGTGGAGCTTGAGATCCATGAGCCCGCTCTGACCGACCGCGAGCACGGGCGGCACGCCGGTGAGGGGCGTGGGCACGAGCTTGCCGTCGGTGAAGAGCCGGACCCGGCCGGGGCGTTCGGTGATGAGGATGCCTTCGTTGTCGGGCAGCCACGCCGCGGCCCAGGGGTGCTCGAGCCCTGCGGTGACTTCGACGAGCTTCCAGCCGGTGTCCAGCGGTGTCGCGCCCGTCGGCGTGACTGGGCCTATGGGCGGGTCGGCCTGGAGGTAGAAGAACAGCCCCACCAGCATCACCACCACCGCGATAATGAAGACCGCCGCAACCTTGATCAGACGCATCATCGTTAGAGCCTTCGCATACTGGCAGTTTAGGGATTCAATCAATGCGGTGATTCACAAGGCGTAACGCCTCCACGTATGCCGCGATGCTAGGCCCGTCGTAACCGGTCACGGAACGAGAGAAACGCGATCTGTCCCAACGCCACCGGGTTAAAAGTAAGCAGTTAGTTTTAAAGAATGGTTGTCCTCAAACAACCAGGTTGGTCGCAAGTGAGTTGGTGTCGTACGCGTCACGGATCGGGGCAACCACCTCGGCAAGAAACGCCTCGACCTGTTCTGGTGCACGGCCCACGAACGCCGCGGGATTGAGCGCTGCGTTCAGATCGACATGCTCGATGTTCGGGTCCGTCTTGAGACGATCCAGTAAATCATTCGGCTGTCCCTCAGCCTTGACGGCGGCGGCGGCGGCCTGGCTGTGCGTGCGGATCACCTCGTGCAGCTCTTGCCGATCACCGCCGGCCTGAACCGCGGCCATCAGCAGGTTCTCGGTGGCCATGAACGGCAGCTCGGCGGCAAGGTTCGCAGCGATCGTCTTTTCGTAAACCACGAGCCCGCCGGTCACATTGATCAGCAGGTCGAGTACGCCGTCCAACGCTAGGAACGGCTCGGGCAGCGTCAGCCGACGGCAGGACGAGTCGTCGAGCGTCCGCTCCATCCACTGCTCCGCCGCGGTGGTGTACGGCGTCTGGGTCATCCCGATCACAAACCGAGCCAAGCCACAGATCCGCTCGGACCGCATCGGGTTGCGTTTGTAGGCCATCGCCGAGCTGCCGATCTGGTTCTTCTCGAACGGCTCTTCGATCTCTTTGCGGTTCGCCAGCAGCCGAAGGTCGGTCGCACACTTCATCGCGGCGGCGGCGATGGCCGAGAGGCTGGACACGATCAACGCGTCCATCAGCCGGGGGTAGGTCTGCCCCGTCACCGCGAAGCGTTTATCGATTGGCCAACCCATCTTCGTGGTCACGAGCTTGTCCAGCCGATCGACCTTCGACGCGTCGTTGTCAAACAGCGCGAGGAACGACGCCTGTGTGCCGGTCGTGCCCTTGACCCCGCGGAAGCGGAGGGTGTCGAGGCGGTGTTCGATCTCGGCCAAGGCGATGGCCAGGTCCTGAGCCCAGAGGGTGGCGCGTTTGCCAACCGTTGTGGGTTGAGCGGGTTGGTAGTGGGTGAAACCAAGTGTGGGGAGGTCTTTGTATTGATCGGCAAAGTCGCCGAGACGGGCGATAGCGGTGGCGGTCTTCTGGGCGATGAGTTTCAGTGCATCACGGACCTGGAGCAGCTCGGTGTTGCAGACGACGAACTGGGAGGTCGCCCCGAGGTGGATGATGGGGCGGGCGTTGGGGGCAGCGTCGCCGAGGGTGTGGACGTGGGCCATCACATCGTGGCGGAGCTTCTGCTCGTAGGCCCTGGCGGCCGCATAATCGATCGGGGCATCGATCTGGTTGCGCAGTTCTTCCAGCTGTGACGCGCTGATCTCGATCCCCAGCTCCGCCTCTGCCTCCGCCAACGCCAGCCACAGCCGCCGCCAGGTCTTGAACTTCCGGTTGGCGGACCAGATCGCCTGCATCTCGGGTGACGCGTTCCGGGTCGACAACGGCGAGATGTAGCGGTCGTCGGGGCTTGATGAGGCGGGTGGGGTTGGGGGCGGGGGTGGGGGTTCGGACACGTGTGTTGACCATCCTTTCGAGGGCGGCCATAGTAAGGCGTCGAACCGAGAGACGACGGCTCCGGGGTGGGGTTGTGATGGGTGAACCACTTGCCATTCCGACCAGCGACGCGGAGGGCTCGGCGGTGTCTGCGGACCCTGCTTGTAAGGAAGCCTCGTCCGACCCGCTGCTCGACCGCGCCATCGATGGCGACCGACACGCCCTGGGCATCCTGCTCAGCCGTCATCAGAAGCGGTTGTACAACACCGTCCTCCGCATGGTCTCCAACGCCGACGACGCCGCGGAGGTCACGCAAGAGGCCATGCTCAAGATCGTCCAGCACATCGGCGGGTTCCGACGCGACGCCAAGCTGACCACCTGGATGACCCGCATCGCGATGAATCAGGCGATCTCGCACCTCCGAAAACGCCGCACGCGGGATACCGTGAGCCTTGAATCGACAGGCCGGGGCCGCACCACGGACGACGACCAGGCCGCCAGCCTCCGGGCCGCCCTCGCCGACCACCGGGAACCCTCTGCCGAGCACCGCGTCGAAACCCGTGACATCGCTGAGCGTCTCCAGTTGGCCATCGATCGGCTGGACGACGACTTTAAGGCCGTGCTGGTCCTGCGTGATCTGCAACAGCTGGACTACGCCGAGATTGCCGACGCCCTTGACCTCAAGATCGGCACCGTCAAGAGCCGGCTCTTCCGTGCCCGCCTGACCGTACGCGAACTGCTCCGGAAGTCGGAGACCTGACACAACACCACTGGCCCCGCCGTGAAAGCGTGGCAACAATGCCAACCCGCTGACCACCGAAAGAACCGACCAAGCCCTTCAACGCCTTCCATATGATCGACCGCCACGACTCCAACCTGCTGCTGGACTACCTCGAGGGCGAGCTGCCTGACGCGGTCGCGGCCGAGGTGGAGTCGGCCATGGCCAACGACGAGGAGCTGCGTCGGCTCATCGCCGAGCTCTCCGCGGATCGTGACGCCCTGCGTGCCATGCCCGAAGCCGAGCCGCCCGGTGAACTGATCGAGGCCATCCAGGCGCAGCTCGAACGCGAGATGCTCCTCGGGGCCCCGCCCGAGCCCATCCCCCTCGCACGAGGCCACCGGAACACCCAGCCGCCCGCCGCGAATCAACCGTCTCACCTCCGCGCTCGCCTGATGTTCCTCGGGGGGATCGCCGCACTGCTCGCCCTCGCGGCCGGCATCACCCTCTACAGCCTCAGCCAGACCACCCTTCTCAACCTAGCCGGTTCGAACCCCGCCACCACCCCCGACTCAGAACCCATGACCGAGTCGATCGCGCAACGCCAACCCGCGCCCGACGACGCCCCGATCGCGCTGCCTGACCGTCATCTCGCTGGCCTCGACACCCCCGCTCACCGCTCCCGCTACGCCTCCATCCCCGAGGTCAGCGACCCCTCTACCGCGGCCTGGTTCATCAGCAATGCTTCACCCCTTGGGCTCGACGAAACCACCCTGGACGACGCCTACCGGCTCGCGCTCTCGCCACCACACCGAAGCACCAACCTGACGCTCGGCATACCACCAGCACCCGCCTTCGATGCCGAGTTTGCCGGCGCTGCTGACCGCGCGTTTCGTGCAGCCAGCGCCGACACCCATCCCGAGAGTGCACTCCGCGAAGAACACTTGCTCGGCGTGGTGGGTGAGCGACGCTTTGCAGCCGTGTCGAGCGAAGCCAGTGACTCACGCCCGCAAGCCGCCAATCAATTCACCCCCCTGTTTGAGCAGCAGCTCGTCGTCGCCTCCCGTGACGGCACGAGCGTGGAGTCCGAGCTCCGTCAGTGGGCACAGAGCAACCGCGTCTCGCTGATCCAAATCGACCGGTCCGAACCACCCGCAGCCATCGAGAGCACAGCGCTGCCCGTTCCATCCACCACCACCGGGTGGGAAACACCGGAAACCGCAGAAGCCGCTCTAGGCCGATCCATGCCAGAACCCGCCGCTGCCGCGCCCAGCGTGTCGCGGCGTTCAACCCGAGCCGCCTCCGCCACCCCGCAGAAGATCGTGCCCCGGCCACAGACATCCGCTCCGGCCGAACCCGAAGCCGCCCCGCCAGCCCCCGCGGCCCCCCAACAGCCCCCCCCTGACGCGCCCCCCCGACGCCTACTCCTGCAGGTCAACACCGCCCAGCTCCCCGAACTGATCGGCGAACTCCAGTCGCCCGGCCGAGCCCTGCGTCTTCAGCAAAACATCGCCCCCAACCGCGTCTCCCCCGCCTCCGCCACCCTCGACCTCGCCACCCAGTCCGCCATCCTCACCCGCGGGCTGCCCATCCCACAGCGGTTCCCGCTCAGCCCCGCACCCCTGCCGGCCACCCTCGATCAGCTTGTGCAGCAGGACGCCGTCGATTGGATCGAAGTACAGATCCGCGACAACCCCTGAACCGCAGCCATTGTCCTCCGCTCAATCCAACCCACCACTCCCCCCGCCGTGCGTCCGCCACCGCACTGTGCCGTCCGCCCACACCCCGACCCGCACCATCCCCTCAAGCCCGCTCACCAGCCGTTTCACGCCCCGTTGTCCGTCACCCCCGTCACCCCCACTCGGCATCTGCGCCAGCACCCCCGTCCACGGGTCCGCATCACTTCCCACCATCCCACCGAGCCCCGCCCGACGCCGACTACTGCTCTGCAGCACCAGCCCCGGCCCCACCGCCCGCAACCACCGCTCCGACACCCGCTCCTCAAACGCACCATGATGCGGCAGCTCCACCACCTCTGCACGCAATAGCGACTCCCGCCCCTCCGCCAACGCTTCCTGCTCCAACTCGAGCATCCGCTCTTTCCCCCGCTCCCCGATATCCCCCGCCAGCAATACCCGCGTCCCTCCCACCGTCACCCGCATCACCACCGACCGGTCGTTACTCCGCTCCGCCTCCGCCACCGCCGACCGATCCGGCCAAAGCACCTCTAGCCTTGCCCCATCCGCTCCACCTTTCCCACCCAATCGTCCCCGCCAACCCCGCCCCACCTCTTCCACCTCCACCCCCCGCTCCGCCAACCCCGCCAACAAAAACGCCGCCGCTCCCCGCGCCGACTCCGCCGCCTCCAACCGCACATCCGGCGACAACAACACCCGATCCACCCCCACCCCATCCACCACATCCAGCACCCCACCAAAGTGGTCCAGGTCCGCGTGCGACACCACCAACAAATCCAGCCGACCCACCCCCATCGCCCGCAGCGTCGGCACCGCCGTCTTCAACCCGATCCCCATGTACTGCTGCGACCCGCAGTCGAACATCATCACCTGCCCCCCGCAACGCACCACGAAACAGCTCCCGTCCCCCACCGCCAACATCAACACCTCCGCCACCGGCTCCGACCCCTCACCCGCCACCACCCACCCTTCGGTCACACCCTGCCTCACATCCCCCCGCTCACCCCCCCACTGCAACACCCCGAACCACACACCCAACACCATCACCCCTACCCACAATCGCCATCCCCGCCAACTCAATCCCCGCAACCCACCCATCACCGCCGCCCCAAAGCCCGTCGCCCCCACTACCCACCACCACCCCGGTGGCACCACATCCATCCCGGCCCCCGGCCAACCCGACGCCTCCTCCACCAACCCCGTCATTACCCCGCTCAACCAACGCAACGGCCCCGCCAATACCAGCGACACACTCGGCAACACCATCCCCACCAACACCTTCACGTACCCCACCGCCAACAACACCGCCAAAGGCAACACCGCCACCGTCGACAGCACCAATGACAACGGGCTCAACAACCCAAAGTGCAGCATCACCAAAGGCGTCACACTCACAAACGCCACCCCGCCCACCACAAACGCCTCCACCACCCAACGCCCCAACCACCACGCACCCCCCTCTTGCTCCAACCCCAAAGCCCTCGGCCAAACCCGCTCCATCACCGGCTCACTGAACAACAAAATCCCCAGCACCGCCGCATAGCTCAGCTGAAACCCCGCGTTGAACAAATCCGCCGGCTTCCACATCAACACCAACACCGCCGACAGCGCCAACAACCCCACCGCCGACACCCGCCGTCCCAACAACCCGCCCCAACAGAACAACGCCGCCATGACCGCCGCCCGCACGATCGGCGTCCGCATCGGCACCGCCAACACAAACAACCCCAGTACCACCAACACCACCATCGCCGAACGCCTCGGCCGACCCGTCACCACCCGCGCCGCCAACCACACCATCCCCAGCAACACGCCCAGGTGGGCCCCACTGATCGACAGGATGTGTGCGAGACCCACCCGACGAAACTGCTGCTGCGTCTGCTCCGACAACTCCCCCCGCCGCCCCAGCAGCAATGCCCGCAGAAGCGCCAGCTCCGGATCACCCTCAACAAACCCCATCGCCAACGACCGGTCCGCCGCCTCCCCCACCCTGCTCCTTATCCGCTGCACCCACAGCAGCGCTCCGCCCGGCTGATCCGCCACCACCCGTACCGCCTCACGCGCCGGCACCGTCACCCGACCCGTGATCCCCCGCCGCCGCATCAGCGCCGCGTAATCAAACTCCCCCGGATTCATCGGCCCGCCGATCACCGACAACCACCCCGTCAGCTCCACCCGCTGCCCCCGCTCCACCCGCGCCGTCGGCTCACTCACCGACACCAGCACCCGCCCACGCGTCTTCCGCCACTGCACCGCCTCTTCATCCGTACCCCGCCGCTCCATCGCTTCCACCTCCAGCTCAAACAGCGTCCGCCCCCGCCGGTAGTCGAACGCCGCCATCGCACCGCTAGCCCTCGCCCCACTCCTAGGCTCACTCGCTAACACCCCCCGCACCGACACCAACTGCCCCTCCCCCGCCATCGTCCACGCCCGCACATCGTCCCCCGCCACCCGCTCCACCCGCACCCCATACCACGCCCACCCCAAACCCAGCACCGCCAGCAACCCAAACACCCCCACCCACGACACCTCCACCCGCCGACGCCCCCACGTCCCCCACGGCGTCACCCGACCCTCAGACACCCCACGCCCAACCGCCCCCACCAAACCTAACGCCCCCGCCACGCCAATCCACCAACCCACCCAAGGCATCCCGCTCCACCGCCCCAACGCAATCCCCACCATCCACACCACCGCAACTCGCACAAACCACTCCCCCGCCACCCACCGCTCCCGCTTCACCTCCCCCACTCCATCAATCACCGGTCCTCGCAAAGCCGCATCATCCACCACCCAACGATACCCGCTAACCCTCCCGCTCCCCTGTCCGCCGATACGCCGCCCGCCGCTCCGCATACGCCTCCGGCTCCACCTTCAACCCCACCACCTCTTCCCCAGCCTCCACCTGCCGATGCAACTCCTTCAGGAACGGCACACACCACCCACACCCCGTCCCCGCCCCCAGACACTCACTCATCAAGCTCGCCACCGGAGGCCGCTCCCGCCGACAAAAGTTCACCAACTTCCGCTGACTCACCCGGAAACACAAACACACCAACCCGTCATCATCCATCCTCAAACCATACCGTCTCTCATCTTTCCTAGCCGCGATGCGACGCATCGCCGGAACGCCCCACCATAAACTCCCAGGATGCCTCAACCCTCCGCCTACGACCACCTCCTCACCCAACTCGAAACCCTCCCCTCCATCGGCCGCCGCTCCGCCGAACGCATCGCCTTCGCCCTCCTCCGCCAACCCCCCGCCGCCTCCAAAGCTCTCGCCGACGCCATCACCGCCTTCCGCACCAACCTCAAGGTCTGCTCCATCACCGGCCACGTCTCCGAGTCCGACCCCTGCGCTATCGCCACCGACCCCAAGCGCGACCACCACACCGTCCTCGTCGTCGAACAACCCTCCGACGTCATCGCCATGGAACAGACCGGGGCCTACCAAGGCTCCTACCACGTCCTCATGGGCCGACTCGCCCCCCTCGACCCCGCCCCCTTCGACACCGTCGGCCCCGGCGACCTCAACCTCGACTCCCTCCTCACCCGCGTCCAAAAAGGCCAATCCAAACAACACCCCGACTACCCCGAAAACAAAGAGATCATCCTCGGCACCAACCCCACCCTCGAAGGCGACGGCACCGCCCTTTACCTCGCCGACCGCTTAGCCGACACAGGCCCGCGCATCACCCGCCTCGCCCGCGGCCTCCCCACCAACGCCAACCTCCAACAAGCCTCCAAAGCCGTCCTCACCGACGCCCTCCACGCCCGCCGCCCTCCCACCTAATCCCCTCACAACCACACCCCTGTCCTTCATAGCCGCGATGCGACGCATCGCCGGTCGCCTCACCACACACTCCCCTCAACACCACACCCCCCGAAGCCCACGGTTTCCAACCGTGGGCCGCGCCCCCCTCTTCTCCCACACCCCCATGCAACCCCCATACCACCCCCCACCAACCCCCGTAAACTACCCCACATGCGTATAGACGCCGGCCAACACCTCCGCATCGACCAGCGCATGAAGCTGGCCCCCAGGATGATCCAGTCCATGGAGATACTCCAGATGCCCCAGGCCGCCCTCGAGGAACGCATCGAACAGGAACTCGCCTCCAACCCCACCCTCGAGGTCGCCGAGCCCGGCCTCGACCCCGCCGACTACTCCCAAACCCAGCAACAAGCCGAGCGCGACGCCCGTGAAGGCGAACGCGAGATCGTCACCTCCGACAACGCCGCCGAAGACTTCGAACGCCTCTCCAACCTCTCCGAGCAATACGGCGAAGCCTTCGACGCCGACGTCGGCGAGCCCGGCGCCGCCTTCGCCCGACGACAAGTCTCCGCCGCCGCCGGCGGTCGCGACGGCAAGCTCGACGCCATGGCCAACACCGCCGCCCGCGGTGCCTCCCTCTACGAACAACTCCTCCAACAGTGGCACCTCACCGAGCTCGACACCCGCCACCCCAACTTGCCTAACGCAAGCGAACTCGGCGAATACCTCCTCGGCTTCATCGACGCCGACGGCTACCTCCGCACCTCCGACCAGGCCCTCCTCGACGACGCCCCCCCCGGCACCACCGCCGACCACCTCGCCGCCGTCATCGACACCCTCCAGCAGACCCTCGAGCCCCCCGGCCTCGCCGCCCGCGACTTCCGGCAGTGCCTCCTCCTCCAACTCGACAACAAGCTCGCCACCGATCCCGACCTCTCCGACGCCGAGCTCACCCGACTCGAACACGCCCGCCTCCTCGTCGACCAATACCTCAAAGACATCGAAGCCAACCGCTACCCCAAAATCGTCAAGTCCACCGGCCTCGACCTCGACACCCTCAAACACGCCGTCGCCGCCCTCCGCCAGTTCCACCCCCACCCCGGCCGACTCCTCGCCGCCGACGAGGTCCGCACCATCACCCCCGACGCCGTCATCACCTACGACGACGAGGACGACACCTACACCGCCGCCCTCACCAACTCCCGCGTCCCCGCCCTCACCATCTCCCAGGACTACGCCGACCTCGCCAAAAACCGCGCCGAACCCAAAGCCACCCGCGACTTCGTCAACAACCACCTCCGCTCCGCCGCCTGGCTCCTCGACGCCATCCAGCAACGCCAGAACACCCTCCTCCGCGTCATCGGCGTCGTCGTCGCCGCCCAACGCGACTTCTTCGACCAGGGCCCCCAAGCCCTCAAACCACTCCCCATGACCCAGGTCGCCGACCAGCTCGGCATCCACGTCGCCACCGTCTCCCGCGCCGTCTCCGAGAAATACCTCCAAACCCCCCGAGGCATCTTCCCCCTCCGCATGTTCTTCTCCGGCGGCACCGAAACCGAGTCCGGCGAGTCCATGTCCTGGGCCGCCGTCCAGGCCAAACTCCAGGAAATCATCGACGGCGAAGACAAGTCAAAACCCTGGTCCGACGACGCCCTGGTCGAACAACTCAAAGACCACGGCATCGA
>JBCCOW010000012.1:0-68705 GCA_039025195.1 Planctomycetota bacterium
ACCGCCCTTCTCCCCACCTCCTCGCTCGGCAACCGGATACTCGACAACGGCGGGTCCGCCAGCCCACACTCCAACTCGTCATCCGACACCCCCAGCATCGCCACCTCCTCCGGCACCGCAATCCCCCGCAGCCGACACACCTCACTATGCACCCGCGCCAACCGGTCGTTGTCATTAAGCACCGCCACCGGCTTCTCCAACCCCTCCAAAAACCGCACCACCGCCGCGTCCGGGTTCGACCAGATGTTCGCCCGCGCCTCCAGCTTCGCCGCGTGCTCCGCCCCCAGCGTCGCCGCCGCATACCCCTTCAACCCCAGCTCTTCCCGAAACCCCGCCAGCCGGTCCCGCCCCCGCGCCCGCCGCACCGACCCCAGAAACGCGAACCGCTCAAACCCCTTCTCCAGAAAGTGCCGCGCCGCCATTCGCCCCACCGCCCGGTCATCAAACACCACCGACGCGACCCCCGGCGTCTCCAGCTTGTTCCCCACATTCACGCAAGGCACCCCCAACGCCGTCACCGCATCCGCCACCGCCATCGAGTTCAGCTGCCCAATCACCCCCGCCGGCCGCCACGCCCTGACCAAATCCATTCGCTCCACGCTCGGCCCCTCCACCCGCAACGCCCACGTCCGCAACGGCCCCACACTCTTCCAAATCCCACGCAGCATCCCCTCCGCCACCGGCGTATCCCGCTCCACCAACACCGCAACCCGTACCGGCTCTCGCACCATCCCTGCATCCTAATCCATGTCGTGGAACGAACTAAATACGAGAGCGATAGCGCACACCACGATCGACCAAACGCAGCCGACTAAGCTCGAAACAAAGAGTGCCTCGACTTCGGTATCAAGATGCACTATGCTGCAAAAGCCTGTACAGGTTTCTTACATCGGCGTGGTTATGGAGAAAGCAAGTTATGTGTTGCTCTAAAGCGAAGTGGGTTTCACTGCGCCCCAACGTTCGCCTAGTGGCGTTCATCACACTCTTAGCCGTCTCCACCTTAGAGGCCGTTCATAGCCAACCCGTGTATGAGACCGTCGTGCTGACCGGTGACTTAGCCCCGGTGACGACCCAGGGTGTCAACTACAGCGATCTGGGCTTCCCGGTACTTAATGAGTCGGGACAGGTCGCGTTCCGGGCCGACCTGACCGGTACCGGCGTAGACGGGACCAACGACTCCGGCATCTTCACAGCACGCGGCCCTCTGGGTAATGCTCTTTTTGTCCGTGCCGGAGACGACGCTCCAGGAACACCTGTAGGTGTGGGTTACAGCGGATTCAGCACGCCGGTACTCAACGAAGCGGGGCAGATCGCGTTCTTTGCCGATCTCACTGGCTCTGGAATCAACACCAACAACGACCGGGGTCTTTTCACCTCCAGCGGCCCCGCCGCGAGCAGCATCGTGGCCCAGGAAGGCGACCCGGCTCCCGGCACTACATCAGGCGTCGGTTACAGCAGTCTGTCGAACTTTGTTTTTAACGATGCGGGGCAGATCGCGTTTACCGCCCGAACGACTAACAATAACGTCATCAGTCTATTTGCCGCCGACGGGTCTCCCAACGGGTTTACCACGCGAGCCGTCGCAATAGACGGTGACCCCGCTCCAGGCCTCGCAGCGGGCGTTAACTACGGCACAATCTCTTTATTTCCCAGTCTTAATACCGCAGGCCAGATCGTGTACCGATCCACGCTCTCGGGCCCCGGTATTGATTCCACAAACAACGGCAGCATCTGGACCGACGTCGCGCAACCGCCCGGCAACCCCAGCCCGGTGGCTCTCTTCGGCGACGCGGCACCGGATACCACACCTGGGATCATCGTTTCACGCTCCACGAGCGAAGCCACAATCAATGCCGCAGGGCAGACCGCATTTGCCGCACGGCTCATTGGGATTGGTGTAGACGTGAGCAACAACGCCGCCATCTTCATCGAGGGTGGTCCTTCCGGACCAGGCAGAACTCTTCTAGCGCGTTCAGGCGACCCGGCACCCGGAGCTCCCCTAGGCGTAAACTACGATAGTTTCAGCAACTTGGTACTTAATGAGTCGGGACAGGTCGCGTTCCAAGCCAACCTGACTGGCCCAGGTATCGATTTTTCCAACAGTACCGGGCTTTTCATCGCTGATAGAGCTTCGGGGGGCCAGCTCATTGCTCGGGCCGGGGAGGATGCTCCCGGCACCGCTCCGGACGTTGTCTTCCGCGACTTTACTTTCAGTGGTTCATTCTTCATACCCGTCCTGAATGGCGTTGGACAGACCGCGTTCATCGCCAATCTAACCGGACCCGGCGTGGACTCCACCAACGGACAAGGCATCTGGGTCACCGATCCGGACGGCCTGCTCACGCTGGTCATCCGTGAGGGCGACCTCTTTGATGTTGATGACGACCCTCTCCTCGAAGACCTCCGCACCGTTGAAGACATCGGCATCGTATCTTTCACGGGTAACGAAGACGGCCGAAGGTCATCATTCAACGACCGCGGCCAGCTCGCCTTCTTTGCATCTTTCACGGATGGCAGCGAAGGCATTTTCATCGCTGCCATCCCCGAGCCCGCGTCCCTCAGCCTCCTCGCCCTCGGCATCGCCGCCCTCACACGCCGACCGCGCGGGGACGACGCTCCCCAGCCGTCGGCATAAGCCTTCCGGAAGAACGCTACAGCCTCCTAATAGGCCCAACGGCCTAAACCCGCTTTCAGCCCACCCAGCAATGATGCAAATTCCATGTTTTCCGAGAAATCGTTTTCATTTGCGCCTTGAACCCGGGTCTGACCTGCTCTAATTTCAATCCAGCAGCCTGCGCAACTCAGATGACGAGTGAACTCATGCCGATTCCCGGAGGGACCCCATGAAATCCCCGCGCTTCTCCACCGCCCATCTCCTCGCCGCGGCCTGCTCTATCACTCTCGCCACCCCGCTCGCCCTCGCCGACGAGTTCGAGTGGACCGGCCTCGCCGGTAACGACGACTTCTTCGACGCCGGCAACTGGGTCAACATCACCAACCCGCCCACCAACCCCCTGGGCTTCCCCTTTTCCGAAGACACCGTCCGTTTCACCACCGACGCCACGCTGCTCATCACCTTCCCCGCAACCGTCAGCGGCATGACCATCACCAGCCCCGCGACCGTCACCCTCGGTGGCAACCGCCCGTTCAGTATCAACTCCAGCACTGTCAATAACGCCGGCACCCTCACCTTCCTCGGCGACCCCTCCACGGGCGTCGATGAACTCCTCGGCGTGTCCGGCCTGGTCACCTTCACCGGCGGCGGTGAGATCGTCCTGGCCGAAGCCGATGACTCGAAGATTGTCGGATCATCGAGCCTCCTGACCAATGCCGCCGACCACACCATCCGGGGGCAGGGCGACATCTCGGTCGAGGTGAAGAACCAGGGTTTGATCCGGGCCGAGGGCGGCGTGCTTGCCATCGACAACGTCGACAACACCGGCGGTGCCATCGAAGTCGCCAGCGGTGCCACCCTCGCCAGCAACACCTCGTCCGCGTTGAGCGTCTCCGGCGGCACCCTGACCGCCGACGCTGGCGGCCGGGTCGGCGGCAACTTCTCCGACATCACCTTTGACGGCACCACCGTCGGTGCGTTCGGCTCGGTCGACCCCCTCAGCCTCGCCGGTACCATCAACAATACCGGCACCATCACCTACCTCGGCCAGACCGATACACCCGCCAACGAAGTCATCGAAATCCGCGCCTCCGTCAACCTCACCGGCGGCGGCGACATCGTCCTCCTCGAAGCCGACGACTCCTTCATCGAGGGTGCCGACTCCGTCGTCCTGACCAACACCGACAACACCATCCGCGGCCAGGGCCAGATCGACGTCCAAGTCACCAACAACAGCACCATCCGCGCCGAGGGCGGCGTCCTCTCTCTCGCTGATACCGACAACACCAACGGGACGCTCGAAGTCGCCAGCGACGCCACCCTGGGCACAATCACCGTACCCTTTAGCGCGGACAGCCTTTTCACGGTCTCCGGCGGCACCCTGACCGCCGAGGCGGGTGGCCGGGTCGGTGGCAACTTCTCCGATCTCACGCTGGAAGGAACCGTGACCAGCGCGGGCGGCTCGGCCGGCCCCCTCCGCCTTGCCGGCACCATCAACAACACCGGCACCATCACCTACGTCGGCGAGACCAACCAGGCCTCCAATGAAGTCATCGAAATCCGCGAGTCCGTCAACCTCACCGGCGGCGGCGACATCGTCCTCCTCGAAGCCGACGACTCCCGCATCGACGGCGTCGGCTCGGCCGTCCTGACCAACACCGACAACACCATCCGCGGTCAGGGCGTGATCAGCCTCGACGTCGTCAACCTTGGCACCATCCGCGCCGAGGGCGGCACCCTCACCACCGGCGTGATCAACAACACCAACGGCAACGTCCAGGTTGCCAGCGACGGCAAACTCGTCAGCGGTGAGTCGACCGCCGACGGCTCCGGCATCTCAGGCGGGACCGTCACCTCCGAGGGCATCGTCAACGGCAACCTCAACAACGTCACCCTAGCAGACACCGCGCTGGTCGACGGCACCTTCCAGCTACCCAATGGGAGAGACCGCGGACTGAGCCTCTCGGGCACCATCAACAACACCGGCACCATCAGTTTTGCCAATGCCTCCCCAGGCGCCACGGACACCCTCAGCATCATCGGCCCCGTCAACCTGACCGGCGGTGGCGAAGTCCTTCTGGTCGACGCCGACGGCTCCATCATCGCCGACGGCGGCTCCGGCGTGTTAATCAACACCAACAACACCATCCGCGGGCAGGGCGACGTCAACGTCCAGCTCACCAACAACCACATCATCCGCGCCGAGGGCGGTACGCTCTCTCTGGGGCCCACCGACAACACCAACGGCCAAGTCGTCATCGCCAGCGGTGGCACGCTCCTCAGCGGCACCACCTCCGTCACCAACGCCGCCCAGTCCGGCGTCGTCGGCGGCACCGTCCACGGCGAAGCCAACAGCCTCATCAAGGGTAACCTCACCGATGTCACCCTCACCGGCACCGTCGCGGTCGGACCCGGCGGCGGAACAAACAGACTCAGCCTCACCGGCATCATTACGAATAACGGCACCCTCACCTTCCAATCCGACCCCGACCCCTTCGTCACCAGCGATGGACTCATCGCCATCGATGACTCCGCCACCCTCACCGGCAGCGGCGAACTCGTCCTCGGTGCACCCCGTCTGGATGCCCGTGTGGGATCACTCTTCACCACCGCCACCCTTATCAACGACGTGGACCACACCATCCGCGGCTCGGGCACCTTTACAACGACTCTCGACAACAACGGCACCATCGTCGCCGACGGGGCCCTACGCCTGACCACCACCGACAACACGGACGGGATCATCGAAGTGGCCAGCGGCGGCGCTCTCTTCAGCGGGTTCTCCAACCTAAGCACCGGCGGCGTCAGCGGCGGAACCATCACTGCCGACCCCGGCGGCATTGTCGGCGGCAACCTCAAAGACCTCACCCTCGCCGGCACCACCGTCATACGCGGAGACGACACGATCAGAGGCCTTGCGCTGCAAGGCAACATCAACAACACCGGGACCATCGCCTTTGGTGCCTTCGGTGCAGTGAGCGGCGTGTCATTCGCCACCGAGACCCTCGGCATCTTCGGCCCCGTCACCCTCACCGGCGGCGGCGAACTCGTCCTCGCCGAGTCCGACCGCTCGATCGTGCTGAGCGCGGGCGCCATCGACGGCAACGCCCCCACCCTCATCAACGCCGACAACACCATCCGCGGCCAGGGCTCCATCACCGTCCCACTCGAGAATCAGAGCACCGTCATCGCCGAGGGCGGCACCCTCTCTATCCTCGGCTCCAGCTACACCCACATCGGCGACGCCGCCCTCGGCGCCGCGGAAGGCGCCACCCTCGACCTCGGCTCCTCCACTAACCTCACCCTCAACTCCGGCAGCCTGATCGGCAGCGGCACCATCGTCGTCGGCAGCCTCACCAACAACGGCGCCGCCGTGATCCCCGGTGCTTCCCCCGGCACACTCACCATCGACGGCGATTACACCCACGGCCCCGGCGCCACGCTTGTCGTCGAGGTCGCCGGCTCCGACCCCGGCCAATTCGACGCCCTCAACGTCCTGGGCAACCTCGACCTCCAAGGCGGCACCCTCGAGGTCAAGCTCCTCACCGGGCTCGAAGAGTTCATCAGCGGCGGGTCCACCCTCGACTTCATCAACGCCGACTCCGTCAGCGGCTCATTCAGCCAGGTCATCCTCCCCACCGATCTCGACGGCAACGCCCTCTTCGACGCCTCCATCGACGGCGGCGTCTTCACCCTCACCGCCACCCAGGACTTCGCCATCCCCGAGCCTGCGTCACTCACACTCCTCGCAATCGGACTCGCTGCACTCTCCCGTCGGCCGCAAGGCGGTGATGCGGCTGACCAGGGTTCGATCGGCTGAGCCACGTCACGGGTTGCTGACTGCACTCGAAGATATCGGGGTATTACGGCCAAACAACGTCAGGCGGATCAGCTCGGCGATCTGGGTGTTGTCGAAGCTGCCGCGGACGCGGTGGGCGTTGAAGCCGTCGGCGCGCACCAGCACAGCACCCGAGACATCGTCGTTCGACGACCAGGCGATCGAGAACGGCAAGCGGACGCCGTTGCGGTCGGGGGCGGCGAGGAAGTGGCTGCCGCCCTTGCCGGTGATGCCGTCGCGGGGGGCGCCGTTGCGGTCCCAGTGCCAGACACGGCCGGTGTTTTTCGGATCGACGGGCACGGCAGGGTCGATCTTCCTCCCCACCATCCGCATGCCGCCGCCATCGGAGTCGGCGGCGGTGAGGATGAGGGTGTGGGGGTGGTCGACGAGGAAGCGTTGGGCGATGCCGAAGGCGTCGTCGGCGCGTTTGAGGGCTTCGAGCGTGCCGGCGGCGTTGTTGTTGTTGCCGAAGTTGTCGGGGCCCTCCTCTTCGAGGACAAGCAGGAACCGCTGATCGTTGCGGGAGAGCAGCCGGAGGGCGACGTCGGTCATCTCGGCGAGGGTCGGCGCGTCGGGGTTGTACATCGGCAGGCCCGCAGCTCGGAGGATCTCTTCGGGCTTGTCGTTGAAGGTGTGGTCGGCGGCGAAGAGGCCAAGGACCTTGTCGGTGTCGGCGGAGAGGGCGAGGAGTTGGTCGCGGGTGAAGATGACGGTGTAGCCCAGGGACTGGGCGGTTTCGACGAGGTTCTTGCCGTCCTTGCGGACGCCGGGGCCATGGACGCCTTCGATGCCTTCGGGAAGGAAGTGCTGCTCGCCGCCGCCGAGGATGACGTGGGCCCCGGAGTTGAGCATGCCTTCGACGATGGCGTCTTTCTGGTAGCGGTGATCGGCTTCGGTAAGGAAGACGGCGGTCCCAGGCTCGGGGGTGGTGCCGGACTGGACGACGCCGACGCGGAGGCCGGCGGCGAGGGCTTCGATGGCGACGCTGCGGTAATTGCCGTTGCTGTCTGTGATGCGGGGCGCGTCCTGGCCGGAGGCGAACTTGCCGAAGGCGGAGGAGCGGACCTTTTGGCCGGTGGCGTGGGTGGTCGCGCCGCCGTTGCTGGTGGCGGTGAGCGAGTCGATCATGTGGCCGCGGTAGAGGGCGATGTGTGGAAGGCGGTCCCAGTTGAGGTCGCTATCGGGCCCGACGTGGTAGGCGCGGGCGGCGGCCCAGGTCGCGGAGGACGCCCCGTCGGGGTGGATGAAAATGACGCTGCCGGTCTGCTCGGCGGAGGCGGTCGGCCCGCCGGCGAGCATCAGCGCAAAAGCAGCCAAAAGCGTCCAAACACGGCATCGATTCAGCAACACAACCAGACTCCTGCAAAACGGCGAAACCGCCAATGTAACGCGGCCCATCACGATAGCCCGACAATCACACACCCTAACCCGAAAAACACACAGCGACGCCGCCCGGATCACACCGCGGGCGATGGCGGCTCCACCTTCATCCGGCCCCGCCCCAGCACCCCCAACCCGACCACCGCCGCGATCACCCAGCCCAGCCGCCCCGCCACCATCAGCCCCACCAACACCCACCGCGGCACCGATGCGTCAACCTGCAGCATCTCCAGCCTGCCCTGCCCCACCCCCGACAACGCCCCCAGCACCAGCCGCAGCACCGCCTCGACGCCCACCGTCGGCGGCGTCACGATCGCCACCGCGAACCCCCCCACCACCAGCATCACCAAGCCCGTGCCGAGCACCGCCAACGCCGCCCGCCCCGCTTCCAATCGCCACAGGACCCACGCTGTCAGCCCGAACCCCGCCGCCGGCCCAGCCGGTGCCGACCCCAGCACCATCAGCCCCAGCACCACCCACTGCACCGCCGGTTTCGCCAGCACGCCCGTCTCCAGCCACCAACCGCCAAGCCCCCGCCCTGATACCGACGCCACCACCGACTCGCCCCAATAGTTCGCCGCTTGCCCCGCCGAGAGGTTCTCCTTCAGCACCGTACCCGCGGTCGTCCCCTGCAGCTTCGGGAACCAGTAGTCCAGTGCCGCGGTCAGCCAGATCGCGCCCGCCCCGATGACCAGCGCCAGCAGTGACCCCCACACCACCACCGAGCCAGCTGTGGACCACTTCCGCCGTTTCATATCACGCGCTACGATCCACCCGATCCCGCCTAGCCAGCCCAAGCCAGCGACCGTCACCAACCGCCCAACGCCTGCCCCCTCTTGACCGCCCGGTGCCCAGTCCGCCCCGACCAGGCCGAGCTGCGTCACCGACCCGACCGCCAGCTCCGCCGCGTGGTCCCACGACCAGCCCATCAGCATCAGCCACAGAAAGCCCAACGCCTGCAGCCCGACGAGCACGATCAGGCTGCCCCACACGATCCCGCGGATATCGCAACCCGGCGTGTCCAGCACCTCCTGCCGGATGATCGCCCGCCGCCGCTCCGCCGCGATCACCACCCACGCCCCCACCATCATCGACACCCACGCCCCGACCTGCCCGGTCAGCAACAACACCCACCGGCTGGCGGTTGGCATCGCCCCGCCATCCCTGAGCCAGAGCCCGACGCCCGACACCGCCGAGACGCCATGCCACACGCTGTCGAGCATTCCCAGCCGACGGTCCTCGCTCAGCCAAGCCAACGCCCACGCCGACGCCGAACCCACACCCAGCAGCACCAACGCGTAGCCCAACACCACTACAGCCCCTGGCAAGCCCAACCCCGCACGCTGTGGCACCGCTTGGTCCATCCGCTCACCATACTGCTCAGGCAAGCTCACCGCGAAAGACTTTTCGTCCGGAACACAGTGTGTCTGCCCAAAGCGCCGGCTATATGTCCCATCCCAACGACACGAATGTCTGACGCTCCCGCTGATCGACAGCCCGTCGTGTGACACGTCACGATCAAGCCTCTACGCTTTGCCCGTCGGCCCGCGACACTGCACGCATTGGATTCGGGAGAAAGACCCTTTATGGAACTGTCCTCGCCACGCCGACTCACACACATCGAAGGCTTGCGGGGGTACCTGGCACTGTGGGTGCTGGTGGATCACGTGCTTGGGATGAGCGGGTACACCCCAGCCGTGATGCACCGCGTTTGGCGGGTGCTCGGCGAAGCCGAGTATGCCGTTGACGTGTTCATCATGATCAGCGGCTTTGTGATCTTTCTGCTGTTGGACCGGCGGCGCGAGGGCTACCGCGTGTTTGTGGTGCGTCGGTTCTTCAGGCTCTGGCCGCTTTTTATCGTGATGTTTGCCTGCGGCATCGCCTTGCTCCACCTAAGGCTAGACAACCTCGCCCGGTTCGTCGCGCTCTACCCCTCTGCGACCCTGGCGGACGGCTACATCGCCAGAATGTGGCAGTCCTGGTGGGACCACCTTGGGGTACACATCGCGTTCCACCTCCCGATGCTCCACGGCATGGTGCCGCATCGGGTCGTCCCCTTCGCACCGGGTGCCTTTCTAGGCCCGGCTTGGAGCATCTCGCTTGAGTGGCAGTTCTACCTGATCGCGCCGCTGCTTTTCATGCTGACGGTCAGAAAGACCCGCAAATCGTTCGCAGCGATCAGCCTGCTCACTGTCATCGCGGTTGCCGCATCACCCCTGCTCCCGAAAGTTCAGTTCGGAGCATTCCTGCCCATGCATGCCGAGTTCTTTTTCTACGGCATCGTGTCCTTCTTCGTCTTCAAATGGCTCCAGAACAAGCCACCCGCGATCGGCCTGCTCCTCCCGGTCACGGCCTGCAGCGCCGCGGTCTTGATCGGTGTCGGCCATGACCGCGCACTCCTGCCGCTATGCCTCTGGCTCTCGTTCATCGCCCTGCTCGTCGATCTCCAGAAACCCTTACCTACCGCCCCAGTCCGCTGCCTCGGCTTCATGCTGAACAACAAAGCCGCGCTCTATCTCGGCAAGGTGTCTTACAGCATCTATCTCTCTCACATGCTGGTGATCGCTCTGGTCCAGGCCGCGTTGCTCACCATCGCACCCGGACTGTCGCGACCCGAGCATGTCGCTTGGCTGCTCGCGGGCACAGCGATCGGAACCTTGGGGGTCTCTCACCTGACTTATCACTTCATTGAGGAGCCGGGGATCCGGCTAGGCAAACGGCTCACACGGCAGCGCTCCAAGCCAGACCGCCAGCCAGTGCTTTCAGAATCCTGAGCGGTGAAGCTGGAATGGGTGTGTATGGCGTGTAGCGGGAGACGCAAAGCGTCCCGCGGCATCACTGTGGCCCCTTCGAGGCACCCGCTTCACGCGAACCGCATCGGGAATAGCCGGGGATCAACGATCCGCGGTGCGCGACCGGCGGTTGTTGACCGCCGGCTGATTCTCTTGCTTCTGCGTAGATCCGTCTCGCAAACACGGGACGTAAAAACGGCCCCGGGGAGACCCGAGGCCGTGTGAAGTGTGGCGGGTTTTCGTTCAACCGGCGGGGTTAGCCGAGCAGCGACAACACGGACTGAGCCGAGGTGTTGGCGATCGCCAGGGTCGAGGTGCCGGCCTGCTGCAGGATCTGCTGCCGGGTCAGGTTCGACGTCTCTTCGGCGAAGTCGGTATCGCGGATCGCCGACTCGGACGCGGTCAGGTTTTCGAGCGCGATCTGCTGCGACCGCAGGGTCGTCTGCAGCGTGTTGCGTTCGAAGGCACCGATGCGGCCGCGGAGGGTCGAGATCTGATCGATCGAGGCGTCGATGATGTCCCCAGCCTGCCGGGCCTGCCCGGCGATGAGCGAGTTGTCGCCCCCGGCGGTGATGGTCGACAGGAAGCCGGTCGTCGAGTTGCCCAGCCGGGTTGCGGCGACGGACTGGACGCCGAAGCCGACCTGCTGCTGGGTGTTGATCTGACCGCCGATCTGGTAGAGCGCTCCACCACCAGTGATGGAGTAGCTGTACTCCGTGCCGGTGTTGGTGGTCGCGGCGGCCTCGGTCAGGGTCATCTCGACGTTGAGGGCAGCCGTGTTGATGGCGATGTCCAGGCCGTCGCCGAGGGCGAGGTTGCCGTTGACCAGGGCGAGCACGTCTTCGCCCTCGTCGCGGTTGACCTGGTTGCCGCCCTGTTCATCGAAGCTCTCGAAGAAGTCGCCGCCGTCGAGCTTACGGACCGAGACGAACTGGTCGGAGCCGAAGCCCTCGGAGCTGAACGTCAGGCCGGAGGTCTGGTCGGTGGCGGACACGAGTGCGGCGGTGACGCCGGTGGCGTCGGAGATCGCGTTGACCGCGGCGACCACAGCCGAGAGGCTGGTGCCGGAGACAAAGCTGAAGTCCTGCACACCCTTGGGCCCCTGCACCTCGAAGCTGACCGAGGAGAGGAACGCCCCGGGCGAGCCGGCGGTGTTGCCGGAGATGAACAGCTCGGCGGTCTCAGCCGAGTTGATCACTTCAACGGTGACGGGGATGAACTCGTTGAGCCCGAAGTTCGCGCCCTTCACCGAGACGTCGGTGATGGCGGAGGTGGGCTGGCCAGAGATCAGGTAGTCCAGCGACCCGTTGAGCAGCTTCAGCCCCGCGAAGGACGCGGTGTTGGAGATGCGGGTGATGGACTCGACGGCCGAGTCGATCTGCAGCTGGTTGGCTTCGATCTCTTCGGGCGAGAACGCACCGGTGTTGGCGGCTTCGACGGTGAGCGACTTGATCGAGACCAGCAGGTTGTTGATCTCGGTCAGGGCGGCTTCCGTGGTCGCGATGACGTTGGAGGCCCGCTCGATGTTGTCGACGGCCTGACCGATGCCCTGGATCTCGGTCCGCAACCGTTCCGAGACGATCAGGCCGGCGGGGTTGTCGGCCCCGCGGTTGATCCTCAGGCCGGTCGAGAGCCGTTCGAGGCTGGTGTTGAGGTTGGCGTTAGTCCGGTCGAGGTTGTTCCGGGCGATCATCGCCGAAACGTTCGTGTTGATGCGGGTCATGACATTCCTCCTTGAATGTCAGGGGTGTGGCGGGCTTGCTGTGGGGTTACGCGGCCGCCGGGACGGGCAAGGGTTCGTAGTACATCGGGGCTCACGCAGCCCGACGGGGTTGAAGAGGGAAGTAAGGCCTGCTCGGCGTCGTGCCGGGCAGGGGTTACGCGGAGTGACGCTTCGGCGGCGGCCCGGAGCGTTTCTGCATGGACTGGTCGGCGGCCGTGACCGCGTCCATCGGGACACGTGAGGCCTCGGCGTTCTCGCGCTGGATGGCCGTATAGACCTCCTTGCGGTGCACCTGCACCGAGCGCGGGGCGTTGATCCCGAGGCGCACCTTGTCGCCTCGGATGTCGACGACGGTGATCTCGATCTCGTCGCCGATCATGATGGTCTCGTCCCGAAGTCGGGATAACACGAGCATGGGGGGGGACTCCTTCCAAGTGCCGATCGTCGGATCGGCCGGAGGGCACAACGCGTCCTTGCGTGTGCCGGGGAATGCGGGGGGATGACACCGCGCCGATCGGCGCGGCGGGGTGGAGCAGTCGGGTTGGTTCAGCGAGTTGCTTCATGGGTGGGCCTCGGAGCGTCCGCATGGTGCGGACCACAAGGCGATCAGTAGGGCTCAGGCGGACGCCGCCTGGAGCTGGGCCGGGCTGCTGGTGGTCGGCTGGCCGACTTCGATGAGCGGGACGCGGGTGGTGAACCGGCGGTCCGACAGCACGAGCTGCTGGGCCTCTCGGCTCTGCACGTTCACGACCAGCGGGCCTTGCAGGTTGCCGGTCAGCGTCGTGCCGCGCTTGTTCACGATGACGAAGACCTGGGCTTGCTCCAGCGTGGAGATGCCCAGCTCGGTCATCTGCTCGGGCCGGATGGGCACGCGGTAGGTCGGCACAAACAGGCTCGGGTCGGTGACCACGAACGCGAGGTCCGCCACCTCGACGGACTGGAGCCACCAGAAGTAGCTCTCCTCGCCGCCGTCAATGAGCACGTAGTCCTTGTACTTGGGGAAGCCGAGCACGCCTCGCTCGAAGCGGATGACGCGGTTGTCATCGACTTCTACTTCACCGAATCGCGACGTCTTGATGATCATCACGCAGTCCTTTACAGCCGGGTTCATCCTGAAGGTCCATCCCCGCATTCCTTGCGGGGCCGACGGCGTCCTGCCGTCTGTTCTGATCCGCGGTCAACCGGTCGGCTGCGGAGCCGGTGGCCGCGTCGTTATTGCGCTGCTTAGCGCAAGAAATCCAACAAGCTCAATTGCAGGTTCGACGACGCCACACGCAGCGACGCCTCGTACTGCAGCTGCAGTTCCTGAAAACGGGTCAGCACCTCGGTGAGGTCCGCGTCCTGTAGTTCGCTCAGCAAGGCCGACTCCGTAATCTTCTGGTCTTCGTTCAACGTTCTCTGTTCCGTGAGCCGGTTGGCCTGGATGCCAACGACGGCTCGTGCTTGAACAACGCTGTCCACATCGTCATTCAGCTTTCCTCCAGCAACCGTGATGCCAGTCTCGTCGTTGTTCTTCAATGCATCGCGCAAATCCATCAAATGCGTGAAGGCATTTTCGACGCGGACCTTGGCATTGTCCTCACCCGTGATCGTCGTCCCGGCCCCGGCGTTGGTCTTGATCCCCAAGTGATCCGCCGCGATCGACAACCCCAGGTTGGTCACCGCGAAGTCGGTTGCCCCCACCGTATTGTCCGTCAGGGTGAACCCGTTGCCCGAGCCGACCAGATCGATCGAGAAGTCCGTGCCGACCGTGACACCCACAGCCGTCGCGGCGGCGTTGACCGTGTTGATCACATCCTCGACATCGACAGCCGAGGACAGGTCGACCTCGAAGCTCCGCCCGTCGTGCAGGGTGATCGCGATGTCGTTCTCGCCGGGCTGGGTCTGCACACCAAGCCCGTTGCGGAAACTCTCGAGCGTGGTCTGCAGACCGAACGTCCGCAGGCCCAGGTCCTCGGCGGTGGTCCCGCCGGCTTCGCCGACCGACAGCTCGATGCCGGACACTTCCGACCGCAGGTTCAAGCCGGTGCCCGTGCTATTGACCTCAAGCCGCAGGCCGAGGTTCAGCTCATCCACGATGTTCTGCAGGTCTTGCACCGTCGTGGCGGTCGAGAAGTCGGCGGTCTTGGTCACCGCACCGTGCGTGATGGTCAGCCCGCCAAGCAGATCGACCGGGGCCCCGAAGTCGGTGACCTGCGTGTCTTCGGTCAAGCGAACCCCGAGGTCACCCCCGGCCGCCGTCGCGCCGGTCAGGTTGAATTCAATGCCAAGGTCACCCGCGGTCTGTCCGCCCGCAAAATCTTCAATGACGATGGTGTTGCCCGCGTTTGCGGTCAGCGAGAAGCCGGTGCCGCCCACTGCCAGCGACCCAGCGGTGGGGTCGATCGTGTTGATCGCGTCGTTGATGCGGGTAGTCACGTCTTCGAGCGAGTCGATGGTGCCGAGATCAACGGTGGCCAGCGTGCCGTTGACCGAGACGCGGACCGACCCGGTGCGGACCCCGGCGTTCTGTGCCCCAGCCACATCGGCGACCTTCGTCGCGGCGGTGGCCTGCGCATCGAGATCGACCTGACTTAGCACTCGGGTAGACAGCGCCCCAAAGGCGTCCTGCCCGTTGGTGGTGAAGCGTTCGGTCTGGGTCGTGCCGAAGTCCGCCTCGAGGTTTTCGACCCCGCCGAAGTAGCGCACCCCGCCGAGGAACTCTTCGAAGATCAGACCCTCCGGGCGGGCCCCGTTATTACCCCCAAACACGGAGAGATCGGCGTACTGCCGGTTTGCCGCGGTGATCAGCCCTTGCAGTGCGCCCTCGATCACGTTGGCCTGCACAGCGCGGGTTTCTGCATCCGACCCGATCCCGATTTGGCTCGATGCGACCGACGCCGCCTCTCGCAGGATGTCCGATGCGTCGCCCAACGCCTGGTCCGCGGTGTCCAGCACGTTGATGCCGAACTGCAGGTTCTTCTCGACCTGGTCCCGCTCGGTGATGTTGTTCTTCAGCGTCAGGATCGTCGCCACCCGGGCCGGCTCGTCCGAGGGCTTCTCCACCGCAAGCCCGGTCGACGACTGCCGCTGCGCTTCGAGCAGACCAGACTGCGTCTCCTGCAGCCGCTGCAACGAGAGCTGCGACGACAGCAGGTCAGCGGTTCGGGATGTGAGGGGAGAAACGGCCATGGCTTACACGATGCTGAGTAGGGTCTGAGTGAGCTCGTCCACCACCGAGATGAACCGGGCGGAGGCCTGGAACATGCGCTGGTACTGGATGAGGTTGATGGTTTCTTCGTCGGAGTTGACGCCAGAGATCGCGGCCTGCTGCTGAGCGAGGTTGTTGACGACGACCTGGTCGGCGACGGCCGCGTCCTGGGCCTGAGCATTACGGATCGCGAAGTCTTCGATGTGGCGGTTCCAGGCCTGGGTGATAGACAAGCCCTGGAGGGATTCGATGGGGGCGTCGCGGAGGCCGGCGATGCCGAGGGCGCCGGCGTTGTCGCCGGGCAGGTGGTTCTGGCCGGCAGCGACGAAGCGGGGATCACCGACCACGGCGTCGTTGATGGCGATATCGAAGGCGTCTTCGCCGGTAAAGAACGTGTTGACGCCAAGCGTCGCAAGGGCGCCGGAGGTGTCGTCGGAGAAGCTCAGCTGGAAGTCAGACGAGTCGGACGCGAGGGCGAGTCGGCCGTCGGGGGTGATCGAGGCGGTGACGCCGGAGATGGCGTTGATGTCGGCGATTAGCGAGTTCAGCGTGGTGTCGCTGCCGATGCCGTCGAGGTCGACGTCGATACTGAAGGTGGTGCGTTGCCCGGTCGAGGCTTGGTTGAGGTGGAGCTTGAAGCTGCCGTTGACGGGAGTGAAGCCGATCTCCAGGGTGGGGTCATCGAGGGCGAGCGTGGGGTCGGTGACCCGGTTGGTGCCTTCGACGCTGTCGAAGTAGACCAGGCCCTGGCTCTGGCTGTGGATCTTGTTGACCTCAAAGATGAGCGAATTGGCGATCTGATCAACCGCGTCGATCGCGTCCTGCAGATCGCCCTTGCGGAACTGGACGAGCTCGCCGAGCTCGCCGGTAGAGGTGTCGACCTCGCTTCGGTCTTCGATGATGACCAGACGGGTGTTGAGCTCGCCGTCGTCGGCAAAGGTCTCGAGCTCGACACCGCGGGAGGTGCTGTTGAGGATCAGCGGGGTGGAGCCGACGAAGACATCGACGGAGCCGGTGGACTGCTCGAAGGTGGTGATCTCAAGGAACTGGCTGAGCTCGGAGAGCAGGGCATCGCGGTTGTCGCGCAGGCCGCTGGCTTCGCCGGCCTGCCCGCCCTCGGCGAGGACGATCGCGCGGTTGGACTGGGCGATGCGGTCGAGCAGATCGTTGATACCGGCCGCGGTGTTGCGAGCCCGGTCGTCGGTCTGTTTCTGGATGTCGCCAAGCCCGGAACGGATGTCGTTGATGAACAGCGTCAGGGCGCGGGCCTCTTCGACCGCAAGGGTGCGGAGCGAGAGGTCCTGGGGGTTGGCGGTGATATCGTTCCAGGCGTTGAAGAAGTCGCCGAGCTTGGTGGACAGGTCGATGCCGGAGAGCTCGTTCTGGATGGACTCGATCTGGGCGAGCGCGTCGGCGAGGGCTTGGGAGCCGGAGGCGTCGGCGTTGGCGGTGCGGAGCCGGGCTTCGAGGGCTTCGTCGACACGCCGGGAGATGTCGGTGACCTGAACGCCGGTGCCGACAAAGAGATTGTTCCCGATGGGCGAGTCGGGGTTGGCGGCGAGGGAGACGCGCTGCCGCCGGTAGTCGGGATTGGCGGCGTTGGCCAGGTTGTTACCGGTGACCTGCAGCGCCGTCTGGGCGGCGAGGAGTCCGGAGCGGCCGATGGCTAGTGAGTTCGTCAGGCCCATGGCAGGGTGAGGGGTGGTTGCGGGGGCCGGTCGCAAGCGACCGGGCTAAACGGTGTGGTTAGGCGGTGAGGTTGATGGATCGGAGCGGTGCGGCGGGGCTGGGGGCGGGGCCGCGTCGGCCATAGGTGCCCGAGCCGGAGGCGGCGTTGGTGACGGTGTGCAGCAGCCCGGTCATGTGCTTGAGCAGCGACTCGGAAGCCCGACGGGCGACGGAGGCGCGGCGGCGAACGTCTTGCATGACCGCGACGAGTTCCTGCCGGCGGACCAGGAGCTGCCCGCGGTGCGGCTCGGGGAGGAGTTCCGCAAGCTCGGCCAGACGGAGCGGTTCGGCCGCGGTCGGGTCGAGGCGGAGCGTCAACTCGCCGGCCTGGGTGATGCGGCGTTTCTCGAGTTCGCTCACCGCCTGGACAATCGCGTTCTCCCGTCGTGTCAGGTCGGCTAGCCCAGGGCCGTCGGCGGTCCGCATCATGTCCTGCTTGGCCTCCATCAGCTTCAACAGCTGCGTGTGCCGCTCGGTCAGGGCGTGGACCGTGTCGAGGAGGGCGTCGAGTTGGGGCTTGAAGTGGAGCATGTATGGGCGCGTGGATTTAGCCGGTTAGGTTCAGGCTGTTGGGCTGGCGGTTGATTGGCTGGAAGCGATCGTTCGAGAGGGCCACGTCGGGCTTGCGTTGGAAGCTCTGGTGGATGCGGTCGACGATGGGGAAGTTGGTGGATTGGACGATGCGATCGGCGAGGAGCTGATCGAGCTGGGCACCGAAGGCGTCCTCGGTGAAGCCGCCGTTGAACAGGTCGCTCTTGAGCGGGTCGCGGCGGGCGATGGCGAAGACCTCTTTGACCAGTGCGTTGGAGACGAGCTGCTCGGCGGCCTCCCGGAGCTCGGCGTCTTCTTCGGCCGGGTCGGGCTCGGCCTTGCCGGGCTGCAGGGCGTCGAGGATGTCGCCGAAGGCGGGGGCGGGTTCGGGGAGATCGATGAAGCCGACCGCAGGGTCGTTGCCGATCGGCAGAAACCGCGCAGAAGGCTGCGCCATCTGCGGGCTTGAGAGGGACAACGGGATGAAGGGCGTAGTGGCGGCCATCACTCTTGTTCGATCAGGCGGGCGTGGAGCTTCCCGGCTCGGGCGATCTGGCGGATAATCTCGATACGGTCCTGGGCCGGGACTTTCAGCTGGTTGAAGGCTTGGAGCAGTGCGGCGAGCTCTTCGCCGCCGCGGTTCTGCGGGTCGAGGGGGAGGAAGTCTTCGTTGACCAGCTGCGGCTGGGCGTTGGCGGGGTCGGGCTCGGGGCGGATAGCGGTGATGGTCAGCCCGTCGTGCGAGATGACGACGGGGGAGACGCGGACGTCGCCGGTCAGGACGATGGTGCCGGTGCGTTCGTTGATGACGACCTTGGCCCCGGAGTGGATGAGGGTGGGCTCGACGAAGGTGCGGAGGATCTGGGCGATGAAGCCGCCGGGGTCTTCACGCTGATCGCGGGGGAGGGTGACGAGGATGTTCTTCTCGTCGGCGGCGCGGGCGATGGTCGGGCCATCGGGGGCGAGGACTTCGTTGATGAGGCGGGCCAGCGCGGTGGAGGCGGGCCAGGACGCCACGTCGTCGTTGAGCACGAGATGGATCCGGCCGAACGGATCGACCGCTTGGGAGACGATGTCGCGGAGCATCTGTGCACCGTCGATAACTTTGCCGGCGGCGGGGTTGTTGGGGTTGATCGTAATGGGGCCTTCGGCGGCGGCCATGGTGGGGGCATCGACGGCGGGCCCGGTGAGGAAGCAGAGCAGGAGCCGGCCGCCTTCGAGCGACTCGGCGTCGCCGGCCTTGGCGACCTGGATGTCGAGCTTGTCGCCGGAGCGGACGCCGTGGGCCGGGACCTCGGCGGAGAGGTAGACCAAAGCCACCGCATCAGAAGACGAGATGGCGGAGAGCGCGGCGGTCTCGTCGCCGAAGCGTCGGACCATCTCGGCGAGCATCTTGTGGGAGGAGGCAAAGGCGGAGGAGTCGCCGGTGCCGTTGAGCCCGATGACCAGGCCCATGCCGACGAGCTTAGAGGTCTCGGCTCCCTTCACGCGGGCCAGGTCCTGGAGCTGGGTCGCGCGGGAGTCGAAGGCGAGCAGGGCGAGCAGCGCGAGGATGACCCACCAGGCGAGCGAGCCGAGGCCGGTCCTGCGGCGGTCGGCGTGGGGGCTTGGCGTGATGTGCGGGGCGGGGTGTTGGCTCATGGGGTGCGAGTGATTCGGTAGCGTGCTGGTTCGCGAGACGTCGCAAGCGACGACGCTACGAGGTCGGGTTTAGAAGGGGAACAGGCCCTCGAGGATGCGGGTGAGCAGGCCCTTGCGGGTGGCTTTCTTGAGCTCGCCCTCGGAGTGCTGGACGATGTGGAGGTCGTACAGGTCGGAGGAGAGGATGGTGTTGTCAACCGGCGAGACATCGACGGCCCGGCACATGCCGGTGGCGATGATGGAGACGGACTCCTTGTTGTTCTGGGTGAACTTGCGGGCTTCGAGGACCAGGGTGCCGTTGGGCTTGACGTCGATGACACGGGCGGTGATCCGGCCGGTCATGGTGTCGCGACGGCCGGCGGTGCCGGAGCCCTCGAACTCGCTGGAGAACTCGACGCCGAGGGCGGGTCGACCGTTGGGGAAGGTGTTGGGGACCAGCTGGAAGTCGGCGAGGTCGGAAAGCGTCAGGCGGGGAAACTCGCTGATCTCGCCCTCGATGTTGACCTCTTTCTCGGTGTCGAGCTGGGCATCAGAAGAGGACTCGAACGACTCGCGGACGATGATGGTGATCAGGTCGTTGACGCGATAGAGCGTGGGCTCGGGCTGGGTGACGACGGCGAGGCTCATCGCGCCGATGTGGGGGTTGATCTTGGGGGTGAAGCCGGGGATGACGGGAGGCTGGCCGAAGCGGGCGGCGGCGGCGTTGTGGTTGGGGTTGAGGTAGAGGGAGGAGTCGAAGGGGACGGGGGGGGCTGGCGCATCCGCGGTTTGCCCGTTGGTGATGACAGGCAGGATCGCAAGTAGCGCAGCAGAAACGAAGCGGATGGAGGTCATCATGGGGAGCCGGGGGGGGTGAGGACGACGCGTCGGTTGCCGACGACGCGGGCGTGAATGATGTCGCGGGAGTCGGTGCGTTGGATGCGGATGACCTGGTCGAGGACGCCGTCGTCGCGGGCCCGGCCGACCTGGGTGACGATGAGCGAGCCGACGCGGGCTTCGATCTCGACAAGTTGGTTGCGCTTGACGAGCTTGGGGGCGAGGACCGACTCGGCGGTAATGGGGTCGCCGGGCTGGAGGTTGCGGACCGCGAGCCGGTTCTGGAACAGCCGGGGGTCGGTCAGCGGCGGCTCTTCGTCGACGGGGATGAGGGTGTGGCCGGGCGTGAGGTGGTCCTGCACGAGCGCGGTGCCCCGGGTAACGGGCTGCTTAGCGACGAGGACGGGGACACGGCGGGCGGCACGGACGATGATGGAACGCGGCGGGGTCGAGAAGCGGTAGCCGTTGGCCGCGAGCGACGGGTCGGCGGTGGTGCCGCCGGGGTAGAGCTTGGCGTAGAAGCGGTCGCTGCCGGAGGGCTGGATGACGACGCGGGTGCCGTCGAGGACGGAGCCGTCCAACGTGTCGGTGTCGCGTGGCCGGAAGGTCAGCTCGAGTTCTTCGGCGGGCAGGCGGAGGTGATCGGCGAGTGCAAGAACGACGGCGTCGCGGACCGTCGCGGGCTGATCGCGGTCGATGCCGGGAGAGCCGAACGGGTTGGCGGCGGCGGGGGTGGGCTGATCGCTGGTGCGGGCGGCGTCTTCGGTGAGGCGGGTGATAGTGATCCGGTTGGCACCGACGAGGTCGATGAACGCCCAGTTCGCGCCGGCCTGGGCGAGCTGCTCGCGGACGGTGATCAGGTCGAGGGTGTAGGTGCCGCCGGGGCGTTCGATGGTGGTGAGCTGCAGGTCGGCAAGGGCCTGGGCACGCGGGCCGGTGAGCTCGGCGATCTCGTCCAGCGTGACCAGGCCATCGGGCGTGCCGGCCTGTTGGAGCAGGCGGATACGGCAGGTCTCGGCCTCGGCAACGGCGTGGGTGGAAGCCCAGACGCAGGCGGCGGCGGTCAGGATGGGGGCGAGGGTGATACGCATGGTTCGGGTTAGCCGTCAGGGGTCGGTTTAGAACCGGCGGAGGTTGGAGACGACCGACAGGGTTTCGTCGGCGGCCTGGATGGTCTGCGAGTTCAGCTCGAAGGCACGCTGGGCCTTGATCAGCGAGACGAGTTCGGTGACGGGGTCGGCGTTGGAGGCTTCGAGCTGGCCCTGGGCGATGCCGCCAAGCTGGCCCTCCAGGGGGTTGCCCACGACAGGAGGCCCGGAGACTTCGGTTTCGACGAAGATGTTGCCGCCGATGGACTTCAGGCCCGAGGGGTTCACGAAGGTGGCGAGCTGGATCTGCCCGAGCTCGGTGGTGTTCTGCTGGGAGTCGATGGCAGTGAAGATGCCGTCGGGCGAGATGCTGATGCCCACGGCGTCGTCGGGGATCTCGATGGGTGGGTCGAGGATGGCGCCCTCGGAGTTGCCGAGCACGACCTGGTTGTCGCGGTTGACGAAGAAGTTGCCGGCCCGGGTATAGCCGACGTTGTCGATCGTGCGGTCGCCGGCCACGGTGACGCGGAAGAGCCCGTCGCCCTCGACCGCCAGGTCGAGCGACCGGTTGGTGACTTCGATCGAACCCTGCCCGAAGTCGAACTGGGTGTTCGACACACGGACACCGAGGCCGACCTGGAGCAGTGCAGGGTTCTGCGGGCCGTCGCCGTTCTCGACGCCTGGCTGCTCGCGTTGCTGGTAGAGCAGGTCTTCGAAGTTGGCGCGGGAGGCCTTGAAGCCGGTGGTGTTGACGTTGGCGATGTTGTTGGCAATGACATCGATCTGGGTGGACAGAGCGGTCATGCCGGAGGCGGCGGAATGGAGGGCTTCGACGGCCATAGTGTGGAGGCTTGAGGGGTGAGGGGTGAGGCTTGAGCGTGTTGGGTTCGGGGTTTCTGCCTGGACTCAAGCCTCATGGCTCAAGCCTCAAGCCTGACTAGGCGACGCGGCCGAGGGTGTTGATGGCGCGGTCCATCATGGTGTCCTGGTAGCGGATCATGGAGGCGTTGCCGTTGGCGGCCTTGGTGGCGGCGATCATCTGGTTCAGGGTGCTGATGGGCGAGGCACCGGAGGTTTCGACGTGTTTGGGGAGCAGGCCGAAGGCGGTGAGCGGTTGGCGGTTGTCTTCGCCGCGGAAGGCGAAGGTGTTGTCGCCGGCGGGCCGGAGGGTGGTGGCGGCATCGGGGACGCGGGTGACCTGGACCTGGGCGATGGCCTGCTGGTCCTGGATGATCCGGCCGGTGGCGTCGATGCGGGCGTTGCCGAGGTTGGGGTCAATGGTGATGGGCTGGTCGTTGGGGTCAAGGACGAGGTGACCGCCGGTGGTGACGAGCTGCCCGACGGAGTTGGGGAGGAATCGGCCGTTGCGGGTGAGCTGGGTGGTGGTGTCGCCGGTGTTGGGGTTGGTGACACGGACGGCGAAGAAGGTGTCGTTGCCGGTGAGGGCGGCGTCGAGGGGTCGGCCGGTGGATTCGGGGGGAGCGGCCTTGAAGCCGGTGGTCATGGGAGCGGAGAAGACGCCGCCGCCGAGCTTGTCGAGCAGTTCGTTGGCGGTGCCGAAGGGCGCGGGGTCTTCTTGTGACTCGGGGGGTCGCTGCCGGACGCCGGGCATCATGGGCTTGAAGCCGATGGTCTCGACGTTGGCGAGGTTGTTGGCATAGACGTCCTGGCTGGTGGTGTTGACCAGGACGCCCGAAGCGGAGAGGGAGAGGCCGTAGTACATCAGCCGCACTCCTTTGCGGCGGTTCCGTGGTCGTTTCCGGGATGGAATGACGACTCGGAGATGTGCTGGGCATAGGGTCGGCGTCCGTGCCGGCCCGTAGTGGAGGGGTGGGGGAACGAGTTGGGCTGGGGGCGGTCGATCAGAGCGTCGGCAGCGTTGTTCGCCGTGAGGTGTTCGGCAGCGGCGTGCTCAGCGAGGCGACGGATGCGGGCGCCGAGATCGTTGGTGCTGTCACCAGCAATCGAACTGCTCAGGAGGTTGAGCCAGGTTGTGCGGGGCTGGGTTGTGTCTTCGGTCTGGGGCACGGGAGGCTCCTGCGGGCGGAGGGATTTCGCTCACAGGAGATAGGCAAGGCCGGTGCCAGAGGGTGTTTCGGGGTGGTTTTGATCCGGTCCGAATTACGATTTTGACTGACTAAACAAGGGGTTTTCGCGTTTCAATCTGAGCTTCAGCTATGCCTGTCTGCAACGCCTTCGGTTGTGGGGGAAACCGGTGGATTGCGCAGGGCGCAAGGGTGGACGCGCAGGGGTTGCGCGGTTTTGGGGGGTGAGGGGTGGGGTTGAACGGCGGTTCAGGGCGCAGGATTGGCCGAGGCGTCGAGCAGGTTTCGACGGGACTTAAGCAGTTGTGTGAGGCGGTGCCGGAGCGGCGTGTTTTTTGGATTGATTTCGAGAGACTCGGGAGTGGTAGCGATGACGTGGAGGAGCCTGATCAGGCCGTGGTAGTCGTCGAGGTGGATGGATTCGGGGGCGATCTTGGCGAGGTGACGATCCGTGGAGGGGGCCATGTTGTGGTAGTTGGCAAGGGGGAGGCAGAGGCAGGTGGCGGCGTAGCCGAAGGCGTTGAAGGCGGTGGCTTCGCAGGTGCCGCCGGGCATGAGTTTGCGCTGCCACTTGAAAGACGCGTCGTCCTCGGCGAGTTGGGCTGCGGCGCGGGCGGCGGCGTCGGTGCGGGCGGGGGTGAACACGGAGGTGCGGTCGCCAACGCGGACGATGGGGCCGCCGCCGAGGGGAGACTCGGCGAAGGCCTTGGAGTTCTCGAGGCAGAGAAGGCGAGCCTTGCGGGGGATGGACCGAGACTTGGCGACGGCGAGTGCGCCGATGAAGCCGACCTCTTCGGCACGGGTGAAGAGGAGGCGGACATCCGTGCGCGGCTGGTGTTTGCGCAGGAGGTCGAGGGCGCTGAGGGCGGCGGCGACCGCGGCGAGGTCGTCGCAGGCGGGGGCGTGCAAATGATTCTTCTTGATCACCGCGTCGGGGAGGTGCCAGGTCAGCACGTCGCCGCGAGCGGCGGCGATAGGCTTTTTAAATAGAACCGTGACGCGTTTGTCGGGCTGGGCCTGTTCGAGGTCGGTGATGGTGCCAACGGCACCGGATGGGGCGTGGCGGACTTGGGTGCCGACGAAGTACTCGTCGTGGACGCCGCCGCGGAAGTCGGCATGGAGGGTTTTGCCGTCGGGATCGAGTGCGGTGGCGACGAAGGCGGGGTGGTCGAGGTGGGCGGTGATGAAGAGCGGGGTGTCGGTGTCGGGGGCTTTGGTGTGGGTGAGTTGGAGGTTGCCGTGCTGGTCCGGCGTCAGGGCGAGGTCTTTGCGGCGCTTCGTCCAGGCGGTGATCCATTGGACGACGGCGTCCTCGCGGCCGGCGGCGGTGGGAATATTGGTGAGTTGGAGGAGCCAGGATTCGTGCTGAGCGCGTTGGGCGGCGGTTGAGGGCATGGCGTTGTTTTACAGCGATCCCTTGGTGGACGGGATATCGCTGTGCGTGATCGCCACCGCGTCGCGGAGGGCTCGGCCAAAGGCTTTGAAGATGGCCTCGGCGATGTGGTGGTTGTTGGTGCCCCAGGGCACTTCGATGTGGAGGTTCATGGCAGCGGCGTTGGCGACGGCCTGGAAGAACTCCTGAACGAGCTGGACGTCGAAGCGGCCGATGGAGGCGGGGTCGTCGCCGAACGATTGGTACTCGGCGTGGTAGACCAGGTGCGGTCGGCCCGAGAGGTCGAGGGCGACACGGGCGAGGGTTTCGTCCATGGGGATGGCGGCGGATCCGTAGCGTTCGATGCCGCGTTTGTCGCCGAGGGCGTCTTTGAGGGCTTGGCCGAGGGTGAGGCCGGTGTCTTCGACGGTGTGGTGGTCGTCGATGTGGATATCGCCGGTGGCTTGGATAGTGAGGCCGAGTCGGCCGTGCTTGGCGATGTGGTGGAGCATGTGGTCGAAGAAGCCGACGCCGGTATTGAGCTCGATGGGACCGCCGTCGAGGTTGAGTTCGAGGGCGATCTGGGTTTCGTTGGTGTTGCGGGTGAGGGAGGCGGAGCGTGGCATGGGGTTGATCGCGGTGAGGGGTAGGGTGTGGCGGCACGGCCCCGGGTCATTGACCCGGGGCTAAATGTTGAGGGCGGTCAGGAGTTGGGTGGTCTGGTCGGGGGTGCCGATGGAGATGCGGAGCTTGTCGGCGAGGCCGGGCGTGTTGAAGTAGCGGATGAGGATGTCGTTGGCTTTGAGGTCTTCGTAGATGGACTTGGCTTTGGCGGGGCTGGGTTGGGGAGGTTGGGTGAGGATGAAGTTGGAGTGGGACGGCCAGGTGCGCCAGCCGGCGGCGGTGAGGGCGTCGGTGAGGCGGGTGCGCTCGCTGATCACGGCCTGCCAGCTTTGTTCGGCGAGGTCACGGTGCTGGAGGGCGGCGGTGGCGGCAACCTGGCTGAGGATGTCGGTGTTGTAGGAGTCGCGGGCCTTGTCGAGGGCGGTGATGCGGTCGGGGTGGGCGATGGCATAGCCGAAGCGGAGGCCGGCAAGGGCGTAGCCCTTGGAGAGGGAGCGGAGGATGACCACGTTTTTGCGGCGTTCCTGGACGAGGGGGATCGCGTGGCGCGGGGCGAAGTCGACGTAGGCCTCGTCGATGACGAGTAGGCCCTCGAACTGGTCGGCGAGGGTGCGGAGGTAGTCGAGCGATTCGAGACGGCCGGACGGGGCGTGGGGGTTGACGAAGAAGGCGAGGGAGCAGCCGGCGTCGTTCCAGGCGTGGGCGAGGGCTTGTGCGGGCGGGGGTGCGAAGGTGTCGGAGTCGCGGGGGATCTCGGTGAGGGGGGCGGGGTGGATGGCGGCGAGGACGGGGTAGAGGGAGTAAGTCGGCGAGGTCGCGCCGATGCCGGCCCGCATGCCCGCGGGAGGACAGGTAGTGGTGATCAGGAGGCGGAGCAGCTCGTCGCCGCCGTTGGTGGCGAGGATGTGGTCGGGGGTGAGGCTGTGGGTGGGGTCGTGGACGGCGGCGGCGGCCTGGCGGAACGCGTCGGCACGCGGGGGTGGGTAGAGGCGGAGGGCCTCGGCAGGGAGCTCGCGGATCGTGTTGAGGACGGGGTCGGCGGGCGGGTAGGGGTTCTCGTTGGTATTGAGCTTGAGGGTGGGGCGGACAGGATGGGCGGTGTCGGCCCAGGACGGCTGTTCGCCGGGGACGTAGGGGGCGAGGGCGGCGATGTTGTCGCGTTCGTAGGGCACGGGCGGGAGCCTGACGGGTGAGTTAGGGGTGGATTACGGATGGGGTGGGAGCGTGTGAGTTGGATTATGCTAGTCGGATGTCGAGATACGGCTTGGATGTTTGGCGGATCGGTGTGTTGGGGTTGCTGCTGACGGGGGCGGCGGGTGTGCCGTGGGAGGCTGCGCGGGCGGACACGGCGGAGCGGGAGGCGACGGCGAAAGCGGCGGGGCATCTGCTGTGGCGGGCGACACGGCCGGCCCCGGGGCGGGGGCAGAGCGAGGTGCGGGACTCGCTGCTGCGTTCGCTGCGGGCGTTGGAAGACCCGGCGGTGCGTCCGGTGTTTGAGCGGCTGGTCGGTAGCCGGGATGTCGGGCTGCGGATGCACGGCGTGATGGGGCTGGCGGAGTTGGCGGAGCCAAGGGAGATCGACCTGTCCTGGCTGGAGGGTTTTGAGCGGGCGGAGCAGCGGTGGGAGGTCATCGGGGCGGCGTTGGACGAGGGCCTGTTGCCGCGGGAGAAGGCGGAGCAGCTGCTGGCGTGGGACGGGCTGGATGACGGGGTGAAGTGTCTAATCGCGGTGCAGTTGGTGGCTGAGGGTTGGCGGGGGGATGTGGGTTTTGTCCGGCGGGCGATGGAGGAGGAGTCGGCGGGGCAGCGGGGGTTGGCGGCGTTGCTGCTGGTGGCGATGGAGGATGACAGTGGGCTGCCGGCGTTGGACTGGCTGGCGACACGGCCGGTGCGGGAGCGGGCGTTGGTGGAGGTGATGCTGGCGAACACGGTGCGTCGGCATTGGCTGAAGGGGGCGGGGCCCTGGGTGCTGGGGCTGGCGGAGAAGCGGGGGGTTGAGGACGCGGCGGGGCCGGCGGCCTTGGGGGCGGCGATGTGGCTGAAGATGGAGGGTTCGGGGGCGCTGTGGGAGCAGTGGTGGGCGGCGGCGGTGGAGGCTGAGGATAAGCTGCGGATGATTGAGCTGGGGATGTTGGCGTTAAGGACGCTGCCAGGGACGCCGCTGGGTGTGTTCGAGGCGATGAACAGCGAGCGGCACCGCGTCGGCGGGTTGGTGGGGCTGCTGGGCGAGGCCGGCCGAGCGGCGAAAGTTCGCTTTCACGGGAAGAGGCTGGATGAGGAAGTGCAGCCGCTGATCGCGGCGCTGCGTGCGATCATTACCGATGGTCGGCCCGTGGCGTTGAGCTGGGCGGTGGAGTACGCGGCCTCGGTGGGAGACTCGACACGCGAAGGGGTATTGGGTTGGGCGGTGGACCGCGTCGAAGAGGGACGGCCGGAGCAGATCGAGCCGAGGTCGGCGTTGGCGTTGCAGGCGGCGCGGCTGTGGCTGGCGGCGGACAGGGATGCGGCGGTGGCGGGGTTGGCGTCGGTGCTGGGGCGGTACAAGACGGACGGGGTGATCGACGACGGCGTCGCGGCGATGCGGCGGGCGGTGTTGCTGGCGTGTATCGCGGAGGGCGTGTCGGCGGACGGGGCACAGATGATTCTGGATACGCTGCCGACCGGTCTGCTGCGGACCGAGGCGGACCTGGTGCTGGCGCTGCGGGCGACGCATGGGATGGCGTTGGAGGAGGGGGATGTGGAGCGGTTGGGGTCGCTGGTTCAGGGTGCGGGCAGGGTCGGGGACTCGCTGCGGACGCAGCTGGCGTGGCGGTGGCTGAAGGAGGCGGGGCTGATTGATGAGGCGTTGGCGGCGGTTTTGCCGACGGTTCAGTAACGCGTGATGGTGCGGGGGCGTGTCTTGAGAAGGTTGCATTGAACATGAAGCAGAGCAGTGAGATCCCCTTGTCGTCGCCGGACATCACGGAGGCGGAGGTCCGTGCGGTGACGGAGGTGTTGCGTGGGGGTCGGCTGAGTATTGGGCCGAAGCAGGAAGAGTTCGAGCAGCGGTTGGCGGCGGTGTGCGGGAGGCGTCACGGGGTGGCGGTGTCGTCGGGGACGGCGGGGCTGCACGCGGTGCTGCTGGCCAGCGGTGTGGGGCCGGGGGATGAGGTGATCACGACGCCGTTCTCGTTTATCGCGTCGGCGAACTGCATCCTGATGGCGGGGGCGACGCCGGTGTTTGTGGACATCTGCCCGAAGTCGCTGAACCTGGACCCGAAGCGGGTCGAGTCGGCGATCACCGAGAAGACCAAGGCGATTGTTGCGGTCGAGGTGTTCGGCAACCCCGCGTGGATGTCGGACCTGGAGGCGGTCGCCCGCAAGCACGAGCTGCTCTTCATCGAGGACTGCTGCGAGGGTCTGGGCGGGAAGCACCACGGCCGACCGATCGGCTCGTTCGGGCGTGCCGGCGTGTTCGGCTTCTACCCCAACAAGCAGATCACCACCGGCGAAGGCGGGATGATCGTGACGGACGACGATCGGCTTGCCGAGATGTGCCGGAGCCTGCGGAACCAAGGGCGGGGCTCGGCCCAGTTCGACACGGGCGCGGGCGGCACGGTGAGCAACGCGGGCACGTGGCTGTCGCACCAGCGGCTGGGCTACAACTATCGCTTGTCCGAGATCGCGGCGGCGCTCGGGGTCGCCCAGCTCGATCGGCTGGATGCCATGCTCGAGCGTCGGCGGCAGGTCGCGGGCTGGTACATGCACTGCCTGATGGACCTGCCGGACGTGGTGCTGCCGAACGTGCCCGACGGGTGTGAGCAGGACATGTCGTGGTTTGTGTTTGTGGTTCGGCTTGGGCCGAGCTACGACTCGGAGAGCCGGGACCGCGTAATCGCCGGGCTTCGGCGGCACGAGATCGGGGCGAGCAACTACTTCCCGTGCATCCACCTGCAGCCGTTCTACCGAAAAGCCTTCGGCTATACCGAAGGCATGTTCCCGATCGCGGAGTCGGTGAGCGGGCGGACGGTGGCGCTACCTTTCTTTAACGGCCTGGACCGGCCGTCGGTGGAGCTGGTGTGTCAGACGCTACGGCACATGCTGGACCGCGAGAGCCTCACGCGGGCCTGACTAGGGCCTGACTAGGCTCAGTCTTCATCATCGTCGCCAAACAGCTCACGCACCGCGTCGGCCTGCTCGGCTTTGGCTCGGCCCTGACTCAACCAGGCCTCGGCAAGACGGGCGTCGTCGGGCCGGGTGATCTTGAAGTTGATCGGCTCGCCCTCGACGACCCACACCGGGTGCCCCAACCGCTGCACTAGCCCGGCGTCGTCGGTGATGCCCTCCGGCGGCTGCGACGCGATCGTGCGGTACGCCTCACGCAACACCCCGGCCCGGAACACCTGAGGCGTCTGCACCCCGACCAGCGACTCACGCGCCACCGCCTCGACCACACGCTGCACCGGAGGCGCGGCCCCCGCGTTTCGCTCATCACCATTATCGATCAGCCCGAGGATGTCATCGGCCCGATCGGCCGGCTGCTGAGACTCGGTCGGCTCGACCCGCTTCAACGAATCGGCGACCGCTAACCCCGGCACGACCCCCGCGACCTCCGGTGCCGTCAGCTCCGCATCCTGCAGCGTGCTCACGACTCGCTCGATGAGCGTACTACTCACCAACGGACGCGCCGCATCATGCACCGCGACATACCGCGCATCGCTCGACACACGATCCAACGCCAACTGCACCGTCTCCCAACGCTCAGCCCGGCCGCCCGGCATCAACTCCACCCCCATAAACGCCAGCTGCTCGCCCCAGCGCTGCTCGAGCGTGTCGTACCCGTCCGGGTCCACCGCCAGGATGATCTGCCCGACATCCCCCCGCTCCAGGAAGCGATCGATCGTGTGCAGGAACGCCGCACGGCCTGCGAGCTCGAACTCGATCTTCGATGCCGACGCCACCCCATCGGCCGAGAACCGCCGCCCCTTACCCGCCGCCGGCAGGATCACACTCAACGGCCCATCGAGCGTCATCGCCGCCGCCCGCTTCGCCGGCCGCGCGACTCGCCCTTGTCCTTAGACCCCTTGGAACGCACGGCCAGCTCGTCGTCTTCCGCCGCCGCCGCGAGCTCTGCCAACAGGTCCGCCGCCTCACCGCCGTCGTCTTCACCCACGAGCTCCGGCGGGACCCCGTCGGTGTCCGGTTCCTCGCGCTGACCCGAGTCCTCGGTCGACTCGTACTCCATGGCCATATCCAGCCCACCATCAGCGTCTTCGGACTCCTCATCATCCCCCGCCGCACGCGCAAGCGACGCCAGCAGGTCGTCCGTCTCGTTCGGTCCCTCCTCGCCCCCGGCCATCTCCACCTCCAGCATGTCCGGCTCGTCCGCCGCCGGGTGAACCTTCGGCGGCTCCTTCGGCCGAGCGACCGGCGTTTCCTCCACACCCGGCTCTGCGTTGGGCACCACTTCCGACGCCGGCTCCGCCGGGCCAACCCGCTTGATCCGCGCCACGGGGAGTTCCGCCTCGGGCTGCGGTGTCGGTCGGTCGGGGCGATCCGAACCGCCCTGCTGTTTCTTCTTCGCCCGCTTGATCTGAGCTTTCTGGTTGGCCTTGATCTGTTCGACCGTGAACTCGCCGAGGTCTGCGGGGATCGGCACCCGCACCCTGGCCCCGCAGTGCGGACACGCCAGGTACAGCCCCATCCCCTTCTCGGGGCAGGCGATCTTTTTCAGGCAGGAGTAGCAGCGGAACCGGATCGACATCGTGAGCGTTGAACCCCTTTAAACCCCACATCGTAGCACCACCGCCAACCGCAGGGCCCGCCCGACAAGCCGAGCCCCAGCGCGTTACGCTGGTCGGTCCAAACCGGCGGCCGACCCGCTCCCGCCACCGTCCTTTTCCTCTCCCTTCTGCAAGGACCCCTCCCATGAAAATCCAGGTCAACTTCGGCGACGTCGATACCAGCCCCGCCCTCGTCGAACACGCCGAGGAGCGCATCCACAGCGCCTTCCGACACGTCGAAGACCGCGTCACCCGCGTCGAGGTCCACCTCCGTGACGACAACGCCCAGAAGCACGGCTCTAACGATCAACGCTGCACCATCGAAGCCCGCATCGCCGGTCAGCAACCCCTCGCTGTCGAAGCCACCGGCGAAGACCTCTACGCCGTGATCGCCGACGCTGCCCATAAGGCTGGCCGGGCCGTGTCCCACAAGCTCGAACGCCTCGGCACCCGCTAAGCCTGACACCCCACAACACAGCTGGTCACCTCAGCCCCGCCGACGGTCGCTGTCGGCTGGCTGGCGGCCGCGCAGCAGCAGGTACCCCCAGTCCAACATCAGCTCGCTCGCCCGCCGCTCCGCCTGCTCCGTCTCCGAGACCGGGTACGACAGACGCAGCGTCATCTGACCCGTCTGCCGCGAGACGCCCACCACGATCAGCCGACGCTCCTCGCTGAGTGCCCGGTAGCTGTACAGCCCGAAGTACGCCGCCGTCGGCTCACCCACCGGGCCCACGTGCCCCGGCCAGTCCGCGAGCCGGTCCAGGTCTTCGATTTCCCCCGCCTTCTCCTGCTCCTTCAGCCCCCGCTCCGCCGAACGCACCAGCCCCCGCGCCGCGTCCGATCGGCCCCGCGACCGCCCTGCACGCGGGTCCGCCGGCAACGCCACAAACGTCCCCGACATCCCGATCAGCCCGTTGCGATAGCTCACAATGAACGGCCCACCCACCTCCGCCGGCGCCTCCGGCTCGCCCTGCATGTCCATCTCCGCCAACACCCGCGGGAACGGCACACTCCCGTAAGGCTCACGCGGATCATCCACCCCCACCACCGGGCCCCGCACATCCAACACGTCCTCCCCGCTCGCACCACTCACCACCATCAGCATCACCGCCACCACCCACCCACACAGCCCGCAATTCCCAAGACGCTCACGCACCCGCCGCCTCCAATGCTTTCACCGCCCGCCGGTTCGCGATCTTTTCAATCCGCGTCATCCGGTCCAGGATTAACACGCCATCCAGGTGGTCCGTCTCGTGCTGCCAGATCCGGGCCAGCAGCCCGTCGTCCGTCTCCGTGAACGGCTCGCCGTCCATCCCGAGCGCCTTGATCGTGATCCCCCTCGGCCGCGCGACCTGCGCCCGCACCTCTGGCAGGCTCAGGCACCCCTCCTCTTGGCTCTCCGCCTCCCGGCTCGCGTCCACCAACTCCGGATTGATGTACACCCGGTCGTCCCCCGCCTCGCCCGTCGGGTTCGCCACAAACAGCCGCCACGGCAGCCCCACCTGCGGCGCCGCCAGCCCCACCCCCGGGGCCGCGTGCATCAGCTCCAGCATCCGCTCCGCCACCGCCCGCACCCCGTCGTCCACCGCCGGCACGTCCGCCGCACGCTCCCGCAGCACCGCCGCCGGGTAGTGCACAATCGCCAACTTCGCCGCATCGATCGCCATCCGCTCATCCTAGACCGCCCACCCCCCACATCACAAGAGAGGCCGCAAGAGACCCCCTAATCTGCTGCCCCAAAAACAGTTGACGCTTGACGCCACCCCACCCCCCGGCCATACTTTCGGGGTATCACTTCCGCGTACGGCCCCTGAAAGAAACACCCCAGGCCGTACGACGCCTGCTCCGGATCAACAACCCAACCACCCGGCCCACGAACCCGTCCCCGAACCCCTGATCCCCTCCTGCGCATGGCTACCGTCACCAAAAAAGAACTCATCGACCACATCGCCGAGGCCACCGGCCAAAAACGCGTCGTCGTCAAACAGACCGTCCAGTCCTTCCTCGACAACATCATCATCGAGCTCGGCAAAGGCAACCGCCTCGAGTTCCGCGACTTCGGCGTCTTCGAGGTCAAGCTTCGCCGCGCCCGCCGAGCCCAGAACCCTAAGACCCTCGAACGCGTCTGGGTCCCCGCCAAGCGCACCGTCAAGTTCAAGGTCGGACGTCTGATGAAACAGACCCTCGCCCAAGCCGACCAGGCCGACAACTCCGCCGCCGACCTCGACTCCCTCCTCGACGAGCCCACCGACGCCCCACCTGCCCCACCCACCCCACCGTCCCCACCCGCTTCCTGACCCCAATAGCTGCGGGCTCACAGCCCGCAGCCGCCCGCCCACCACTTCTTTCCTTGCCGTTCACCGTGTCACTCCCCAAACGGCTTACAGACCGGCTCCAACAGACCCTCGATCAGCGCCAAGCCGACGGCCTCCGCCGGTCCCTATCCCCCCTGCCCGCGCCTGGCCCCACCGTCACCCACCAAAACCAAACCCTCCTCAACGCCGCGTCCAACGACTACCTCGGCCACGCCCAACACCCCACCCTCAAACAGGCCGCCGCCGACGCCGCCCTCACCCTCGGCACCGGCGCCACCGCCTCCCGCCTCGTCGCCGGCCACCTCACCGCACACGACAAACTCGAAGCCCGCTTCGCCGCCTTCAAGCACGCCGAAGCCGCCCTGCTCTTCCCCACCGGCTACACCGCCAACCTTGCCGTCCTCGGCACCCTGACCCAGCCCGGCGACACCGTCTTCCACGACAAACTCAACCACGCCTCCCTCCTCGACGCCAGCCGTATCGACCGCGTCACCACCCGCACCTTCCCCCACCGCGACTACGCCGCCCTCGACCGCAAGCTCGACAAGGCCCACCAACAACGCGCCCCCGACGCCGAGTTGTTCATCGTCACCGACGCCGTCTTCTCCATGGACGGCACCACCGCCGACCTCCCCGCCCTCCTCGAAATCGCCGACCGCTATCACGCCACCCTCATCGTCGACGAGGCCCACGCCACCGGCGTCCTCGGCCCCACCGGTGCCGGCCTCGCCGAAGCCCAACACGTCGCTGGCCAGATCCCCATCACCATCTCCACCGCCTCCAAAGCCCTCGGCTCCCTCGGCGGACTCGTCACCAGTTCCCAACTCGTCATCGACACGCTCATCAACACCGCCCGCCCCTTCATCTACTCGACCGGCGTCCCCCCCACCCAGATCGCTGCTATCGGTGCCGCGCTCGACGTCCTCCAAACCGAACCCCACCACCCACAACGCCTCGCCGAGATCACCCACCGCGTCCTCGACGCCATCCCCCAAGACCTGCTCCCCTTCTCGGCCAAGCCGAAGCACCCCACCCCCATCATCCCCCTCATCACCGGCACCCCAGAGTCCGCACTCGCCCTCGCCGCCCGCCTCCGCGACCTGAGCGTCTTCGCCCCCGCCATCCGCCCCCCCACCGTCGCCCCCAGCACCGCCCGCGTCCGACTCTCCCTCCGCGCCGACTGGACCGACACCCAAGTGGACCAACTCCTCAGCGCCCTCCATCAAGCCCTGCCTGTCACCGCATGACCTCACCCCCAGCGAGCCGGGGTGTGTCGCCCCGGCCGTCCCGCCACAACCTCCCCCCCACCCCACCCGCCTTACCTCCGCCCCTACCATCCCCCCATGCAACTCAAGCTCACCCTCTCCGGCCTCGTCGGCGCCTCCGCCGTCGCCCTCGGCGCCATGGGCGCCCACTCCCTCAACCGCTTCGAAGGCACCGGCCTCGGCTACGACCCCTGGGCCTGGTGGAACTCCGCCAGCCGCTACCACCTCGTCCACGCCGCCGCTGGCTTCGCCCTTGCCCTCTACCTCGCCCAGACGAAATCCAAGGCCATCCTCCTCCACGCCGCCTGGTGGTCCTGGCTCACCGGCGTCGTCCTCTTCTCCGGCTCCCTGTACTACTTCGTCCTCACCGAAACCAACACCCTCGCCGACGACGCCACCCACCCCTTGCGCTACCTCACCCCCATCGGCGGCCTCTGCATGATCCTCGGCTGGCTCCTCACCGCCGTCGGGGCATTCTGGGTTCGCTCCAAGTAAACGCTTTTGACATGGAGCTGTACAACGCCATCGCCGATTCCGCCGTATCTCACTTACAGGCAGTGGAAGAGCGTAAGGCGCGATGGGTCATTCAAAACGAATGGCTACAGGCATTTTGCCAGGGTGTTAAGTCTGTCAAAGGTGTGTGGGTTTTTAACGGCTACAAGTGGCATGCTTTCAGTTTCAATCTGTCAAAGAGCCTCGAAGGAGAACCTGCCGTTCAGGCCTACAAGGCAAGTGAGCCAGCAGGTGCCTTCGCCTTCGACGAGGACCTCGAAGAGATGTACTCGCTCGAGCCACATGATCAATATCCAGACCTCAGCGCGCTAGCGAATGACGTATACATCTGTGATCATGCAATGACATGGACTATGGCGTTCACGCATGAGCAGCCGTCAATTGGCCCGTTTTACGCTCGACGAGACTGGCAATAGCGCGTGACTGGTTCTTCGCCGCTTTTTAAGTCCTGACGGCACTCGCAATCATCGCCCGATAGCCACGAAGTCAAGGGCCCGTCTACCACACGAAACACACTGTGAAGTTGTTCACAAAACAAATTCCCGCTGGACGCATCATTGCGGTGGCCAACACGCTCGCGGTGCTGACCAGCCTGCTGCTCTACACGTTCCTGTTCGAGAACGACTTCGTGATGGTCTGGCTCGATCTGCCCTCTCGGCTCCTCCGGCTCGCCAACTTCCCCGTCTACTTCCTCGCCGATTTCGTCCCGCAGATCGTCTTCTACAAGCAGATACCAGGCGTCATCCTGAATGTCCTTGTGTTCACTCTCGGCCCGTACTTCTGGGCGCGACTCGTGTGCCTTATGCTACACGTGGATCGCTTGGATATTCAGATGCAGCCGAAGGAAGGTACTGAGACGAAGCCCACAGAGGAGCAGTGATCAAAACCAATGATGGTTCGTTGCGTCATGCTTGTGATCTGGGTGTTGGTCGGGATTTGGGGCTCGGCGTTCCTCGGCGGGCTCATCCTGGGCCTGGTGCTACCACACGTGGGTGCAGTGTCTGAGTACTGGTGGGTGCTGACCACGCTGGTAGTCCCGCCGATTGGGGGGCTAGTGTTCCTCTATCTGGGGGTTCGGCAGTACTTACCCGGGACGGGATATGGCTTAACGCCCAAGAGCTAGCAAGCAGCGGGTGCGTTAGCGGGGTTCGCTTCGCTTAGATCACCCCACTCATGAGGGGTAAAGCCTTGATTCTGGTAAAATGCCGGGCTCGATGATTGAGGTGAAACAGCTCACAAAATGGTTTGGGCCGACGGCGGCGCTGCGGGGGGTGAGCTTTGAGGTGCCCGCGGGGGAGGTGGTGGGGCTGCTGGGGCCGAACGGGGCGGGGAAGACGACGACGCTGCGGATCCTGACCGGGTATCTGCCGGCCACGACGGGGACGGCGCTGGTGGGTGGGAAGGACGTGATGACAGAGTCGGAGGCGACGCGGGCCCAGATCGGGTATCTGCCGGAGTCGACGCCGTTGTACGGGGAGATGCGGTCGCGGGAGTACCTGCACTTCATCGGGCGGCTGTTCGGGATGCGGCGTGGGGACCGGAAGCGGCGGATCGAGGAGCTGACGGAGTGGTGCGGGCTGGAGCGGATCATCGGGCGGGCTATCGGCGGGCTGAGCAAGGGGAACCGGCAGCGGGTGGGACTGGCGCAGGCGTTGATGCACGACCCGCCGGTGCTGGTCTTGGATGAGCCGACGTCGGGGCTGGACCCGGTGCAGGTGCGGGCGTTCCGGAACCTGATCGAGCGGTTGAAGGGCAAGCACACGATCGTGTTGTCATCGCACATTTTGCCGGAGGTGGAGAAGGCGGCGGACCGGGTGGTGATGGTGGACCGGGGGGTGGTGGTGGCGGTGGGGACGCCGGGCGATCTGCGGGAGCGGGCGTCGCGAGGGGCGGCGTTGGTGGTGGAGGCGAAGGGCCGAGCGAGCCGGGTGCGGCAGGTGTTGGAGGGGGTGAAGGGGGTTGAGAGGGTGGAGCTGTTGACCGGGGAGGGGACAGCAGGCGGAGCCGCGCAGAAGGCTTCGCCATCTGCGGGCTTGGGGGATGGTGAGGGTGGGGTGGGGTGGGTGCGGGTGTTGGTGCAGCCCAAGGGCAAGTCAGATGTGCGGGAGGGCGTGTCGTCGGCGCTGGGCGAGTCGGGTATCGCGGTGCGGGAGTTGTCGCGGGAAGGCTCGGTGCTGGAGCGGGTGTTCAGCGAGGCGATCGAGGGCGAGCCCGCAGCTTGGGAACGGGAAGAGGTGGTGGCATGAAGCGGACCCTGGCGATCGCGCAGCGGGAGTGGGTGGGGCTGTTCTGTTCGCCGATCGCGTACGTGGTGATCGGGCTGTTTGTGGTGGGCACCGCGATCCTGTTCGTCACACGGTTCGACATCGGAGCACCGGCGACGCTACGCCCGATGCTGTCGGACACGGTGTGGCTGCTGGTGTTCATCGTGCCGGCGGTGTCGATGCGGGCGTTGTCGGAGGAGCTTCGGTCGGGCACCTACGAACGGCTGATGACCGCGCCGGTGAGTGATACGGCGGTGGCGTTGGGGAAGTGGCTTGGTGGGATGGGCTTCATCGGGGTGATGCTGCTGCCGGTGGTCTTCATGATGGGGGTGCTGGAGCTGGCGGGGGATCCGGAGCCGGGGCCGATGGTGACGGGGCTGTTGGGGCTGGTGATGGTGGCAGGTTTGTACCTGGCGATCGGGGTGTTTTCATCAGCGTCGACCAGTAATCAAGTGATCGCGTTGTTGCTGACGGTGGCGATCATTTCGGTGCCGACGTTTGCGTTGTTCTTCGTGCGGGACGCACCGTTCGTGACCCCCGGGGTGCGGAAGGCGGTGGACTACGCAAGTGTCGATCGGCAGTTTGCGGACTTCGCCAAGGGGCTCATTGATGTGCGGAACTTCGTGTACTTCGGGAGCCTGATCGCGTTGTTTCTGTTTTTGGCGGTGAAGGTGTTGGAAGCGAGGCGGTGGAAGTGACCCCCGGAAGTTCACAACGGTCTGGAATCACGCAGCGGATGCGCGGCCTGCGGGCTGTGAGCCCGCAGCTATTCGGGAGCGGGGTGGCGTTTGAGTAAGCGAAGCAAGACTGCGAACGAGACGGTGGCCGAGGTTCCGAGCCTGCGGAAGCGGCGGTTGAAATATGCGTTGAGCGTGGGGGTATCGGTGGTGGCGGCGGTGGTGATTGTGGGGGCGTTGAATGTGTTGGTGGTGTGGCAGTACGAGCGGATGGGGCCGGGCGTGAAGGGGTGGGTGCGGTACGACCTGACGAGCACGCGTCGGCACAGCCTGTCGGAGCAGACGCGGGTCGTGCTGGAGCGGCTGGACAGCCCGGTGCGTTTGGTGGTGATGACGACGGGGGACGACACAGCCCGGCGGCGGCTGATGGACCTGGCGGAGGAGTACGGGCGGCAGAGCCGGTGGGTGTCGGCCGAGCGGGTGGACCCGGTGGCGGACCCGGCGGGGCGTGACGCGGTGTACGCGGCGCTGCACGATCGATACGGGTATACGCTCGGGGCGTTGCAGGCTCGGCTCACGGGCTTGAGCGAGGAACTGGGGCAGTTGGCGGAAGCGGTGGCCGGAGTGAGCGGGCCGCTGCGGGAGATGGTGGCGGACGAGTCGATCGATGAAGCGCGGGGGCAGAAAAACGCGGTGCGGGGGCTGATCGCGGAGGTGGCACGGGCGGAGCAGCAACTGGCCGATGCGCGGGCGATGCTGGACCGGGAGCGGGTGCTGCCGGACTACCGGGGACGGATTATCGCGCTGCGGGGAGCGGTGGGCGGGGTACGGATGCGGGTCTTGCGGTCGGCATTGCCGCAGCTGGCCCGGATCAAGGCGGGGCTGAAGCGTGGGGCGGGGCGTGACGCTTCGTTAGGTCGTGCGTTGGAGCTGGTGTTGGCGGCGGAGGCGGCGGCAGCGCCGGTGCAGGCGATCGAGCGGTCGGTGTTGTCGGCGATGGAGGGGTTGGCGGTGCCGGAGGAATACGCGGTGGCCTTCGAGACGCTGCAGCGGAGCGAAACGGTGGTGGTGCTATCGGAAGAGCGGGCGTGGGTGCTGCCGATCGGGGAGCTGTTCCGGGGGGAGGTGGGGAACGCGGCGAGCGCGGCGGCGGCGCAAGCCAGCGGTAGAGATGAGGGCGGTGGGGTGGGTGGGGTGGGTGGGGCTGAGGGGCTGTTCTGGGGGGAGGAGAAGATCACGGGGGCGTTGGTGCGGTTGGCGATCAAGCGTCGGCCGAGGGTGGTGTTTGTCAAGACGCGGGGGATCGCGGCGGTGACGCCGGCGGGGTCGAGCCGACGGGGCGTGATGGAGTCGGTGGCGGGTCGGCTGCGGGGGATGGGGTTTGGGGTAGAACAGTGGCAGGTCGGGTCGGGACGAGACTTGCCGGAGGCGGGGGCGGGGGGCGGGGCGGGTGAGGCGATGGTGTGGGTAGTGATGCCGATGCGGACGCCGACGGACCGGGACCCGGCGACGTTGGACCCAGCCCCGCGAATCGCGATCGCGGAGCTGATCGAGCAGCGGCTGGCGGCGGGGGATGGGGTGCTGACGATCCTGAACTACGACCCGACGTACAGCCCCGGGCGGCTGCAAGCACAACAGGCGGTGACGGGTGAGGGCGGTGAACGGTTGGGGTCCGGAGACACGGCCGCTGAAGCAGCCGAGCCCGGGGGAGCGGAGGATGCGGATGTGGGGCCGATCGTTGGGGTGTTGCGGGAGTGGGGGATCGGGGCGGAACTGCACAAGCGGATCGCGCAGGAGGTGGTGCGGGCCGAGGGGCAGCGGGTGAAGTCGGATTATTTTGAAGCGGCGGACACGGAGGCGGGGGCGGCGGCGGCGCAGGCCACGCGGGGGCTGTGGACGGTGTTTAGCTTGCCGTCGCCGGTGGTGCTGGATGAAGAAAAAGCGGCGGGAGCAGGGGTGGCGTTGGAGACGCTGGTGGAGGTGGGCGTTGGGGGTGGGGCGGGACGGGCGTGGGCGTACGAGGTGCCGGTGGGGGCACCGATGAACCGGGTGCCGGAGTTTGACGAGTCGGGTGCGGCGGAGCGTTTTGTGATTGGGGCGACGGCGGAGAAGGCGGGTGCGGGCGGTGGCCGGTTGGCGGTGGTGGCGGAGCCGATCTGGGCAACGGATCAGGTCACGACGTTTGGGGTTCACCCGGAGCTGGGGGCGGGGCCGGGGCTGGCGGAACGGCCGGGCGGGCGGGCGATGTTTGCGGGGAACGCGGAGCTGTTCATCAACACGGTGTACTGGCTGGCGAAGCAAGACGGGCTGATCGCGACGAGCCCGCGGGCTGGAGATGTGCCGCGGGTCAGGGCGATGAGCGAGGGGGAGCTGCGGGCGTATCGGTTGGCGGTGCTCTTCGGGTTGCCGGGGGCGGTGCTGCTGGGTGGGGGGTTGATGGGTTGGCGTCGGCGGCGGAGCGTGTAAAGGTGTGTGTCGTTGGATTGTGAGGTGATGCGATGCGGTACGGGACAACGGCGATCTTGTTTATGGCGGCCCTGGTGGCGGGAGCGATGGCCATCTGGTCTTTGGGGATGGACCCGGAAAGTGAGCGAACGGACGACGGGGCGACGCTGAGTGCGGTGGAGCCCGAAAGCCTGTTGGAGGAACCTATCGATTTCGACGGGCTTGAAGGCATCACGATCGAGCGGGTGACGGGCGGCACGACGGAAAGATGGGCTTATCGCCGGGACGAATCGGGTTGGTGGCAGACCGAGCCGGCGTGGTTCGCTGTCTCTGGGCCGGCCCTTGAGCCGGTGGTGGACGCGACGAATCGCCTGAAGTCTCCGCCGACCGGCTACCGGTATCAGAATGTTCCCTTCGGCTCGGTGTCGTTTGAACCGAAAGGAACGGAGGCGGAGTCGGTGAGTCTTGGCCTGCTGGGTCGCGCGGGGGCGGGCTTGGCGGTTGTTGCTCCGACGCCAGGTGAGCGTGTGCTGGTCAATGACATCCTGCATTCCGTCGTGGAGGGATGGGAAGGCCGGCGGGTCCTGGCGGACCGCTTGCGTTGGCCGGGGTACGGGGTGGCGTCACGGATTGCGTTGCGGCATCCGAAGGGGGCGTGGGTGATGGAGCGGGAGGGTGGGGGATGGGTGATGGGTAAAGGCGGTGCAGGGGAAGAGTCGACGGCGACTCAACCGGGGGGCCGGGTGATTCAGGAACGGCTACGGGTGCGGGATTTTTTGCGGCAGGTGGAGGACCTGGAGGTGGCGGGGTTTGCGGACGGCGCGGGTACGGAGCGGGCGTCGATGGGGCTGGAGCCGGGGGTGTTTGAGTTCACCGTGGATCGACGACGGCTGCGGGTGGGCAAGCCGGTGGATGGAGGGCAGGGGCTGTGGTTTGCGGAGTACGACCACGATGTCGAGGACGGCGTGGCGGGGGTGGTGTTTTTGGTGCGGCAGCGGGATTTGGGGCGGTTGGCGGTGCCGGCGGGGTGGTTCTTTGAGACGGGCGCGAACGAGTAAGACTTGCGATAGGCGACCGGCAATGCGTCGCATCGCGGCTATGAAAGATCGTGAGTGTTGGTGAGTGGGGTTAGGAGAGGTCGGTGATGCCGGGCTGGGGGGAGAGGGCGTCGGCGGGGGATTGGGTGGCGTTGGCTTTCTGCTTCGCGGCGTCGTTGCGTTGTTGGCGGAGGCGGGCGAAGTAGGCGTCGTCGATGTCGCCGGTGACGTATCGGCCGTCGAAGACGGAGGTCTCGAAGTCGGTGATGTGGGGGTTGCCTTCCTGGCAGGCGGCGATGAGGTCGGGGAGGTCCTGGTAGATGAGCTGATCGGCACCGATGACGTCGGCGATCTGTTTCTCGGTGCGGTTGTGGGCGACGAGTTCGTCGGCGGCGGGCATGTCAATACCGTAGACGTTGGGGTAGCGGATCGCGGGGGCGGCGGTGGCAAAGGTGACCTTGCGGGCGCCGGCGTCGCGGGCCATCTGGATGATCTGTTTACAGGTGGTGCCGCGGACGATGGAGTCGTCGACCAGGCAGACGTGCTTGCCCTTGAATTCGAGGTCGATGGGGTTGAGTTTTTTGCGGACGGAGTTTCGGCGTTCCGCCTGGCCGGGCATGATGAAGGTACGCCCGATGTAGCGGTTCTTGATGAAGCCTTCGCGGTATTTGACATCGAGGTGGTGGGCGACCTCGATGGCGGCGGTTCGGCCGGAGTCGGGGATGGGGATGACGACGTCGATGTCGTCGGCGAGGCCTTCGCGTTTCATCTTGAGGGCGAGTCGGTCGCCCATGCGGAGGCGGGCCTTGTAGACGGAGATGTCGTCGAGCTTGGAGTCGGGCCGGGCGAGGTAGACGAGCTCGAAGATGCAGGGGCGGTAGCGGGCCTCGGGGACGAGCTGGCGGGTGTGGACCTTGCCGTCGAGCGAGATATAGACAGCCTCGCCGGGTTGGACATCGCGGGTGACGGTGAAGCCGGCGGTGTCGAGGGCGACGGACTCGGAGGCGATCATGTAGTCGGGGGTGAAGTAGCCGGACTCGCGCTGGCCGAAGATGAGGGGCCGGATGCCGTGGGGGTCGCGGAAGGCGACGATGCCGTGGCCGGCGATCATGGCGACGACGGCGTAGGCACCGCGGACGCGCTGGTGGACCTTGGAGACGGCGGCGAAGATGTCGTCGGGGGCGGGCTCGAGGCGGCCGAGGGTCTGGAGCTCGTGGGCGAAGACGTTGAGGAGGACCTCGGAGTCGGAGCTGGTGTTGATGTGCCGGAGGTCGGTCTGGAAGAGGTCGTTGGTGAGCTGGTCGGCGTTGGTGAGGTTGCCGTTGTGGGCGAGGGTGATGCCGTAGGGCGAGTTGACGTAGAAGGGTTGGGACTCGTTGGAGGAGCAGGTGCCGGCGGTGGGGTAGCGGACGTGGCCGAGGCCCATGTCGCCGGTGAGGCGGTCCATGTGGCGTTGCTGGAAAACGTCGCGGACCATGCCGTTGCCCTTGCGGAGGGCGAGCTTGTGACCGTGGCAGGTGACGATGCCCGCGGCGTCCTGACCGCGGTGCTGGAGGACGGTCAGGGCGTCGTAGAGGCGTTGGTTGATGGCGTCTTTACCGACGACGCCGACGATTCCGCACATGTGGGGAGGGTCCTGGGGAGGGCGATGGAAACGTAACCCCCGGAATGGGGTGGGTCAAGGATGAGTCCAGGGTTTGAGGCGTAAGACGGGGCCCTTCGGGCCGCCCGCTACACGGGGGAGCGGCTCTATGATGACCGGATGTTGGTCGCTGAACGGCGGGTTGATTCAGAGGTGGTGGGGGTGCTGGAGGCGTGGTATCGGGAGACACACCGGGAGATGCCGTGGCGGCCTGAGCCGGGGGGGACGCTCGGCGATCCATATCACGCGCTGGTGAGCGAGGCGATGCTTCAGCAGACGCAGGTGGCGACGGTGCTGCCGTACTTCGCGCGGTTCATGGAGGAGCTGCCGACGGTGGAAGACTTGGCGGCGGCGGACGAGCAGCGGGTGCTGCGGCTGTGGCAGGGGTTGGGGTATTACCGGCGGGCGCGGAACCTGCAGGCGGCGGCGAGGGCGGTGATGGAGGAGCACAACGGGGTGATCCCCGGCACCGTGGCGGGCCTGCTGTCGCTTCCGGGGGTGGGGCCATACACGGCGGGGGCGATCGCGTCGATCGCGTTCGGGGTTAAGGCTCCGATCGTAGATGGGAACGTGGGCCGGGTCTTTGCGCGGTTGTCGGGGTACGACCAAGCGATCGATGGGAAAGACGGGAAGAAGTGGGTGTGGGGGGAGGCGGAGCGGCTGGTTGAAGAGAGTGAGGTGCCGGGGGACTTCAATCAGGCGGTGATGGAGTTGGGGGCGACGGTGTGCACGCCGAAGACGCCGCGTTGTTTGTACTGTCCGGTGTCGAAGAACTGCCAGACGCTGGTAGAGCGGGGGGCGGACCGGGTGACGGAGCTGCCGGTGATGATGCCGAAGCGGCAGGCGAAGCGGGTGGTGCACCGTGTGGTGGGGTTGAAGCGTGGCGGGAAGTGGTTGTTCGAGCTGCGCGGGGACGCCGGGCTGTGGGCGGGCATGTGGCAGGTGCCGACGCTGGAGGAGCAGCCGAAGACCGCGTTGCCGGGCTGGGCAGCGGAACGGTTCGGATTGGAGGTTGATGCGTTGGAGTCGGTGGGTGAGTTCGATCACGCGACGACACACCGGGCGATCCGGTTTGAGGTGTGGCGTGGAAAAGTGTTGGGGGGACGGCTGAGGCGGGGTGCGGGGGTGTGGCGGCGGCTGAGTGGGATTGATGATCTGCCGTTGGCGAAGCCGCAGCTGCGGGTGGTAGAAATGCTGGGGGGGTGAGGCATTGGATGCATGAACGAGCCTGGGTCGCGTAGCGACCCGGTTATTGGCGTGGTGCGATTCGCGCTAGGGGTAGTCGTCAGTGTGCGCCTAGGCGCTTGCGGATGAGGTTGGCGCGGGCGATTCGGCGTTCGGCGGGTTCCATTTCTGAGCCGACGACGCGTTGGAGGTGGGCGGGCTGGGTGAGGAGGAACAGCTCGTTAAGGGTGCGGGTGTTGACCTGCGGGAGGTCGAGCCGGCCGAGGTTGACGCCGAGGCGGACGTGGGAGAGGAGCTGGAGGACCTCTTCGGTGTTGATGGTGCGGGCGTGGGTGAGGGTGCCCCAGGCGCGGTAGACGCGGTCGTCGAGCTGGTTGGGGCGTTGGTCGATCAGGGCTTCGCGGGCCTTGTGTTCGTAGTCGATGATCTGGGGGACGATGGTGCGTTGGAAGTCGTCGAGGATCTCGGATTCGGATCGGCCGAGGGTGGTCTGGTTGGAGACCTGGAAGAGGTCGCCGAGGTTTTCGGAGCCTTCGCCGAAGAGGCCGCGGATGGCGAGGTGCATGTCACGGGCAGCGCGTTTGACCTTCTCGATTTCGCCGGTGAGGACGAGGGCGGGCAGGTGCATCATGACCGAGACGCGGAGCCCGGTGCCGACGTTGGTGGGGCAGCCGGTGAGGTAGCCGAAGCGTCGGGAATAGGCGAAGTCGATCTTCTCTTCGAGGACGTTGTCGAGGCGTTCGATCTGGTCGAAGGCCTCGGCGAGCTGCATGCCCGAGCGCAGGACCTGGATCCGCATGTGGTCTTCTTCGTTGACCATGACGGCCCAGGTCTCGTCGGCGTCGATGGCGACAGCACGTGGGATCGTGTTCTTGGGGTTGGCGTGTTGCCGAGAGATGAGGTGGCGTTCGACGAGCAGCTGGCGATCAAGGGCGGGGGACTGGTTGAGATCAACCCAGATGACGTCGGTGGCGAGGCGCTTGGAGACGATGTGCTCGCGGCAGCGGTCGCGGACGTCTTCGTGCTGGCGGGGGTTGGCACGGTTGACGAAGGGGTAGCCGGCGAGGTTGCGGGCGTACCGGATGCGTGAGGAGATCACGACGTCGGCGTGGGGGCCGCGGCCGCGGAGCCACTCGCCGGCCCGGTCGGTAATCTCACGGAGTCCGCTCACTCGGGGCCCTCCAGCTGCCCGATCTCGTCGCGGAGCTGGGCGGCGAGTTCGTAGTCCTCGTTCATCACGGCGTCGTCCAGTCGCTTACGCATCCGTGTGAGCTGGACCTGACGATGGGGCGAGGCACCGGCACGGGCGGGGACCTTGCCGACGTGATGCGTCGCGCCTTCCTGAGCCCGCTCGATCATGGGGGACAGGGGCTTCTCGAAGCTGCGGTAGCAGTCGGCACAGCCGAGCAGACTTTTCTCGCGGAAGTCGCTGAAGGTCAGCCCACAGGTCTCGCAGGCGAGGTCAGGGGGCTTGGCGTCCTCGACGCCCGAGTTGATCTTGACGAAGTTCGTCAGCAGCTCGTTGATCGGGGTATGCCCGGACGCGGTCATGCCTTCCTCTGCGGCATGGAAGTCGCAGAGGTGGGTTTCGACCTTCTTGCCGTTGATGATCTCAATGGCGTGGTGGGTTGCGGGGCGGTTGCACTTGTCGCATTTCTTCTTCATGCGTGAGTACTTTAGGAGGCCGGTTGTGGAGGTTCAACGGTCGGGTTTTCGCTTAGCGCATAGGGGGCACGACCGCCACCACCGGTGGCGGCTTTGTGGCGAGGTTTCACCGCTTACGGCTGGTGTCGGGGGGTGGGGGCAGGAGGCTGTCGAGGACCTGGGCCTCGGCGGTGAGGCGGTCGGCATCACGGGCCTCTCGCAGGGCCTCAAGGAAGGATTCCGGGGTCAGGCCGCGGTCGTCGAGCAGGTCGGCGAACTGTGACTCGGTCAGGCCGCCACGACGGACAAACGCTTCGACGGGGATGATGACGTGGCGGGGCCGGCCTCTGCCGAAGCGGTTCTTGGCGAGCTCGGCGTAGGCGATGATGACGGGCATACCCTTGAGGTCGGGGCCGCGGTAGCGTTGGCCGGGCGAGAGCCCGCGGGTGGCGAAGCCTTCGAGACGGAACGGGCCGCGGAACTTGCGGTCGCGCTGCTGACGGGACAAGCGATCGCGGACGGTGAAGTTGAGCTCCTGCTCGGAGCGGTCGATCTCTCGGCCACGCTTCTCGGCGGCTTCGCGTTCCTCGGTCTTGGCGGCCCGCACGGCATCGGCGTCGATCAGCCAGAGCTCGCTGACCACCATCGAGGTCGGGCCGAGCACGTCTTCGACCTCCACGGAATGGATGATGCCGTACTGCCCGACGTCGAGCCGGGGGAGGGTGCTGACGTAGTGCTGGAGTTCTTCGACGGGCGGCCGGTAGCTCCGGCGAAGGACGGCGGAGTGCGCGGTATCGCCCACCTCGGCGGTGAGCAACCGGCGGGCGGCGGTGAGGCTGAGCCCGGCACTGCTGGGGTAGCGGCGATCGAACTGGGGCACCACGATGTACTGGTTCTCGAAGACCATGCCGTCGACGGCGAAGGTCTTCCAGTTGAGGTTCCAGGGCCGGGCGATGGACAGCGGGGGGCGGTACGGCGGGGGGTTGCTGCGGTCTTTCTCGGGGGCGTCGGTCGCGCTGTCGGCGTCTTCGGCGTGGGCGACGGAGATCGGGATGAGCATCACGCAGGCCAGCAGGGCCGCGAGCCCGGAGTGTCGGTATTGAAGGAGGCTCAGGCCAATCATGAGCCGGCCCCGATCAGCAGCGGGTCGATGGTGAGGGCGGCGTTGCCGGAGCCGGAGCGGAAGCCTTCGAGGTCGAGGCTGATGTAGGTGAAGCCCGCGGCTTTGAGGGCGCGGATGACGCGGTCGCGGGTGTCGTCTTCCATGAGCTTGGGGATCTGGTCCCAGGGGATCTCGAGCCGGGCGACGGTCTCGTGGTGGCGGACACGGAAGCCGGTGAAGCCGAGCTGTTTCAGGGCCTCCTCGGCCTGTTCGACCTGAGCGAGTCGCTTGGGGGTGACCTCGGTGCCGTAGGGGATGCGGGAGGCGAGGCAGGCGGCGGCGGGTTTGTCGGCATTAGGGAGGTCGAGCATGCGGGCGAGGTCGCGGACGTCCTGCTTGGTCAGCCCGGCTTCCAGCAGCGGCGAGACGACCTCCGCCTCGTCGGCGGCGCGGAGACCGGGGCGGTGGTCACCGGTGTCGTCGGCGTTGGTGCCGTTGGCCATATAGGGGTAACGCCGCCGACCGGCGAGGGCTTGCATGGTGGCGTAGAGGTGGGTCTTGCAGAAGTAGCAGCGGTCGCCGGCGTTGGCGATGTAGCCGGGGTCGTCGGCCTCGTTGGGCTCGACGATCTCGAGGGTCAGCCCGAGCTGCTGGGCGAGGTGGACCGCGTCGCGCATCTCGGAGCGGGGCAGCGACGGGGAGTCGCCGATGGCGGCTAGGGCGTTGCCAGGGCCAAGCGCGTGATGCGCAGCGACAGCGACGAGCGTGGAGTCGATGCCGCCGGAGTAGGCGGTCAGCAGCCGTTTGCGAGAGCGGATGGCGTCGAGCAGGCGTTGGTAACGTGGGTCGTCCACATAACTAGTTTACTGCGTGGTGCCGGGATCGCGTAGCGATCCGGCTATTGGGGCAGTGGTCGACCTGAGATGAGCTACCCGGCGATCTGGAGCTCGGCGAGGGCGGTCGTGGTGTCGGAAGAGAAGGCGAAGACCTTGTCGAGGCCCGTGGTGAGGAAGAGCGACCAGCAAGCGTTGTTGGGGCCGGCGACGCGGAGCTGCTTGTCGCTGTCGACGCAGAGCTTGCGGAGGCGGAGCATCTGGGAGAGGTTCGACGAGTTGAGGTGCCCGACGCCGGCGAGGTCGATGATGACGTGGGGGATCGGGTCGTTGGACTCAGCGGAGTTGCGGAGCGTCTCGATCTCCTCGGCAAACGCGGGGTCGTCGGAGGGGGTGGAGACCCAGATCGTGTCGGACCATTTCTGGATGGGCATACTTGCCTCTACATGGATTACGGATGCGGCTCGTTGCTGACTTGGTCTGATGTGGGGCTATCAGTCGGACTTTCCCACTCAGCATCAAAGCCAGCCTTTATTCTGTCCAACGCGGACTCGATGGTAAACATATCACGCTGGGAATAGGAGAGTGCGACATGACGGGCGAGATCCACAAGCATCAAGCCCCAAGCGGCTGGGTCATCCCAGAACGCGGGGTCTAGCACTACATGCTGACTACCGTGAGCCGACCAAATCCGCGCGATCTCCCTAGCAGATGATTGCTCCTGAGCAGCTGGCGGTACAGGCAATACATACATTGACTAATCGACTTCCTGATCTGCATCGGTGTCTTGGTCATCCTCGACCCGGGCGACGGCGGCGAGGGTGTCGCCGGCGGTGAGGTTGATCACGCGGACGCCGGCGGAGTCGCGGTGGGTCTGGCGGACGGACTCGGCGGAGATGCGGACGATCATGCCGAGCTGGGTAATGAGCATGAGGTCGTCGTCGGGGCCGACGCGCCGGATGGCCACCACCGGCCCGTTGCGGTCGGTGGTCTTGATGTCACGCCGGCCCTTGCCGCCGCGGGACTGGGCACGCGTCGAGCCGTCGGCGGACTGGACGAGATACTCGATCATGGGCGTGCGTTTGCCGTAGCCGTTCTCGGTGACGGTGAGCAGGTCGTAGCCGGTGCCGGGGAGTTCGCCGGGCTTGTCGGAAGGGACACGGACGGAGCCGATGACGCGGTCGCCGGGGGCGAGGTCGATGCCCTTGACGCCGGAGGCGTTTCGGCCCATGGCCCGGGCGTCGGTGGCGTGGAAGCGGATGGCCATTCCGGTGGAGGTGGCGAGGAGCACATCGTCTTCGTCGCCGAGGTATTTCACGCCGATGAGCTGATCGCCGTCGCGGAGGTTGACGGCGATGAGGCCGCCGGAGTGGACGTTGCGGTAATCGGCGAGGGCGGTGCGCTTCACCAGGCCGTTGGCGGTGCAGAAGAGCAGGAAGTCCTCGCCGCGCTCGAAGTCGGCGATGGGCATCCAGTCACAGACGCGCTCGCCCTTGGCGAGGTTAACCAGGTTGACCACGTTGGTGCCCTGACTGGTGCGCGAGCCTTCCGGGATGCCGTACACCTTGATCTTGAAGACCCGGCCTGTGTCGGTGAAGCAGAGCAGGTCGTCGTGGGTCGAGGCGACGAAGACGTGCTCGGTGAAGTCGTCGTCGCGGGACTTGGCCCCGATGACCCCCCTGCCGCCCCGGCCCTGCTGCTTGTATTGATCGACAGGCAAGCGTTTGACGTAGCCCTTATGCGTGATCGTCACAGCGACCTGCTCGACGGGCGTGAGCTCGCCCAGATCGAAGCCGCCCACCTCGCCGGCCTGGATCTCGGTGCGGCGGGGGTCGGCGTACTTGGCCTTCATCTCCGTCGCGTCGTCTTTGATGATGTCGAGCACGCGCTGCTCGCTGCCAAGAATCGCCTCGTATTCCTCGATTTGTTCGAGCAGCTTGGTGTAGTTGGCGATCAGCGTCTCGATCTCGAGGCCGACGAGTTGGATCAGTTGCAAGCGACCAATCGCCTCGGCCTGCACGCGTGACAGGAACACATCGCCCTCGGCCGACGCGTCGCGGAACCGCTGCGGGATCGTCGGGGCTGAGGGGTGGTCGGCGGGGATGCGGAAGCCGCGCTGCATCAAACGGTCGATGGCCTCCTCGCGGGTGCGGCTGGTGCGGATGAGCTTGATGACGGCGTCGATGTCGACGACGGCGTAGATCAGGCCCTCGATGCGGTGGGCTTCCTGCTGGGCCTGCCGGAGCTTGTACGCGGTTCGGCGGCGGATGACCTCGACGCGGTGGTCGATGTACAGCCGGAGCAGCTGCTTGAGTGTCAGCGTTTGCGGCTGGCCCTTGACCAGGGCGATGTTGATGATGGAGAAGGTGCTCTGCAGCGGCGTCAGCGAATAAAGCTGGTTCTCGACCACGGTCGGGTCCGCCCCGCGCTTGAGTTCGATGACAAGCCGCATACCGCCACGGTTGGACGACTCGTCGGTAACGGCCGAGATCTCGGTGAGCCGATCGTTCTTGCGGTGCTGCTTGATCTTCTCGATGACCGAGTCGTTCTTCGAGACCTGGTACGGCAGCTCCTTCACGACCAGCAGGTCACGACCGCCGCGTTGTTCGTGCTCGATGCGGGCCCGGACGGTAACTCGGCCGCGGCCGGTCGCGTAGGCCTGGGCGATGCCGGAGCGTCCGCAGATGATGCCGCCGGTGGGGAAGTCGGGACCGGGCACGTGCTGGATGAGCGTGGGCAGATCGATATCGGGGTTGTCGATGACAGCGATGGCCGCATCGCAGACTTCGCCGAGGTTGTGCGGGGCCATGGACGAGGCCATGCCGACCGCGATACCGGTGCTGCCGTTGACCAAGAGGTTGGGCAGCTTGGCTGGCAGGACCTTGGGTTCGTCGTACTGCTCGTCGAAGTTGGGCTGCCAATCGACGGTGTCCTGTTTAAGGTCGGCGAGCATCTCGGTGGCGTGGGCGTGCAGCCGGGCCTCGGTGTAACGCATCGCAGCGGGCGGGTCGGGATCGATCGACCCGAAGTTGCCCTGCTTGTCGATCATGAGGTAGCGGGTCTTCCACTCCTGGGCGAGGTTGACGAGGGTGGGGTAGATCGCCCCGTCGCCGTGGGGGTGGTACTTCTTCATGGTCTCCCCCACGATCCCGGCACACTTCGAGTGTTTTCTTCCGGGGGTGAGGTTGAGGTCGTTCATGGCCACGAGGATGCGGCGCTGCGAGGGCTTGAGCCCGTCGCGCACGTCGGGCAGGGCGCGGTCCACGATGGTGGACATGGCGTAGGTGAGATAAGACTCGGCGAGCTCGCGCTCGATGGCGAGGTCTTGGACGCGGCCGACGATGTCGGGGCCGGGGCTTCCGGGGGAGGGGTTTGGAGCGTCGGGCTGATCGGGGGTTTCGGCCATGAAATCCTGCGTCTTGGCGGTGTTTCAGAATGCCGAATTCTACCAGAACCGGGCACCCGCCGCCCGACCTCGACCCCGCCCCGCGGCTGAGCCGCTACCATCCGCCGCACTATGGAAGCAGGCATTGTCGGTCTCCCCAACGTCGGTAAATCCACGCTGTTCAACGCCCTGACCGCGGCGGGCATCCCCAGCGAGAACTACCCGTTCTGCACGATCGAGCCCAACGTCGGCGTCGTGCCCGTGCCCGACCCCCGGCTGGCCCGGATCGAGTCACACATCCCGACCCAGAAGGTCGTCCCCGCGCTGCTCCGGCTGGTCGATATCGCCGGCATCGTCAAGGGCGCCTCCGAGGGCGAGGGCCTGGGCAACAAGTTCCTCAGTCATATCCGCAGCGTCGACGCAATCTGCCACGTCGTCCGCTGCTTCGAAGACCCCGACGTCACCCACGTCGACGGTAGCGTTGATCCCATCCGTGACATCGAGGTGATCGATACCGAGCTGATCCTCGCCGACCTGCAGATGGTCGAGGGCGCGATGGACAAGGCCAAGCGCAACGCCCGCACCGGCGACAAGGAAGCCAAGGCCCGGCTGGCGGTGCTGGAAAAACTCGCCCCCGCACTTGGCGAGGGCACACCGGTGCGTTCGCTGGACCTCAATGAAGACGAGCTCTTCGAGATCCGCAGCTTCGGGCTCATCACCGCGAAGCGGGTGCTGTACATCGCCAACGTCGATGAGGACGACCCGGCCGGCGAGGGCGACGCGGTGGCGAAGGTGCGGGCCCGGGCTGAGCAAGAAGGCGGCGTGGTGGTGCCGCTCTCGGCGAAGCTGGAGTCCGAGCTGGCCGAGCTGGACGAGGACGACCGGCAGGAGCTGCTGGAGAGCGTGGGGCTGGACGAGCCGGCGCTGCACAAGCTGGCCCGAGCCGTCTACAGCCTGCTGGGTTTGCAGTCGTACTTCACCGCCGGCGAAAAAGAGATCAAGGCCTGGACCATCCCGGTCGGGGCGACGGCCCCGCAGGCGGCGGGCGTGATCCACACCGATTTCGAGCGGGGCTTCATCCGGGCCGAGGCGTTCAGCGTCGACGACCTGGATGAGCACAAGAGCGAGAAGGCGATCCGCGAGGCGGGCAAGCTCCGCGTCGAAGGCAAGGACTACGTCGTGCAGGACAGCGACGTGTTGCACTTCCTGTTCAACGTCTAGCTGCGGGACACCCAGACACCCGCGTATCGCGAAACGCCCAGCGGCTAAAATGGCGCAATGCAACGCACCACCGTGATTGACCGTGACTTCATCGAAGCCCGCGCCGCCCTGCTCGACGTCGCCGCGTTCCTGGACCGTCTGGACCGGGCCGAGGGCGATGACGATTTCCGAGCCACCGCCCTGCGTGCCGCGACCGCCCTGCTCGATGATGGCCACCCCGACCGCGTCCGCCGGCTCCTCGAACACTTCAGCGATCCCACCACGACGCTGCTCGACCACGCTCCCTCCCAGGGTGCTGCCGGGGCTTACGACCCCGCCTCTAGCGTTTAACTCTTAACCCCTACCGCCGATGTACATCGAACCCCATATCCATATGGTCGTCCGCACGATCGACGACTACACCGCCCTGGCCCACGCCGGCTGCGTCGCGGTGACCGAACCCGCGTTCTGGGCGGGCTACGACCGGGCTACCCCGCAGGCCTTCGCCGACTACTTCGACCAGCTCACGCTCCACGAGCCCAAGCGGGCCGCCGGCTTCGGGATCGACCACTACTGCTGGCTCTGCATCAACCCCAAGGAAGCAGAAGATCCCGGCTTTGCCCGCGAGGTCATCGAGCTGATCCCCCCCCTGCTCGAACGCCCCAACGTCCTGGGCATCGGCGAGATCGGCCTCAACAAGAACTCCAAGAACGAGATGCTCATCCTCGAAGCGCAGCTCGAACTCGCCGCGGACCACGACCAGCTCGTGCTCGTCCACACGCCCCACCTCGAAGACAAGCTCAAGGGCACCCGCCTGATCATGGACGCGATTAAGCGCAACGGCCGGCTCTCCCCCGAACGCGTGCTCATCGACCACATGGAGGAGCACACGATCGGCGAGGTGCTCGACCGCGGCTTCTGGGCCGGCATGACCCTCTACCCGTACACCAAGTGCAACCCCACGCGTGCGGTGGACATCGTCGAGTGCTTCGGCCAAGAGCGCATGTGGTTCAACTCCTCCGGCGACTGGGGGGTCTCCGACCCGATGGCGGTGCCGAAGTTCATGATGGAGCTGCGCCGACGGGGTCACGATGCCGCGACGGTTCAGCGGATGACGCTCGACAACCCCAAGGCGTTCCTCGGACAGTGCCCGAAGTTTTCGGCCGACGGTTTTTGACAGGATTTACAGGATGAACCGGATTAGAAAGCAAAGCCCGGAAGCTTCCGCCTGTGCTGAACTTCTTCGGTTTTCATCCTGTCTATTCTGTTAATCCTGTCTAACTTGTCTCCATGCTCGGCTACTGCACGAACGTTCATCCCGGCACGACGCTCGCCGAGGTGCGGGCCAACCTCAAGTGGCACGCCCTCGCGGTCAAGCGGCGATTCAGCCCGGATCAGCCGATGGGTATCGGGCTCTGGCTCGCGGCGGACGCGGCGTCGGAGCTGGTCGGCCAGCCCGAAGCCCTCGCCGACTTCAAGGCCTGGCTCGACGACGCGGGGCTCCGGGTCTTCACGTTCAACGGCTTCCCCTACGGCACGTTCCACGGCGACGTCGTCAAAGACGCGGTGTACCTCCCGAACTGGGCCTCGGCCGAGCGTTACCACTACACGCTCAACCTCGCCAAGCTGCTTGCCGAGCTGCTCGGCGAAGGCGAAGAGGGGTCGATCTCGACGCTACCGATCGGCTGGCCGATGAGTTTCTGTGGCTCGCCCGAGGCCTACCCCGAGCAGGCTCGCGTGGCGGGGCAGCGGCTGACCGACCTGGTCCATCAGCTCGCACGCATCGAGCTGGACACCGGCAAGTGCATCCATATCGATCTCGAGCCCGAGCCCGGCTGCATCCTCGAAGACTCGGCCGGGGTCGTGCGGTTCTTCAAGGATTATCTTCTGGGCACGGTCGATGACGTCTCGGTGCTGGGCTACCTACGCGTCTGCCACGACGTGTGTCACGCCGCGGTGATGTTCGAAGACCAGCACGTCGCGCTGTCGAACTACCGGGCGGCGGGGATTCAGGTCGGCAAGGTGCAGGTCAGCTCGGCGGTCCAGGCGGACTGGTCCGCGGGTGATGCGGGAGCGGTGCGGGAAGCATTGGATCGGTTTGCGGAGCCGAGGTATCTACACCAGACAAGCGTCCGGCGGCATGGCGGCGAGGTGGTCCGGTACCTCGACCTGCCCGATGCACTGCGAGACGAAGACACAGCGGGCCAGTCGCGACAGTGGCGGACGCACTTCCATGTGCCGGTGTACGCCGAGTCGCTGGGCGTGTTGGGCACGACGCGTAACGAGATCGACCGGTGCTTCTCCGCGATCCAGCCGGGCGACGGCGTGCAGCACTTCGAGGTCGAGACGTACGCGTGGGGGGTGCTGCCGGAAGAGCATCAGGTGGATGAACTGGCCGAAGGCATCGCGAGGGAGTTGGCGTGGACGGGTGAGCGGTTGCGGGCGGCGGGCATCGAGGCGGGTCTGAATGACTGAGCGCGACGGCTTCGGGTCGAGCGTGTCGGCGTGGACCGATCTGGTGCGCCTGCCGAACCTGCCAACGGTGTGGACGAATACGATCGTCGGCGTGGTGTTGGGAGTGGAAGCGGTGCGGCATGCGGTCCGGGCGACCAATACGTTGCCAAACGGGGGGTATGTCGGGTCGAACACGCTCGAGCAGGGCTTGCGTGAGGGGGCGGGCTGGTTTTTGTCGTATTGGCCGATGTTGTGGCCGGTCCTCGTACCGGTGTCGCTGATCTATCTTGGTGGCATGGCGATGCACGACTGGTGCGATGCGCCGCGGGACGCGACGGAGAAGCCGAGCCGGCCGATCGTGCGGGGCGGGATCACGCGGCGGTCGGCGGCGGGGTGGGCGGCCATGGGATTGGGGCTAGGGCTGGTGCTGCTGTTCCAGACCGGGCTGACGCTAGGCGTGTTTGGGTGCGTGCTCGTCGGCTTGATCGTGGCGTACAACCTGACGCATCACCGGTGGTTCGGGAGTGTCGTGTTGCTGGGGCTGATCCGGGGCTGGCTGATCTTTGGGGTCGCGTGGTGCGTGGTTGGCGTGGAAGGTTGGCGTTCGGCGGTCGCGACCGCACTACCGATCGCAGTGGTCATGACGGTGTATGTCACGCTGGCATCGGTGGTCGCACGAGGCGAAGACCATAGTGCTGAGGAATCGCCCATGGCGGTTGCGTGGGCGATCTTGCCGATGGGGTTGGCGTCGCTGCTGTGGGTCGCGCCGCAGGAGCCCTTGGCGTGGGGGGTGGCGGCGGGGTGCGGGGTGGTGCTGGGGCTGTGGCTTATTGGAGCGGCCCGGCGGGTCAAGGCGGGGCTGCGCGGGCCGGCGGTCGGGATGTATCTGGCGGGGATCGCACTGGTTGATGCGTACACGCTGGCATTGCTAGGTCGGCCGGGGTTGAGCGCGATCGCGCTGGGGCTGTTCGGCGCGGCGCTCGGGTTACAGCGGTGGCGGGCGGCGGGGCGGGCGACTTGAGCGGGATGGCGTAGGGTGTAGGGATGGCGATGCAGCCGGTCATGCTGATTGATGTGGTGGGGCTGACCGCGGGGTTGCTGGAGCACGCGCCCAACCTGCGGCGTTTGGCGGAGGCGGGTGGGATGACCGAGCTTCGGCCGGTGTTCCCGGCGGTGACGACGACGGTGCAGGCGTCGATGGTGACGGGGGTGGGCCCGGGGCGGACGGCAGAGACAACGCCGGACGGCAAGGGCTGGCACGGGATCGTGGGCAACGGGTGGTATGACCGTGAAAGATGCGAGGTCCGGTTCTGGGAACGGTCAAATCATTTGGTGCAGGCCGAGCAGGTGTGGGAGACGGCGAAGCAGCGCGACGCGTCGTTCACCTGTGCGAACCTGTTCTGGTGGTACAACAGCTACAGCGCGTGCGATTACGTCGTGCAGGCCCGGCCGATCTACAAGGCGGACGGGCGGAAGATCCCGGACTGCTACACGTCGCCGAACGCGTTGCGGGACGAACTGCAGGGCAAGCTCGGGCGTTTCCCGTTGTTCAAGTTCTGGGGGCCGTTGGCGGGGATCGAGTCAACGCGTTGGATCGTGGACGCGGCGTGTGAGGTGTTGCGGGAGAAGCGGCCGACGCTGACGCTGGTGTATCTGCCGCACCTGGATTACGGCTTACAGCAATGGGGGCCGGGGGATGAACGGGTGCCAGCGGCGGTGTCGGCGGTGGACGCGGAGGCCGGCCGGTTGTTGGCGTTGACGGAAGAGCTTGGCGTTCGACCGATCGTGGTGAGCGAGTACGGCATCGAGACGGTTGACGGAGATGGGGCGGGTGGGGCCATTGCGATCAATCGGGTGTTGCGGGAGGCGGGGTTGTTGGCGGTGCGGGAGGAGGACGGGTTGGAGGTCTTGGATCCCGGCGCGAGCCGGGCGTTCGCGGTGGCGGACCATCAGGTCGCGCACGTGTATCACGAGGCGGGGCTGGAGCTGCCGAAGATCGCGCACTGCAGCCGAGTCTCGCTGGATCACCCGCGGGCTGGGGACACCGTCTTGATGGCGGACGCGGGTCGTTGGTTCACGTACGACTACTGGCTGGACGACCGAGTCGCACCCGACTTTGCACGGACGGTCGATATCCACCGCAAGCCGGGGTATGACCCGCGTGAGTTGTTCAGTTCGGTGAACAAAGCAGGGGTGGCGTGGAAGTTGATGAAGCGGAAGCTCGGGATGCGGCAGTTGCTGGATGTGGTGCCGTTGGATACGTCGTTGGTGCGCGGGACGCACGGACGCGTGGGGGACGATGTGACGGAACGGCCGGTGATGTTGGGCGTGGGCAGTGGTGAGACACAGCCGTGCACATCGGTGCGGGACGTGGTGCTGGAGGCAGTGTTTTCGTGAAGCGCGACACGCCGTTCGATCAGCCAATGGCGGTGCCGGCGCGTCGCTGGCGGTGGTTGCTGGGCGTGCTGATCGTCGTGCTGCTGGGGGTCTTGTGGGCGTCGGCGTTACGGCAACGCAGCGGCTGGGGGAACGCGCTCGTCGTGAGCCTCGCGGCGGGTTTCCTGGTTTGGGTGCTCGTGGGATCGTTCCGACGGTTCATGCGGTCACGGCGGCGGCTGCGGGTGATGCGGGGCGGCTGCCTGCAGTGCGGGTACAAGCTGGCGGGCACGGTGGCGATGGGCCAGACGGTATGCCCGGAGTGTGGCACACCGATCGACGCCGAGGTCTTGCGGTATTTGCGTTGGCTGGGGCCGGCGGCGGCGGGGCGTGGGGTGCGGACGACGCCGGAGGATTCGTCACCGCCGATGCGGCCCGATCAAGCCGAGTGATCGAACTCACGCGCCGGCTACGCGGGGCATCGGCGCAGGCTCACGGGCGAGGTCGGCCTGGACCATCTGCTCCATCAGCATCGCACGCGTCTCGCGGGCCTCGGGCTTGTCGAACAGGTTGACTAGCTCGCCGGGGTCTTCTTGCAGATCGAACAGCTCACCCCAGTCTCGGCCGCGGTAGACGGTGAGCTTGTATCGGTCGGTGATGAGCGTCCGCAGGTGCACCGCGTCGGACGCGTTATGGTGGTTCTCAACGAAGACCTCGGTGCGTCGGCCGTCGGCCTGCCCGGTCCAGCGTTCCAGCTGCGACTCCCCCTGCATCTCCAGCGGGGTGCTCTCTCGGCCGGCCGCATCGAGGAACGTCGGGGCGATATCAACCAGCGTCTGCAACGCATCGGACTCGGCGTCGGCGGGAATGTGCCCGGGCCAGGCGGCGAGGTACGGCACGCGGATGACGTCTTCGTAGTGGAACGGGCCTTTCTGGTCGAGGCCATGGTGACCGAGGAAGTGGCCATGGTCGGAGGTGAAGACGATCAGGGTGTTGTCCAAGATGCCCAGAGCTTCGAGTTTGTCGAGGGTCTGGCTGATCCAGTGGTCCATGAACGAGATCATGCCGTAATAGCAGGCCTGGGCGCGTTGGTAGTCGGCGTGGCTGAGGTGGTTGTGGCGTTGGTAGCCGTGGTTGCCACGACGATCGACGTTGAAGGGATGGAAGTTCGCGCCGTCTTCTTGAGTCATGCGGTGCGGCGGGGGCATGTCGTCGAACTCGCCAGGCGTGAACTGGGCGACCTTCATGTCCTCGGGCTTGTACATCGAGGCCCAGGGCTCGGGCACGCAGTACGGCGGGTGCGGGTCGTGATAGCTGGACCAGATAAAGAACGGCTGATTGTTGGCGTGGGCCCGTTCGATCGCGGCGATGGTGCGGAGCCCGGTCCAGCGGGTGTAGTGCAGCTCTTCGGGGAGCTTCCAGTGCATGTCTTCCCGCATGCCGTATCCGGGGGTCTCGACGGGGGCGAGGTCGCCATCGGTCGGGGTGTCCTTAATGCCGTCGGTTCGAGGCTGGAAGTAGTCGCGCCAGTTGTCGAGGCCCTGCTCTTCGAGCCAGAGGGCGTAGTGCTGCCCGACGTGGCCTTCGTCGCTGTGGTTGCGAGTGAGTTCGCAGTGGTCGAAGCCGTACCACGGGGTGTGGGTGTCGTTGAAGGTCCGCCAGAAGTCGAGGTCACGGATGTTGGGATAGGCCTCGACGCCGGGGGAGTCGTCGGTGGACTTGAGCGGTTGGAAGTGGGCCTTGCCGATGAGCGAGCTGTGGTAGCCGAGCGTTTTGAGGTGTTGGCCGAGGGTGGGCTGGTATTCGGGGAGCTTGGTGCCGAGGGTGAAGGCCCCGTGAGCCGAGGGGTACATGCCGGTGATGATGGAGGCACGCGTGGGGGTGCAGGTGGGGTTGGGGCAGTAGGCCCGAGTGAAGTTGGTGCCGAGCTTGGCCAGGCGGTCGAGGCCGGGGGTTTGGATGTCGGGGTTGTTGATGCCAAGCGTGGCCCAGTGCTGCTGGTCGGAGGTGATGAGCAGGAGGTTGGGGGGCGAGGTGGGGGACGTGGTCGGGTCAGGCATGGCGGTGAGTTTCGGCGGGGAGATGATGTCGAGCCGTGCAGGATAGCGGAGGCGATGGCGTGTCGCGGTGTGCGGCGTCTTGGCTGAGCGGCGAAAACCATCAATCCTGGCCTCTCAAGCCCACTACGTCCAGCGCACCGGTGCCGCCGCGTTGCTAGCCGCCGTAAAGTCCTCATAATGGTTGGCTTGCCCGAGGGCGTCCCGATCAGGCCCCGCCCCGACGCCCTGCCCGGGCTGGCCCCAGTCTGACCCGATCCGCCCCGCCGCGACACCACCGTCGCCCCTCCGGAAGGACCCTCCGCTCATGTCTTTCGACTCCACCGTCCACGCCAAGGCCGTCGAACTCGCCAAGCTCGGCTACGAGATGACCTCCGCCGCCGGCTCCGGACACCCCACCTCCTCCGCCAGCCTCGCCCACCTCGTCACCGCCCTGCTCTACACCCACATGCGCTACGAGCCCGCCAACCCGGGCCACGCCTGTTCCGACCGCCTCGTCCTCTCCGAGGGCCACGCCGTACCCATCGTCTACGCCGCCTGTGCCGACCTGGGCATCCACCTCGTCGACAACGGCGAGCTCCGGCCCATGACCCGCGAAGACGCGATGACGCTCCGCGAGTTCGACTCGCCCATCGACGGCCACCCCAACCCCCTCGAAGGCTTCCCGTTCTTCGACTCCGCTACTGGCTCACTCGGCCAAGGCCTGTCCACCGCCGCGGGCCTCGCCATCGCCGCCCGCCTCGACGGCCTCGACAAGCGCGTCTTCTGCCTCATCGGCGACGGGGAGTCCCGCCAGGGCCAGATCTGGGAAGCTATCGACTTCATCAAAGACCACGACCTCAAGACCGTCTGCCCGATCTTCAACTGCAACGCCTTCGGCCAGACCGACGCCGTCTCCCCGCAGCAGACCGCCGACACCAACGCCGCCAAGCTGGCCGCCGCCGGCTTCGACGTGAAACAGATCGACGGCCACAACCCCACCGCCATCAGCGAAGCCCTCTCCGCCCACGCCCAGGCCCAGCACAACCCCGACGCCGCACCCGTCGCCATCGTCGCCGAGACCGCCAAGGGCTGGGGGGCCGCTTCACAACAAGGCAACGGGCACCACGGCACCGCCGTCAAGGGTGACGCTTTGCAGGCCGTCCTCGACGAGCTCGACGCGACCGGCAAGGCCCTCGGGGCCCACGCCGACACGAAGCTCGAGCCGCCCCGCATGGAACCCGGCAAACCCGAGCCCAAAGAACGCATGCGGCCCGCCCCGCTCACACAGGCCCTCCAGGCCTTCGGCATGGACGACGTGATCACCAAAGGCAAGCTCGCTACCCGCAAGGCCTACGGCGTCGCCCTCCGCGCCCTCGGCCACGCCCTACCCGACCTCGTCGCCCTCGATGCCGAGGTCAGCAACTCCACTTTCGCCGACCAGTTCAAGAAGGACGAGAAGCTCGCCGACCGCTTCGTCGAGTGCCGCATCGCCGAGCAGAACATGGTCTCCGTCGCCCTCGGCCTCAACGCCGGCGGCAAGATCCCCTTCTGCTCCACCTTCGGCAAGTTCATCACCCGCGCCTACGACCAGGTCGAGATGGCCCTGAACTCCGGCGGCAACATCAAGCTCGTCGGCTCACACGCCGGCATCACCCTCGGTGCCGACGGCCCTTCCCAGATGTCCATGCCCGACGTCGCCTGGTTCGGCTCCTTCACCACTATGGTCCGCAGCGGCTACCCCGGCTTCTACGTCGTCACGCCCTCCGACGCCTTCTCCGCCTACGCCCTCACCGCCGCCGCCGCCGAATACGAGGGCTGCGTCTACCTCCGCACCCTCCGGCCCGACACCGAGTTCCTCTATTCCGACGACCACGTCTTCGGCCTCGGCGGACACGAAGTCCTCGTCGAAGGCCGGGACCTCCTGATCTGTGCCACCGGCTACATGGTCCACGAAGCCAACGCCGCCCTCGAACGCCTCGACGCCCAGGGCATCGACGCCACCATCGTCGACCTCTACTCCCTGCCCTTCAACGAAGAGGCCCTGCTCGACCTGGCCAACTCCAACAACGGCATGGTCCTCACCATCGAGGACAACTACGGCGGCGGCTACGGCGCCCACGTCGCCTCCGCCTGTGCCGCCTCCGGCGACGGCTTCACCGTCGAACAGATGTACGTCCAGCGCCTGCCCAAGTCCGCCAAGGACCACAACCAGATGCTCGACTACTGCGGCCTCTCCGCCGACCACATCGTTGCCAAGGCGATGAACATGCTCGAACTCTCTTCGGCGTAAACCCCCGCACCCACCAACGCAAACCATGACCCAGGCCTGGACCCAAGCGTGGAACGTCTTCGAGCGCGGCGGCCCGCTCATGTGGCCCCTGCTTGCGCTCGCCGTCGTCGCCACTCTCCTGCTCATCGAACGCGTGCTGTTCTTCGTCCTACTCAACCGCCCGTCTCGCCTCCGCAGGAGCCGCGAACTCGCCGCAACCCTCCGCACCCAACCCCGCGAAGCCGCCGAACAAGCCGCCGCCAAATCCCCCGGGCTCTACGGCCGTGTCGCCCTCGTGCTGTCGTCCGAACCCCAGGTCACCCCATCCCTCGCCAGTCAGGTCGTCGACGACGCCCGCCCCACCGTCGAACGCTTCATGCCCACCCTCTCCACCATCATCACAGCTGCCCCCCTCCTCGGCATCCTCGGCACCGTCCTCGGCATCATCCAGTCCTTCAACGTCATCTCCACCCAGCAAACCCGCGTCGACCTCAACGCCCTCGCCGGCGGCATCGCCGAGGCCCTGATCACCACCGGGGCCGGCCTCGCCATCGCCCTGCTCACCGTCTTCCCCTACAACGCCCTCCGCACCCAGGTCGACCGCTCGCTGGGCCGTATCGAAACCCTCGCCGAAGCCGCGGCGCAAGACGAATCCCCATCCGTGTAGCGGGCGGGCCGACAGGCCCCCGTCGCCAATCAATACACATCCTTAAACCGATACGACGCCCCCAACCGTAACCGCGTCATATAGATCGCCTCCTGCGCATGCCCCTCCAAGTGGGCCATGCTCTGCACCGCCGCGTCCAGCCCGCTGTACTCGCCGATCTGCACGAACCGCACCCGCCGAAGCTCCGCGTCGCTCGCCCCCTCCACCGCCTCTTGAGCATCACGCACCGTCTGGCCCAGCAGCGCCACCAGCCTCGGCTTCGGGATCGGCCCCACCTCCGCAAACTCCGCCGCCCGATCCCGGTCGTCCGGCTCACCCCGCAGCGTGGTGACCGACCACTGCCGCAGATTCCCGCACACGTGCAGCACCACATTGCCCAGCGCGTTCATCGCCGGCGTCGGCCGCCACCAGATGTCCCGCTCGTTGCACTGATCTAGGCAGTGCAGCATCCGGTCCCGGCTATACGCCAAGTGCTTAACAATCACCCGCCGCATCTCCGCCAGCGTCTCATCCGCCTCGATCTTCTCCTCGGCCGCCGGGAGTGCTTCCACGACCACCGGCACATCCACCACCGTCGGCCGCTCAGTCTGCTCCTCCACCTTCTTTCCCAGCAGCCGATCCGTCTCCGCGTCCCACGCCGCCCGCGCCGGCTTGCTCTGCTTCGCCAAACGTGACAACACCCGCCACACGTCATACGGGCTCAGCGACAAGCCTGCCCGCGTGTTGAACGCATCGACGATCACATCGAACGCCTCGGTATACACCAGCCGATCTCGCTGCGAGATCGCGTCCAGGTGCTCCTCCGCCAGGAACACCAGCAGCCGCTCCTGCACCGGCTCAACCTGTGGAGCCGCGGATGTCCCCCCACCATGCTTCCCCAGCCGCGGCAGCTTCCCCGCCTTCCGCAGATTCTGCAGCCGACGGAACACCGCCGCCCGCGTCGCCATCGCCGGGTTCTCCGCATCCCTGCCCTCCGGCCCGTACATCGTCGTGTAGATCGCCTCGAACGCACCCGTATACGGCAAGTCGTCCAACGTCCGCCCCTGCTTCTGATACACCGCCATCAGCAGCTCGTCATCACTCAGCTCGAACAGCGCCTCTGCCATCGCCACACGATAAACCACCACGCAAATTTAGCCCTGGGTCAATGACCCAGGGCCGCGTCACCGAGCACTCCAATCACGGGAAGATCCCGCGGATCGCGTACACCTCCGCCAGCCGTTCCAGCGCCGCCGCGTACGCCGCCGTCCGCAGGTCGCACTTGAGCCGGTGGGCCATCTCCCGCGTCCGCCGGGCCGCCGCGTGCATCAGCTCGCACAGCTCCCGGTCTACCCGATCCACCGTCCACGTCACCGCGTCCCGGTTCTGCCGCCACTCGAAATAGCTCACCGTCACACCCCCCGAGCTGCACAGGATCGCCGGCAGCACCCGCACCCCCTTCGCGGTCAACACCCGCTCGCCCTCGGGCGTCGTCGGCGCGTTCGCCGCCTCCGCCAGGACCTTGCAGTTCAGCAGCTCCGCCTGCTCGGGCCCGATCATCTGCTCCAACGCCGCCGGGATAAACAGATCGACATCCACGCCATAAAACGCCTCCTCGCCGATCGCCTCGCAGCCGTGGTTGAACCCCGCGACGCCGCCGTGCTCCGCCACGTGCTTGGCGAGCCGTTCGACATCGATCCCGCCGTCCGCGTGAATCGCCCCGGTGTGATCCATCACCGCCTTGAGCGTCGCCCCGCGGTGCCCGAGCAAGCGGCCCGCCCACGACCCGACATTGCCGTAGCCGATCAAGCTGAAGCTCAGACTGGACGGATCGAGTTCCAGCTCCGGCAGCAGCTCATCCAGCACAAACACCAAGCCCTGCCCCGTCGCTTTCTCCCGCCCCGGCGACCCGCCAAACGGGAGCGGCTTGCCCGTCACCACAGACTCGCCGTTGATCCGCTGCGTCCGCCCCGCCGTGTTCAGGTACGTGTCCGCCATCCACCCCATGATCGCCGGGTTCGTGCCCACATCCGGGGCCGGGATGTCGTGGTCGGGCCCGATGTTGTCCCCGAGCGCCACCGTGAACCGACGGGTCACCCGACGCAGCTCCTCCACACTCACCGCCCGCGGGTCGATCTGCACCCCGCCCTTGCCCCCACCAAACGGCAGCCCCACCAACGCCGACTTCATCGTCATCAGCAGCGACAACGCCTTGACGTGATCCAGCGACACGTCCGGGTGGAACCGCACCCCGCCCTTGTAAGGCCCCAGCAGGTTGTTGTGCTGCACCCGATACCCCTTGAACAGCTGATACTTCCCGTCGTCCATCTTCACCGGGAAGTGCACCATCAGCTCGTTCTTCGGCTGGGCCATGATCAGCTGCAGGTGCCTAGGCGTGTCGAGCTTCTCCGCCGCCGTCAGCGTCTGCGTCACCACCTGCTGATACAGGTTGTCCGGCTCGAACCGGAACCCCAACTCATCAAGGATACTGAACGGTGCGTCGGCCATGACTGTCTCCGGAGGGCGGTGCCTTTAGCCCTGGGCTCTGCCTAGGGGCCCGTGGCGAACAGGATGCTGAAACGAAAACCAAAACGGCCCCTACCCAAGACGAGTAGGGTCGAGCATTATTCCCGCTTTCCCTTCTTCATGCATGGCACAGTCAAAGCGACCTACGATCTCCGCATGCTGATCTACTGCTGCGCTGACCTCATCTTCGCCACCCGCGTCCGAGCGGCCGCCGAAGACATCGGTCTCACCAGCCGGCCCGTCCGCAACGCCGATATGCTCGCCGCCCGCCTCAACAAGGTCGATGACGGCAAGCCCAACCAACCTGTCTCCCTCTTCATCACCGACCTCGAAAACCCCGCCTCCCTCGAACTCATCACCCAACTCCGCACGTGGGAAGCCGGGCAAACCTCAAGCACGCCCATCCCCGTCGTCGCCTTCGGCCCCCACGTCATGACCGACGCCCTCCAAGCCGCCGCCGACACCGGTGCGACCCGCGTCATGACCCGCGGCAGCTTCACGTCCGCACTGCCTGCTCTGCTGAGCAGCGCTGCCGCTTCCTAGCTCATCCCACAGGCGGGTCCACAATCCGGATCAGCACCGGCTCCGCCACAATCGCCTTCATCCCCGCAATCTCAACGAGCGCCGCCTTCACATCCCCCAGCGCCGCCTCGTGCGTCAACACCACCACCGGCACCGGCTCGCCCTCGTCCGCCTCGTGCTGCAGCAGCGACGCCAGGCTGATCCCCTTGTCCCCCAGGGCCCGCGTCACCCCCGCCACCACACCCGGCACATCCAACGCCGTCAGCCGGACATACCACCGCGACTCCGTCTCGTCCGGGTCCAGCACCTTCGCCGGCCCCTTCAGATCAGGCGTCAACCGCAACCCCGCAAACGCCGCCGGCACCGCACCACTCGCCACCCCCAACACATCCGCCACCACCGCCGACGCCGTCGGCAGCGCTCCCGCTCCCCGCCCGTAATACAGCGTGTGCCCCACCGCATGCCCGTACACCGATAACGCATTAAACGACCCGCCCACCAACGCCAACGGATCATCCGCTTTCACGAAGCACGGCCGAGTATGCAAACACACCCACTCCTGCCCCGGCCAACGCTCCGCCGTCGCCAGCAGTTTCACCGTATACCCCAGCTCCCGCGCGAAGCCCAAGTCCGCCGCGTCCAGCTCGTCGATCCCCTGTGTCGTGATCGCATCCACCGGCACATGCGCCCCGAACGCCAGCGACGCCAAAATCGCCAGCTTCTGCGCCGCGTCCGCCCCCGACACATCCGCCGTCGGGTCCGCCTCCGCAAAGCCCAACGCCTGCGCTTCCTTCAACGCCTCGTCGTACCCCTGCCCCTTCTCCGCCATCTGCGTCAGGATGAAGTTGCACGTCCCGTTGAGAATGCCAAACAGCCCATCGATGCGGTTCGCCATCAGCCCATTCATCAACGCATTCACACACGGTATGCCCCCGCCGCACGACGCCTCGAACGCGATCGCTACGCCATGCTCCCGTGCCAGCCCGAACAGCTCGCCCCCCCGCTCCGCCAGCAGCGTCTTATTTGCCGTCACCACATGACACCCCGCCCGCAGCGCCCGCTCCACATACCTGCCCACCGGCTCCACGCCCCCCGCCACCTCGATCACCGCGTCCGCCTCGATCCCAAAAAACGCCTCCGCGTCATCTGTGATCAGTTCCGCTTTCACCACGCCCTTGCCCACAGCTTTCGCCTTGTCCCGCACCAGCACCCCCACCAAGGCCACCGACTTGCCCAACCGCTCCGCATACAGCCCCGCCTGATCCCGCAGCAGCTCCGCCACCCCCGCACCCACCGTGCCCAGCCCGATCATCTTGACCCGGTACACCCCGCCGCTTCCATCTTGTTCAACACTGTCGCTCATGGGCCGAGCAGCATAGCAACCCCTTCTCAACTCACGCCAAAGCCCTACCGAAGCCCCGGCCGGACCGCCCCACCCGCTAAACTCCTACAATGCCCGACGCCCAACTCCCCCCGCCCATCTCGATGCCCATCGACGACGCCTTCGTGCCGCCCCTCTGCGCGATCTTCCGCCGATTCCTCAAACGCAAGGGCCTGAAGTTCACCACCGAACGCGCCCTCATCCTCGACGCGGTCCTCGACAAGGACGGCATCTTCGAGGCCGACGAGCTGCTCGGCGACATGAAGGCCGCCGACGCCCGCGTCTCCAAGGCCACCATCTACCGCACCCTCAAGCACCTGCTCGAAGCCAAGATCATCCGCGAAGAGCTCATCGACTCCCAACGCGCCCACTACCGCCTGTCCTTCGGCCAGGAACCCAAGGGCCACCTCGTCTGCGTCGAAACCAACCAGATCATCGAGTTCCCCTCCGGCCAACTCACCGAACTCATGAACAAAGTCGCCGAAGAGCACGGCTACGAACCCCTCTCCCACCGCTTCGTGATCTACGGCGTCTCCCCCGCCGCCCAAACCACCGAACAGGCAGAATCCTCCGAAGACGACTGACACCAGACCCAGCAAGCCGGGGCGTGTCGCCCCGGCCGACCCACCACGACTCACGTCTCAATCACTCTGCTCCAAATCCGCCTGCTCGATCGGCCGCGACACCCGATACCCCTCATCCAACCAACGCCCCAGGTCGATCGTCCGGCACCGTTCCGAACAGAACGGCCGGTGCGGGTTGTCTTCAAGCACATCCACCCCGCAGATCGGACAAGCTCCAACCACGCCCGCCGCCTTATCCGACCTCTGCATCCGATCACTCATCGCCATCACGCTCCGCTGACCACCGCCAGTAAATCATCCAGCCGATCCGCCCAATGCGAGCCGGCCTCCGCAGCTAACGATAGCCCCCGCCCCTGCCCCGCATGCGTCAAACGCACGCACAACCGATCCCCCGGCAACTCCCCCGCGATCTTCTCCGCCCACTCCACCACCACGACCGCGTTACGCCGAAGCTCATGCCCCTCCTCCACCCACCCGATCGTTTCCAGCTCCTCCACCCCGCCGAGCCGGTACGCATCAATGTGCACCATGGCGAGCCCGTGTCCCTCGCCCGGATACTCCTGCACCATCGTAAACGTTGGGCTTGACACCACGCCCTCCGACAGACCCATCCCCACCGCGATCCCCCATGTCATCGCTGTCTTCCCGACCCCCAGTTCACCATCGAGCGCGATCACATCCCCCGCGCCCGCCGCCGACCCGATCGCTACGCCCAGCGCACGCGTCGCCGATTCATCCACCAACTCGTCCGTCCGCTCAATCACGCCCGTGCTCCCAACCCTCCCCCGACACGTCTATCGACCGGCCAACCGCATCCCTAAACTCCACCCCTTGACCCTCTACCAACGCCCCAATCGCAGTCACCCTGAGCCCCCCTGGAACCTCCGGCACCACCCCCGGCGAACACGCAAACAACAACTCATAGTCTTCGCCATCCCCCAACGCATGCCGCCACACCTCACGCCCCGACCGCGCAGCCGCCAACCCACACGCCTCCCCCACCGGCAACCGCTCCACCTCCACCGTCGCCCCACACCCGCACGCCTTGGCCAGCCGCGGAAGGTCCTTCGCCAACCCGTCCGACACATCCATCATCACTGTCGCCTGCCCGACTAGCGCCCGACCCGCCGCCAACCTCGGCTCAAAGTCCAGGTGCTTCACGAACCCCCCGACCTCCTCCATCGCCCCCCCCAACTCCCCCGTCACCCACAGCACATCCCCCGCTCGTCCCGTCCCCCGCTCCACCACCGCCCACCC
>JBCCOW010000013.1:0-67663 GCA_039025195.1 Planctomycetota bacterium
ACCCCGCCCTCACCACTCAGCGACGCGATCACCCCACCCCCCGGTGCTTCGACGCCCGGCGTCAGCGTGTACGTCGTCCGCATCGACACCACCGCCAGGATCAGCCCCACCAGCAGCGAGCCACCGTCCCCCAGATACACCTTAGCCGGCGGCGCGTTGAATACCAGCACCGCCAGCAACGCCCCCACCAGCAATGCACACAGCCCCGCCACAAACCACTGCCCCGCGATCAGCGTCGCCGCCAGATACACCGACCCCGCCACCGCCGCCACCCCGCAGCACAGCCCGTCCATGTTGTCCAGGAAGTTCAGCGCGTTCACGATCACCAGCACCCAAGCCATGCTCACCAGCACCGACAAGGCCACCCCCCATGCGCCCCACTGATCCATCAGCCGCAGCACCCGCGTCTCGCAAAGCCACACCACCCCGAGCGCGATCGCAGTCTGCACCCCCAGCTTCACCCAGGGCCCGATCGGCCGGCGGTCGTCGTACAACCCCAGCAGGTGGACCGCAGAGAGCATGATCAGCAGCCCGCCCCCGATCGCGGTGACCTGCCGGAGCCCCTCGAGGTGCTGCACCGCCCACGGGGCCAGCGACGCCCACGCCCCCTCCGGCAGCAGCCACACCACCAGCAGCGTCGCCGTCATCGGCCCCGCTACCGCCAGGTACACCGCCACCCCCGCCGTATCCGGGATCACCCGGCCCGTTGGCTTGTGCCCCTCGCCCCCCCCCGCGTCCACCAGCCCCAGCGCCCGGCTCCACCGGATCAATCCCCCACACAACGGCAGCGCGATCAGCCAAGCCACCACGCCGAGCATCAACACCAGGAACGTCATGCCCCGAAGCGTAACGCATCGATCTCAACGCCGACTGCGCCCCGGCAACAAAGCCTCAGCCTCAGCAGCCCAACACGTAGCCGAAGATCAACGGCGCGACGATCGTCGCGTCTGACTGGATCATGAACTTCGGCGTCCCCGGTTCCAGCTTGCCCCACGTGATCTTCTCGTTCGGCACCGCGCCGCTGTACCCGCCGTAGCTCGTCACCGCGTCGCTGATCTGGCAGAAGTACGCCCAGTACGGCGTGTCCAGCCACTTCAGGTCCTGGATCATCATCGGCACCGCACAGATCGGGAAGTCCCCCGCGATCCCCCCGCCGATCTGAAAGAACCCCACCCCGGGACTCAGGGGCTCGCCCGGCGTGCCGTCCTCCGGCTGACCGTTGGCGCGACGGTACCACCGGGCCAGGTTCGCCAGCTGCTCGGTCCCGTCCCGTAGGCACGTGTGGTTCGACGCCCCGGCCTGCATCGCCCAGGCGGTGAAGATGTTGCCGATCGTCGAGTCCTCCCAGCCCGGCGTGTACACCGGGATGCCCTTCGCCTTCGCCGCCAAGAGCCACGAATCCGCGGGGTCGGCCTGATAGTGCTCTGCAAGGTCGGGCTGACCGAGCACCTCGTAAAAGAACTCGTAAGGGAATAGCCGTTCGTCGGTCTCCAGCGTCCGCTCCCATACGACACGCAGGTGATGCTCGACGTGACGCATCACGGTCTCGGGGATGCAGGTGTCGGTCACCCGGTTCATCCCACGGCCGTACAGCGCCTGCTCGTCAGCAGCACTCAGCGCCCGCCAGTCCGGGCAGTGCTCGTACTCGTTAACGGACAGCAGTGTGAACACGTCCTCTTCGAGGTTCGCCCCGGTGCAGGTGATCGCGTGCACCTTGTCTTGCCGGATCATCTCGGCAAGCGACCGCCCGATCTGGGCGGTGCTCATCGCCCCGGCCAGCGTGACCATCATCTTCCCGCCGGCGTCGAGGTGGGCCTCGTAGCCGCGTGCCGCCGCGACGAGCTCCCGGGCGTTGAAGTGCAGGAAGTGGTGATCGAGGAAGTCACGGAGCGGGGTAGCGGTCATCGGTGCAGAGTACGGCCAACCCCACCGCGGTGGAGCTTTGTCCGTTGGTGGCTTGCACGATCCCAACCCGATCCGTCTAGATTGCGCCTCCCCCGATCGAGCCCTCCACGTGTCTCACCCCGCCGATTCCCCCAAACCCGCCTACGAACCCGCAACCCCAAACAGCCGATCCCTCGCGGTCGGCCTGCTCGTGCTGGCGCTGCCCATCATCGCCTCGATGATCTCGCGTACCGTCATGTCCTGGGTGGACTTCGCGATGGTCTCATCGCTCGGCCCCGCGGCCCAGGCGGCCATCGTCCCCGCCTCCATCGGCTTGTTCTGCCTCATCGCGTTGGGCTTCGGGATCACCTCGGCGGTCTCGACACTGGTCAGCCAAGCCCTCGGCCGGGGCGAGCACCGCCGGTGCGGTGCCTACGCCTGGCAGGGGGCTTGGATCGGGGTCGCCTGGGGTGGGCTGACGCTGCTGCTCTGGCCGTTCGTGCCCGGCATCGTGGGGGCCTTCGGGCACAGCCCCGACGTCGCCGCGATGGAAGCCGACTACATCACGATCGGGCTGCTCGGCATCGGGCCCGCCGTCATCGCCGCCGCGTGGACGAATTTCTTTACCGGCATTCACCAGCCCTGGGCCGGGTTCTGGGCCACGCTGATCGCCAACGTCTTCAATATCTTCGCCAACTGGGTGCTGATCTACGGCAACCTCGGGGCTCCAGCCCTCGGCGTTGCCGGCGCCGCCTGGGCCACCTCCGCCGCCGCGGCCGTGTCCGTGCTGGTCCTGTTCGGGTTTATGGCAGCACCGAAGCTCCGCCGTGAGTTCGGCACCTTCCACGGCCTGCTCCCCAAGCCCACACTCCTCCGACCACTGCTCAGGATCGGCCTCCCCGCCGGTCTCCAACTCGTCGGTGATATTGCGACCTTCGCCGTATTCCTGTTCCTACTGATTGGGCGGTTCGGGACGACGGCCATGGCCGGCTCCAACATCGCATTCAAGTTCTTCGAGCTCGCCATCATGCCTTGCGTCGGCGTGGCCTTTGCCTGCGCCGCCGCGGTCGGCAAGAGCATCGGCCAGGCCGATCTCGAACTCGCCCGGCGACAGGCCTACACCGCTTGGCGGATCAACCTCGCCTGGGTCGCCGCGGTCGCGATCATCTACGTCACGGCAGGGGGGTGGCTGGTCACGCTGCTGACCGACGACCCCGAGGTCGCGGCCGTCGCGTGGTCGGTGCTGCTATGCATGGCCGTGTTCCAGCTGTTTGACGCCACGCAGTTCACGTTTGCGAACGCGCTGCGTGGGGCCGGCGACACGCTGGTCCCAGCGGTCATCATGCTGGTGGGCACGGCGGGCGTGATGCTTGCCGGGGGCTGGCTGGTCGCGGTGTACGCCCCGGGCTTCGGCGTCATCGGGCCGTGGTGGATGGCCGTCGCCGCCTTTGCCCTGATCGCTTGTTTGTATGCCCTACGATTCCGGTCGGGCGTCTGGGAGCGGATCGACATCAACCGAGACCGTTCACCGCGGTGAGCTATAGCCCCAGCACGTCGGCCATGTCGTACCGACCCGCGGGCTGGTCCACGAGCCATGCCGCCGCACGCAGCGCGCCCACCGCGTAGCTGTCCCGGCTGGTCGAGACGTGCTTGATTTCTAGCCGTTCGCCGGGCGTGGCGAAGAACGCGGTGTGCTCGCCGGCGTGGTCGCCCAGCCGCAGCGTCTGCACCGTGATGTCCTTGGGCTGTCGCGGTGCGTCCTCGCCATAGCGGGCAAAGACCACATCCCGCGCGAAGTCCCGTCCCGTGGCATCACACAGCCTTTGCGCCAGCGTCCGGGCGGTCCCCGATGGCGCGTCCTTCTTGTACCGGTGGTGGGCCTCAAGCACTTCAATGTCGTAGCCCTCACCCAGCAGCTGCGCAGCCTCGGCCGCGAGCTTCCACAACACGTTCACCACCAGACTGAAGTTTGTCGCCTGGCACACCGCGATCTCGCTTGCCGCCGTGTCGATCTGCTTCTGGTCGTCGTCCGTCAGCCCCGTCGTCCCGATGACCATCGGCAGCCCGGCGGACCGGCAGTGCTCGATGACGCGTCGTGTCCCATCCGGCAGGCTGAAGTCAATGACCACACCCGCGTCCGTACCCAGCGTCTTGCCCAGGGGCACGCCCAGCGACTCCAACCCCGCCAGCTCACCCGCGTCACGCCCCAGCTCCGGGTGCCCGTCGTGCTCCACCGCCTCCACCACCGCCAGCCCCGCGTCACCCGCCAACGCGACAAGCCGTCGGCCCATCCGCCCTCCCGCACCGTGGATTGCTACCGTCTTGCTCTTCATCGCGGCAAGATAACCCGTCCGAGAATCGACCGCGCCGGCTGACGCTAACCGTTTCATGCCTTAAACTGATAGGTCTGTACAGGGCTCTCCTCCGACCCCTCTCTTTCAAGGGCTGTATCCATTGGCCATGTTTGGCAAAACCGAAAACAGCAGCAGCGGCGGCAGCGGTGATTTCAAGCGGTCCGACCGCAAGGCCGAGGCTTTCTTCCGCCACGCCGAGACCACCGCCGACGCCCGCAACTACGACTACTCCGTCGAGCTCTACATCAACGGGCTAAGGCACCAGCCCGACAACGTCCGCCGCCACGAAGAGCTGCGTGAGGTGGCGATGCGGCGCAAGCTCGCCAAGGGCAAGAAGCCCGGGCTCATGGGCGTCAAAGCCATCGGCCCGTCGCTGGTCGACAAGATGCTCCGCTCGGAAAAAGAGGCCAGCCTCGACCCGACGAACTACGCCTCTTACGTGAAGTTCATGGAGGACGCGATCGCCGCCGACGCCGAGGAGGACGAGCTCAATCTCGGAGAGGTCGCCTACCAAGCGGGGCTGATCGCGCTCGAGATGATGGGCCCGGTCAAGAACGCCAAGGTCTGGATCAAGCTCCGCGACAACTTCCACGCGATCCACCAGTACGACAAGGCCATCGAGTGCTGCCGCCGGGCCATCTCGCTGAAGCCCAACGACTCGACGCTGCTGGGCAACCTGAAGGACCTTGAGGCCGAGAAGTACGCCGCCAAATCTTCCGAGCAATCCGAAGAGGGCGACGGGTTCCGTGGCAACATCAAGGGCTCGGAAGAACAAGAGCTGCAGCGTGCCGCCCGGTCCACCGGCTCGGCGGGCGACGCCCTGGACAAACTCATCGCCGCACGGCGTGCCGAGCTGGAAGAGAACCCCGAAGACCCCGATCTGGTGACGAAACTGGTCGACGCCCTGCTGAAGAAGGAGCAGGCCGAGCCCGAGAAGGAAGCCATCGGACTGCTCAAGCAGACCGCCGAGCAGACCGGGCAGTACCGCTTCAAAGTCCGGGCCGGCGACGTCGCCATGCGGCAGTTCAACCGCGTGATCCGGCAGCTCAAACTGAAGCTCAAGAAAGAGCCCAGCGACGAGCTCACCCAACAGGTCAGACAGGTCATGGCCCAGAAGCTCAAGTTCGAGCTCAGGGAATACACCGACCGCGTCAGCCACTACCCCACCGACCTTTCCCTGAAGTTCGAGCTCGGCAAGCGCCAGTTCCTCGCCAAGCAGTTCGACGACGCGATCGGCAGCTTCCAGCAGGCCAAGGACGACCCGAAAAACAAAGCCCAGGCCCACTACTACCTCGGCAAGGCCTACCTCGAAAAAGGCTGGTCCGACGAAGCGATCGAGACCCTCGACGACGGCATCAAGCTATATCCCTCAACCAGTGACCCGCTCGCCAAGGAGATGCGGTACGACAAGATGCTGGCCTGCGTCGGTGTGGCCGAGAGCAACGGCACGCTCGAGATGGCACAGGAAGCCGATCGGCTCGCGTCCGAGTTGCTCAAAACCGACATCAACTACAAGGACATCCGGGCCCAGCGTGACCGGATCCGCGAGCTCGTCCAAAAGCTCAAGGCCGGGTGATCGCCCGTGTCGTCCCACAAAGCCCTCGCCCTCATCCCCGCCCGTTACGCCTCGACCCGGCTACCCGGTAAGCCACTGCTCGCCGATACCGGCAAGCCGCTGATCCAGCACGTTGTCGAGCAGGTGCAGTGTGCCACCTCGGTGGACCGCATCGCCGTGGCCGCCGATGACGACCGTATCGCCGACGCCGTCCGCGCCTTCGGCGGCGAAGCCGTGATGACCGGCGAACACCCCAACGGCACGTCCCGCCTCGCCGAAGCCCTGACCACCCTCGGCACCAACCATGAATTGATCGTCAACGTCCAGGGCGACGAGCCCGAGATCGAGCCCACCGTCATCGACGCCCTAGTCGCCGGCCTCGCCGCCGACGCCGACGCCCCGATGGCCACCCTTTGCTCCGCCTTCGGCCCCGACGAAGACCCCACCGACCCTAACATCGTCAAGGTCGTTAGCGACCAGCACCGCCGCGCCCTCTACTTCTCGCGCGCCTGCATACCTTTCGACCGCGACGGCATCGGCCCTGCCCTCTGGAAACACCCCGGGCTCTACGCCTACCGCCGCGGCTTCCTCCTCGACTACTCCAACTTAAACCCCACCCCGCTCGAACAGGCCGAACAACTCGAACAGCTCCGCGTCCTCGAACACGGCCACCGCATCGCCCTCATCGAAACCCAGGCACCACACCCCGGCATCGACACACGAGCCCAATACGACGCCTTTGTCGCCCGCTATCTCACTCAAACCTGATCAAACCCGCCAAAACCTCCACAAACTTGCCTTGAGAGCACGGTTCTGTTATGCTCCGCGGCTCGGCAACGGGAGGCGTTATCCGTCTATCCATGCTGCAGTTGACCATACGACCAGCCTTTTCCCGATCCCCCACACCACCAACCCCACGATCCTCCGACTATGAGCATCACCGCCGAACGTAAAACCGAAGTCATCAAAGAGTTCGGGCGCACGGAATCCGACTCCGGCAGCCCCGAGGTCCAAGTCGCCATCCTGACCCACCGCATCAAAGAGCTCACCGAGCACCTCAAGCAGCACAAGCACGACTTCGCGTCCCGCCGGGGCCTGCTCAACCAGGTCTCGAAGCGCAACCGCCTGCTCCGCTACCTCCAGCGGACCAACCGTCAGTCCTACCTCGACCTCATCGCCAAGCTCGGCCTCCGCAAGTAGCCCGCTTGTCGGTCGCGTCAGCGATCGGCGTCGGGCTCCGGTCGGCCGGGTGGCCCCACACCACTCAACCTTCCGAAGCCCGTCGCCGATGGCTCACGCCATCGGCCCACCCGCCCAGCCGTCGGTCATGTGGACCGGCAAGGAGCGGACGGCAGGCGACCCCCCATATCCCTCGGCCAACCCTCGACCGAGACCGCTGTGGGAAGTCCTCTGTCTTTCACTCCTCCACTCGGCCGGGCCCCACCCGCCTGCATGCCCGCCCCACGCGGCCTGCATCGGCGGGCTGTCAGCACCACCCCGTGTGAAGGAACCCCGACATGTCCCAAGCCCCTCACCGCGTCGAGATGGAACTCGCCGGCCGGACCCTCTCCATTGAGTCCGGCTTCGTCGCCAAGCAGGCCGACGGCGCCGTCCTCGTCCAGTACGGCGAGACCGTCATCCTCGGCACCGCCGTTCACGCCGACCCTCGGCCCGGCCTCGACTTCTTCCCGCTCACCGTCGACTACCGCGAGAAGCTCTCCTCCGCCGGCAAGTTCCCCGGCGGCTTCCGGAAGCGTGAAGGTGCCCCCAACCAAAAAGAAATCCTCACCATGCGGAACATCGACCGGCCCATCCGGCCGCTGTTCCCCAAGGGCTACATCGACGAGGTCCAGATCCAGTGCTGGGTCATGGCCTACGACGGGCAGAACGAGCCCGACGTCCTCGCCGGCATCGCCGCCTCCGCCGCCCTCGCCATCAGCTCCATCCCGTTCCAGGGCCCGGTCGGCAACGTCCGGCTCGGCCGCGTCGACGGCGAGTTCGTCGTCATGCCCACCGCTGCTCAGGACGCCTACTCCGATCTGGACATGCTCCTCTGCGGCCACGAGGACGGCATCAACATGATCGAGGTCGGCTCCTACGAGCTGCCCGAAGAAGACATGGTCAAGGCCATCGAATTGGGCTACGGCGAGATCGAGAAGATCGTCGCCCTGATCAAAGACCTCCAGACCAAGTGCGGCAAGGAAAAGATCGGCGGCGATGTTGTCCCGCCCCAAGAGATCACCGACAAGGTCAACGCCGACCTCAAGGAAGCCCTCCGCACCGCCAAGACCACCGAGGGCAGCAAGGCCGACCGCGCCGACGCCGTCCGCGAAGCCAAGGCCAAGTTCATCCAGAACAACTTCCCCGAGCCCGACGAGTCGGCCACCTACGCCGCCCACCAGGCCTACCGCGAGACCCGCAAGCAGGTCAGCGTGGCTATTCACGACCTCGAGGAGGAGCTGACCCGCGAGATCATCCGCTCCGGCAAGCGGACCGACGGCCGCGCCCCCGACCAGCTCCGCCACATCGAGTGCCACGCCCACGTGCTGCCCAAGTCCGTGCACGGCTCCGGGCTCTTTCAGCGCGGCGAAACCCAGGCGATCGTCTCGGCCACCCTCGGTACCGGCAAGGACGAACAGTCAGTCGATGGCCTCGGTGCCGAATACGCCGAGAAGTTCTACCTGCACTACAACTTTCCGCCGTTCAGCGTGGGCGAAGCCAAGCGGATCACCGGCCCCGGCCGCCGCGAGATCGGGCACGGCAAGCTCGCTGAGAAGGCCCTGCTGCCCATCCTCCCCGACGTCGAAGACTTCCCCTACACCATCCGCTTGGTCTCGGACATCACCGAGTCCAACGGCTCATCCTCCATGGCCTCGGCCTGCGGTGGCACGATCGCCCTGCTCGCCGCCGGCGTGCCCATCAAGAACCCCGTCGCCGGCATCTCCATCGGCATGATCAAGGCCGACGAAGACGGCCAATCCGACGTCTTCCTCACCGATATCCAGGGCGAGGAAGACCACTTCGGCGACATGGACTTCAAGGTCACCGGCACCCGCGACGGCATCACCGCCATCCAGGTCGACCTCAAGATCCGCGGCCTCAACATAGACCAGATCAAGACCACCTTCGAGCTGGCCAAGAAGAACCGCATCGAGATTATCGAGATGATCGAGGCCGAGCTCCCCGAGCCCGCCGCGTTCCCCGAGTCCGCCCCGCGGATGCTCACCACCTCGATCCACCCCGACAAGATCGGCAAGCTCATCGGCCCCGGCGGCAAGACCATCCGTGCCATCCAGGAGGAGTGCGAGTGCCAGATCGACGTCGAAGAAGACGGCACGATCTTCATCTCCGCCGTTGGTGCGAACAAGGCCGAGCGTGCCCTGGAAGAGGTCGAGAAGATCGCCGCCGAGGTCAAGGTCAACCAGATCTACACCGGCCGCGTCACCAGCGTGAAGGACTTCGGTGCCTTCATCGAGGTGATCCCCGGCCAGGACGGCCTCTGCCACATCTCCGAGCTCGCCGACGGCTTCGTCAAGAAGGTCAGCGACATCGTGAAGGTCGGCGACGAGGTCCGTGTGAAGGTGATCCTGATCGACGACCAAGGCCGGGTGAAGCTCTCGCGTCGTGCGGTGATCGCCGAAGAGGGCGGCGGTGAAGGCGAAGGCGAGCCTGAGACCGCCGAAGCCTCCGCCGACTAATCACCGGTACCAGAGCGTTCCGCCCCAACTATCCCGTCAACCCGCACCCGCGTCCGGCCCAAAACCGGACGCGGGTTTTGATTTGATATCAGGACTTACCCGTAGTTCGGCCGGTTTAATCAGGTCGTGGGGTACCGGATTGAACGTTTTGTGTTAGTGTTGTGGGTAATTCGGTGAAGGAATTGTTGGCGTCCTGTGTTCGCCCGTCTTCACCGGCTACCGGGCCCGCTGGTTCGCGGGGCCTCGTCCCGGGCTCTGTCGCCCAGCCGCACCGAGCGGCTCGTCCGGGGGTCCGGGGTCCGGGGTCCGGGGGCATCAGCAAGGGCATTCGCCGCCTGCCGTGTCTCATTTCGCATTCGTATGAGGGTTTGCATCATGCCGTACACCAACCAGAAGCACGAAACCGAACAGATCGAAGGGGCTGTGAAGTGGTTCGACCCCAAAAAGGGGTTCGGGTTCATCGTCGGCCCCGACGGGCAGGACGTCTTTGTGCACTTCAGCCAGATCGTCGTGGAGGGCTTCAAGACCCTGCAGGACGACCAGCGGGTGACCTACGAACTGGTGGAAGGCGATAAGGGCTATCAGGCCCAGGGCGTCCGCCCCGTGGTCGATCCCGAAGAAGCGGTCGGCTAAGCCCTGCCCGTGAGGACATCACGTCGCCCGGGCGGGCTCGGGTTCTTGCTGCGGCTCGGCCTTGGATGCCGGTGCGTCAGTCGCCGTCGCCTCAACCCCACCTTCAACCTCAGCCTGAGCGTGGCTCTCGCCCTGCTCCTGCGCCAGAAGCACCTTGCTGTATCGGTACCCGACCACGATCAGCGACGCGTAGATCACGAAGAAGCTCAGCAGCAGCCACCGCCAACGCGTGTCGAACGCCACCATTGTGACGCCGATGACGGCGAAAAGCGTGGCGATGCCGTACATCGTCAGCACCGCCTGGACCGTGCCCATACCCGAGCGTTTGAGCATGTGGTGGATGTGCATCGCGTCGGGCGCGAAGACGGGCCGGCCGTCGAGCTTCCGCCGGACGATCGCCAGCGACGAGTCCAGAATCGGTAGGGCAAACACCACCAGACACGCGGTCACGTACTTCAACGGCTGCAGCCCCGCGTTCTCGCCGAACAGCAGGAACATCGCCACGCAGAGGTAGCCCAGCAGCAGCGATCCCGCATCACCCATGAAGATCGATGCGGGCCTAAAGTTGTACGGCAGGAACCCCAGCACCGCGCCGAGGATGGCCAGGCACATCACGATCCGCGTCGCATCGCCGGGCCCCGGCAGCCGGCTCGCCACGATCCCCGCGATGATCAGGAACCCCGCAATGGCGATCGCCGTCACCCCGGCTGCGAGCCCGTCCAGCCCATCGATCAGGTTCAGCGCATTGCACCCGCCGATGACCAGGGCCCCGATCAGGATCGCCCCGCCGTAGTAAACCACCCACCCGGGGATCACCGCTTCGAGGCCCGCCAGGTTCACGATGCCCTGCGTGATGTTGGTCCCCACGTTCTGCGACGCCAGCGCCGCCGCCGCGATGAGCTGCCCGCCGATCTTGACCCGTGCCCGGATGCCGTAGACATCATCGAAGAGGCCGCAGAGCGTGATCGCCGCCGCGCCGAGCACGAGGCTGCTCGGCAGCACGACCTCCCGGCTATACCCCGGCACCCCGACATACACCATCAGGACCCCCGCGAGCCAGCCGAACAGGATCGCGATCCCGCCCAGGTAGGCCACGGGTGCCGTGTGGTTCTTCCGCCGGGCGTCGGGCACATCGACGATCCCGTTGCGGATCGCCAGCCGGCGGAATAGCGGCGTCACCACCAGCGTGACCAGGAACGCGATCGCAAGCACCGGCAGAAATTGATCCACCGATACCGCGGGCATCGTCGCCATTCTTTCGCGGGCCTGGCCCAGCACCACGGGCATCGACCACGCGGCGGTACTCACGGCCGACCTCCCCCGACACCCGTCCCGCCACCCGCCGCGCCACCCGCCGCCGAATCCACCGCGTCCGCCTCCCCCATCGCCGAACCCACCAGCTCGCCGAGCGTCCGGTCCAGTGGGTACCGCCGCTCAAAACCGATCAGCTCGCGCAGCCGCGACGTGTCGGGCATCCGGCAGGGCGTGTCCTCAAACCCCTCGCCATACACCGCCTGATACGGCACGAGCTTCACCTCGGCCCTTGGCCCGCCGGCCGATGCCACCGTCTCGATCACCCGCTCGGCCAGCTCCCGGATCGTCACCGTCCGGTCCGCCCCGACATTCACCGCCAGCCCAAACGCCGCGTCACACCGAAGCAGCTTCGGCAGCGCCGACGTCACATCCCGTACATCGCAGAACGCCCGGGTCTGGCTCCCGTCCCCGTACACCTCCAGCGGCTGCCCCTTCACCGCACGCTCGACGAACCGCGGCACCACCATCCCGTACCGCCCGACCTGCCTCGGCCCGATCGTGTTGAACAGCCGGACCACCACCGCCTTGAGCCCGTGCCGCCGCGCCATGTCGATCGCCAGGTGCTCGTCGATCGCCTTGGTGAGTCCGTAGCTCCAGCGCGACGCTGAGGTCGGGCCGAACAGCAGGTCCTGGTCTTCCCGGAGCGGCAGCTTGGGGTTCTTGCCGTACACCTCGGACGATGAGGTGATCAGCACACGGGCCCCGGCGTCGGCACAAGCCCGCAGCACGCCGACGGTCTGGTCGACGTTGTTGCGGATCATGCCCGCGGGGTCTTCGACGATCAGCCGGACCCCCACCGATGCCGCGAGGTGGTAGACCTCGTCCACCCCCTCGAGCGCACCGGGCTCCGACAAGACTTCCGCGGCCCGCCCCTCAACGAGCTCACAGTCCGAGCCAAGTAGACCATCGATGTTCTCCCGCCGGCCCGTTGAGAAGTCGTCGATTAGCCGGACCCGTCGGCCCTCCGCCAGCAGACGCTCCGCCAGGTGCGAACCGATGAACCCGGCCCCTCCAGTGATCAGGGACAGGGTTGGAGACGGCATAGGCTGGACCGGGGTTGGACGGGTGCGAGAACGTGGGGCTAACGGCGGACAGGCAGGAAAAACTGCGGGGAGGCTGTGGTGGGGGTGATAAGGGCGGCGGGCATCAGTCCTGATCAAAAGGCGTCTTCGACACGTCGTCGGCGTCCTGCCGCTCCAAAGCGTCGAGGGCGTCGGCCGGGTTATCCGTGTGGCCGTTGGACCCGTTCGTGCCATTGGTGTGTGTTACACCGTTGGCGGGGGGGGTCTCACGAGCACCCGCACGGTCGCCACGCGACGCGGAACTACTGCGGCGCTGACCGGCCTGCCGGTAGCGGAAGAAGTCCTGATAGTTCTTGCGGTAGTAGCCGCCGGCGGCGGACTTGACCCCGTTGAGGATCACGCCCAACAGGTCGGCGCGGTGCCCGTCGAGCTGATTGATCATCCGGTTGAGCATGCCGCTCTGGTCGGTGCCGGCCCGAACGACCAGGGCGATCGCGTCGACGTACTTCGCCATGATCCGCGCCTCGTTGGTCAGCAGCGCCGGCGGGCAATCCAGCACCACCACATCAAACCGACTCTCGAGCTGGCCCAGCAGGCTGCGGAACGACGACGACTCCAGCAGCTCTGACGACAGGCTGCCGGGGTGACCCGCGGGCAGCACGAACAGGTTCGGCTGCTTCGCGTCTTCAATGATCAGCTCGTCGAGGTTGTCGGCCTCACCCTTGAGGTACTGGTAAAGCCCGCGCCCATCCTCGACCCGCATGACCGAGGCGACGCCCGACCGCTGCAGGTTGGTATCGACGAGGATGGCCCGTCTGCCGTTCTGTGCCAGGCTCGCTACCAGGTTCTGCGCGACCGAGGTAGTCCCGGCGGCGGGCTGGGCCGCGGCGAGCGCGAGGGTCTTATAGCCCCGGCGGTCGATCTTCGAGAGCACATTCGTGCGGACCTGCCGGAACGACTCGGCCAGCAGGCTATCGGGGTAGAACTCGACGACGCGTTCGACGGCGTCGGGCTCGGCGGGGTCGTCGCGGAGGTGCGGGACCACGCCGAGCAGGTTGGCGTTGGGCACGAGCTTGACGTCGGAGGGGCTGCGGATGTGCTTGTCAAGCATCTCACGGAGCACGACGAGCAGGGCCATCGACGCCATGAAGGCGACGGTGTAGATGGCCATGAGGTTGAGCGGCCTGGGGTAGCTCTGCTGCGTGCGGGACGCGGGCTGGAAGAGGCTGACCGGCGTGGCGTCGGGGCGGTTTTCGGTGATGGTGATGTTCTGCTGGGCGGTGAGCGCGGCGTTGAGTCGGCGCTCGGCACGGGCCTGCGACTTCTCGATGCCCTCGTACTCATTGAGCTTCGCCTGCAGGTCACGCATCTGGCTCTCGATCGGCTGCAGGTCTTCGGTCAGCTTGGCGAGGGCTTTGCGCTGGCCCTCGAGCGCGGTGCGCGTCTGCTCGATCAGGGCGATACGGTCCTTGAGGAACAGCTCTTGGATCTTCAGCTCGCGGACCTTTTCCTGGGCCGCGATCTCGCGGTCGATCCCCTCGATGATTGGAGATGCCTCGCCCATACCGGCGGCCAGCCGTTCGACGCGGCGGACACGCAGCGCGAGGATCGTCCGGTCGATGTTCACGATCTCGGGCTGCCGCTCAAGGTTTCGGTACTGGTCGGGGCTCGGTGTGCCGGGGCCCTCTTCCAGGCTCTCGGTCTGGGTGGCGAGGCTCGCTTCGAGCTGCTCGATGAATCGGTTGGTGCTGAGACGACGGTTGATCAGGTCCCCGAAGGCGAGCGAAATCTCGTTCTCGTTGGACCGCAGCGTGGCGAGGTTGTTCTGCTCGAGGAAGCGGTTCTTGCGTTGGTTGTAGAGGTCGATGTCTTCGCGGGCCTGACGCTCGTCTTCCACAAACGTGCTGCGGAGCCCGGCCCCGTCGAGCTGGCGGTTGATCTGCAGACGACGCTGGTAGACCTCCAGGGTCTGGCTCAGGAGGGTCGTGGCGTCCGGCTCGAACTCCGTCTCGATGGAGACACGGACCAGCGAGTCGGCGCTGCCGTTTGAGACGCCCAGGAGGTTCGTCCTGAAGTCTTCCACCGCCTGGTCCACATCACCACCAAACGAACGGTACCACCCGGTGGCCCGGACCTCGGGCTGTTTCATGACTTGCCGGGCGAGCGGCTCGCCGCGGAGGCGTTCCATCTCGCGGGCACGGAGGTTACGGATCGGCGTGTTGGAATTGTTGGTGTCGGGCAGGATGTCGTAGACGCCCTGGGGGAGCTGGAAGGCGAGCTGGGCGGTAGTCCGGTAACGTGCGGCACGGGTGTCGAGGATGTACCAGGAACCGATGCCAACGACGAGGCCAACGGCCCCCGTGATCACGATCAGCAGGGCGTGGCTGCGCAGCAGCTTGACCGGGTCGATGGGCTTGAATCGGCCCATGCCCGGCGGCGGGGCAGTACCGGTGGTGGCCCCGATAGGGGGGATCGTGGATAGCGGGTTGGCGGTCATCGCAGGCTCCGTCGGATCAGTTTACCGGCTATCGAGTTGCTCCAAAACGGTCTGGGCACGCTGCATAGCGGGATTATCGTTCACTTGCCGAGCGGCCTTGATGGCGGCGTTGGCCTCGATCTCGGCGCGGCGGAAGTTCTCTTGGGCCAGGTGCAGCTCGGCGAGGTGCACCAGGGTCAGCGGCAGCGGTCGCCCCCGGCTCGCCACCGCCAGAAGCCGCGACTCTTCGAGCTTCTCTTGGGCTTCGCTGTAGCGTTCGAGACGCAGCAGGCAGAAGCCGATGGTGTCCACCACCTCGGGGATGCCTGGACGGAGGCTGTCGGCACGCTGGGCGTAACCGAGGGCACGCTCGGGCTGATCCAGGTCTTCGGCCAGGATGACCGCGAGGTTGTTCAGGCTGCTGAAGTCGTCGGGGTTCACATCCAGAGCACGCTCGTAGGCGGCGGCGGCCTCGGCGTAGCGATCGGCGGCGTGGAGCGACTGCGCCAGCAGAGAATCGAGCCGGTTCAGGCGGGCGGGGGTCAGGCCCGCACGCTCAACCTGCCCGAGCACGGCGACCACGCCGGCGTAATCCTGTTTCTGGAAGTGGTGGAGCCCGCGGTAGATCGCCAGGTCGTAAGCCCGTTCGCTGCCGAGGGTCTGCCCGAGCCAGGCCACGGCGTCGTCCCCATCACCGGCGAGCAGGTATTGGGCAATAATCAACGACTCGACCCGGGTGTCGTTCACACTAGAGAGCAGCGAAGCGAAGAGGTTGCGGCCCGGATCGGTCTGGCCGGTGACGATGAGGGCACGGGCTTTCACCGCTTCGAGCAGCGGCCGGTTGTTGACGGTCTGGATGTAGGTCTCGGAGGCGGTCACGAGCTCGCTGAACCGCTGCTCGCCGACCAGGACATTAAAGAGCGCGTTCACGCCTTGCGGGGTCGCTTCGAGGCTCAGGCCTTCCTCAAGACGGGCGATCGCCCGGTCGGGCTGGTTGTCCAGAGCGAGCAGTCGACCGGCCAGGGTGTACCAGCCCGACGTCCCACGCCCGGCCTCGATCACTTCCGAGGCGACCACGGCCGCCTCGCCGTAGCTGCCCTGGCGTTCGAGCGTGGCGATCAGGACACGCCGGCTCGCGTCGTCGTCGGCTTGTTGGCCGACCAGGCTGCGAAGCTCGCTGATCGCCCGGCCTTGTGTCTCCGGGTCCAGCGCGAGCAGGCGGGCACGCAAGCGGCGGGCGGGCCGGACTTCTTGGCCCGACTCGATCAGTGCTTCCAGCTCGGTGATCGCTTCGGCCTGCCGGTCGGTCATCGCCGCGAGGGTCTGGGCACGCAGCAGCCGGAGCTGGGAGTTGTCCGGGTTGGCGTCGAGCCCGGTTGCGAGTTCTGCCAGTGCGGTGTCCCGATCGCCGCGCAGGTTTGCCAGCTGAGCGGCGAGCAGGGCGCGTCGCGGCGACGGACGCATCTGCCCGACCGCGCTCAGGGCTTCGTCCGGGAGGTTGAGCCGGATACACACTGCGGCGAGCTTCGCCAGCAGGTCATCGTTCTGCGGGTCGGTGTCAAGCAGATCGCGGTAGATCGTCACGGCCCGGTCCGCCCGGTTGGTCCCGGAGAGGTAGTCCGCCAAGGCAAGGCTCGCGTCCCGGTTGTCCGGGGTCTCCCGTTCGACCGCTGCCTCGAACGCCTCCACCGCTTGGTTTGGCTGCTGACGCTGCACGTAGAACCGAGCCAAGGCGAGGTGATCACGGCTATCGGCTTCGGGGCCACGACGAGCGATATGGCTTGTAAGAACCTGCTCGGCCAGCTCAGGGCTGCCCGCGGTTAGCCGGACCTGAGCCAGCACCGCGGCGTCGGCCAAGAGCGCCTCGTCGTCTTCCTCGAGCAATGCGGTGGCGACCGCGACAGCTTGGTCAAAACGGTCGAGCCTGGCGAGGGTCAGGGCCAGAGCTCGGCGGTTTTGTCGGTCCTCGGGATTGGACTCGGCGCGGTCGCGCCGCTCCGAGACCACGCGCTCGGGGTCGCCATGTGCGGCCTCGAAGGCGAAGTAGCTGTCGCGGACGGTGGGGTTGGTCGGACGCAGGGCGTAGGCCCGGCGGACCAGGTCAAGGGCTTCGGCGGTTTGGCCCTGCTGTTGCCGGATCAGGGCGAGCCCGAGCAGCGAACCGACCGACCGGATGTTCTGACGCAGCGCGGTCTCGAAGGCGATCTCGGCACCGTCGAGGTCACCGGTCCGGGCTTCGAGCTGGCCAAGCTGTTCCCAGAGCGACGCGTTGACGCTGTTCTGCTCGATGGCCCGGTTGATGAAGGTGATCGCTTCGGTGTTTCGGCCCTCGGCGCTGGCGAGCCGAGCCTGGAAGAGGTTGCCGCCAACGAGGTCGAGGTTGTCGCGGGCCCCACGGGTGGCGAAGTCACGGGCCTTGTCGAACTCGTCGTCCATGAGTGCGAAGTCGAAGCCCGCCAGGATGACGCTGGCATGATCGGGGGCCTCGGCCTCGGCCTCGGCGAACAGAGCGCGGCGACGCTCGCGGTTGCCCTGGCGTTCGACGAACCGGGCGCGGCTGATCTTGGCGACGATCGGGTCGTCCTGATCACGCAGCATCAGGGTGGCGAGCTCGTCGTCGGAAAGCGTCTGCCCCTGGACCTGCTTGACGATCAGGTCGAGTCGATCGGGTCGGGCCCCGAGTTCTTTGGCACGGTCGGCGAGGGCGAGCCGGCGGTCGGGCTGATCGCTGGGGGTCAGCAGCAGCTCCTGCAGCACGAGCTGGAGGTTGTCGGGGTGGGCGACCGCGGCCTCGCGGATCGTGGTCAGGGCGTCATCGGTACGGCCCATCCGGCGGAGGATGGCGGCCCGGGCGAGGGCGGCACCAGGTTCGTCGGTGGCCGTCTGAGCGTCGAGCACCTGCAGCGCGGCCTCGGGCCGATCAGACAGCTCGTGGTAGCGGGTCAGCAGCAGCTGGGCCCGGCGGTTGTCGGGGTCTTGAGCCAGGGTCAGATCGAGCTGCGACTTGGCGGGCTGGAGGTCGCGCTGGTTGAGGTAGAGCGTGGCGAGTCGGAGCCGAGTCGCAACGGGATCGAGGCCCGGCATGACGCTGGCGAGTTCGAGGGCCATCTCGTAACGGCGGATCGCAGCGGTGGGCTGACCACTTCGGTCCAGCGCTTCGGCAGCGAGGGCGAGAAGCCGGATGTCTCGGTTCTCTCGGGCGTCAGACGCACGGGTTAGCCGGTTGGCGGCGCTCATCCACTGCCGACGGGCGTAGTCGATCCGGCCGAGCAGGCTGTCGGTGACCTGCGGGTTGAGCTGCTTGTTGACCAGGACCATCGCGGCTTCTTCAGCCTTGGCGAGGTAGTCGGCACGCTGCTCGGGATCGCGTTCGGTCAGTGCACGCTGGATGAAGAGATCAGAGTAAGCGAAGGTGGCGTCGTCGATGCCCGAGCTGTTGGCGAAGAAATCCAGCACGGGGCTGCGGCCGCCGCGGGTACGGGCGCGGTCGAGCTCGGCGGAGGCCTCGTCGGGCTTGCCGGTCGCACGCAGCGCGGTGCCGAGGTGGAGCCGGATCAACGGGTCGTCGGGCCGGTGTTCGAGCACGGCACGGAGCGTCTCAGCCTGACGCTCGTTGGCGGCCCGTAACGCGTCACGCTGAGCCTCCGGCGTGTCGTACGAAGCGATGCGGGCGACCGCGGGCTGGAAACGGGCAGCAAGGATCGCCAGCCGACGGTCGGTCTGGCCGTCGAGTACTGACTCCCGGAAGCGCTCGGTCACGGCCTGCATCTCGGCCTCGTCCAGAAGGCCGGCCATACGGAGGGCTTCGATGTGGTAGTACAACCGCTGGGCGTTTTCGGGCTCGACTTCGAGCAGCTCACGCGTCAGCGTGACGGCGTCGGTTCGGAGCTTCTCGGCGAGTTCGGGACGCTGGTTGGATCGACGGAGGCGGTCCGACTCGTTGATCTTCCAGACGGCCAGGTAGAACGTCGCCCGCGGGTCGCCGGGCTGAACGGCCAACACCCGCTCGAGGTCGTCGGCGGCCTGCTGGCGTTGATCGACCGCCATCTGGTCGGAGAGCCGACGGGTCCGGGCGATGCCGCGTGCACGCAGTGCCGCGAGGTTGTCGGGTGACACATCGAGCGCCGCCTGGGCCTCGCTCTCCATCTGGGCCACGCTCTGCGGGCCGCCCAGCTTGTGCGTCAGGTCGTAGAGCAGCCCGAAGTAGTACTCCTGGTACTCCGCGACCCCGGGGTATTTGTCGGCGAGGTCTTTGGCCTGTTTACGGATGTAGCCGAGGTGCTGCTGCGCATCGGGGGCATCCTTCGCCTGGTACTTCTTGAGCAGCTCGACCGAGCGGAGCAGTTGCTCGGGGTCCTGGCCCTTCTCGTAAGCGCGGTAGGCGAAGGTGGCGGCGCTGCGGATCAGGCCGCTGGCTTTCTCGATGTCGCCGTCGGCCATCGCTTGCTCGTAGCGGGCTTCGCGCTGCTGCGACTGCGTGGCGTACTGCTCGGCGGTCGTGCCCTTTGCATAGATGAACACCCCGACCATAAGGCCGGCAATGACCACGATGGATGTGGCAAGGATGACGACGAATTTGGTGTTGACTCGGGCGGCCATGGCGTGATCTTGGGGGTTAAGGGAGCAGGGGGGCGATGGAGTTCGGTGGGCCGGGGCTTGCCGGCGGGCTGTCGGGTTTGGTCAGCTTCAATCGGTGGGCGGCGGGTAGGTACCGGCCTCGACGTCGCGCCAGTCCGGCAAGATGCGCATCACTTCGGGTAGGAAGTGGGTGATGAAGTCGGCGGTGACCTCGGTCTGTGACTTCTGGTCGGGGGCGACGATCTGGACCTCGACCTTGCAGTAGTAGGCGTAGATGTCAATGGGGTCGTAGCTGAGGCGGCGGACGCCGGCGGGGCCCGCGGCGAACTCGCCGTTGGACACGAAGAAGTAGATGACCTGTCGGGGCGGCAGTTCGGGCCGGTTCGGGTCGTCGAAGCGGAACAGAGACGCGGGGATGTCGAGCGTCGGGACGTAGACCGTTTCGCCGCTGTAGGTCTGGAGGAGGAAGCCGCCGTCGTCGGTGGGGGTGGCCTGCTCGGGGTTGATGCTGAGGGTGATGTTGGAGCGGCCGATGGGCCGGAGGCCGGCACCCATGTAGCAGCGGTCGGGCACGTGGGGCACGCTGTCGGGCAGCCCGGTGTAGTAGGCGATGTGCACGCGGGCGTGGGAGTCCGGAGCGATGATGGGGGCGGTGCCGTCCTGGGTGTAGCGGTACTTCGCGGGCTGCTCGACACGGGTGTCGCGGTAGTGCCGCATGAAGTAGTCCACGGTGCCGAGAGCCTTAACGATGTCGGAGGGCAGCGCGGGCTCCTCGAAGACCATCTGCCACGGGCCGGCCTCGGTGGACACCGCCTTGACGTTGTCCCGCAGCGGCACCGCCTTCTTCACCAGGACATAGCCGGCGGCGCTGAGCACGATGCCCTGCGCCATCACGCCCGTCCCCAGCAGACCCGCACACAGGCCCAGGGCCAAGGCGAACTGCTGGCGGGGCCGGCTGGCGTTGGGCAACAGGTCGCGCCGAGCGACCGCGATGATGCCCGTCAGCACCAGCACGGTGCAGACGCCGAGCATGATCCAGGCTAGGGCACCGCCGGACCAGCTGAAGAACGGACGCAGCCCGTTGACGGTCAATAGCAGCATGGCCCCGAGCCCGAAGACGCCGATCGCGCCGAGGACGACACCGCGGAGTGTGGCCCGCAGGTCTCGGCTAATCGCCAGCGCGACGGTGAGCGCGAGCACCGCAAGCCCCGTCAGGATCGGGAGCTGGCCGAGCTGGCTAGCCAACCCCTCGCGCAGGTCCGTGCCCATGGCCTGCTGGATCGACCAGGCCATGGCAAACACACCGCCGGCGAGCAGGGGGGTGGCGATGAGGCCAATGCGGATCACACGGCTGTTGAACTGCACCGGGCCACGCTCGTCGGGGGGGATCGGGGACGGCGGCAGCAGCTCTTCTTCTTCGGGGCGGATCACCGCCTTGTCGAGCACCCAGCCCAGCAGCAGGAACAGCCCGGCAGCGGGGATGAGCATCAGCATCCCGACGAAGAGGTGGAAGTCGCCCCGCGCCAGGGCCGGGTCGTGCAGGGACAGCAGCCCCAGCAGCACCACACGCCCCGCGTTGACCGCGATCGCGATCGGGACCGCCATCAGCAGCATCACGGTCCGCTGCCACCATGTGCGGGGCATGAGGAACGCCAACGCCGTGCCGAGTGCGAGGAAGGCCATCAGCATCCGCAGCCCCGAGCAGGCCTCCGCCACGTTGAGCTTGCTCGGCTCGAGCATGTGGGCCGCGTTGAGCTCGAGCAGGTTGCCGGTCCGCGTGACCGTAAACCCGAAGAGGCTCCCGAACACGATGAGCGTCTCGCCGGCCAGCACCGAAGCGACGTCCTTCAGGATCTCGGCCACCCGGGTCCAGATCAGCGGGGTGATCCGCACACCAAAGAATAGGAACGCGACCGGGAACCACAGCCACCGCATCATCCGCCCGCCGAGCAGGAACCAGATCATCCCGAAGAGCGTCACGACCATCGCAAAGCCGCGGATCATGTCGTTCCGCGTGGTGCCCAGGTCGCCGGCGTAGATCAGCAGCCCGAAGAGCATCAGCGGCAGGCCCAGGAGGCTGACCCGCCGCGGCGTGGCCATGATCTCCTGCCGGTGCTGGAAGATGTAGTACAGCGAGATCAGCGGGACGATCAGCGTGTGCGACCAGTCCGGGTCGCCGGCGAACCGCCAGCTCAGATAGAAGTACTGGTGGAACAGCAGGCCCCAGAGCACCGTGAGGCAGGCGATCCAGATGCGGGTCGGCCACGCGATGAGCCCGAGGGTCAGCGGCTGACCGGAGAGACTCGGGCTGGCGGGGGTGCTGGTCATCCTGGATCGCGGTCGGGTCGGGGAGGCGTCAATCGGCGGTGTGGTGTGAAGTGCAATGGCGGAGGGTCAAGTCGGGCTGACGGGCCGAGCAGCGATGCAAGACCGGATGGGCTCATGCGGTTGAGACGTTGCCATTGTTGAATGATCGGTTGGATCACGCCGGCAATTTCCAAGACAAAACCTTAACAACACCCGTCCCTAACAACGACATGAGGCATCTATCTCTACCCGGCTCCATGATACCCGACCGTACGGCGTGAAACAGGGGATGGTTCGCCAACGCTGACGTAATCGCCGGTCGGCATGACGCCCTTCAGATGAAGCCTGAAAGCCATGACGGACCGGCGGCACGAGCCCCTCACCGGCTAAAACCTGGCCAGGCGGCTTAGGGGTCACCAAAGACGTCGTTGGCGAAGTTACGGTCAACGATGAAGCCGAAGCCGTAGGTGGCCCGCAGGCCGTTGCGGAAGACCGCGAGCGGCGTGGCGGTGAAGCTGGTGCCGATGTTGATCAGGTCGTTGGGCTTGAGGAACAGGTCGGGCTCGGTGCCGTTGAAGATCGCACGCAGGTCGAGCCGGACGGTGGACTCCTGGTTCGGAGCCGTCCGGCGGACGAGGTCGACACGGGTGGGGAAGGCGCCGCCAGCGAGGCCGCCGGAGGCCGCGATGAGCTGCTTGAGGGTGAGCTCGTTCTGGCCAGGCACGGAGTAGGCACCGGGACGGGCGGTCGCCCCCATGATGTAGACGAAGCCGGCCGACCGCTCGGGGACGGTGATGATGTCGCCGGGACGGATGACGATGTCGAAGCGGAGGTCACCCCGCCGGAGCCGTTCGTAGGGGATCTCGATGATACGCTGGGTCACGAGCTGGTCCAGGCCCTCAGCCAAGGCCTCGTCCTGGTTTTGTGCCCCGAAGGTCGGGCCAGACGCACCGGGCTCGCCGGTCTGAACGAACTGGCCATCGACGACCACGAAGCCGCTGCGGGGACGGTTCTCCAGTTCAAGACCGGAAGGCGGTGCACCGCGGTTCGCACCAGGATCGGGCAGTGCCCCACCGGCATCCAGAGCCCCTTCGAGCTCCTCGACCACGCCGCCGCCGTCAGTGGGCGCCGCTTCGGTGTCTGCGTCTTGCTGCGAAGGATCAACGCCGGGCTCCACGCCACGCATCCGTTCATCAATCACCACACGCCGGACCACCCGCAGCCGCTTGACCTGCCCCGGGATACCGCCCGCGGTGGCGATCGCGTCCAGCAACCGGAAGTTAGGACGGGGGATGATGTATGTGCCAAAACGGACGCCGTCCTCGTCGGGCTGACCAAGGATGCTGTAGGTCGCTTCCTGGCGGGTCAGGGCGGTGACGGTGACCTGGGCGTTGTTGAGGATGTTCTGGGTCGAGAGGCGATCGACGAGGTCCTGCTCCAGCTGCGAGGGGGACAGGCCGGCCACGGTGATCGAGCCAAGGTTCGGCAACCGGACCTGGCCGGTCGAGTCGACACGGCGTTGGAAGACCGAGTCCTGACCCGCTGCAAGGAACTCGAAGATCGTGATCTGGACCTGGTCGCCCTCGCTGAAGACATACTCGATCTTATCGGGGATCAGGTCGGACTCGGTGACCTGGCTGACCTCGACGTCGGCGTCGGACGACTCGATCGACGCCACCCGCTCCAGGATGGGCACCGTCACCGGCGTGGGCTCCCACCGGCCGACGTTCGACGGGTCGAGGTACGCGTCGGCCTCACACCCGGTCAGCGTCACACCTGCAAAAGCCAACGCAGCGGTCGGCAGCAGGGCGGCCGCCCGGAGGTTGAAGAGGTTCAGCGGACGGGCGGTGACGGAAGGCTGCCGGTGTCGGGATACGGTCACGTCTTAGCTCCAATGCGGGCCGAGGAGGTGGAGGCCCCTGATCGTGTGGCGACGGGTCGGGGACCCGTCGGTCTGAGTCACTCCATGCTACCCCATGCCTCGGGGCAGCGCGTTGTTATGAGCGATACCACCGGAACCGGCCGGAGGCGAATCGGGTTGCGGGTTCGGCGTCATCTTCGCGATTGGCGTAGCCCGTATCTCCCGTACCGCTTACATCGTCCCCCCAGTCCCCCCAACTTAGCACCGGCCCAAAACGAACCCGCAGCCCCCGGTCCGAGAACCACTCTGTGACGCCTGGCCCACATACTTCACACCGTACCCCAGGCCCAGCCCACCGCCACCCCAGATAAACTGCCGCCATGCCCCAAGCCATCACCATCGTCGGCGACGGCGCCATGGCCACCGTCATGGGACTGCTCCTCGACGGCCAGGGCCACCGCGTCACCCTCTTCGGCCGAAACCCCGACGCTGTCGCCACCCTCATCCAGACCCGTGTCAACCGCCGCTACCTCCCCGGGTACCGCCTCCCCGAGAGCCTCCGCTTCACCGCCGACCCCGCACGCAGCTTCCAGGACGCCGAGCTCATCGTCTCCGCCATCCCCACCCAATACCTCCGCGCCCTCTGGGGCACCCTCGCCCCCCACGTCCCGCCCGGCGTCGGCATCGCCTCCGTCTCCAAGGGCATCGAGAAAGACACCCTCCTCCGACCCACCCAGATCATCGCCGACGTCCTCCACCAAGCCGGCGGCGACGACCCCGACCGAAGCCCCCGCCCTCTCGCCACGCTCTCCGGCCCGACCATCGCCGACGAGCTCGCCAAGTGCCTCCCCGCCACCGTCGCCGCCGCCGCCGACGACCCCGCGTTCGCCAAGCTCCTCCAAGAGACCTTCGCCACCCACTGGTTCCGGGTTTACACCAACGATGACCTGCTCGGCGTCGAACTCGCTGGGGCCACCAAGAACTGCATCGCCCTCGCCGCCGGCATGCTCGACGGGCTCCAGGCCGGCATCAACGCCAAGTCCGCACTGCTCTCGCGCGGCCTCGCCGAGATCACCCGGCTCGGCATCGCCATGGGCGCCTCCGCCCCCACGTTCTTCGGCGTCACCGGCGTCGGCGACCTCGCCACCACCTGCTTCTCACCCACCGGCCGAAACCGCACCTGCGGCGAGGCCCTCGGCCGCGGCCGAAAGCTCGACGAAGTCCTCGCCGAAATCCCCGGCGTCGTCGAGGGCGTGCCCACCGCCAAGGCCGTCGTCGCCCTCGCCGAGAAGTACCGCGTCGAGATGCCCATCTGTCAGTCGATCTACCGCGTGCTCTTCGAAGGCCTCGACCCGCTCGACGGGATTCAGCAACTCATGACCCGCGAACCCAAAGCCGAGACCTTGGGGTGACTGAGGGTCATAGCCGGGTGGCTACGCCACCCCGGCCCAGCGACGCGTAGCGTCGCGGCTACGTGGCCCTGCTCCATGCAAAAAAAGGCCGCGGGCAACAAGCCCGCGGCCAACAAGGGGTTTATTCGGTTTGCTCAGACGACTCAGTCGTACAGCGGGCTGACCGTCGTCGGCTCGGTCTCAACCAGCGAGAGCGTCGTCTCGATGCGGAAGTTCGACTCGGTCGTGTGACGCTCGGCGAAGAAGAACCGCAGCTCGTAGTTCTCGCCCACTTCCAGACCCAGCTCCTCGGCGACGTCGTCGATATTCACCTCGTCCGAGGCCTGGCCGTGCACACCACCGATGTCGACAACGAGCTTGCCGTTCACGAAGACCCACACATCGTCGTCACCGGTGAACTTGAAGACCAGGGCGTCGGCGTCTTCGCCGGTCTCGCCGTTGTCATTCAGGTCACGGGTCTCGGGGTCGGTGTACGTGAACTCGGTGGCGAGCTCATAGGTGAAGTAGAAGTTCCGCTCGTTGCCGTTCGCGTCGGTCTCTGTGTCGCCCCAGCCCTGCCCGTCGATCGGGAAGAAGTAGTTGGGCTTCTCGATGGCCACGGAGTAGACGCCGCCGGGGCCTTCCTGATCGTTATCCAGCACGACCGTGTAGGGGATGCTGATGTTGACGCCGGGCGTGTCGCGGTACCACTGACTAAACGACGCCGCGTCATTGATCATGCCCCGGCCCGTGTAGTGGTCTTCCGACAAAACGGGCAGGCCGTCGGCCCCGAGTTCATCGGCGACCAACCCCTGCTTCACGCCGAAGTCCTTGTCCGGGTTCTGCATGTCGGGGTGGCTGACTTTGAAGTCGCGGACGATGCCGGTGAGCTCGATCGTGTCTGCCGTGAGGGCGGACGGAGCGGCCATAGCGGCGAGGAGGGCGGCGGTGGTCAGACTGGCTTTGCTTTTCATGATGAGGGTTTCCATGACTTCGTGAGTTCACTGATGCGGCGGCCGCCGGTTCGGCTCAGGCCCGCCGGGATCAAAGCGAACCATCGAATTCAGCCGCCGATCGTCCAACCCCGACGGTCCGAGAACCCGCGGATATCTGCCAGCAACCGTTACAAGCCGCACCGCTTCACACGCTTCACACCACACAAAAAAAAGCACCGGACCGGCCGGTGCTTCCAGGGCATGGCGTGTTGTGGCGGGCTCAATCGATCCGGCGTGGCATCGTAGACGCGACCAGGCGGACCAGCGGCGTGTCGCCGTCTTCGAGTGCGAGCGTGTTGTCCGTGTCCGGCTGAACACTGACATCGACACTGGCGCGATCGAGCACCCAGATGCCGCTCGGTAACCGGCGACGCCGTAGCACGAACTCCGCGTTGGTCACGCCGCCCAGCATCGGCTGCGTCGACCCCACCCCACCGCCGGCGGGGACCGTGGTGACAAACAGTGTCTGGGCCGCCGCGTCGTAGCTGACCGTAATCAGATCGCCCTTCGTATCGATCAGCTCCAGGTAGTTCGACGTGTAGGTATCGCCGACGAAGTTGGCGCTGGGGTCATCGATCGTCGACAGCGGGCCGTGGGCCGTGGAGTTACGGATCAGCGTGAGCAGCTTGTGCATCGACAAGCGTGTGGAGGTCTGTGTCGACGCAGACTCGGCGGCCGAGGCATACGCCCGGAAGCTCGCGTCGACAGCGACCATCGTCGCGGTGAGCAGGGCGGCGGTGATGGCCAAGGACACGAGCAGCTCGACAAGCGACAATCCGCGTCGGCGTGCGTTCAGGCGCGTGGTTCGACCGATCTTCCGTACTGCCATCTCACTGTCCCCCTTCGGTGTAAGTCGCCATGATCGGGCGGACCTCGATCGGGCCGGTGATGCCATCGGGCAGCGGGATGCTCGGGTCGTAGCGGACCTGGATCACGCCCCAGCCGGCCCCGGGCAGCTCGGACTCGAGGTCCCCCTCGGCGGCGGTGAAATAGCCGAGCGTGGTGTTGAAGTTGGGGCTGGTGTTCCCGATGACCGGGCCCGTGTTGGACTGGGGCTCGAAGGTCGTGAGCAGCGTGCCGTTGATCTTCACCTGACCCCGCATGTCGGCGAGACCGGCGACGATGGTGCCGGAGAGCTCAACGGTCTCCTGTGCGTCGTGGGGCGAGATAAACGTGCCGAGCTCCACCGAGTAGTGCGGGGCCAGCAGCGACGACCGCTTGTAAAGCTGCTTTTCTTCGTTGGTCAGCTGGGCCGAGTCGTCGATATCGAACCGGGTCGTGCCCGTGAACGCGATCTTGTTACGCGTGTGCGTGAACTCCTGCGGGGCGTCAGAAACGATCGCGCCCTCGAAGGTGCAGTTGTCGAAGCGGAGATTGTTGGAGACGGTCTTGGTGTCGACCACCTCGACGCCGTTGATGTCGATGCTCTTGTCCGGATGCTTCGGCGTGCCGTCGGACAGCATCATGCCGGCGTAGTTGAAGTCCGGGTCGGTGTTATTCACCTCGGATTCGATGAACGTCACACCAATGAACCGGCAGTTGATGAACAGCGCGTTGGTGCCCTTCGGGATCGTGATGTCCTTGAAGGTCATGTTGCGGTAGACCGGGCGGTCGTACCAGTCGTACGGGTAGGCGGCGCCGAAGGGAACCTGCTCCCGCTGGATCTCGCCCAAGGGCTGCGGGGAGTCGGGGTCGGACGGGTCGTTGTTCGCGGCGTTCGCCGCGGCCTGAGCCGCGAGGTCTCCGTCGGCAGCGGTCCGGAACGTGTCGACGTCGAAATCGTCAGGGCCGAACTGGTACTGGTCGCCCTCGGTCGAGTCGAAGGTCAGGGCATCGCCGGTCGCGGGGTCGATCGGGCCCTGCAGGTAGTCAGTGTATTCGCCGCCCGCAGCCCCGGCTTCCCAGTCGTCGACGCCGGCTGTAATGTGCAGCTCGCCCTTGATCTTGGCATAAATATCATCGCCATCGATCGCACCGTCGCCGAAACCGGGGCGGTTGGGGTCGCCCATGGTGTCGATCAGTTCCATCAGCTGGGCGGCATCGGCGGTGTTTAGCTTCGACTGCAGCTCGCTGGCGGAAACCGCGTTGTCCGCGTTGGTGTCGAGGTGGATCAAAAAGAAGTCGAACTCGTCGATGTAGCCATCGCCCGAGAGGTCGAAACTCGCGGGGTCGACATAATCGGTGGTCTCCGAGGAGTTATAGATGTTCAGGCGGTTGTCGCCGTCCTGGTCGTCGGCCGCGATCGAGCCCTGCAGCAGGTCGAGGTCGGCGTCGAGCGCGGGGTCGATCCCGCGGAAGTCCGACGCGATCTGGATGGGGTGGCCGTTGTTGAGATCGACCTCGGTGAAACGCGAGCCGATCGGCCCCTCCACCATGACGTTCTTCCCGATCATGACCCGGCTACGCGACAGGATCGCGAAGCGGATCTTTTTGTCAATCCGGTAGTCGATCGAGATCGAACGATAGAACCGCTGACCGACCGGGCCGTCGGCGGCGGTGACGCGGATGCGGATGAAGTTCGCGCCCAGCGGGTTGGCTGACGACACGGGGGCAAAGATACCGGTCGAGGCGTCGGAGCCGTCGTAGGGGGGTCGGTCGTAGTAGTCGCTGTCGTAGTCCTCGCCGACCAGGGGGTGTGGGGTCAGCGTGGCGGTAAACGATGGCGAATTGGCGGACGGGCCAACACGGATCGGCCCGACCGTCACCGTGGTGCCGTCGAAGATCGGCTCGACCTCGTTGTGGAACTCAGACGAAAGCGAGGTGACCAGAGCGTTGGCGGTCGCGGTCCAGAGAGCGGGGGCGTTGGCGGCGTTGATCTCGCCGTCGGACGTCGTCACGGTGCTCGCGATCAGCCCGAGCCGGTAGGTCAGGAAGTCGACGCCGGTGTCGGCGGCGGACAGCGCACGGTTGACCTTGATGTGCGAGTCGGCGGTCTTGAGGTTGCCCTCGGAGACGATGGCCATCGCGGCGGCGAGGCTGCCGAAGATGACCAGGAACAACATCGCCAGGATGGCTGCGGCACCGCGACTGCGGGCGTGGCGGCGGAGTCGGCGGCGTATTGCGGCAACGCGCCCTGGATCACACGGGGTGGTGTGGGGGGCGTTATTCATCGGTGACAATCCAGTTGAGCTCGGTGACGGTGTTGGTCTGACCCGTCTGCGGGTCGGTGTAGAGGACGGTGACATCCACGCGGACCACGGGGGTGCTGCCCAGCGGCTGGGTAAACGGCGAGTTGATGTGGTCGGCGGTGACGTTGGTGACGTTGATCTGCTGCGTCCACTGGTTCAGCTCGGGCAGCTCCTGACGCAGGGCGTTAACAGGGGGGTTGAAGGTCAGGCCCGTCCCGACGCCGGAGGCGACCACGCCGGCGAAGTCGTCGAGGTCGTCGTAGTCGAGGATGCCGTTTTCGCCCGCTTCGGGGCCGAAGTTGCTCCGGCCCGTGATCGGGTCGTGCTGCGGCAGCGTCATCGTCAGCTCACGCAGCTCGTTGGCGAGCAGCACCGCCTCACCGGTCCGCGTGGCCCAGTTGTTCTTTTGGTGATACGCCTGCTGGGCGGCGACGATCGAGAGCACGCCGGTGCCGACGATGACGGTGGTCAGCGCGGCCTCGATGAGGGTGAAGCCGGATCTCCGTCGGCTTCGCCGACGGCGAGGTCGTAGGTGGTAGGTTGTAGGTAGTAGGTGATTCATCTCGCGCACCATGAGCAGTGATCTATACGATTCATCGGCGGACAAGACACACAGATCAAGGTGACAGACGGGGGTTGGGGCTTACCTAATCACTACAACCTGTATGCCTACAACCTACGGCCTACCACCTACAACCTCCGTCACTTCACCAGCGACGAGAGCTTGAAGATCGGCAGGATGATCGCCATGGCGATGAAGCCGACCACCGAACCCATGACCACGATCATGATCGGCTCGATCATGCTGGTGACGGTCTTGATCGTTTCTTTGAGGCGTTTGGAGTAGAAGCCAGAGATCTCGTCGAGAACCTCGCCGAGCTTACCCGACTCTTCGCCGGCCCCGATCATCTGCACCACGGGCTTGGGCAGCAGGGGGGTCTTGCTCAGCGGCTGCGAGATCTTCTTGCCCTGTTTCACCGCGGAGTAGACGCCGCGCCACATCCGACGGAACGGCCGGTTGCCGGAGATCTCGCCGGTGATGGCGAGCGTGTCGAGCATCGGGACGCCGGCGTTGACCAGCTCGCCCATGGTGTGCAGCGATCGGCTGATGTAGAGGGCCCGGAACATGCGGGAGAACACGGGCACGCGCAGCTTGAGCCGGTCGAAGTGCCAGCCGCCAGCGTCGGTCTTGGTCAGGAAATACAGAACGATCGCGGCCCCGAACAGCCCGCCGAGCACGGCCCACCACCACTGCACCATGAACGCGGACAGTGCCATCAGGAAGATCGTGGGCCAGGGCATCGCCGCTTCTTTACCCTCGAAGACGGAGGCGAAGCGGGGCAGCACGAAGGTGAGCAGGAAGATGGTGACGCCGACCGCGAGGCTGGCGATCATGCCGGGATAGATCATGGCCCCGACGACCATCTGGCGGGTCTCGATCTGTTGGGCAAGGTAGGCGGCGATGCGTTCGAGCATCTGGCTGAACGAGCCGGACATCTCCGAGGCACGGACCATGTTGATGTAGAGCGGCCCGAACAGTTTCCCGTGCTTCGCCAGGGCATCGCTGAAGGGTTTGCCGGACTCGACCTCCTGCTTGATTGAGAAGAGGATCGCCTTGAATTTCGGGTTCTCTTGCTGCTCGGCGATGCCTTCGAGGGCGGCCCGCAGCGAGATGCCCGCACGCACCATGACAGCGAGCTGGGTTGTGAAGTTCAGCACGTCTTTCTGCGACGGCCCGGAGCTGTAGTTCAGCGACTTGAGGAAGTCGGCCATCGACCGGTTGCTGCTGGCACCCTTGATCGGGGTCAGCGAGAGCACGGTGTTGCCCTGGGCACGCAGCGCCGACGCGGCGGCGAGGGCGTTCTCGGCCGCGAGGGTCCCGACGGAGGTCTTGCCGTCGGACAGGCGTGTCTGGTAGCGGTACGTGGGCATAGGGGCAGGAGTTAGTAGTTAGAAGCTGGTAGCTAGAAGTTGGTGGTCCACGTTTGAGGGCTGGCTTCTAGCTTCTAGCTTCTAGCTTCCAGCTTCCAGCTTCTTTCCACTCACGCCGCGAGGGAGCGTTCGAGCTTCTCGGGGTAAGCGGCCTGGGCGATAGCGTCTTCCTTAGTGATCTTGCCGTTGAAGTAGAGCTCGGCGATCGCGTTATCCAGCGAGTTCATGCCGATCTGCCGGTTGGTCTCGATGACGTTGGGGATCTCGAAGGCCCGGTCTTCACGGATCAGGTTCCGCACCGCGGGGGTACACAGCATGACCTCGGTGGCGGGGATCATGCCGTCGTTGTCCAGGCGTTTGAACAGGGTCTGCGAGACCACGGCCTGCAGCGTGTTGGCGAGCATCGAGCGGATCTGGTTCTGCTGATCCGAGGGGTACATGTCGATGATGCGTTCCACGGTCTGCGAGGCGTTGACGGTGTGCAGGGTGGAGAAGACCAGGTGCCCAGTCTCGGCGGCGGTGATCGCGGCGGCGGTGGTTTCCAGGTCACGCATCTCACCGACGAGGATGATGTCGGGGTCTTGACGCAGGACGTGGCGGAGGCCGGAGGCGAAGGACGGGGTATCCTGCCCGAGCTCGCGCTGCTCGATGACGCACTTGTCGGAGACCTGGGCGTATTCGATCGGGTCTTCGAGGGTGATGACGTGCTTGTAGTACCGCTTGTTCATCGCGTCGATCATCGCGGCGAGCGTGGTCGACTTACCCGAGCCGGTGTCGCCGGTGACCAGGACCAGCCCGCGGGGCAGGTAGGTCAGGCGGGAGATGACTTCGGGGAGGTTGAGTTTTTCGAGCGGCGGGATCTTGGTCTTGATCGCACGCAGGGCGAGGCCGACGGCGTTGCGTTGGAGGTGGGCGTTGACGCGGTATCTGCCGAGGCCGTCGATCTGGAAGGAGAAGTCGGCGTCCTTGATCTTCTCGAAGACCTTCATCTGGTCGGGCCCGGCCATCTGCTTGAGCAGCGACAGCGAGTCTTCGGGGGTCAGCTCGGGGAAGTCCATGGGCGTCATCCGGGTGTGGATGCGGACCATGGGCTTGTGGCCGGCGATCAGGTGGATGTCAGACGCATCCAGTTCCATGGCGGCGGCGAGGACTTTGGACAGTTCCATGGGCGGGCTCGTGAAGGTAGGGGACGGTCGAGGCTCGGCTGCGGTACGGAACGGATCGCAAGCGCAGCGGCGGACAGGTCCCTGGACTCCAGAGGTATCGACCGGCGGGGAAGGCTGGATAAGGGTTAAGGGCTGGGAAGATGCGGTGTCGCGTGGGTTTCGGGGTGGGGGTGTTACAGCTTGCCCAGGCGTTACAGACGGACGGGGTTAAAGAAGCGCTGAGCGGGTGATGTACCAGTAGGGCAAGAGGGGAGGCGCAAATAAAAACGCGGCCCGAAAGGCCGCGTCTGTGTGATTCAATCCAGCGGTGCCGCGGGAATTATGCCCGGCGACGCCGACATGCCACGGCGAGCGTCGCAAGACCCAGCAGTGCGGCGGAGGTGGGCTCTGGGATAGTCAGCTGGAACTGGATGTCGTCGCTCGTACCCACACGGCCTTGGAAGTAGATATCAAAGCTGCCGTCTGCGCGACGATCGGTGAGTACGAGACCGCTGTTCAGGCTGGTGAGCGCTACCAGGTTGCCATCGACTTCGACAAGGTCCCCGACCTGGATCAGCACGCTGGGCAGATCAGAGCCGGTCCCGAAGAGGATGGCTTCGGAAGAGACGCCGTTCTGGACGATGTCCCAGGTCGCGGCCCAGTCGTTGTCTTCGTTGAGCACGGCAGCTTCGATCGCTGCACCCACATCTCCCTCTGAAATGGTGTCGCCCTGCTTGACCACCACTTGGCCGTTGAAGGCCAGGAACTCGTCTTGGTTGGAATCACCGGCAGTGTCGCCGGTGAGGATCCAGTTGCCGTCGGAGTTGATATCCACGAAGTCGAAGTTGTCCCAGTTCCCGACGCCGCCGTTCGGGGTCGCGTCATCGCCTTCTTTGATATTGCCGGCCCCAGACGCCACCGGGGCGTTATTGAGGAGGACCAGGTCGTCATTGGTGGAGGCACCGGTATCGACATCGGCCACGATGATGTTGCCCCCGGTCTCGCTGAAGCCGTGCTGACGGTTTTCGATGTTGTCGATGGTCAGGGTGTTAGACCCAGCCAGCGTGACATCATCGCCCGGAGCAAGGCTCGTCTGCACGGGCGGGTTGCCAGCAAAGAGGCCTTCGCGGGTCACGTCGGTCAGGTAAGAGACTGTGCCGGCATTGGTCAGCCGAAGGTCGAGGAAGTTGTCGGGTGTGTTGGGCTGGTCAGCACGCGCAACGACCGTGTCATCGAGGAAAACGCCTTTAATCCCGGTGATAAGCCCGTCGTCGAAGGTGGCGACATAGCCAACCGTCCCGTCGTCTGCCAGGCCGATCTCGCCGTCGAACTGGGTCTGGGTGAGGGTGTTGATGGCGCCCGCGGTCCGGATGACATTGAAGGGTGTTCCCCCATCCAATGTTCCGTAGATATGGCTCGCATCGTCTTCGGTGTCGAGCTGAACCACGAAGCCGCCGACCTGGTTCGCATCCCCGGCAAAACGGATCACATCCACGGTGGTATTCACCGTACCGCCACTCGTGGTGTAGCTGATGGCATCGCCTTCACCGATGATTTTGGTCGCCACCTGTGCGTAGCCGGTGACAGGCAGGGCGGCGATGGCCGCAGCGCTACACAGCTTTATAGTTCGTGAGTAATACATTCTTGCCTCCTTCATTGGTGCGTGTGACTCGCTAGAACTGTTGCTGGCAAAGATGCAGGAGCGGACAGTCCTCACTAGAAGTGCTAACCTATGCGGATGCAGGGCCGTTCGTCAAGCGATGCGACTCAATTTCATGCTTTCACGCTGGTGGAGTTGCTGGTGGTGATCTCGATCGTCGCACTGCTCATTGGAATCTTGCTGCCTGTTCTTGGTGGGGCCCGTGAATCGGCCCAGCGGACGGTCTGTGCCAGCAATCAGCGTCAGATCGGTGTGGCCATGGTTGCCTACGCCAACGATCACGCGGGGGCGTTTCCGCCGTATCGGAATTCGCAGGGCCCGCTCGCCGATGTTGTCGCCGAACCGATCTTCCTCTACCGCCTAGGCGTAGCCGATGTCTCCGGCCCTACCGATATCGAGCCTTCGAACCACGGATTGCTGCACACGGGCGACTACCTGCCTGGGCCCGACGTGTATTACTGCCCAACCCAGGACGGGGAGTTATGGCAGCCAGACATCTACGAGAATGCGTGGTTCAGCACCGCGTCGGCGGGCGTGTCCGCGATCGGCGAGGTCAGCGGGAGCGTTTTCCTCATGCGCTCTTCGTATTTCTACCGGCCTTACAAGGGCGAAAACCGGTTCACCGACAACCGGCCTTACCCCACCCTGGACGAGACACCGCAAGATGCACTGCTGACTATGGACCTGGTGCTTGGATCGAACTACGACACACGGGCTCACGACAACCTCGATGGCTACAACATCCAGTTTGCCGACGGGCACGTCGCCTTCAATCGGCAGTCAGAAGTCGCCGAACTCAGCCGCAATCTCTTCACACTCACTTGGAACCAGACCGAGCTGTTCATCAACGCCATCGTGAACGACCCGGACTGAGCCTTGCATCAGTTGCAATTAGTCGCATAAGGAACACCATGGCACGCAAAAAACGCATTGCTCAACCCTCGGACCTTGTTCGCATGCTCGTCGTCGCGCTTGCGCTAGGTTTAGCTGGTGCGACCGGGGCTGGAGCACCGGCGACACAGCCCGCGTCGGACCCGTTGACGTACGCCGCATATGGCGAGCCGATGGATGCCGCGGCGCTCGAGGCAGAGATCGTTGCGGTCGCGGACGCGCTAAGTCATCCGGAGGCACACCTCGATCGATCGGTGCGTCTGCGGGGTGTAGTGGAGAAGGTCTGCCAGAAGGCGGGGTGCTGGATGCAACTGGGTGACGGCGAACTGGGGCAGGGGTTGTTCATCAAGTTCACCTGCCCGATCAACGGGCGGCTGATCCCGATGGACGCGGTCGGCAAGACGGCCGAGGTGTTTGGCGAGCTACGGATCGTGGAGATCTCCGAAGCGCGGGCTCGGCATTACGCGGAGGACGATGGGAAGTCGCCGGAGGAGATCGCCAAGATCGTGGGGCCGCAGAAGATGGTGACGATGGCGTCGCCCTCTGCGCGGGTGTTCGGGCTCGTCGCTGAGGGGGAGTGAGGCGAGGGGCTGAGGGCTAGCGCGTGTTTCGTTCGCGTGTAGCGGGTGCTCCGAAGGGGCCCGCTTCTTGATGCAATTTCGGAGCGGGACGCTTCGCGTCTACCGCTACACGCTTTGGAAATCTGCTCTAGGCGACGCGGTTGAAGGGGTCGAGGTCGATAGGGGTGTCGAATTGGACGCCGAGCTCGTAAGCGGCGGGCGGGGGCGGTGCGTCGGTGTGGAGCGGGTCGTCGTGGTCGTCGAGATGCAGGGGCTTGCACCAGGCGATGCGGGCGGCGGCGATGATGCCGGGGATGTGTTCGGGCTGGAGGGCGACGGTGCAGCGGGTGTCGCGGGGGATGGGTGCGGAGTGGATGAAGCCGAGGCCGCCGGCGGAGACGTTCTGGGTACGGACAGCGAAGGTGCCGGCGGCACGGTGGCCGTCGAGACGGAGGACGCATCGGCAGGTGGTGGTGAGGCGATCGCCATCACGGCGGTCTTCATCGAACGCGTCCTGGGGGGAGAGCGCGGAGCGCGGTGCATCCAGGTACGCATCGTGCTCCTGTCGGCTGCTGGCGAGCATGGCCATCCACTGCTGATCCGAGACCCAGATGCGGGAGGTGTCGCTGGCTTGGTAGGCGGCCGGGGCGAGGTCGGCATCGGGGTCGGTTTGGCGATACCAGCTTTGCACCTCAGCGGTATCGGGCGGTCACGGGTCGGCCTGAAGGTCCGGTCAAGGCAGAGATGCAGGCGGTTTGGAGGAGGGGGTGGGTGAGGCGGGTGGGGCGGGTGGGTGGAAGCGGTAGAGCGTCCAGGTCAGCCCGCTGGCGGTGGGGCCTTTGGCGAGCTGTTCGAGGGAGGGCGGAGGGAAGCCGGGGTCCGCGAGCAAGGCTTCGTAGCTCTGGGTGTTCTGCTCGAAGTGCCCGATATAGACGAAGGTGGGCCGACCCTCAGCGATGCTGGCGAGCCAGCGTTCGTAATCGGCAGCGGTGCTGACGGGCGGGAAACTGCTTACATCGGCGTCGAGGTAGTGGCCCAGGTGGGGCTTTCGGCTCTGGAGCAGCGCCCCCGGCGGGACCACGCCGCGAGCGAAGTCAAGCGACTGCGCGAACTCGTCGTTGAGCCAGCGGGGCAGGTGGGTCCACATGCCGATGCGGGCCTGATTCATCGCGAACAACGCGGCGAGGCAGGCCGCTAATACACCAGCCCGTCGCAGCCATGCGGGGACCACGGCAGGTGCCCGCCACAGCCAGACCAGCGAGCAGGCCGCCCCGGCCCCGTACAGCGGGATCACGAACAGATAGAACCGCGGGTCCCAGGCCTTGCAGTTCAGCAGGAGGATGTGCAGGAACGTGGCGATGAACAGCACCGCGGTGAGCGGCTGTCGGCCCTTGCGAAACAGCCCGAAGAGCCCGGGCAGGGCGAGGGCGACGATGGGCCAGGGCAGCAGGTTGAAGAAGAGGTGGCCGGGCAGCTGGGTGAGGTCGGTGAAGTAGACTCGTGCGATCCGGGCGGGGTCGTGGGTCAGCACATCGAGGGTGCCGGTGAACTGCTGCCGCATGAGGACCATGTTGTCGTAGCTGACGCGGTCCTCGGTGGGGCTGTAGAAGGTCAGGGCCAGGTTGGACCAGGTGTAGACGGGTTTGAGGGGTGAGCCGGTGGGGATGGCGTAGGCGAACCAGATCGCGATGGGCAACAGACACGCGGCGAGGCTGAAGCCGGTGAGGCGCAGCGGTTTGATCCAAGAGGCCGGCCATTTGAAGATGGACAGCAGGGGCATAGCGAGCAGGGGCAACAGGATGATGCCGTTGGTCCGGGTGAGCAGCGTGAGGCCGAGGCTGAGGCCGGCGAGTGCCCAGGCGACGGGGGTGTTGCGGTGCAGGGCGTGGGCGAAGGCGGCGAAGGTCGTGCTGTAGACCGCGAGGAAGAAGATGTCGGAGGTGGCCTGGATGCCAAAGGCCAGGAGCAGCGGACAGGTGGCGAAGGCAAGGGTGCCCCCCAGAGCCACCGCCCGGCCGCCGACCCGGTGCAGCGTGTAGTAGGTCGCTAACGCGGTGATGCCGAGGCTCACCACCGACACGATCAGGCCCACCGTCAGCCAGTCTTCTACCCCCAGGGACTTGATCATCGCCAGCACCGCGGGATAAGCCGGCGGGTGATAATCGAGGATCAGCGCCTGGCCGTTCATCAGCCGCTTGGCCTCGGCCACGAAGCGGAAGACGTAGTCGGTCTCGACAAACTGGTTCAGCCACTGCCGGCGTTGGGCGTAGAGGCCACAGAACCCGGCGTAGCCCACCGCGAGCAGCATCGCCAAGACCGTATCCGTCCGAGTGAACGCCCTGGATTCGGCACGGGAATCGCCGCCTGCAGCTTCTGTCGCGGGTGCGGTATCCATGGATAACGATCTATAAAAAGACTGGAATCAACCAAGCCCGTTTGGCTTTGTGTTATCGGCCAGAGGGAGCCTGGATCACCAGCGTGTCATTCTGGCCCCCGAAGCCGAAGGAGTTGGACAGGCAGCGGCGGACCGGGGTGTAGCGGGGGCTGTTGGGCACGTAGTCGAGATCGCACTCGGGGGCGGGGGTTTGGAGGTTGGCGGTGGGGGGGATCGCATCGTGCTGGATAGCGAGGACCGCGGCGATGGCCTGGACCACGCCGGCGGCGGCGATGAGGTGGCCCATCATCGATTTGATCGAGGAGACGGGCGGGACGCTGGAGACGTCGTCGCCGTTAGCGAAGACAGCCTTGATAGCCCTGGTTTCGATCGAGTCGTTCTCTTTGGTGCCGGTGCCGTGGGCGGCGATCCAGTCGATGTCGGCGGGGGTAATACCGGCCCCGTCGAGGGCCTGCCGCATCGCAGCGGCCGCCCCGCGTCCATCGGGGTGGATATCGGTGATCCGGTAGGCATCAGCGGTCGATCCGTAGCCGGCGACCTCAGCAAGCGGGGTCGCGCCGCGGGCCAACGCGTGTTCGAGCGTCTCCATGACGATGATGCCGGCCCCCTCACCCATGACAAAGCCGTCGCGGTCGGCGGAGAACGGGCGCGACGCAGAGGCGGGGTCGTCGTTGCGGTTGGACAAGGCGGTGAGGCGGTTGAAGCCGGTGACGCCGAAGGGGTGGATCATGGTGTGCGTGCCGCCGGAGAGCATGACGTCGGCGTCGCCGCGGATGAGGATCTCGCGGGCCTCGCCGATGGCCTGGGTGGAGGCGGCGCAGGCGGTGAGGCAATTGTACGCCGGGCCCTGGGCATTGAACTCCATGGCGAGGTGAGCCAGGGGCATGTTGGGCTCCTGCTCGATCTCGTCGTCGGGGTTGAGCATGGTCGCGGCAGCCTGAGTCCAGGCCGGACCATCGATGCTGCGCTGCTCGGCGGACCAGGTGCTGAGGTTGGCGTGGACGAAGTTCTCGAAGTCGAGCGTGCCCTCGCCGGCCCCGAGGTAGATGCCCAGCCGTGTGGGGTCGAGCTTGCCGGCAGCGGTATGGGTATCGAGCCCGGCGTGGGCCCAGGCCTGGGCGGCGGCCCCCAGGGCGAAACCGGTGTGCAGCCCGATACGCTCGTGGGCTTCGGGGTAGCGGACGTGCTGGCGGTAGTCGTAGTCCTTGACCTGCGCGGCGAAACTGGTGGGGAAGGTCGACGCGTCGAAGCGGGTGATCGGCCCGGCCCCGGAGGTGGCGGCGAGCAGCGCCTGCCAGACGGATTCGAGGTCGTGGCCGAGGGGTGTGATCCAGCCCATGCCGGTGATGACGATGGTGGGTCTGTCGAGAGTGGTCATGCGTGTGGCTCCGGCGTCAGGACGGCGTCGGCGATGAGCTGATCTAGCAGCGTGTTGTCGATCGGGTTGGGCTCGAGGTCGGCGGCGAGTTGATCGCCAGACGCGAGGGTTTCGGTGATCCAGTTGTTGAGCACCGGGTCGGCCGGCGCGGCACCGAGCTCTCGGTTCGCCTGCTTGTCCGTGACGAGTTTCTCGATAGCCTGGCTCACCGAAGGCTCGAGCGGGATCGCGTCGAGCACGGACTGGAAGCGGGTCGGCGGCTGTGCGCGGTGAGCACGGATGAACTCCACACAGGCCAGTGGGCGCAGTGTGTACAGGTATTTCTTACGGACGGGGTTGGGCTGATCGAGCAGATACGACTTCCAAACCCGCGCGGCTAGGCTGAGGTAATGGTAGGTCGTCTTCTTGGGATCGAAGTAGTCGCCGCGAAGCTGGATGAGCCGCGGCGTCACGCGGTCGTCCTGCTCGTAGATGATCGGGGAGTCAAGCCACTCAAACAGCGGGCCGTTGCTCTTACGCATCAGCTCGGCGGTCTTACGAATGTCCCAGCCGGCGAGGTCGAGGTCGTGCTCGCTATCGTCGTGGATATCGAAGGCATCGGCGGGGGGCTTCAGCTTGAGGTAGTCGCCGGGCGGCCGTACGTAGATGAAGCGGACATCGAAGTCGCTGTCGGATGAGGCGAAGCCCCACGCTCGGCTACCGCTCTCGCAGGCGAACACGACGCGCAGGTTCCGGTCTGCTTCGATGGCACGCAGCCGATCGCGGACGATCGGTCGGATTGCGTCGACGGCCGAGTCGAGGCCTTGGCCGGATTGATCGGGGTGCGCGGTGGGCATCGGGTTCAGGTCGAGACACGCTTGAGGACCACGGCCGTGTTTTGGCCCCCGAGCCCGGTGGTGAGGAGCAGGGCGGTGTTGAGGCCTGTGTCCGGGACAGTGGAGGGGGCGGCGAAGCAGGGCAGGGGGTTGTCGCGGTTGAGGATGGGGGGGAGTTGTTGGTGGTGGAGGATCAGGGCGGCAAGGGCGAGGTCTATGGCGGCGGCGCCGGCGACGGTGTTGCCGACCTGAGCTTTGGGGGTGAGGACGGGGATGCCGGCAAGCCGGTCGCCGAAGAGGCTGCGGAGGGCGGCGGCGTCGGCGGTGTCGTATTCGGGATCGCCGAGGCCGAACGGGATGATCAGGTCGACGTCGTCCGGCCCGAGTCCGGCTTCGCGGAGTGCGGCGTGGGCGGCGTTGATGAGGCCCGTGCCGGTGGGGTCGGGCTTGCGATTCTTGGAGCTGCGGTGGACAGACTGGGTCGCGGCGAAACCGACGACCTCGGCATAGGCAGTAGGCGAGGAGCCTGCAGAAGAACTATCGGACGTTGTGCGGCTGCTGAAAGTATCCTCGGCCTCGAGGACCAGGATGCCGCCGCCTTCGCCGATGGCCCCGCCGGTGGCGTCTTCATCGAACGGGCGGACGAGGGTGGCCGGGTCGGTTTGGGGGGTGGCTTTGGCGTATCGGCCTGTCGAGATCTGACGCAGGTAGCCCAGCGGGTTGAGCTTGGACTCGACGCCGCCGCAGAGACACGCGTCGGCGTGTCCACGCTGGATAACCCGAAGGGATTCGCCGAGCGACAGGCTGCCGGAGGTCGCGGCGCAGGTGATAGTGTTGGACGGGCCGCGTGCGTCGTGCAGGATCGTGACGTGGCAGGCGAGCATGTTGGGCAGGTACTTGAGCAGCCAGAGCGGTGTCAGCGACTGCATGCCTTCCCGGCCCCAGTGTTCGAGGTCGAGTTGTGTGGGGTGCTCGGCCTGACGCGAGCCGTCAAGCGCGGTGGTGAGCTCGTTGATATCGGCGGCGATGAGGCCGGCCCCGATGTGGCAGCCCAGACGTTCGGACGCGTACGTCGGTGTCGACGCGTTTTCGGGCGGCGTGGGGAGCCCAGGTGTATGGAGGCCGGCGTCTTCGACTGCAAGGTGGGCGGCGATGACCGCGAGCTCGATGTCGCGTGACATGACCTTGGTCGCCTTGCGGTACGACTTCGGGACGTGATCGCGGAGCTTGTAGTCGGGGGCCTGGGCGGCGAACGGGTTGGCCATCGCCGAGGCGTCGAAGAGCGAAACGGGGCCGAAGGCGGATTCGCCAGCCAGGAGTCGCTGCCAGTTGGGGGCGTGGCCGAACCCGAAGCCGGAGACGGGGCCAAGGCCGGTGATGAAGACGCGTCGAGGCATGGGGCGAGTGTAACGGTGATTCAGGGCGGGATTTGGGCGGAAATAGACCGTAGACCCCGAGTTATACATAACAGGGATTATCGGGCTTTGTGGCGTGGCGGCGGGGCGGTTCAGCGGGTCGTCGGGACCGTGGACTGGCCGCTGGCGTGGTATTGGGCGAGCGCGGTGACATGCTCGGCGTAAGGCGTCGCTAGGGCTGGCCAGGGCTTGAGGGCGTCCAGGAGGGCGAGCGTGGCCTCGCCGTAGCGTTTGCGTTTGCTGATGGGCTTGTGGTGCAGTTCGAGCAGGTTGTGCCGGCGATCGGCGATCTTGATCAGCTTGGCATCGGGGGTCATCTTGCGGGCGTGCCGGCAGAGTGTGCGGTGCTTGATGATGAACGACTTCTCGGCGCTCGGGGGCAGAGTGAGTTCTTTGACGAGGCCGGTGACTCGGGGGCCGAAGGCCTTGGTGAGCTGGCGGGAGGTGATGGGCGTGTCTTCGAGGACGTCGTGCAGGAGTGCGGCAGCGAGGAGGTCGGGGTCGGTGACGCCGAGGTTGAGCAGGTCGTTGTAGACGGCGATGGGGTGGGTCGCGTAGGGGATTTTTTTGGCCCCGGCGCGGGTCTGGCCGTGGTGGGCGGAAATACAGAGGTCGTAGGCGGCGTGGACAAGGTCGCGGGGGAGCGTCGCGTGGGCCAGGGGCGGGTTGTGATCCGGATCGAAGATGACCTGACGCTGGGCGAAGGCTTCGATGGCTTCGGGGTAGGCGAGGCACTCCTGCTCGTAGACCCGGGCGGCGAGGGTGTCGGGCGTGTCGTTGGGGAGGACCGGGCAGGTGCGCTGGACGAGGATGGGCCCGGTGTCGTAGGTGTCGTCGGCGAGGTGGACGGTACACCCGGTGAAGCGGACACCGGCCGTAAGGACCGCCTCGTGGACGTGGTGACCAAACATGCCCTGTCCGCCAAACGCTGGAAGCAGGGACGGGTGGATGTTGAGCACACGGTTACGAAACCCCCGCGGGATCTTGAGCAGGCTCAGGAACCCAGCCAGGCAGACCAGGCGGGCCCGCGATTCACGGACCTGCTTGAAGACCGCGTCTGAATAAGTCGCAGTGGTTTTGAAGCGCCTTCGGCTGACGATCTTGACCGGGAGCTTGAGCCGCTGCGCCCGAGCGATCCCGGCCGCCTTCGGGTTGGAGCAGATCACCAGGACAATCTTGGCGTGCAGTTGACCCTTGTCGATTTTGTCTTGCAGGTTGACGAGCGTGGTGCCTCCGCCGGAGATGAGGACGGCGAGCTTGAGCGGCCCGCCCTTAGGCTTGGGCGGGGTGAGCAGCGGAGCGGAGGGCGTGAGGTGGGCGGGCATCGCGGGGACACCATAATTGAATTGATGGGACAGACAGCACCTCGAGCGCGTTCTTTATAGTTCAGGCGATGATCGATGAAGGTCAGCGTGTGACGCGGTTGGCACCGTCGCCGACGGGTGCGCTACACCTGGGCAACGCGATGTGCTTCCTTGCGGCGTGGCTGATCGCTAGGCAGCGGGGCTGGCGGGTGGTGATGCGGCTGGACGATCTGGATGGGCCGAGGGTGAAGCCGGGCTTGAGTGAGGCGGTGGTGGAGACGCTGGCGTGGTTAGGCCTGGACTGGGACGGGGAGATTCGGCGGCAGAGCGAGGCGATGGCGGAGTACGGGGCGGCGCTTGGGGTGCTGCGGGACAAGAGGCTGATCTATCCGAGCCGGGTGACGCGGGGCGAGTTGGCGGCGTGGTCGGAGGCGTCGGCCCCAAACGAGGGGCAGGCCGAGGCCGTGTTCCCCGCAGCACTTCGGCCGAGTGGTAAGCAGTTGCAAGGCCTGATCGACACCACCCCCCTGCTCGCGGCGGACGATTTCGCGTGGCGGCTCCGCGTCGAGCCCGGCGATGTCGTGTGCGCCGACGAACGCCTCGGCGATCAACGGGTGGATGTGGCTGGCGAGGTCGGTGACTTCGTGGTGGCGACGAAGGCGGGCGTGCCGTCGTACCAGCTCGCGGTCGTGGTCGACGACGCGGCACAGGGCGTGACCGATGTCATCCGCGGCAGCGACCTGCTGAGCTCGACCGCAAGGCAAGCCCTGGTCATGCAAGGCCTGGACTTGGAGCGACAAAGACCGCGGTACTGGCACCTGCCGCTGGTCCGGGGCCACGACGGCCGACGGCTCGCCAAGCGTCACGGCGACACCCGGCTCACCGCGTATCGCCAACAAGGCGTCTCGGCCGACCGTGTCCGGGGGCTACTCGCGTGGTGGCTCGGCGCGATCGATGTACCCGAGCCGATTAGCATGAACGCATGCTATACGGCTTTCGATCCAGACCGGCTGCCCTGCGAGGACCTTGTGTTTCGCCCGGAGGACGACGCGTGGCTGACCGACTGAAACGGTTGCGGGTCGGCGGGGTTTTGGGTTGGGTCTGCGGGTTAACGCTCGTGCTCGCCGGCTGTGCGGATAAGCCAGAAGGAGCCGACGAGGGCGTCCTGAGAACAGACTTTGAGCAGATCACGATCGCGGAACAGCCTTTTGATTTGGAGCTAGCGGTGACACCGGTCGACCGGTATCAGGGCCTCAGCGGCCGGGAGTCGATCCCGGAAAACGGCGGCATGCTGTTCGTGTTCCCTCGCACCGCGGTCCGGGAGTTTGTGATGCGGGACTGCGTGATCCCGATCGACATCATCTTCGTCCGGGACGACGGCCACGTGGTGGCGACGCACGCCATGCAGGTCGAGCCGCTGGCGACGCGGAGCAACCCGACCCGGCGGTACGGCAGCGGCGAGCCGGTCCGCTACGCGATCGAACTCCGTGGCGGACGCGTCGCGGAGCTGGGCGTCACGATCGGCGATCGCATCGAACTCCCGACCGCCTCGCTCAAGGCACGGGCCCGATAGGTCGATGGCCTGATCAGCGGCACATCGCGTGCTGCCCGCTGGAGGCCTGATGAGAGATCGCGTGCTGGTTGTCACAACGCAGGAAGCAAACGAGCAGGTACGCAAGGGCGTCGAGGCGGTCGCTTCCGCCTGGCCCGGCTCTTCTCCGCGTATCGACTGGCTGCTCTGGCGCGGGTTTGAACATGCCGAAGACGAAGGACGCGTCACGACTGCGCCGATCGTTTGGGTGTGGGGCCCGTCGGATGACCGTCCCCTGCGCGAGCTCATGCAAGAGCTCGGCGACCGCCACCGCCCCGTCGCCTGGACACCGACCGACGACGCCAGCACCGGCCAGCTCGGCCAACGCGTCCGGGTCAGCGGCGTCCTGATCCCGGCCTTTGAACCCACCGCAGAAAGCGCCGCCCCCGTTGCCGCCCTGCTCTCCGGCATCGCCCTGCAGACCGAGGCCATCGACGAGCTGTCCCACGAGGTCCGCCTCATGCAGGCCCACCGCTCGGGCCTGTCGTCCCAGGTCAATAAGCTCGACGAAGAGCTCCGCCTCGCCGCCCAGATCCAGCAAGACTTCCTCCCCAAGCAGCTCCCCTCGGTCAACGGCATCTCCTTCCACGCCCTCTACCGCCCCGCCTCCTACGTCTCCGGCGACCTCTACGACGTCGAACAGCTCGACGAGCACCACCTCGGCTTCTTCATCGCCGACGCTGTGGGCCACGGCGCACCCGCAGCGCTCATGACCATCTACATCAAACGCTCACTCCAGACCAAACTCATCCACCCCGACCTGCCCCGCGGCTACAAGCTCCTCGAGCCCGGCGACGCCATGGCCCGGCTCAACCGCGACCTGCTCAAACACCAGCACGGCAAGGTCCGCTTCTGCACCGCGATCTACGGCGTGATCGACACCCGCACCCGAGCCGTCTCCATCGCCCGCGCCGGCCACCCCTTCCCCATGCTGCTGCACCCCGACGGACGGACCACCGAGATCAGCTGCGACGGCGGGCTCCTTGGCATCTTCCCCGACGAGGTCTTCGAGACCCAACACTTCACCCTCGACACCGGCGACCGCCTCCTGCTCTACTCCGACGGCTTCGAGGTCGCCTTCCCCACCACCGACGAAACCTCCGGCCAGACCGACAAACTCATCAACGAGAACTACACCGACGAACTCGCCGAGCTCCGCCACGGCCCCCTCGACACCGCGCTCGACGACTTCGCCGCACACCTCGACCGACAGACCGGCAGCCTCAACCAACGCGACGACCTCACCGTCCTCTGCCTCTCGGTCGACACCGCCATCGCCCAGGTCGCCGCCTGATCGTTAACTCAGCAACGCCTGGAATCCCGCGGTGAAATCCTCCGGCAGCGGACTGACCACCTCACGCTCATCAATCACCAACCGCTCGGCGTGCAGCATCAGCCGCCCGACGCGCGGCTCCTCTCCGCCGTAGTCCACATCGCCCAACACGGGGTGCCGCAGGTGCGCAAACATCGCCCGCACTTGGTGCAGGAACCCCGTCTCCAGATCAACCTCCACCACCGTCGCGTCGGCCAACAACTCGACCACCCGATACCCCAACCGACACCGCCGCCCCGCCGGATCGTCCGCCGAGACCACGCCTACCCGAGCCGGCCGATGCCGCGTCACCGCCAGCCTCAACGCGACCCGCTCCCACTCATCCCTGGGCCCTTCCAGCCGACCCCGCACCACCGCCCGATACCGCTTCAACACCCGGTGCTCCGAAAACGCCGCCCGCAGCCGCTCCCACGCCCCCTGCTCCGTCGCCAGCACCACGCACCCCGACGTCGGCACATCCAGCCGATGCGCCACCCCCGACCGCAGCCCCCCTTCCCCGACCCCAATCACGCCGGGCCACTTCGCCGCCAGCGTGTTCACCAGCGTCCCACGTTCGTCTGCCCACAGCGGATGCACCGGCGTCCCCGCCGGCTTATCCAGCACCACCCACCCGTCCCCCTCCGCCAGCACCGCCTCACCCCCGGCCTCCGCGATCGGCCGATCCACCTCCGCCTGATCCCCACTCAGACCCACCTCCAATTCCCAGCCCCCCTCGACCATCCGACCCTTCCAACGTTCAGTCACCACTCGCCCATGCACACGCACTCGCCCCTCCCCCAGCAAACGCACTACCCGCCCCCGGCTCACCCCCAAAGCCTCCGCCAGCCACGCGTCCAGCCGACAACTCCCCTGCTCAGCCCCCACCTCCAGACGACGCCAGTCCAGCTCGGTCTCCACGCCCCGAGTCTACCGCCCGCGCAACCCGCACCACCGGACCCCCACCCGACACCACCGCAACCTTGCTGACCGTTTCGCAGAACCCCGCAACGGATTAGCCGATAACACTCACAGCGCTAGGCCATGTCCTGCGCGGTCGCTTTCGACCCGGTCCGCCCTGCAGTCCTCGATCCAACCGTGCCCAACCCGACCGATCCAGCCCGTAACCCAGCGACCCCCGAGCTCTCGGCCGACACCGACGCTGCGCCCGCTAAGCGCCGGCTGCTGCTCCTCGCCGGGTTTCTCAGTGTCCTCGCCATTCTCGCCGGTTTCGACGCCTGGGCCGACATCGCCCACATCGCCATGGTCGACGAGGAGGCCAGCCAGGTCTTCCTCACCCCTGTCGTCCTCGTCTGGCTGCTCTGGGCCCGCAAACGCCGGCTCGCCGACGCTCCGCTCCGCCTCTCCGCGGCAGGCCTGCTCGTCATCGCCCTCGGTGCCGCCCTCTCCGTCTACGGCTACCACAGCCTCAAGCAGTCGCTCTGGCACGGCGGGGCCGTCCTCGTTCTGCTCGGGGCCGTCTGGACCGCTCTGGGCTCACGCGTGATCCGCATCGCCGTCCCCGCCGTCGTCGTCCTGATCTTCCTCGTCCCCGTGCCCGGCATGATCCGCCAGGCCATCGCCCTGCCGCTGCAGACCTGGACCGCGGCCGCCGCCGAAGTCGGGCTGCAGCTCGTGGGCATCAGCGTTGGCCGGGCCGGCAACGTCATCATCTACAACGGCGAGCAGGTCGCGGTCGCCGAGGCCTGCAACGGGATGCGCATGATCTTCGCGCTCATCCTCGTCGCCTACGCCTACGCCTTCGCCACCCCCCTCCGCGGCTGGACGCGCCTCACCATCGTCCTGCTCAGCCCCTTCGCCGCCATCCTCTGCAACGTCATCCGGCTCATCCCCACCGTCTACATCTACGGCCACTACCGCGACACCCTCGCCAAGCCCTTCCACGACTACGCCGGCTGGGCCATGCTCGGGCTCGCCCTCGCCCTGCTCATCGGCCTCGTCCACCTGCTCCGCTGGGCCCAGATCCCCGTCATGCAGGACACCGACGAACCTAAAACCAAACACCCCGCGAATAAGCCTCCGTCGCCACCCGCTCCCCCACCCGCTCCCCCGCAAACCAACCCGGGAGCCTCCCTTGCCTAACCCCTCCACCAACCCGTCCCGCAGCCCGCGCAGCCTACTCACCCTCGCCGCCGCCGGCGTCCTCCTCGCCGGCTTCGCGTTCATCACCTGGGCACGCCCCAGCCCCGCCGACGCTGAGCCCTACCACGCCGCCGTCGTGCAGGCCGCCAACCAGTTGCCGCTGAATGTCGCCGGCTGGGAGGGCCGAGACGTCCCGGTCCCCGACGCCGCCGTTGACCTGCTCCAGCCCAACGTCATTGTCGCCCGACGCTTCGTTGACCCCGACACCGGGCAGGCCGTCGACTTCCTGCTGGTCCACTCCAAAGACGCCCGCTCCATGGCCGGGCACTACCCCCCGATCTGCTACCCCCAGAACGGCTACACCGCCGAGTCCGACCAGCCCCAGACCTGGTCCTTCCAAGGCCAGCCCGTCACCGGCACTGCCTACACCTTCCTCATTGGTGCCGGCAAAAACCAGGCCCGCTTCCACGTCGCCAACCTCCTGCTGCTGCCCGACGGCACCGTCGCCCAGACCATGGCCGAGATGCGCCGCGCCGCCGCCGACCCCGCCTGGCGTCACTTCGGGGCCGGCCAGGTCCAGCTCCTCACCAGCGACGACCTCACCCCCGACGAGCGCGACGCCCTGATCGAAAAGTTCCTCGACGCCAACGCCCCCGTCATCCAGGCCATCCTCAGCCCCGCCCCTCAACCCGCCGCCGCCGGCTGATCCTCAAAGCAACCCAACCCCCAAGCCCATCATGCCTGTCCCCCCCGATCCCAAGCTCCGCCGCAAACGCCTCCTGATCATCGCGGTCACCGTCGTACTGGTCGCCTCCGGCGGCGTCGCCCTCTATGGCTTCCAGACCCACCGCCAGAACCTCGCGCTCGCCGACACCAAAGACCAGGCCCTCGAGGCTTACCACAATGGCGAATTCCAACGCGTCGAAGACCTCCTCGTCGACAAGATCGACCGCTTCCAGGACGACCCCACCACCCTCTACACCTACGCCCAGTCCCGCATCCTCAAGCCCAGCCCCGGCGTCGAGGACCGTCGCGCCTGGTTCATCGCCCTCGAACGCATCCTCACCATCGAGCCCGACCACCCCGAGGCCGGCCGCGCCCTGCTGCCCCTCTACATCGGCCGGGACCGCGGCCCCGACCACCGACGCGCCCTATCCATCGCCGAGCGCCTCCTCGAAGATTCGCCCAACGACCCCGAACTCCTCAAGCAGAAGGCCGACGCCCTCCGCCTGCTCAAGCGTTACGACGAAGGGCTCGAAACCGCCCAGCAACTCCTCGAGGTCGACCCTGACAGCTTCAACCACTACCGCCTCGCGCTCGACCTCATGCAGCAGCGCGGCGCCCAGCCCGACGACCTCATCGCCCAAGCCCAGGCCTGGCAAGCCAACCGCCCCGACCACCCGCTGCCCCAGCTCGCCCTCACACTCGCCTACAGCATCGCCCGTGACCTCCCCAACGCGCTGGCCACCCTCGACGCGGTCGCCCAACAGCCCCAGCCCGACTTCGAGCTCACCCGCATCGTCGCCAACTTCTACGACCTGATCGGCCGCCACACCACCGCCGTCAACCACCTCCTCCAGCACACCCCCGACGACGCCACCGACCGTCAACGCGGTATCGTCGCCGCCCGGCTCTTCAACGCCGAACGCTACCCCGACGCCATCCGCATCCTGGCCCCCATCGACCGCACCGCCGCCGAACCCCTGCTCCTCGCCTGGCACGCCACCGCCAACCTCAAGACCGGCGACCGCGCCGCCGCCCTCCGCGACATCACCGACCTCCGCGCCTTCGAGAACAACGACTTCGCCAACGCCTACGCCAACATCCTCGACGCCGAGCTCGCGGACCCGCCCGACCTGCCCCGGCTGGTCGAGGCCGCCGAGTTCGCCGTCACCCGTTTCCCCGAGCGACCCGAATTCCACCAGTGGCTTGCGATCGCCTACACCCGCGCCGGCAACACGTCCGCCGCCCTCAGCCAGACCGAGATCGCCATCCGGTCCAACACCCGCTGGGCCGAGCCCTACGGCCTCCGCGCCGAGCTCCTCCTCGAACGCGGCCAGCACGAAGAAGCCGTCCGCTCCGCCCTTGCCGCCTACCAGCTCACCGGGAACGTCCGCTACGGGCTCCTGCTCTCTCGCGCCCAGGTCCAGCTGATCAAGCCCACCGATGGCCCCGCCACCGACCGCCTCCTCGCTCAGCTCGACACCCTCACCACCGCCCTGCCCGACGCCGCCGCGCCGCTCCTGCTCCGGCTCGAAACCCTCGCCCGGGCCAACCGCAGCGCCGACGCCAACGCCTTCGCCCGCACCCTCCTCGAACGCCAGCCCCCCCTGCCCGACGCCGCCCTCGCTGGCCTCGCACGGGTCGCCCGGGAGTACCGCCTCGACGCCGCGACCGACCTCCAATCCAGGCTCCTCACGCCGGGCCGCCTCTCCCCCGAGGCCGCCGTCCTCCAGGCCCAGCAAGCCTTCGACGCCGGTGACCCCGACCGTGGCTTGAGCATCCTCAACGCCGCCCGCCGTGCCGCCGCCGACGCCAACAACACCGACGCCCGGCTCCAGCTCGACGCCGTCCACGCCAGCTCCCTCGAATCGCTGGGCCGCACCGAAGCCGCCGCCGCGTGGATCGCCTTCGCCGACTCCGCACCCAACCGGGCCCAGCCTACCCGGCTCGCGCTCGAATCCCTCGCGGTCCGCGCCGACCGGGCCGCCACCGATCGGCTCATCCAGCGTCTCGAGCAACTCGCCGGCGACACCCAGCCCGACTGGCGCATCGCCCGTGCCCGCTACCTCCTGACCAGCGATGACCCCGTTGGAAACGCCCGGGCCGCGATCGACGTCCTCGCCCCCGCGATCCGTCTGCACCCCTCCGACCCCCTGCCGTTCCTCCTCACCGCCGAGGCCCACCACGCCCTGGGCAACACCGACCAGGCCATCGACGCCCTCCGCCGCGGCCTGGCCGTCGACACCGACACCGCACGCACCGGGCGCACCCAGATCAGGCTCGCCAAGCTCCTGCACGACCGGCGTGCCTTCCGCGACGCCACCCAACAGATCAACGACGCCCTCCGCAACACCGAGCTCACCCGTGACCTCCGCGCCCAGGCCGCCCGCCTGCTCGTCCTGCTCGGCGAGTTCCAACGCCCCCGCGACATCCTCCGTCAGCTCAACCAGGAGTCCCCCCTCCCACCCGAACAGCGGCTCTGGCTGATCACCCTCTACAGCCAGCTCAACGAGCACGACCGTGCCGATCAGCTGCTGATCCCCTTGCTCGCCAATAACCCCTCGCCCGAAACGATCACGATCGCCGCGACCGCCTACAACCGTGCCCGTCAGCCCGACCGCGCCGCCGCCGCCCTCGACCAGCTCGTCAACACGTCGATGCCCCTCGACCAGCAGCACGCTGCGTGGGCCAGCCACCACGCCCAGCTCGGGCAGCCCAACGCCGCCATCGCCCGCTACCAGGACGCCGTCCAGACCAACCCCACCAGCCGCAGCCGCCACGCCGACCTGAGCCGCTACCTCCTGCTTGTGGGGCGCATCGATCCTGCCATCGACGCCGCCCGCGACGCCGTCCAGACCCTCGGCTCCGCCCCCGCCTTCCAACTCCTGATCGACCACGCCGACCTGCTCCGGGCCCAGCGCCGCAACGCCGAGCTCCGCACCCTCGTCGCCTCATCGCTCAGCTCGCCCCGGTTCACCGACTCCACCCGCGCCGCCCTCCAGACCGTCCAGCGTCTCGCCGCCAACCCAACCGCCCCCAGCAACCGCGACGCCGCCCAACTCGCCAACGAGCTGGCCACCCTCGCCCGGCAAGACCCCTCTAACGCCGCCCTCGGCACCTTCGCCGCCGCGGTCCGCTACCGCGTCGGGCTCTTCAAGCTCGCACAGCCCGACGACGCCGCCCGTGCCCAGGGCCTCAGCTTCGTCGAAGAAGCCGCCGACGCCGCCGCCAACCTCATGTACAGCTTCCCCGGCGAGGCCGCCGCCGCTCGCATCGCCACCAACGCCTACGCCACCATCCGCGACTGGAGTAAGTCCCTCACCGCCGCCACCATCTGGTCTAATCGCGCACCCCACCAGGCCCCCGCCGCCGACCTCGCCATCGCCCGTGCCCAGCGCAGCCGAGGCAACCCCGCGGCAGCGCTCCAGTCGCTCCGCCGGTACCGCAGCGCCATCCAGGCCGGCGAGCCCGGCGTCGCCGAGTTCGCCAGTGAATACGCCCTTGCACTCATCCAGAGCCGGGCCATCCCCAACGCCGAAGACCTGCTCCGCCCCCACCTCAGCCAACCCGTCTACCGCACGCTCTGGATCCGCCTCGCGTCCGACCGCTCGCTGCCCCCCAAGACCGCCGAGGCCTGGCTCGACGCCGCCGCCCCCCTCATCGCCACCGCGGACTCCACCGAGCAATACCAGCTGGCCTACGGCTACTGGTTCAACGCCAACCGCGCCTTCTCGCAGCCCCTCCTCGACAAGGCCCACCTGCACGCCAACCGCTCCACCGAAGACCCGTCGGTCTCCGCCCTCGCCTGGGCCCTCCGCGGCGAGATCGCCCTGGCGTCCCGCGACTTCGCCGACGCCGAGGCCAGCTACCGCAAGGCCCTGGAGTCCACCGACTCCGCCGGGCTCCGCAACAACCTCGCCATGGCCCTGATCAAACAGGATCGCCAGATCGAAGAGGCGGTCGCCCTGGCCCGACAGGCCGTGGACGCCGCCCCTAACAGCGCGAACTTCCTCGACACCCTCGCCCAGGCCCACGCCGCCGCCGGCCAATGGCCGCAGGCCGTCGACGCCATCCAACGCGCCGCCGACCTCGCCCCCACCGAGCCCATCTACCTCCGCCGACTCGCAGACTACCTCGACGAAGCGGGCCAAGCCGACCGTGCCGCTGAAGTCCGCGAACAGCTCACCGCCTTCGACCGCCCTTAAACCCCGATAACCAAACGCGCTTAACCGCACCCCGCGTAGCGGGCGGCCCGCAGGGCCCCGCGCCGCGCACCGTGTGCACTTCCCTTGCCGCAATTTTCGCCCTCCGGTACCATCTGAGATTCTGACGAACCCCTCGAATCCGCACCCGGAGCCCGCGATCCATGGCCAAAATGTTCTACAAGCTCTCCGAAGCCGCCGAGAAGCTCGGCGTCGATGAACAGACCGTCCGTGATATGGCGGCCCGCGGCGAGCTCCAGCAGTTCCGTGACCGCGACGAGCTGATGTTCAAGCGGGACCAGATCGACGCCAAGGCCGCCGACTCCAACGCCGACACCGTCTCCGCCGAGGCCTCCGCCGCCGACATGACCCTCGACGAGTCCGGCACAATCCAGCTCGCCGACTCCGGCGAAGCCGACGCCATCAGCCTCGCCGACGACACCTCCGCCGGCACCGGCTCGTTCAACCTCGAAGACTCCCGCGACGCCACCGGCGTCTCCGTCTTCGACGCCGGCGAAGTCGAGCCCGCCGACCCCCTCGCCCAGACCCAGGTCACCGAGCCCATGATCGACGACGAGGACCTCGCCCTCGAGTCCGTCGGCTCCGGCTCGGGCCTCCTCGACCTCACCCGTGAATCCGACGACACCTCCCTCGGTGCAGAGCTCCTCGACGACATCTACACCGGCTCCGACACCGGCTCCGACATCAAGATGGACTCCGCCGTCGGGTCCTCCGGCGTGTTCGACTCTGCCGTCAACATGGAGACCTCCGAGTCCAGCATCGGCTCGCTCGACACGCTCTCCGACGCCGACGCCCCCGCCGTCGTCGAGACCGTGTCCGGCCCCGTCGCCATCGACGCCGAGCCCTACGACGGTGCCGGCTCCGGCTTCTCCGCCGGGATGCTCATCGGCTGCACCCTCGCCCTCGTCGCCGGCCTCATCGTCATGGTCGCCGCCATCGGTGGCGTCCCCAGCAAGGTCGAGACCCTGCTCATCTCCGAGCCAGGTGAGTTCGCCATGGTCGCCTACGCCTTTGGCGGACTCCTCGTCGCCAGCGTCGTCTTCGGCGTCATCGGCCTCGTCGTCGGCAAAGCCACCGAGTAATCCGCACGACAACACTGTCCCCCGAAGCCCACGGTTTCCAACCGTGGGCTCTCCCCGTATTCTCCAATCATGCTCAGCCCCGACGCCAAGCCCGAATGGCTCACCCTCCTCGCCATCGGGGCGATCCTCACCGTCACCGCCGCCCTGCTCTGGTGGCCCGCCGCGATCGTCGTCGCCCTCCTCGCCGCCGCCGCCATCCTCTTCTACCGCGACCCCGACCGGCGCATCCCTACCGCCCGCCACGCCATGGTCGCTCCCGCCGACGGGCACATCTCCTCGATCCACCGCGTCGAGCACTATGCCCCCTTCAACCAGCCGGCCACCTGCATCCGCATCTTCCTCTCTGTCCTCGACGTACACGTCAACCGCTGCCCCTGCCATTCCCGCGTCGCCGACATCACCCACACGCCCGGCAAGCACGGCAACGCGATGAACCCCCAGTCCGCCGAGGACAACGAGTCCCGACTCATCCTCCTCGAGCACCCCATCCGGGATCAGCCCCTCGCCGCTGTTCGCCTCGTCGCCGGCCTCATCGCCCGCACCATTCACACCTCCATCGAGCCCCCGCAGATCCTCCAACGCGGCCAACGCATCGGCGTGATCAAGCTCGGCTCCACCGCCGAGCTCTACATCCCCGACGACCTCAAGCCCGACGTCAAGGTCGTCAAGGGCGAGAAGGTCCGTGCCGCCGAAACCATCCTCGCCGCCTACACCCCGCGTGAGGTCGAGGCCGATCCCGAGCCCGAAGCTCCCCAATTCTCCGAGTCGGCCGAACCGGTTGACGAAGCCCCCGACACTGCCGAGACACCTGTCGAACCCGTCACCAAGACCGGTCCGCTCTTTCAGCACCCCCTCTCCCCCAGTCCCAAGCAGCCGACCAAAATCGAGTAGCCGGGTGGCTAAGCCACCCCGGCCGCACCGGCCGAACCGGCCGAACCGCTTTACGCCCTGCTCAAGGCAGCAGCCCTTCCGGCACCCGCTGCATCTTCCCCTCCCGATCAACGCACACCAGCGTCGTCTCGCCTGTGGCTAACACCTCTTCACCACGCCGGACCTCGTACCGGTGCTCAATCTTCGCCCCCACGACCGGCTCCCCCTGCACCCACACGTCTAACTCGTCGTCGTACATCGCCGGTCGGCGATACCGCACGCTCAGCCGCGCCACCACAAATAACACGCCCGACGCTTCCAGATCGCGGTACGCCGCCCCCTGCTCCCGCAACAGCTCCGTCCGCGCTAGCTCCATCCACACCGGATACGCCGAATGATGCGCGACGTTCATCGGATCGCACTCCACATATCGGACCCTGACCCGCACCACCGTCTCCATTACCAGCTCGGCCATCCCCGCAACGTATCGCATGATCCGCCGCCGTGTGGCGGGTGCACCGGAGGTGCCCAATCTGCGATACTGATGGCTTACGGACGCTGCAAGCAACCAAGCGTTCCACCCGACCACCCGATCTGCCGATACCCCTAACGATGCCCCAGACCGTCATTGACTGCCAAGACATCAAGAAGCGTTACCGGCTGGGCCAGACCGCCTCGCCGGACACGCTCCGCGATGCGCTCACCGGCGTGTTCCGCCGGGACAAACCCGACGCCACCGACGATGACACGCCCCCGGCGAACGACCGTGAGTTCTGGGCTCTCAAGGGCGTGAGCTTCCAGGTCCAGCGCGGCGAATGCCTCGGCATCATCGGCCACAACGGGGCCGGCAAGTCCACCCTCCTCAAGGTCCTCTCACGCATCACCGAGCCGACCGCCGGCCGCATCGAGATGCAGGGCCGTGTCGCCGCCCTCCTCGAGGTCGGCACCGGCTTCCACCCCGAACTCACCGGACTCGAGAACACCTACCTCAACGGCTCGATCCTCGGCATGTCCCGCAAAGAGGTCAAAGCCAAGCTCGCCGACATCGTCGACTTCGCCGGCACCGAGAAGTTCATGAACACCCCGGTGAAGCGCTACTCCTCAGGCATGCGCGTCCGCCTCGGCTTCGCCGTCGCCGCCCACCTAAACCCCGAGATCCTGATCATCGACGAGGTCCTCGCTGTGGGCGATGTAGCTTTCCAGGCCAAGTGTGTAAGCCATATGAAGCGGATGGTTGATAGCGGTCACACCGTGATGTTTGTCAGCCACCAGATCCCGATGGTCCGCTCGCTCTGCACGCGCGCGATTGTCATGAGCAGTGGCGAAGCAACCTTTGACGGTGAGACACCCCGGGCAATCGAGCGGTACAACGCGTCGGTTCTGGGGGCGAGAAGCTCAGCGTATGACGAAGGCGACACACTGATCCGTCAAGAGCCCCGGTTGTCCATCATCGATGCTGTGCAGGTATTACACGGAGATACGACAGAACGTCCAGACGCACCGATTGTCTCGCTTGACGAAGCCAACGTACAGATCGTTTACAGCTTTAAAAACGAGAGCCTCAACGTGAGTATGGTCAGGGTCAGTGTCTATTTTGAACACGATGACGTGGGAACCGCCCTTTCCTTGGTCAGTGCTGTCGAAGGCGAAGGCCTTGAGGTCCACCCATCTGGTCGACTGACGGTCAGGGTGGCGAGCCTCCCGCTAACCCCGGGGCGGTACAGGGTCCGAGCGCGTGTGCTGAGCGGCGAGAGGGTGATCGACGAAGTGGTCACTTCGAAGGCATTTATGGTGGCCTGCCACCCCGACTACCTAGGGCGGGTGCAGTTGGACCCGTTCCATCACGGCACCGCTTTCAGCCGTGCGGCCTGGCACTCCGAACCACAAGCTGTTCCGCTATGAAAATCCTCATCGATCATGGCACCCCCGACGCGAGGAACTTTGGCGATCTGGCCATGATCCAAGCGTTGGTCCACACACTGCGTAAAGCAGAACCAGACTGCGAGCTCGGCCTGTTGGCGCAAACCCCTTCGGCATTCCCCGAGCATGTAGGCGAAGAGATCACCATCTACAACACGGAAACCTACTGGCCACTCAAGAATTTCCCGGTCGCGCCCCTGCGGTTACCGTCCTGGTTACGTCACATGATCTATCTATGGTCTCGCGGTTCAGTACAGAGGCAATGCCGTTTGCGCAGTTCGGCTCGGCGTCGCAGGTGCCGTCCATCGGTGCAACAACTGATGCACGACGAAGGCTTCGACGGACTGGCGATTGCAGGGGGCAGTGTCATCTCACACACATTCCTCGGCTTCACAGAGCTGCTGTTCAACGAGCTGCTAGCGGCCCATCGGCAAGGCCTGGCGACCGCGATATTCGGAGCGGGTATCGGTCCTGTGGATCACGCCTTGCTGCTGCAATGGTGCAGGCAAGTCGTCCCGGAGCTGACCTATCTCGGCTCACGCGAGTGCGCTCAGTACCAAGAGATGCTCGATGGCATGAAGGCCGGCTCCTTTGGCGAGGTGACCGGCGATCTCGCCTTGGCCCACCCGAAGCTGACGGGGCAGCCTGCCAAGGCGCAGCCGCTGGGCGATCTGATCGGTATCAACGTACGCGCTACCTATTACTCGAAGATCGAAGGCAGCGCTGCCGACGATCTCGGGCAGGCGCTCCGCAGTGTGGCGGACCGTACCGGCATGAAGCCCTGTCTTATCCCTATCAATCGCCACGCGGAAGAAGGCGATCACCGGTCGGTAGGTAGGCTCATGGGTTGGCCAAAAAATGCGGACGGGCTGTTAGGCTTGGTAAGCACGGTCGATGACTTGCTAGACCGAATCAAGCACTGTCGACTGGTCATCTCTGGCAGCTATCACGCGTGTGTATTCGCACTCGCGTTGGGTGTGCCGTGCGTGGCAGTGATTGCATCTGATTACTATCAACACAAGATGGTCGGGCTCTTTGAGATGTTTGGGCTGCAACCCTCAACCGTGGACATGCGTCAGGCAGATTTTGTTCAACGGCTGCACCAAGAAGTTGATCGCTATCAGACCGTCAACGATAAACAGCGACAGGGCTGGATCGAACGGGCACGCGAACAGGCTGAGCTTGTTGAAGCAGGCGTTCGTCGCTTCGTTGGAGCTTCAACCTGAGCGATTTTGGCGGTATCTACTCAAAACACATTTCAAACCGCGCACTAACGCGTAGGCCGTATCGCACAAAATGCAAAAGAAAAGGGCCGCTAGCTAATGCCAGCGGCCCAACTGTTTAGATCAAAGATGACTTGCGTGAGCAAATCTTTCAGAGCGATTAGTCCTGGTTGACGTAGCCACCGGTCCCGGTAGCGAAGAAGATCATCGCGGCTTCGTCGTCAGCATCTACAGGTGTCGATCCGTCTTCATTGACAGCATCGTCAACGTCAAACAGGTTGTCGTTAGACAAGACCTTACCACTACCGTATTGCGTGGTTTCGATAACAGCCGTCGTCTCAAAGGCGGTGGAGTTATCGTTACGCACAACCGTACCACGCCAATCGCCAGAGTCCTCTTCTGTCCAAGGCGAGCTGATGGCAGTACCAGGCACGGCATCGGCACCGGTGTTACGGTCGGAGATGACAATAGCACGGGTGTTGAGCGTTTCCGACCATTCGTCGCCACGGGCACCTTGTGCACCGGCGGTACCATCGACCGCGGACGTGCTGGCATCGTCACGAAGCTGTAGGGCTGCGTATGACGTATTGGTTTCGTCGAGGTCAGTGGCGATCTCACCTTCAGTCTTCGCGGTATCGACCGGGTTGAGAATGTATTCGGGCGTGAACGTATTGGCGTTAAGCAGAACCGCCAAACGCGCGAGGGGCACGCCACCGTGTCCGGCACCACCTGCGTTATCTAACGAATACCGGGTGGTATCCGGATCAACGTTAAGGTCTACAGCGATTCCGATGTTACCGTTGCCCAGGAGACCAGGGAAGTTTTCCTTGTTGCCCTGAGCGTAGATGACCATGCCCTGCTGGATACCACGGAGCTGGGTGGAGTTGGTTGCCTGACGGGCGGACCGACGGGCGGCACCGAGGGCGGGCAGGAGGATACCGATGAGCAGCGCGATGATCGAAATGACCACGAGCAGCTCGATGAGCGTGAAACCTTGTTTGCGTCGTTGCATGTGTGTGCTCTCCATTGTTGAGCAAAGTGAAGGGGTGTCACTCAACGCGATCGGCTCGACGCTTGCCCGCAAACACGGGCGGATTAGACGGTAAGGAACGATAGCAGAGCTATACGAGCGTCTTGAGCCAGAAAACGGCGGCCACAGAGGCCGAGTGAGTGACGGAGGGTCGACCAAACCATTTGGCCGACAGGGTAAAAACAGGTTTTCCGTTGGGGAACCGGGCAGCCGGGCGAGCCGGTGATGAGGGCTCAGGGAAGGCGGGTCAGGCGGGGAGGCGAGACCCGGTGGCTGCGAGAACAACGGGCGAGGATCGTCCTAGCAAAGTGAAGATAGCTAAACCTCGATCATCTGTCAATATGAATCTTATCCACACCGGGGCGTGGAAACGGACGGGTGGTTGCGTGCGGCGACGTCCGTGGTTCGGGCTCGGGCACCTTCGGTGCACCCGCTACACGCTCATTCCACACTCGCTAGAGGCTGGCGTAGCGGCTGACCAGGTCGGTGATGCGGGGCTGTTTGGGCTGGAGGCGGATCGAGCGTCGCCAGGCTTCGAGCGCCCGCTGCTTCTGGGTGGCGTTGTCGCGGTCGCCCTCGATGTAGAGGGTCATGTAGGCGGCGCCGGTGCCGTTGAGGGCGGCGATGTCGTTGGGCTCGATCGACAGGGCACGGGCGAAGGACCGCAGGGCGTCTTCGTAGCGGCGTAGGCGGTACTGGGCGACGCCGAGGCGTTCGTAGGCGGTAGCGGACGCGGCGGGCCCAGCCCGGAAGATCAGCGTATTGAGCGTGTTGATCGCCCGGGCGTAGTTGCCCAAGCGGATGTGTGCATCGGCGAGACCCAGCAAGACAGGCTCGGCCATGTCACCAAGCTCGGCGGCCTGGCGGTAGGCGTCGACGGCATTCTCGAATTGGCCGAGCAGCGCGTAGTTGGATGCGAGGTTGGCCCAGTCGGACTGTGAGTCGGGGTTGAGCTCGGCAGCACGCAGCGCATGGGGCAGGGCTGCGGCCGGGTCGTTGAGCTGCATGTAGGCGGAGGCGAGGTGCCGACGGACCTCCGCATCGTTGGGGTCGATCGGGATGGCTTGCAGGTAGGACGCGACCGCTTCGCGGAGCCGGCCCATGAGGTGCAGGACCAGCCCGTAGCTGGCGTGTGCGTCGAACGAGTTGGCGTCGGATTCGACCGCGCTTTCGTAGGCCTGGGATGCTTGTTCGAGGTCGCCGCGGTCTTTGTAGATGCTGCCCACGCCGAGGTGGGCGGCGGTGAGCTTGGGGTTCACCTCGATGGCCATGGCAAAGGCGACCAGCGCCTGTTCGTCGTCCCCCTGATCACGGAGTTGTTCACCCTCCTGGAAGAAGGCATTGGCCCGGGCTTCACGCAGCTGCTGCCGGTAACTCTGGCAAGCGGGTAATGCTGAGACGGCCAAGAGCATGGCGACACAGACGGCGGCCATCGATCGGGGCTGGGCGGGTCGTCGTGGCATGGGTATGAGCGGCTCGGGGGAGGGATCGAGATCGGGCGGGACGGGTCGGCGTGGAGCGGGGCCGGATGGACACCACGGGTACGCCGGGGAGAGGCTTGGGGTTTGCAGTCGGCCCGCCCGTTGCGGGTCCTATGATAAGACTTTCGGCCAAATCACCCGCCGGCGTCAGCCCAAAACCAGCCCCGCACCACCATGAAGATCGCACTGGCCCAGATCAACCCGACCGTCGGCGATGTGGCCGGCAACACCGAGAAGATCGCCGAGGCGATCGCCCGTGCCGGGGATGCGAGGGCAAGGCTGGTGGTGTGCCCGGAGATGGCGGTTCTGGGGTATCCGCCAAAGGATTTGCTGCTCAAGCCGGCGGTGTTGGAACGGTGCAGCGAGGCGGTTCAGGGGCTGGCGGAGCGTTGTGTGGATGGGGTGGCCGCGGTGATCGGGCTGCCCGTGCGTTCCGATAAGCCCAGCGGCCGATCGCTGTACAACGCCGCCGCGGTCTGCGACCAGGGCCGTGTTGTCCACACCCACCTCAAGAGCCTGCTGCCCACCTATGACGTCTTCGACGAGCAGCGTTACTTCGAGCCGGGCCCTGGGCTTGACCTGACCGAGCTGCCCCTTACCCCGAACGGCGACGCGGCAGTCCGCCTAGGCATCAGCGTCTGCGAAGACCTCTGGAACGACGGCCGGTTCTTCAGCCGACAGCTCTATCACGACAACCCCATCGACCAGCTCGCCGGCCTCGGCGCCCAGCTCTTCGTCAACTGTTCCGCCTCGCCCTACACCGTCCGAAAGCACGGCTTCCGGCTCCGACTCATGTCCGGCGTCGCCCGTAAGCACCGCATCCCGCTGGTCTACTGCAATCAGGTCGGCGGCAACGACGGGCTCGTCTTCGACGGCTGCTCCTGCGTCTTCGATGCCACCGGCACCCTCCTCGCGCATGCCAAGGCCTTCGACGAAGACCTCCTCATCGTCGATGTTCCACTCGAAACGCCCGCCGCCGATCACACCGACTCTGCCGAAAACACCAACGGCCACTTCGACATCGAGACCACCACCTCGACCAACGGCAACGGCCACACCACGCAAGCCCCCATCACCCGCGTTGCCCCCAACGTCACCATCCCCAACCACGCCACCGCCCTGCTGCCCTCGGCCTATCACGCGCTGGTCCTTGGGCTCCGCGATTACTGCCGCAAGTGTGGCTTCCAGTCCGTCGCCCTCGGGCTCTCTGGTGGTATCGACTCGGCCGTCACTGCCGCCATCGCTGTTGACGCACTCGGCCCGGACCAGGTCATCGGTGTCGCAATGCCCTCGCGCTACAGCTCCGACGGCTCCAAGTCCGACGCCGAGGCCCTCGCCGACGCGACCGGGCTCCGCTTCCACACCGTCCCCATCGAGTCGGCACACGCCGCCTACGAAGCCCTGCTCCCCACCGTCCTCGGCGGCGACCCCAAAGGCCTCACCGAAGAAAACCTCCAGGCCCGGCTCCGCGGGGTCCTGATGATGTCCGTCTCCAACGACACCGGCGCCCTGCTACTCACCACCGGCAACAAGTCAGAGCTCGCCGTCGGCTACTGCACGCTCTACGGCGATATGTGCGGCGGCCTGGCCGTCCTCTCCGACGTCCCCAAGACGATGGTCTACGACCTCGCCCGCTGGATCAACACGCCCGACTGCCCGCTCTACCAACGCTTCAACGGCCCGGTCATCCCCGCCGACTCGATCAGCAAGGCGCCCTCCGCCGAGCTCCGCGCCGATCAACTCGACGAAGACTCGCTGCCGCCGTACGACGTCCTCGATCAGATCGTGGAGCGCTACGTCGAACGCGAACAGTCCGCCGATGTGATCACGCAAGAGACCGGCTTCGACGCCGCACTCGTCCTCCAGATGGTCCGCCTGATCGACCGCAACGAATACAAACGAAGGCAGGCCGCCCCCGGCCTCAAGATCACCGGCCGCGCCTTCGGCTTCGGCAGACGCATGCCCATCGCCCAACGCTGGGATCACCAGGCCGCAACCCCCCGCACGTCGCCAACCGCTTCTTCATAGCCGCGACGCGACGCGTCGCCGGTCGCCCACCCATCATGCCCAACCAGCACGCAACCACGCGGGCTGATCTGTTCTACCCTCAGTCCATGACCGCAGCCTCCACAAACGACACGCCCGCCCGCCGCCGCAACGTCATCTGGGTCTTCGGCGACCAGCACCGCGGGGCGGCCCTCTCCTGCGCCGGCGACCCCAACGTCTCCACCCCCAACATCGACCGCCTCGCCGCCGAGGGCGTCTGGTTCCAGAACGCCGTGATGGGCTTCCCGCTCTGCTGCCCCTGCCGCGGCTCGCTCCTGACCGGTGTCTACCCCCACCGCTGCGTCCCCGGCCACCAACACCCCCTCCCCACCGACCTGCCCACCGTCGCCCAACCCTTCAACGACGCCGGCTACCACACCGCCTACATCGGCAAGTGGCACCTCGACGGGGCCCAGGAAGCCTCCAAAGACCTCGTCCACCACATCGTCCCCCCCGACCGACGCGGCGGCTTCAAGACCTGGATCGGCTACGAAAACAACAACGCCCAGTTCCACTGTTTCGCCCACGGCCACGACGGCCCCAACCCCGTCGAACACCACAAGCTCCCCCGCTTCGAGACCGACGCCCTCACCGACCTCGCCCTCCAACAGATCGACACCCACCGCGACGAGCCCTTCTTCCTCGCCCTCTCTGTCCAGCCCCCGCACGACCCCTACACCGCCCCCGCCGAGTGGATGCAACGCCACCGCCCCGCCAACATCCGGCTCCCCCCCAATGTCCCCGTCACCCCCCGCATCCGCGAACAAGCCCAACGCGAACTCGCCGGCTACTACGCCCTGATCGAAAACCTCGACCACAACCTCGGCCGCATCCGCCAACGGCTCGAAAACCACGGCCTCACCGACGACACCTACATCATCTTCTTCTCCGATCACGGCGACCAACACGGCTCCCACGGCCACTTCCGAAAAATGACCCCCTACCAGGAGTCCATCCACGTCCCCTTCATCGTCGCCGGCCCCACCAACCGCCACTACGGCCTCACGCACACCCGCGACCATTGCATCAATCACGTTGACGTCGCCCCCACCACCCTTGGCCTCGCCGGCATCACCCCACCCGACTCCATGGCCGGCACCGACTACTCACCGCTCTGCCAGCCCGGCGGCAACCTCGACGCGCCGCCCGACTCCGCCTACCTCCAGTGCGTCATCCCCACCGGGCACCCGCCCAGCATCGACCTCCCCTGGCGCGGCCTGCTCACCCGAGACCGCTGGAAGTATGTCGCGCTCGAAGGCCAACCCATGATGCTCTTCAACCTCAACGAAGACCCCTACGAGCAGACCAACCTCGCCTGGCACGCCCACGCCGCCCCCCACCGCAAACGCCTCAACGACCGCCTCCAGCAGTGGATCGACGACACCGACGACACGTTCGCCCTGCCCGATCTCTAAGCCATTCTCCACCGCTTACGCATCTTCCGTCTTCGATCTTTTCTCTTCACCCGCTTGATTCCGCACCACATCCGCCAGCGTCCGCCCCTCCAACCACGCCCGCCGCGCCCCATCCAGCTCACGCAACAACCCCGCCACCGGCCGCTCCACCTCAGCACCGACAACCGCCTCCCCGCGCTCCAGCAGCGACGCCACCCCGATCCGGTCCGGCGGACGCCCCAGCGTATACCGGGCCGTCACCCCGTCCACCGCCTCCGCCTTCATCACCACCCCCGCCGCCGACAGGTCTTCCAGCACCGCCTGCACCCGCACACCGCTCAAATTCAGCCCCTCCTCCAGCTCCTCAGCCGTCACCGGCGTCCCCGCCTCAAACCCCTTCGCCACCAACGCCGCGACTTCCAACCGACTCACCGGGTCATACCCCCCCACCTCCTCGTCACGCTCCGCCAGCTCCCGCTGCATCCGCTCCCGCGGCAGCGTCTGCAGCGTGTGCGCCACCTCCAGCCCGAACAGCACGATGATCCACGTCACATACACCCAGATCATGAACAACGGCACCAGCCCAAGCGCCCCGTACAACGCCGACGTCCCCACCGCCTTCGCCACGTACAACCGGAACAACCCCTTGCTCATCTCCCAAGCGATCGCCGCCACCAGCCCCCCCGCCAACGCCGATCGCAGCCGTAATCTGCCGTTCGGCATTAGCACATAGATCAACACCAGCAACGCCCACGTGATCCCCAAACTACTCAACGGCGACAGCCACGCCGCCAACAACCGCAGCACCCCCGCCCCCGGCAGCGACTCCGCCCACGCCAGCGTCTGCTCCACCATCACAAACCCCGCCCCCAGCAGCACCGGACCCAGCGACAGCACCGCCCAATAGATCGGCACCCGGAGCGCCCATCGCCGCCCCTGCTCCGCCCCCATCACCACATTGAAACACCCCTCGATCGTCACCAGCAGCGACAACGCCGACCACACCAGCAGCACCGCCCCCACCACCGAGATACTCGCGAAGCTGACGTTCTCGATCCGCTGATTCAAATCCGACAGCAGCCCGTCGACCCGTGCCGCCAGCTCCGCCTGCGCTTCCGCCTCCAACTCGTCGGCCACGCGACGCGCCCGCTCCTCCTCGGTCTCTTCTTCACCTTCTTCCAGACCATCCAGATCATCACCCGACGCCGGCCGCGTCGCCGGCTGACTGGCCGGCTGCGTCCCGGGGGTGGCCTGCGTCGCCGCGGCCCGCTCTTCAATCCCCGCGAACGCGCCGTCCGTGATCACATCCAGATTGAGAAAGTTCACCACCCGCGACTTCATGTCCAGCCCGACACCCTCGAACCCACCAAACGCGTTGACCACCAGCAGCGCGCACACCGTCAGCGGGATCAGCGAGAACAGCGTGCGGTACGTCAACGCCGCCGCCATCTGCGCCGCCCGGTGCCGCTTCAGCCGCTTCGCCCCGTACCCAAACAAGTCCAACAGGTACCGCACCGACCGGTGACGTCGGCCCTCACCATCTGCGAAGTGCACCACCCAGCTCACCGATCGGCCAATCCATCCCATGAGCTCATCGTACCGCTTCCTCAAAGCCGACCCACCACCGACCGCACGCCCTTGCCCAGCAGCTCCCGATAGTCCGCCAACCTCAACACCTCGTGCGGGTACACCACCACCACCACATCAACACCCCGCTGCCCTTCATCCAACCCCGCCCACCCCTGATGGTCCAAACGGAACGCCTCCCGCAGCAGCCGCTTGATCCGGTGCCGCTTCACCGCCGTGCCTACTCGACGCCCCACCGACAGCCCCAGCCGATGGTGCTCCAACCCATTAGCTAGCCCCAGCACCGCGATCGGCCCCAGGTTCTTCCGGCACTTCCGCGCGTACACCGCATCAAACGCCCGCCCGCCGCTCAGCCGCATCCCCCGCGTGAACTTCGACCTCTCACCAACACGATCCATCCCCCCAACTTACACCCCGCATCTCCAGAAGCCCACGGATACCGTCCGTGGGTCGCCCCGCCAATCACTTAAGCCTCAAGCCTCACCCCTCAAGCCTCAAGCCTCAACCTCACGCCCCCAACCGCACCGCCAACGCCCGCGCCTCGGCGTACCCCGGGTTCACCCGCAACGCCATCGCGTTCGCCACGCTCGCCCGGTCGCGCTCACCGAGCGCGGCCGTGCACACCGACAGGTGGTGCTGCGTGTCCGCCCGCCTCGGCCGACGGTCCGCCTCGTCCTGCAACGCCCCCGCCGACGCCTTGAGCAGCTCCGCCAAAGGCGACGCATCGTGGGCCGACGCCTGAGCATCGACGTACGACCGCACCACGTGGTACGCCGCCGCGTGCACCCACACCGCCGCCAACGCCGACGCCCGCTCCCCCGCCGAGGCCACCGTCCGCAGCGCCTCCATCGCCCGCCCCGCCAGCCGCTCCCGCTTGGCCAGCGATGCACACGTCCACAGCCCCGCCCACCCGACCACATCCATCGGGTCACGCCGAACCGCCCGCCCAAACCAGCCGCCCGCGCCCACCACGTCCGCACGCTGCAACGCGATCACCCCCCGCCAACGCAAGCCCGCCAAGCCCGACCGCTTTGCCGCCCAGCTCTCGGCCCGCTCCAGGTCGCCCTCGCTCAGCGCCAGCCGGATCGCCAATTCCCACGCCTCGTCGTCCAAACCGCACGCAGCCTCCAGCCGATCGATCATCCCCCACGCCTCCACCACATACCCCCGCTCGATCAGCGTCCGCAGCCCCGCCGTGTCATCGCTGACCCGCACCGCCCCGTCGTCCGTTGTGTAGATGCACGCACTCACGCCGCCACCTCCTGCTCCAACGCCTCAGCAATCCCGCAGCCCGGCTCCTCCGACCGCCAAGCCTCCAGCCGACGCATCGCCTCCACCGCCTCGCCGTCCTTCATCAGCCGGCGGATCAACGCCGCCCGCACATCGGGGTAGTCCGGGTGCGCCTCGCTGATCCGGGCCAACACCACCGACGCCGGCTCCCCGTCCCCAACATCCGCCTCGTCCGGCTGCCGCGACAACAACAACCCCAGCTTCTCGTCCGTCGGCGACTCCGCCAGCCCCCGCCGCGCCCACACCCCCGCCGCCGCGTGGTCACCCAGCAACTCGCTCAGCCGAGCCATCGCCCGGCAGACCACCTGCCCGTGCCCCGCCCCCATTAATTCATCCGCGACCCGCTCCACCGACGCACGCAGCAACCCCGCATGCCCCCGCCGCTCCGCCTCGTCCATCAACCCGAGCCCCGCCACCACCGACGGCAGCACGCCCGGCGATGCCAAAAGCTCCCCGCCCAACCGCTCCACCGCCGCCTCCCGCGCCTCCGGCAACGCCTCGCCCTCGACCGGCCCCTCAGACTCCAACCACCGCACCGCGTCCTCCACAACCTCTACATCTCCCCCCCCCCGCAGCACCGCCATCGCCGCCATCAGCTTCCGGTTCACCCCGAGCTCACCGCGTTCTTCCAGCAGGCTTTCCGCCGACGCGTACGCCCCCCGCCGGGCCAGCCACGCCGCCAGCGTCGTCCGCACCACCTCCGGGCACCCCGCCTCCCGCTTCATCCCGTGCAGCACCATCTCCGCTTCCGCCAGCCGCCCCGACTCCGCCAAACCCTGCGCTTCACCCATCCGCTCGAACACCGACGACATCTCAACCCGTGACGAACCCATACGACAGCTCCCAAGAACAAAGCAATACCTATGTTCTCGGACACACCACCACTCCCGCATCACCCCACACCACCCCACGCAACACCCCGACGCATTATCGGATGCACCACCACCACCCAAGCCCCCTCTAGAGCGGGCCTACCCCGTTTGTAGCGTGTAGCCGCAATGCCGGATGCAGTTGACCGCGTCGCTTGGCGTGACGGTGTCGAGCACCGACTGCATCGCGGTCCACAACGCCTCGCGGGTGCGGCAGGCCAGGGACCGCAG
>JBCCOW010000014.1:0-65770 GCA_039025195.1 Planctomycetota bacterium
CAAACACCACCGAGCCCGCCGCCACCATCCCCCCAACCGTCGATCCTCCCTCCGTAACGCCCGAACCCGCCACGACAATCACCGCCGAAACCACTCCGCAACCACCCGTCGCGCCCCTCGCCATCGCCCAGCCCGAAGCCACCAACGCGATCGAGCCCAACGCTGCTCTGGTGCCCGCACCGATCATCCCCGACCCAGCCTTGCTCGACGTCGATCCGCCGGTCGTCTTCCTCGTTGACGCCTCCGGCTCCCTGGTCGACTCCATGCCCCTCGCCCTGGCGTACCTCAACCAACAGGTCCAAGCCCTGCCCGAAGACGCCGCGTTCACCGTGATCTTCTTCCGCCGCGGCGAATCCCTTGAGCCCTTCAAGCCCGGCCTCCGCCCCGCTTCCCCCGCCAACAAGGCCGCCCTCGCCGCCTACCTCGACCCCGCGGCCGGCAACATCCGCCCCGAAGGCCGATCCAGCTTCGACCAAGCCCTCACCCTCGCCCTGACTTACCAGCCCAAGACCCTCTACATCCTCTCCGACAACGCGCTGGGCCGGTCCGACCGCTCCGATCCCGACAGCTCCGCCGACGCCGTCCTCGAACGCGTCGACACCGCCGTCGCCGACCTCAAGCCCGTCATCCACACCGTCCAGTTCTTCTACGAAGACCCCGACGGCCTGCTCCGCTCCATCGCCCAGAACCACGATGGCGAATTCCAACTCATCCGCGGCGTCACCGCCCCCGTCCAGATCGACTCCCTCGACCTCGAAGACCTCCTCACCCGCTAGAGCAGATTTCCAAAGCGTGTACCGGGAGACGCGAAGCGTCCCGCTCCGAAACCGCGGGCACCTTCGGTGCACCCGCTACACGCAAACGAAACACACGCTAATCCCAACACACCCTCATGAGGCTAAAGCTCCTCTGGCGGCCCGATGCTTGGTCACGCCATCAGCGGTCACATCCGCTCCACCACTCCGATCCCCAGCAAACCTAACCCTTCACGGATCACGCGACCCGTGAACGCACTCAGTGCCAGCCGGCTCGCGACCAACGTATCGTCCCCCGCCTTCAACACCGGGCACGCCTCATAAAACCGGTGGAACGCCCCCGCCAACTCGTACAGGTAATTGCACAACCGGTGCGGCTCTAACGCCTCACCGACTGATGTGATCACCGAACCGTACCGCAGCAGCAGCAGCCCCAGCCGCCGCTCCGCTGGCTCCCCCACCGCGATCTCACCGGCCAACGCGTCGGCCTCCGTCATTCCAGCCTTCCGCAGGATCGATGCGACCCGCGTGTAGCTGTACTGCAGGTACGGCGCGGTGTTTCCCTCCAACGCCAGCATCCGGTCGTAATCGAACACGTAGTCCTTGATCCGGTCGTTGCTCAGGTCGGCGTACTTCACCGCACCCACCCCGACGACCTTCGCTACATCGTCTCTTTCTTCCGGGGGCAAGTCCGGGTTCTTCTCGGCGATTACCGCACCCGCCCGACGCACCGCCTCGTCCAGTACATCAACTAACTTCACCGTGCCGCCCTCCCGCGTCTTGAACGGCCGACGGTCGGGCCCCAGGATCGTCCCGAACGACACATAGTCCAACCGGACGCTTTCGCCAACCCAACCCGCCCGCCGGGCCGCATCAAAGAACTTCTCGAAGTGCTCCCGCTGCCGCGAGTCCACCACATAAACCACCCGGTCTGCTTCGAGTTCACCCACCCTGTAACGCACCGCCGCCAGATCGGTCGTCGCGTAGCCGAACCCGCCGTCCGACTTCTGCACGATTAGCGGCGTCTCGTCCTCTTTCCGCTCCGCACCCGCCCCCCCCCCAAACACACACAACGCCCCGTCCGACCGCTCCGCGATCCCGGCAGCCTCCAGATCGTTGCACACCGCCGGCAGTTTGTCGTTGTAGAAGCTCTCCGCGCACAGGTGCTTGTCCGTGAGCTTCACATCTAACCGGGTGAACACCGCGTTCATGTGCCGGACCGACTCCCCGATCAGGCCCTGCCACAGCGCCCGCGACTCGGCATCGCCGGACTGCAACGCGACGACGCGCTGCCGGGCCCGCTCTGCGAACGCCGCGTCGCTGTCGTCCCGCTTCTTCGCCTCCTGGTACAGCGCATTGAGGTCCGCGATCCCGCTGCTCTCCGCAGACTCGGCGGACCAGCCTGAGCCGATCAGATGCTCCAGCAGCATCCCGAACTGTGTGCCCCAGTCCCCGATGTGGTTCTGCCGGACCACCGTATCCCCGACCGCCTCGAAGACACGTGCCAACGCGTCGCCGATGATCGTCGACCGCAGGTGCCCGATGTGCATCTCTTTCGCTAGGTTCGGCGACGCATAATCCACCACCACCTTTTTCCCACTACCAGCACCGACCCCCAGCGTCGCGTCCCCCGCCAACCCCGCGACCGCCCCGCTCAGCGTCTCCCCGCTCAGCGTCAGGTTGATAAACCCCGGCCCTGCCACTTCGACCTTCTCAAGCAAACCACCCGCGTCCCCCAACGCTTCCACAATCGCCTCCGCCACCTCCCTCGGCTTCTGCTTCAACCGCTTCGCAAGCCCCATCGCCCCGTTCGCCTGGAAGTCCCCAAACTTCGCGTCCGCCGCCGGCCGAATGATCGGGTCCGCGTCCGCCACCTCGCCACCGAATGCCGAAACAATCGCCGCACCCACCCGCTGTTCCAGTTCGCTCTGCACGTCCTTCATGGGCCGAGCATGCTACGCCGGGCTGGGGTCGGCTGCTTGGCGTAAAACCCAATCACAGAGGTTGGGAGGCACAGAGACACAGAGAAAACCCAATCCAATAACTACAGAGGCCAAGACCATCAAAGCCACAAGATTAGCCAACGCGATAAAGCGTTGCCGGAACCCCTCTGTGTCTCTGTGTCTCTAAAACTCTGTGATATCCCCCCATCCCAACGAGAAAATCACCCCTCGACCGTCAGCTCTTTGTTGCGGTGGTTCAGCTGAGCCTTCAGCCGGGCCAAGATCGAGCTGTGCATCTGCGAAACCCGCGACTCCGAGAGGTCCAGCGTCGTGCCGATCTCCTTCATCGTCATCTCTTCGTAGTAGTACAGGATAATGATCAGCCGCTCGGCCCGCGAGAGCCCCTTCGTGATCAGGTCCTTGAGGTCCCGCTTCTGTACCGCGGCAAACGGGTTGATCTGCTTCTGGTCTTTAAGGACATCGATCTCCCGGACGTCCTTGTTCGAGTCGGTCTCGAAGTATTTCCGTGAAAGCGACACGGTCTGCACCGCCCCGGCGTCCTTCTTGATCTTCGCGTACTCCTCCTGATCGACACCGAGCTTATCGGTGAGCTCGTCGTCGGTGGGCTTTCGGCCGTGCTCCATCTCGAACGACTTCTTGGCCCCCTCCATCTGCGACGTCCGCGAACGCACCAACCGGGGCACCCAGTCCATCGACCGCAGCTCATCCAGGATCGCACCGCGGATCCGCGGGGCACAGTACGTCTCAAACTTCACGCCCCGATCCAGGTCGAACGCGTCGATCGCGTCCATCAACCCGAAGATCCCCGCCGACATCAGGTCTTCCACATCCACCTCGTCGGGCAGCTTCGTGTGGATCCGCTCCGCGTTGTACTTCACCAGCGGCAGGTATGTCTCCATGAAGTGGTTACGCAGCGCCTCGGTCGGCTTCTTGCGGTACGCCTCCCACTTCTTCTTCAGCTCGGCCTGCTGTTCGGGGGTGGGTTTCGCGTGTCGCGTTCGTGCCATGTCTTTGACTCCTTGTCATCGGGGGTGCATCCGTGCACCGAAAACAGGACAGGCCGACCTCTCGGCCGGGCCAGCGCAAGTCTTACGGCTCGGCCGCCGCACTCAGCTCGTGCTCGTGCAGCTCGGCCATCGCCGCTTCTTCATCAGGGATCGGGTGAGCGGCCCTGTACCGCTCGATGTGATCATCTACACAACGCTGGATCACATACCCGCCAAAGCGTCCCACCGCGTAGCAAGCCAACATCACCATCATCGCGGTGGTCATCAGGGTGAAGGAAGACACACCCAGATAGGCGCCATACACAAGGCTTGCGGCAAACGCCGCAAAGGCAAAGATCGTGGCAATGACTCGACCTGGCATCTGGTGCAATCCGTTGCGTGAATCTTGGAAAGCGTCTTGTATCCCCGACGCTTCTCAGAACAACTCAATCGATCGGTCAGTCCTTGACCTATCAGGTTTCATAAATGTAGCGAGAGGCCCTGTGGATTGGGCGTGGAACAACAGTTTTTTTCCGAAAAAAGTGTAATAAAACCTTGTTCAAAAGCCGTGGCCTAATTTTTAAAGTTTCACCCGCCGGGCCCGCGCCCAAACCATGTCGAGAGCCGACGCAAGAACCCCGTCGCCGTCGGCTGTGGCTCAACGGCATACAGATCCAACCGGTGCGCCAACGCCCGCACACACTGGCTTGCCGGCGCCGCCGGTGCCATCACCGTGAACGGCCGACGCGCACGCACCGCTTGAGACACGTGCTCGTCCGCCGGCAGATACCCCGCGTACGTCGGCATCAAGCCGAGGAACCGGTGACACACCATGGCGATCCGATCAAACACGGCGTGCGCTTCCCGCTCATCACGCACCATGTTGACCAGCACATGCACATCAAGACCCGGCCGACGCTGGTGTGCGGTCTTGATCACCGCGTACGCATCCGTGATCGCGGTCGGCTCGGGCGTCGTCACCACCAGCACCCGGTCCGCCGCCGCTGCGAACCCCAGCACGTTCGCCCCTACCCCCGCGCCCGTATCGATCAGCACCACATCGGCTAAGCGGTCCAGCCGATCGAACTGATGGATCAGCCGTTCGCGCTGCCCCGCGGTCAGGTCCGCCATCTGCGCCAGCCCCGACGCCCCAGGGATCAGCCCGAAGCCACCCGGCGCTTCCAGCACCACCTCGTCGATGTTCCGCCGGCCCGCCACCACCGCCGCTAACCCGACAACCGGGTTCAGGTCACACACCACGTCCGCGTTGGCCGTCCCCAGATCCGCGTCCAGCAGCACGACCCGCCGGCCCATCTTCGCCAGCGCCACCGACAGGTTCACTGCCACGGTTGTCTTCCCGACGCCCCCCTTCCCGCTCGTCACCGCGATCGATTGTGCCTGCATCAGCCCGACCCCTTGCGTTTCGGCGCCCGAAGCCTCCACATGCCCCGCCACCGCCTGCTCCACCGCCGCCAGCGCATCCAACGCCACCGCGCCGTCCCCCGACGGCAACAAGCCATCGGCGTCACGCGTTGCCACCAGCCCCCGCAACGCCTCGGCCTGATCAGCCATCTGTCCCATCCATTCGCTGGCCCATCACCACCTCGGCCAGCCGACGCGCGTCGCTCGGCTCGATCTGGTGCGGGACCTCCTGCCCCGTGGTCACATAACTCAGCCGCTTGCCCACCAGCTTAGCGACATTCAATAGCACGCCCCCCGTCACCGCCTCGTCCAGCTTCGTAAAAATCAGCCGGTCCGTCCGCACCCGCGCAAACCGTTCGATCGTCTCCAGGATCACCCGCTGCGTACACGTCGAACTCAACACCAGGTGCACCTCGTGCGGGTCCACCGACTCGATCATTTCTTGCAGCTCCACCAGCTTGTCCGCGTCCCGCTGCGACCGCCCGGCCGTGTCGATCAGCACCGCATCAAAATGTGCAAACGACGCCACCGCCGCGTTCAGCTCCGCCGGGTTCGAGCACACCTTCAAGGGCACCCCGATGATCCCCGCGTAGGTCCGCAGCTGCTCGACCGCCGCGATCCGGTACGTGTCCAGCGTGATCATCGCGATATTGCGCCCGGCCTTGAGCTTGAACGTCGCCGCCAGCTTCGCCAGTGTCGTCGTCTTGCCCACCCCCGTCGGGCCCACCAACGCGATCGTTCTGGGCCTCCCATCACCCGGCCGATTGAAGTCCGCCGCCTCAGGGTCCACCGGCAGATACTTCGAGATCGTCCGACGCACCGCCTCGTGACATGCCTTCTCGTCGTCCAGCTCCGACTCGTTCATCAGCCGACGCGCTTCAGTGACGATTGCCTCGGCGAGCTCCCCGGTCACCTCCTGCTCGATCAGCTCCGTGTAATGCTTGACCAGATGCTTGGGCAACTCCGGGCAAGGCCCCGCCTGACTCCGCATCACCCGCGCCACCATCGCTTTGACCGACTGCAGCTCCTGCGTCAGCTCTTCTGTTGCCTCGGGTACCGGCACGGGCACGGGAACAGGCCCGACAACAGGGTTCACCGCATCGGTCTGCTGCCCATTGACCATCGTCGGCGGCTCCGCCACACCCACCCCACCCCCAGAACTCACATCACCCGCACCCGCCTCGCGGTGGATCTCCGCCTTCGCCGCCGCGTACGTCTTCTTGATCAAGTCCCCAGCCATCGGCTCGACCGCAGGCGTCGCCACCGCTTTTTCCCGCCGTTCCGCCAACGCCATCGCCCGCGGCGACCGCCGCGCCTCAGCCCGTTTCCGTCGGCCGACCGCCCGGCCATCTGTTGCCGTGACTTCGACCACCGTCTTCGCACCGATGCCCAAGACGCCGCCGGTCTTGAAGCTCCGCGTGTGCAGCACGACCGCTTCCGTGCCCAGCTCTCGCCGGACCGCCGTCAACGCATCGGCCATCGTTCGGCCGGTGAACGTCCTCATTGCTTCCACTGACTCACGCCCTCTGCAGTTGTGGATCACCGGTCAGAGCGGGCTCCGCCGCCGACACCGGTGCTCCGGGTGCGTCCATGCCTTGGCCGGTCTCGTTCTCCGAAGAGAGCGTCGCCAGCCCCATCGATTCCACCTCCACGCCCTTGCTAATCTCGTTATACCCCAAGACCGCCGACCCCGGCAGGTGCGGCTCGATCAATCGCCTCACCTGTGCCCGAACCTGCGGCGACGCCAAGACCACCGGCGTCCGCCCGGCGTCGATCAGCCGCTGCAGCTCACCCATCACCGCCGCTGTGATCCGGTTGGCCACCGCGGGAGGCATCGTCATGCTCGTTCCCTCCGCGCTGCGTTCGATGTACCCATTGATCTGATCCTCGAGGGCCGGGTCAAGGCTGACACAATAGAGTCGGCTAACCAGCGGCGGATTCTCCAAACCCGGCTCATCCACCGCCGGCTCCTGCACCGCGTACTGGCTGCAGATCGTCCGGCGAAGCCCGTTCCGTGCGTACTCCGTCAACACGTCCAGGTCCTTCGTCCGCGTCGCCCAGTCCCCCAGCGTCTCGACCACCCCTTCCAGGTCACGGATCGGCACCCGCTCCCGCAGCAGATTCTGCAGCACCTTCTGCAGCTCGCCCGGCTTCACCAAAGGCGTCTCGCCCTCCAACACCTCGCCCGTCAGCTTCGGGGCCTTGTCCTTCAGCTGCGCGATCAGGTTGTTCGTCTCTTCCCGCGTCAACATCTCCGCACCGTGCGTCTTCACCACCTCAGTCAGGTGCGTCGCCAGCACCGACGTCGGGTCCACCACGTAGTAGTTGAGCGCCTCCGCCCGCTGCTTCTGACCCGCGTCGATCCACGTCGCCTGCTGCCCAAAGGCCGGCTCCACACACTTGACCCCCTGCAGCGGTGCCGAGCCCGGCGAGACCAGCCCCGCGTCCAACGCCATGAACTGCCCCGGATACACCTGCCCCTGCGCCACCGCGTTGCCCCTGATCTTGATGTGGTAATCGTTCGGCTGGAACTGCATGTTGTCCCGGATCCGCACCGGCGGCATCACCAGCCCCAGCTCCGCCGCCAACTGACGCCGGATCATCGTGATCCGATCCAGCAGGTCACCCCCCTGCGACGTGTCCACCAGCCGCACCAACGCATACCCCACCTCCAGCTCCAGCGTGTCGACGTGCATCGCCTGCTCGACCGGCTCGGGCTCCGACGACTTCTTCGCCGTCGCCTCCGCCGCCTGGACCTTCTGCTCCGTCTCCACCCGCTCCTGCCGGTACACGAAAAACGCCAACCCCCCGCACAGCGATGCCAACCCCATCATCGGGAGGAATGGCAATCCCACGAACGACATCGACGCCAGGAATCCGGCCGTGATCGCCAACGCCACCCACTTGCCCGTCAGCTGACCCAGCAGCTCCGTGTTCAAATCCTCCCGGCTCGAAGACCGCGTCACGATCAGGCCCGCACCGATGGCGATGATGAACGCCGGGATCTGCGACACCAACCCGTCCCCGATGGTCAGCAGCGTGTAGGTCGCCGCCGTCTCCCCGATGCCCCAGCCGTTGATCGCCAGCCCCACCGTGAACCCGCCGATGATGTTCACCAGCGTGATGATGATCCCCGCCACCGCGTCGCCCCGCACAAACTTACTCGCACCGTCCATCGCCCCGTGGAAGTCCGCTTCGTGCTGGATCTTCTCCCGCCTATCCTTCGCCTCCTTCTCGTCGATCAGCCCCGCGTTCAGGTCCGCGTCGATCGCCATCTGTTTGCCCGGCATCGCGTCCAGCGTGAACCGCGCCGCGACCTCCGAAATCCGCGTCGCCCCCTTCGTGATCACCACGAACTGGATGATCACTAGGATCGTGAACATGATCACCCCCACCACGATCCCGCCGTTCTCCGTGCCCCCCGTCACGAAGCTCGAGAACGCCTGGATCACATGCCCCGCCACGGCCGTCGCCTGCTCCGGCGGCTGATCCGTCGGCGTCAGAATCAATCGCGTCGTCGCGATGTTCAGCACCAGCCGCATCAGCGTCGTGAATAGCAACAACGACGGGAACACGCTGAACTCCAGCGGGCTCTTCACAAAGATGGTCGTCAGCAGGATCAGCGTCGCCAACGCCAGGTTCGCCGCGATCAGCAGGTCCATCAGGATCGGCGGCATTGGCACCACGATCACCACCACCCCCAGCACCACAAAGATCGGCAGCGCCAGCGTCCGGTACTCGTGCAGCTTCTTCACCCATGCGGGGATCGCGATGTTCGACGTCTTTGCCATGGTCTCCTTTAGCTCGATTCAATAACCACAGAGGCACAGAGACACAGAGCGAGGCAAAAAACAACGCCCCGGCTTCTATGCACCGACGCGCGACACTCACACTTCCAAGACCTACAGACGTTCATGCCACTTCTCTCTGTCTCTGTGCCTCTGTGGTTCATCAAGCCGCCACCGACCGACCCGCCAACCGGTACACATACGCCAGCACCTCCGCGACCGCCGCGTAGTGCTCCTCCGGCACCTCTTGCCCGATCTCCACACCCGAATACAACGCCCGCGCCAACGGCTTCCGCTCCACCAATGGCACCCCGTGACTTAACGCGATCTGCCTGATCCGCATCGCCATGAAGTCCGCCCCCTTCGCCACCACCTTCGGTGCCCGCATCGAGTCCCCGTCGTACTGCAAGGCCACCGCGTAGTGCGTCGGGTTCGTCACCACCACGTCGGCCTTCGGCACCGACTGCGAAATCCGCTGCATCGCCAGCTGCCGCGCCACCCGTGCCCGCCGCTGCTTCACCAGCGGGTCGCCGTCCATGTCCTTCATCTCCCGCTTGACCTCCTCCTTGGTCATCCGCAGGTCTTTCGCCGTCTGCAGCCGCTGGTACAGGTAATCCAAAATCGCTAGCACCAACAAAATCCCCGCAAGCTTCAACGCCAGCATGAACACCATCCAGGCCGCCGCCGCCAACGCCGACGCCGGGTCCAGCTGCGACACCGCCAACAAACGCCGCGCATCCATCGCGATAAACAGCCCCGACACCGCCGCGATCAGGATCAGCTTGCCCATGCTCATCACCAGCCGCATAAACGCCCGCGCATCCGCTAACCGCTTGGTCCCCGCGATCGGATCGAGCTTCGAGAGCTTCGGCACAATCGGCTTGCCCGTCAGCATGAACCCGACCTGACACACCACCGCGACAATCGCCACGCCCATCAGCGTCAGCCCGAACGGCGCCAGCGTCGAGACCGCTAGCGCCACCGCGTGCCGCCACGCCCCCGATAGCGACTCAATACGTGTGGGGTTGCTCGTGAAGTCGCCCCCCAGCAGGCTTGCCATCGACAATGCGGTGCTCGCCAGCAGCCGCTCCCCGATGATCGCCAGCAAGACCACCCCTGCCAGCAGCGTGATCGCGGCCGTGAGGTCCTGGCTGCGCGCGACGTTGCCCTCCTTGCGGGCCTCGCTCTTGCGTCGGCTCGTCGCCTCTTCGGTGCGTTCTTGTCCGGTCTGCTCAGGCATGGGTTCTATACATCCGTGTCGTGCTTACGCTTCGGTCAGCTCTCCGGTCCCGAGGGCGGCGACATGAAGTGCATCAGCGCGTCCATCGTCTCCAGCAGCGAATCCCGATAAAGCATCGTGATCACCCCGATCGACGTGATCAGCATCACGCTCCCCGCCAAAATCCGGATCGAGAAGCCGACGCTGAGGATGTTCATTTGCGGGACAGTCCGGGCGATAAAGCCCATCGCCACCGACTGCAAGAACATCAGGCACAGCACCGGGGCTGAGACCTTGATCGCCAGCTCGAACATCACGCCGAGCAGCCCCACCGTCATCGCAACCAGCCCGGAGATGTCGTGAAACCCACCCAGGGGCACATGGCTGAACGACCCGATCAGCACCGCCAGCATCGCGTAGTGCCCGCCGACGATGACGAACAGCGCTAAAGCCGTCATGAACAGAAACTCGGCGATCACCGAAGAGCTCTCGCCCAGCTCCGGGTTCACGATCTGCGCGAACGCCAGCCCGAGCTGCTGGTCGATGATGTTGCCGCCCACCTGCATCCCGATCAGCGGCAGGCTCGCGGTGTACCCCACGATGTAGCCCAGCAGCAGCTCCAACGCCGCCACCGGCAGCAGCTGCCACAGCCCCAAACTCTGCCCCATCATCGCCGACGCGTGCGCGAACGCGGCCGACCCGGGATCCGCCAACAGCACTGGATAAACACACAGCGACAGGATGAACACCAGCAGCGCCTTGACGTATCGCGGGATCGTCCCCGACCCCAGGATCGGCGAGAGCAGGAACACCCCGCTCAGCCGGAACAGCACCAGCAGCCAGGGCACCAGGTGCATCTCGATCAACGCGGTGGGGATGGTGACGGGCATTCACGGAGGAGTAAGGAGTACGAAGTAAGGAGTAAGGAGCCAAACCATTCCAAGCCATCTACTGGCCGGAGAACATCCGCGTGCTGAAGTCCGCGATCTTCTGGATCAGCCACGGCATCGACAGGATCGCCACCGCTCCCATGCCCAGCATCTTGGGCACGAACGTCAGCGTCTGTTCCTGCACCTGCGTCACCGCCTGCAGCACGCTGATCGCCAGGCCCACGATCAACGCCGCGGCGAGGATCGGTGCCGAGAGCACCAGCATCAGCGTCAACGCTTCCCTCGTGATGTCCACCGCCTGATCAAATCCCATCGTTGCGTTTCCCTTTCGCCTTCGGCTCTTCCGGGGGCACTTCACCAAGCAGGTGCGTCAGCGCGCACCCCAACCCCACAGCCCCTAGGTCGTCACCCCCGGCACCGCGAAGCTGTTCAACAGGTTCCCCGCCACCAGGTTCCACCCGTCCACCATCACAAACAGCAGCAGCTTGAACGGCAGCGAGATCAGCACCGGCGGCAGCATCAGCATGCCCATCGAGATCAGCACCGAGCTGACCACCATGTCGATCACTAGGAACGGCAGATACAGCTGGAAACCCAGCAGGAACGCGACCTTCAATTCGCTGAGCACGAACGCCGGGACCAGGGTCAGCATGTCCACGTCCGACCGCCGCAGCTGCCCCGGCTCCGACGTATCGATCTGCCGGTAGTTCAGGATCATGTACACCGCGTCCCAGTTCCCCGCGTGCTCGATCTGCGCGAACATGAAGTCCCGCAGCGGCTGCTTCGCCCGCTCCCACGCCTCCATCTCCGTCATCCAGCTGTTGGGGTCCTGTAACGGCTGCAACGCCTCGGTGTTGATCCGCTCGAACGTCGGGGCCATCACCAGCATCGTCAGGAACAGCGACAGCCCGACGATCACCTGCGACGGCGGCAGCGTCTGCGTTCCCAGCGCCTGCCGCAGCAGTGCCAGCACCACGATGATCCGCGTGAAGCTCGTGCACATCACCAGGATTGCAGGGGCCAGCGACAGCACCGTGAGCAACAGCACGATCGAGATCGTGGTGCTCAGCCCGCCCCGCTCGCCGGCCGTCGCATCGGGACCCAACGCGCCCGCCGAGAGGTCCGTCCCCTGCCCCGCGGGCAATGCCTGACTCGCCCGGCTCAGCACCGAGATCGGATTCAACGGGTCATATGCCTCGGCCCGCCGCTCGCTCTGCGAGGCCTCGCCATCAATCCCCCCCACCCCTTCCACCGCCCCCACCGCCCCTACCGCTTCCGGCCCAGCCCCCAGCGCCTCGATCGGATCAAGCGGCTGCCCCTCCGCCACCCCCGTCGGCAGCGTCACCGCGATGACCCACGCCAGCACGATCCACAGCATCGACCACAGCATCGCCCGTCGCGTCGTCACGCCACACCCCCCTTGCTCGTGCTACCACCTGACACAAACCGTAATTTCGCCTGCAGCCCCGACACCAGGTCACGCACCCGATCGACCCGGTGCTCACCCTCGTCGCCGCCGGTCTCCGACACGTCCGGCTCGTACCCCGCACTGACCCCCGACAACACCTTGCCGAACCCGCCGGTCACACTCGTCGGCTTCGACGCCTCGACCGCCTGCATCAGGTCCGCCACCTCCACCGGATCGGTCACCTCACACAGCGTCCGCGTCCCCGCCGACGAATCACTCACCACCAACACCCGGCCACCGACCCGCAGCAGCAGCACGTGGTTCCGCGGTGCAATCATCGATCGACTAAGCACCTCCACCACCGCGGTCGCCCCCGCACCCCCGCGACCAACGACCTTGCCGCCGAGCTTCGCATAACCCCAGCGGATCAGCAGCACGATCCCGAGCACCACGCCCAGGGCGGTCATCGTGTTGAGCATCCAGCCCGACCCGGTGCCTTTCGCATCCTCCGGGCCGATCAGCAGCGACTCGGTGGCCGTGGTCAATGCCGGCTCATCGCCGGGCTGCCCCAGCGGCTGACGCTCCATCGGGTCCATCACCACGGGCGACGCCGGCGTGGTGGGGGTCAGGGGCGGGCGTGCGGCCGACTGCATCGCCGCGTCACGCTGCCGCAGCCGCTCCGCCGCCGCGGCGATCACCTCGGCGTCCGACCCCGCAGGTTCAACCGCTTCCGCGCAAGCCCCGCCGACCCACAACGCAGAGAGCGCAAAAGTTGCGCACCACGCCCAGACGCCGACCCGCTTCCGAACTGTTTTAAACCCGTGTCCCAAGGTTGGCCCTCCTGGCCAGCACTGCTTGTCACCCGAGCATCCTGCTCAGGCGCCTTCTCCCCGGTCCTTTAAGCCGCCGTGTCTCCCCCGCTATCAGCCACTCCGCTCGCCCCGCCAGGCAGCAGGTCCTGCACCGACTGATCGAGGTCCGCGATGATCTCGCTGATACGGATACAGAAGTTGTCGTTGAGTACGAGCACTTCGCCACGCGCGACGTGCCGGCCGTTGACATAAACATCCACCGGGTCGCCGGCGAGCTTGTCCAATTCCACCACGCTGCCCGCGCCGAGCTTCAGCACGTCTTCGACCAGCATCTCGGTCCGGCCGAGTTCGATGGTCACGGTGAGTTCGACATCACTCAGCAGATCGATGCCCGCGAGGTCTGGCTCCGACGCGAACTCGGTCAGGCCTGCACCCATCACATCCTGCAGGTCGTCGAGCGAGGTCTGCGCGTCGGCCAACGCCTGCTGAATGCCGGAATCCTCGGTCGCACCGGTACCCGGCGCAGCGACGCTGGGGGTGGCGGCGGGGTCAGGGGTGGGGGTCGGGTCGGGCATCGCGTCCTTGCTAGCCGGGGCTTGGTGAAGCGGGGTCAGATGTCGGTGCTGAACTGCTTCATGTTCGAGATCAAGACCTCGATGACAAACGGCTCACCGTCGGGCGAGTTGCCGAGGATGTCGTTCAGCGTGGCCTTGAGCTGACGCTTGAGCGTCTGGCGTTCGGGTTCATTCAAGTGAGCCGGCTCGGCCCGGCGGAAGATCGTCACGACGCGGTCGCTGATCATCGGCTCCAGGTTCGTGACCTTTTCCTGCACCAAGTCGGCGTGCTTGTTCTTCACCGACACCTGGATCTCGGTGTCATAGAGGAACGGCTGCCCGGAGCGGGTGTTCTGGTACTTGCCGGAGGTCACGAGCAGGATGGTGGGCCGATTCTCCTCGGCTTCGGGGTCATCGAACGCGGTCGTCGCTTCGACCTCGGACGGGCCGCCCGCGACCCAGAAGGCGATCCCGATGGCCAAGCCCTCCACGATCATGACGGCGGCGAGGACGATCGCCATCTTCAGGGGGAACTTCTTCTTGGGTTGTTCGCCTTCGGCGCCTTCGGGCATGGCTTAAGTCTCACAGGACAGCTTGCGGACCGAAGAGATATCGGCCCTTCCGGTCGTGGGAGTTAAATCGTTGTCCGGACCGGTTCAACTGCCGGGTTAGCGCTGTTCAATACACCCTTGCGATCGCTACAAACCGCATCATCCATCCGCCATAGCGAACCGGCTCGCATCACATCGGATCGGGCTGATTGGGCTCTTGGTAGTCCTGCACCAGCGACTCGCTGACAAAGACCTCGGCCCGGCGGTTCTGCAGGTTCTCGAACGACCCCACCGCACGCGGGTCGATCGGCTCGCGGTCGGCGTTGGCGATCACACGGATGCGTTCGGGGTTGATGCCGATGCGGTCGCTGGTCAGGTGACGCTTCACAGCGCGGGCCCGCTCGAAGCTGAGCTGGTCGAGGTCTTCGAAGGACGAGCCGGTGCCGAGCAGGTCGAGCCGGGAGGCGTGGCCGTGGACTTCGATGATGTTGGCGTTGCCCTTGAGCCCGACGGACTCGGCCATCTGCTGGAGCTGGACCTTGGACTGGTCGGTAAGGTCGGCGGTGCCGGGGTCGAAGACGATCTTGCCACCGACCGCGAAGAGCATGCCGGGGCGGATCTTGGTGACGCGGGGCTCTCGGCCGCGCTGGCCGGGGTCTTTGGAGTTGCTGCGGTTGGGGATCTTCTCCTGCCGCATGCGGATCGCTTCGAGGCGTTCGATGAGCGACAGGGCCGGGTCGTCCTTGGTGGGCAGCTTGCCGCCGCCACCCTTCATGCCGAACGCCTTCTGGATCTCTTCGACCACCGCCTGAAAATCGTCCTCCTTCTTGATCTCAGAGAACGAGACGATAAGCACGAAGAAGCAGAGCAGCAGCGTCACCATGTCGCCGTAGGTGACCATCCAGGCGGGGGCGCCTTCGGGCGGACACTTGCACTTCTTGGACATGGCGTGGGGCTCCGGGGGGGCGTTACGCGGCCTCGGCATCACCGGCGGCGCGTTGGCCGGGCGGGAGGAAGGTGCGGAGCTTCTGCTCGACGATGCGGGGGTTGTCGCCGGACTGGATCGACATGACGCCCTTGATGATCACGGTTTTGTAGAGGATCTCTTCGGCGGAGCGTTTGGCGAGCCGATCGGCCATGGGCAGCGCGAACGCGTTGGCGACGATGGAGCCGTAGAGCGTGGTGAGCAGGGCGACGGCCAAACCGGCCCCGATCGACGCGGGGTCGGAGAGGTCGGAGAGCATGGCGACCAGCCCGATGAGGGTGCCGATCATGCCCATCGCCGGGGCGTATTTGCCGATGGCCTCGAGCAGGCCCTTGCCGTTGTCGTGACGCTCGACGAGGTTGTCGAGGTCGTTGGTCATGATCTGCTCGATGAGCTCGGGGTCGGTGCCGTCGACCGCCATCTGGATGCCGGAGACGATGAAGGCGTCGTCGACCTCCTTGATGCTGTTTTCGAGGCTGAGGATGCCGTCGCGGCGAGCGATCTCGGCGTAGCCCACCATGTCTTCGATGAGCTGGTCGATGGAGGGGGCTTTCGCGAAGAAGGCCCGCTTTGCGATGTTGGGCAGCTTCTTGATGGTCCCGGCGGGGGAGCAGAAGAACAGCACGGTGATCGAGGCCCCGAAGACGAGGACGACCGAGGGGATGTCGATGTAGACACCGATCTTGCCCCCGAGCAGTAGGGTCCAGACGATCAGCAGCCAGGTGCCGACGATGCCGAAGAGGATTCCGAGGTCCATGTTGCAAGTCCGTCCGTGGAGCTTGGTGAGTTATCGGAGGGTTTGGGGGGTTGCGTTGAAAAGGGAGGCTGATGGCGGGGCCTGGGGTCGCGTAGCGACCCGGCTATGGGGCAGCGGGGTTGCCGTGTTTAGCTGGGTGGCAGCAGTTTGCGGAGGGCGCGGCCGTAGTCGATGGCGAGATCGACGACGTCTTGCAGGGACTCCTGGACGAGGATGGTGTCGCCGTTGAGGAGCTTGATTGTGGTGTCGGGGTTGGACTCGACGGTGCGGATGATCTCGGCGTTGACGACGAGGGGTTTGCCGTTGAGTCGGGTCACGGTGATCATGACGATGCCTTACCGGATGGAGGCCAGGAGTTCCTGGATAAGCTGCTGGGAGGTGGTGATGACACGGCTGTTGGCGGAGAAGCCGGTCTGAGCGGAGATCAGGTTGATGAACTCTTCGGACAGCTCGACGTTGGAGATCTCCAGGGCCCGGCCGATGACGCGGCCCGAGCCGGAGGACCCGGCGGCGACTACGATGGGGTCGCCGGAGTTCGGGGTGGGCCGGTAAGTGTTGCCGCCGGTCTCAAGGAGGCCTTCGGGGTTGGAGAACAGGGCGAGGGGGATGCGGCCGAGGTCGCGGAGCAGGGAGTTGGAGAAGACGCCGGTGATGGTGCCGTCCTCGGAGACGGAGAAGTCTTCGAGGGTGCCGAGGCCGGTGCCGTCCTGGCTGATCGCGTTGATCTGGGAGCGGACATCGAACAACGCGGTGAGCGAGCCGAACTGATCCTCGAACTGCAGGTCGAAGGACTGGGGCGTGAGGGCACCGGTGTTGTCACGGTTGATGGTGACGAGGCTATCGACGGTGGTGACGAGCTGGCCCTCGTTGTCGAAGTTGAGAACGCCGGAGGACATGTGCCGATCGAGGTCGGTGTCGTCTTCGGACTGGGCGTAGAACCGCCACTGGGTGCCGTTGTTGGTCTTCTCTTCGAGGACGAGGGTGAGGTCGACCTGGAGAGGTTCGCCGAGAGAGTCGAAGACGACGAAGGTGGTGCGGGCGGACTCGCCGTCGGCTTCCTGGGTCTTGGTGAACTGGAACGGCAGGTCAGGGGCGACGCCGAGGTTGTTCACCGCGTTGCCGTCGTCGAGGACGATGTCGTTGCCGGCCCCGAGGTTGCCGTTGAGGTTGATCACGCCGCCGGCGTCGATGGTGACCGAGCCGGTGGGCTGGGTGTCGTCGATGCCCAGGACATCGTTGTAGAAGTCGAGGATGTCCTGAACGGTGGTGCCGAAGGCCGAGCCATCGCCGGGGTCGACGGCGGAGACGGTGAAGGTCTGGTCGGAGAGGGTGGCTCCGCCCTTGGAGGCACCGGTGACGGTCAGGACATCGTTGGTGGCGAAGAGCGGGATGCCGGAGGTGTCGTCGAAGAGCGAGGTCAGGAGGGTTGTGCCGTCGGCGGCGGTGGTGTTAGCGGCGTCGGCAAAGAGGGCCTGGGACTGGATGATGGTGCCGACGGTGGCGGGGTCGCCACCGGCGTTGAGGTTGCCGGCGAAGTTCACTTCGTTGGTGGGTTCGGCGATGGTCAGGACGCCGAGCGGGATATTGATGCTTTCGAGGACGCCTTCGACCACGTTGAACTCGTCGTCAACGCCGAAGCCCTGGACGCGGGCCCCGCCGTTGGTCACGAGGTTGAAGTCGCGGTCGAGGGCGAACGAGCCGTCACGGGTGTAGCGCTGGGAGCCGCCGTCCTCGACGATGAAGAAGCCCGCGCCTTCGACAGCGTTGTCGGTGGCCTGCCCGGTGGGCTGAAGACCGCCGGCGGAGAAGTCGCGTCGGATGGCGGCGAGCCGGGTGCCGAGTCCGATCTGTGCGGGGTTGGTGCCGCCGAGGTCTGCGGTCGGGCGTGAGCCGGAGGACAGGGTGGCGGAGATCTGGGTCTCGAACTGGGCACGCGACTTCTTGAAGGCGTTGGTGTTGACGTTGGCGATGTTGTTACCGACCACATCAAGCATCTGCGAGTTGGTCTGCATGCCGGTGAGGCCGGTGTAAAGCGAGGTGGTCAGGGGCATGTCGGGTCCTTATTGAGCCTTTGGGGTAGCAGGTAAATCGGGGTCAGGCGGCGGGCTTGTTCGGCTGGTGGGTGGCGGCGGCGATCAGGTCGCGGAGGCTTTGGTTCTCGATGCGGTCGATGCCGGAGAGCGGTTGGAAAGTGTTGGCGGGCTTGGCGGGTTCGGTGGGCCCGGGTGTTGGCTTGGGCGGTTCGGTATTGGGGGTGTTGGTGCTGGCTTGTTGGAGCAGTTGGTCGAAGCTCTGGGATTCGAATGGGGTGTTGGCGGGTTTGGGTGCGCCGGCCGTGGGTGGTGTCGCAACGGGCCGGACGGCCGGTTCGAGCATGCGGAGCAGTTGGCCGGGGTCACTCATGGCGGGGGGTGACGGGTGGGGTTACGAGGTTGGGTTACGGGGTGGGGTTGGCGTTGGTAACCAGGGTGACACGGTCGAACGGCAGCGAGTCGCCGGAGTCGAGTTGCAGCAGGGCCTGGCCGTCGACGATGCGGACGGACTCGACGATGCCCGAGACCTGGTTGTTGGCTTCGCTGAGGCCGTCGACCGATTTGCCGATGATGCCGGCGGCCTGTGTGACCTCGTTCTGGAGGACGAGCGAACGCAGCGAGTCTTCGAGCGAGCCCTGCGACTCGATGTTCCGTAGCGATGAGATCTGTTCGAGGATCGCGGTGGTGTCGTTGGGCTCGAGCGGGTCCTGGTTGGTGAGCTCGGCCACGATGATGCGGGTGAACTCTTCCGTCGAAAGTTCGGCGAAGGCGTCACGCTGGACCGGGTTGTCGGTGCTGGCGTTATTGAGGCCGGCGGTGTTGGGGCTGATGGCTGCGCTCATGGTGGTTCGGTCGTTAGTGGTTGGCAGGTGGGTGGGGGGATCAAGCGGCGGCGGGCTGGATCAGGTCGTCAAAGGACTCCGGCTGAGCCGAGGCGTTGTTGGGGTTGCGGTTGGAAGCGTCTTGTCGGTAGGGGTTGCGGGCCTGGCCGTCAGGGGTGGAGGCGTCCTGCCGGGATTGGCCGGGGGCGCCGTCGCCGTTGGCGGAGGCCTGGTTGTTGGTGTTGGTCTGGAGGGACTGGACGGAGATGCGGTCGACGGAGAGACCGGAGGCTTCGAGCGAGGTGCGGAGCTGGCCGAGCTGGGAGGCGAGGATGTTCTGAGCACCGGGGGTCTCGGCGTGGAAGCGGGCCGAAACGTTGGTGCCGGTGATCTGGAGATGGATGCGGACGGTGCCGAGCTCGGCGGGGGTGAGGCGGAGGGTGACAGCACCGTTCTTCTGGTTCAGCGCGGCGGTGAGGCCACGGTTGAGGCGGGCGGCGTTGAGCGGGTCGGGGGCGTCGGCGTCGGTGGTCGCCTGGGCACCGGCGGGTGTCGGTGCTGCTTGAGTGGATGCGTTGGCGAGCGGGTTGGTCAGCGGCGCGGTGGGCGCGCTGGCGGCGGTGGATGAGGCGGCGGTGTTAGCAGCAGACTGGCCAGCAGCGGTATTGGGGTTGGCGTTCGTCACGCGGTCGCCGGGCTGAAGCTGGATGTTGCTCGAGTTGCGACCGGGCTGAGGATCGGCGTCGGCATCCGCGTCGGTGCTGGCGGCGTTGGCGGCGGCCTGGGCGGATTGTGCTGAGGTCGTGGTGTTGGTCACGGCGGGATCGACACTGGAGCTGGCGGCAACGCGGGCCTGTGCTTTGGCTTCGGACTGGGGTTTGGCGGATTGCGCAGCGGCAGCGGCGTTGGCGGCGGCGACGGGGGTCTTGGCGGCGTCGGTCGCGCTGGCGGCACTCGTGGAACCGGTCGCGTTGGCGGTGACGGCAGCCTGGGTGGCGAGGGCGTCTGCGGTGCCCGCCAGCGCGTCGAGGGCGAGCTGATCGGCAGAAGGCGTACCCGATTCGTCGGTGGCCTCAGCGTCGGGTTCGGTCGTGTTCGTGTCTTTGGCTACGGGCTCGCTGGACTCTTCAGGGGTCGATGCGTCGTCGCGGGATGGGTCGGATTGTTCGCTGGTGTTGGTCTCACGATCGGCGTTAGGCTCGTCGTTGCGCTGCGGATCGCGCTCTGTGTCGGTAGCGGTGGTGTTGTCGCTTCGGTCGGCCGTGCGGGGTTCGGAGTCGGTGGAAGTGGTCGTGGTTTCACGTGACGCGGGCTCGGGACGCTCGACACGCTCGGGGCGTTCGGTGCTCTGGCGTGGAGTACGCGGCTCGGGGGGCGGGAGCAGGTCGCGAAAGGCGTCGTTGCGGGTGCTGGTGGGCACGGCGACCTGGAGCGGGCTGGGCCGGGGCGGCGCGGTCGGGCTGGGTTGGAGTTCGAGTGGGCTGGGCATGGTCAGGATGCGGGGTCGTCGGGGGTGAGGGTGCGCTGGCGGAGGGCCTCGATGAGGTCGGCGAGCTGCTGGGCTTCGGCGGGGTCCTGGTATTGGCGGAGGATGCCGGCGGCCTTGCGGCTGTTCATGGCGGCGAGGTATTCGACGGCCTGGTCCTGCTGGCCTCGGGCGATGAGCGCGTCGATCGTGTCGCGGGCTTGTGCGGGCTTGAGGCTGGCGAGGGCTTTGACGGCCTGGTTGAAGTCCTCGTCCTGGAGCTGCTCGGTGCGCTCCTGCATGAACAGCTCGAAGGCGGCTTCGCGTTGGTCGAGGGCGTCGCGTTCGGCCTGGAGGAGTTGGCGGTCCTGGGCAACGCGGTCCTGGATGGCTTTGATGTCGGTCTGCAGGCGGCCGAGGAGTTCGCGGGTGTAGTCGTCGGCGGCGGCGTTAGCGGCGAGACGCTGGTCGACGGAGACGGGGCCGGTGGCAACGGCGGCGAGCCGTTCGAGGCGGGCGGTCTGTTCGGCGACCTCGCGCTCGGCTTGTTCAGCGGCGGCGAGCTGCGCCTGCTCTTCTTCGATTGTGGGGGTGAAGAGGTCGATGAGGCGATCGAGGCGGGCCTGGTCGAGTCGGCCGGAGCCGTAGAGCCAGGCCACGCCCGCGCCGGCGGCGGCGAGGTTGATCAGGATCACGAGCATCAGAGTGGTGAAGATCAGCCTCACGCCGCGGCCTCCCGTCCTTGTGCTTCATGCTGCTGGCGGAGCCAGTTCTGGGTGGCGGCTTCGTCGAGCTGGGCGGTCTCGATGCGGCGCTGCTCGGTGAGCCACTGCTCGTGCTTTTTCTCGCGGAGCATTTCGAGGGCCTTGACGTGGCGGCGGGCCTCGGTGAGGGCGGTGCGGGCTTGCGTGATGGTCTGCTCGAGCTCGGCGAGGACGAGGACGTCGGCGTGGCCCTGATTGGTGACCGAGGCGGTGTAGCGGGCGACGTCGGAGATAGCGTCGAGGTTGACGGTGCCGGTGAGGGCGTCGGCCATCTCGTGCTTGGACTGGGAGATGGTGGACTGGTTGCGGCGGAGGCGGTCGTGGATCTCGATACGCTTGGCGAGGCGTTGGGCGAGCTCGCGTTGGCAGCGCGTCTCTTCGGCACGCTTCTGCTTGAGCAGGGGTTCGAATTGGAAGACGAATGGGGTCATGGTGGGCGCTCGGCGTTAGGGGCTAGGCGCGGCGTGGGGGCGCGGTGGGTCGGCCCGACGCGTTGGTTTGGGTGATCTGTTGCTGTGCTTGTTGGACGTGGTGGGCGAGGGCGGCGAGTTGAGCGGCGGTGGTCTGGAAGTCGAGGGGCTGGTCGCCACGGCCCTGTTTGAGGAGCGTGTCGATGGCGGGCTTGCAGGCGATGGCGAGGTCGGCTTCGGGGTTGGAGCCAGGGGCATAGGCGCCGATGTTGAGCAGATCTTCGACGTCGCGGTAGGCGGCGAGGAGCTGAATCACGAGCTGGCGGGCGAGCTGGTGCTCGTGGGTGGTGACGTCCTCGGCGAGGCGGGAGATGGAGCCGAGGGGGTCGATGGCGGGGTAGTGGCCCTTCTCGGCGAGCTTGCGGTCGAGCAGGAGGTGGCCGTCGAGGACACCGCGGCAGGCGTCGGCGACGGGCTCGTCGAAGTCGTTGCCCTCGACAAGGACGGAGTAGACGCCGGTGATCGAGCCGGTGTCGGTTCGGCCGGAGCGTTCCATGAGGGTGGGGAGCAGGGCGAAGACGGAGGGCGGGAAGCCGCGGGTGGCGGGGGGTTCGCCGGAGGCGAGGCCGACTTGGCGTTGGGCCTGGGCGAAGCGGGTGACGGAGTCCATGATGAGCAGGACGTCGAGGCCTTGGTCGCGGAAGTGCTCGGCGATGGTGGCGGCGGTCTTGGCGGCACGGATACGCAGCAGCGGCGGGTCGTCGGACGTGGCGGCGACGACAACGGAGCGTGCCCGGCCCTGTTCACCAAGCGTCTTGTCGAGGAAGTCGCGGACCTCTCGGCCGCGTTCGCCGATGAGCGCGATGACGGTGACGTCGGCGGCGGTGTGCTTGGCGATGGAGCCGAGGAGGGTGGACTTGCCGACGCCGGGTGCGGCAAAGACGCCGATACGCTGGCCCTTGCCGAGCGGGGTGAGGGCGTCGATGGCGCGGACGCCGGTGCCGAGGGGCTGGTCGATGAGGGGGCGGGTGAGGGGGTCGATGGGTTGGGGGTCGAGGGGGCGTTGGCCGGTGTCACGGAGGGGGCCGAGGGCGTCGATGGGTTGGCCTTTGCCGTTGAGGACGCGGCCGAGGAGTGGGGTGCCGACGGGGGCGGTCTGGGTGGGGTGATGGACGACGGCGTGATCGCCGGGGCAGACGCCGGTGGTGGGGCCGAGTGGGAGGGCGATGGCGTCTTGTCGGTCGAAGCCGACGATCTGGGCGGGGATCGGTTCGGCACGACGTTTGGTGCTTCGGGGGTGGAGATGGATCTCGGCACCGATGGGGGCGGGCATGGCCGCGATGCGGAGGGCGAGGCCGCGCACTTCTTTCACGGTGCCGCGCAGCTCCGGCGCGGTGGCGGCTTCGAGGGTCTGCATGGGCTCGTCGAGAACGGGCATCGTGGTGACTTTCTGCAACGGGGGTGCCAAGGGGCCATGGGAACAAGCCGCAGGGCTTGAAACGCTGCGGTGTGGAGCGGTCAGGGGTTGGGGGGGTGAGCGGGGATCACGCCGACGGGTCGGCGGGTGGCGTATCCGCTTCGAGCATGCCCGGCGTCTGTGGGGCCGCGTCGGCTTGTGGTTCGTCCTCGCCTGGGGGCAGGATGAGATCGGTGAGGCGCTGGGTCTGGGTTTCGATGGAAGCGTCGATGCGGCCGTCACCGAAGTGGAGGACGCAGCCGCCGGGGCTGATCGACTCGTCATCAACGAGCTGGACGTGCTTAATGTGTTCGGACTGGGCGAGGATGCCGGGCAGGGCTTGCGTGAGGTTGTCTCGGTCGAGGGGGTGCAGGTGGACCGCGACGTCCATGGGCTCCAAGACATGGTCGAGGGCGTTGGCGATCTGATCGGTGATGACGTTCTCGTCGATCTCGACGATGCGGTGGGTGACCTTCTCGGCGAAGCGGAGAGCGAAGCGGAGGACGGACTCACGGGCGTCACGCTGGAGGTCGCCTCGGAAGGCGTCGAGGCGGGTCGTGGTGTCGGCCCAGGCATCGGTGAGGTTCTGGAGCTGGTCTTGCCACTTGGCGAGGGCTTGGGTTTGGCCGTCTTTCAGGCCTTGTTCGAGCCCCTGGGCGTGGCCTTTCTCACGGCCTTGTTCGAGGCCTTGGCCGCGTGCCTCTTCGATGAGCTGGGCGGCTTTGTCTTCGGCCTCGGCGATAATCTGCTGGGCGCGGGCTTCGGCGGCCATGCGGAGCTTGGCGGCCTGGGCACCGAGGTCGCCGAGGTCGAGGACGACGGCCTGCTTGATGGCGGGTGCAGCGGCTTGGGCTTTGAGCAGGGGCATGAGGGTTTCCGTTGACGCAGCCGGTCGCAAGCGACCGGGCTAAACGGTCGGGTGGGGTCAAACCACGACGTCGCCGTCGCCGCCGCGGCCGGTGATGATGATCTCGCCGGCGTCTTCGAGCCGGCGGACGATGTCGACGATGCGTTGCTGAGCGGTCTCGACATCGGAGACACGGACCGGGCCCATGAACTCCATGTCTTCCTGGATGAGCGTGGCGGCACGCTCGGACATGTTGCCGAAGATCTTGTCCTTGAGGTCGTCGGAGGCGGTCTTGAGGGCGAGGGCGAGCTCGTCGTTCTCGACCTCTTTGAGCACGGCCTGGATGCCCTTGTCGTCGACCAGAAGGATGTCTTCGAAAACAAACATAAGCCGACGGATCTCTTCGACCAGGTCCGGGTCCTCGGACTCGAGGCCTTCCATGATGGACTTCTCGGTGGTGCGGTCAACGAGGTTCAGCATCTCGGCGACCGTGTCGACACCACCGATCTTTTCGAAGGACTGATTGAGCATGTTGGCGAGGCGGGCTTCGAGGCCACGCTCGACTTCGGAGATCACCTCCGGATTGGTGTGCTCCATGTTGGCGACGCGTTTGACGACCTCGATCTGTTTCGGGGTCGGCAAGCCGCCGAGGATTTCGGAGGCCTTGTGGTAGGCCATGTGCGAGACGATCAGGGCGATGGTCTGGGGGTGCTCGTCCTGAATGAAGGTCAAGAGGTTCTGCGACTCGGCCTTCTGCAGGAAAGCGAACGGGGTCTTCCGGACCTGCTGAGAAATCTGCTGAAGGATGCGTTCGGCTTCGTCCTTCGGGAGCGAGCCCATGAGGAGCTTGCGGGCGTAGTCGAGGCCGCCCTCGCGCGCCCAGGACTGGGCGACGGCCAGGTCATAGAACTCTTTGAGTACGGCATCACGGATGTCTTCGGGGATGCGGCCGGCGGAGGCGAGCTCGCGGGTGATCTCTTCAACGGTTCGGCTGCTGAGCTGCTGGAGGAGGAGCGTAGAGGCCTGGGAATCGAGGGCGAGGAGGAGGATGGCGGCTTTCTTGGAGCCGAGCATCTCGTCGAGGTCTTCGGGTTTGATCGCGGGTACGGCGGGCATGTTTTGGCTGCTAGTTGCTAGCGGTTAGAGCCTAGTTCGTGATGATGGTTGCTCATTACTCGCGGGCTAAAGGGGGCTACTCCTCGAGGTCGACCCACTTGTTGAGCAGGCCGCCGGCCTCTTCCGGATTGGCCTTGATCAGTTCGCTGATCTGGTCAGCCATCTTGCGGGCGCGGAGCTCGGACTCGTCGAGCTCGACGCCTTCCATGCCGGTATCGACTTCTTCGACCTCGCCGAGGAGTTCGTCGTCGGCGGGTAGGGTTGGGGGCAGGCCGGCGAGTTCTTCGACGGAGGGCAAGGTCTCGCGTTGAGTGGCTTTGCGGGTGAGGTAGAACATGAGCCCGAGGGCGGCGATGCCCAGGACGCCGGCGGTGACCACGCCGGTCGAAATGCCGGCATCGGAGAGGACGGCACCGATGCCGGAGCCCGCGACCTCGACCTCGACAACCGGGTCGTAGTGCATGGCGACGGCGATCTGGGGCTCGACCTCGCCCACAACCTGCGGCTTGATCTGGTTCTCGATCTTGACGAGCTCGGCGTCAATGACGGGCTGCAGTTCGGCATCTGTCGGCACTTCGTCACCGAGTCCCTGGGCTTTGTAGACGTTGACGAAGTAACTACGCGGGATCGAGACCGACACATTGATCTGCTGGATCTGGAGGCCGAAGGACTTGATGTTTTCCCGTTTTCGGATCGGGTTGATAGCAAGACGTTCTTCGGTGATCTCTTCTTCCATGGAGCGGGCGACGCCTCCACCGCCATCGATGGTGGCCCCGACATTGGAACGTACGCCGGGTTCGCCGCCGTTCTCGAAGTCGGTGTCTTTACGGGTTTCGCTGCGTGTCGAGAGGACGGGCTGGTCTGCGGCGAATTCGACAGAAGCTGAGGCGCGTTCCTTAACGTTGTCGGTACGGACGCGGACGGTAATAATGACACCGTTGATGATCTGGCCAAAATGCTTGACCAGCTTGTCGCGGTGGTAGGCTTCTTTAAGGCGGATAACGTCCTGGGCTTCGCCGGGTGCGGCGTCGAGGGGATCGCCGACGGTGTGGGCCTGGTTGGTGTTGCCATCGACGACCTGGACGTCCTGGGGCTTGAGCTCGGCGACGGCCCCGGAGACGAGGCCGGCGACGGCGGCGACGAGGTTCTTGGTCACGGGTCGACCGGCCTGCATGCGGACGACGACGGAGGCGGAGGGATCGCTGTGGGTGTTGCCGAAGCCCTTGCGGTCGGGGTAATCGACGACGACGTGGGCGTCATCCACGTTGTTCATCTTGCGGATGACGCGGGAGAGGAACGTCTGCTTGGCGATCAGCATCCGCTGGGCGTTCTGCTTGTCGTTGGTGAACATGGACTGTTCGGAGACGAGCTGGGTGAACGCGTCGGCGGCGTTGGCGGAGAGGAGGTTGTTGGCGGCGAGGGCGGCGAGGGCGTCTTCACGCTGGTCGGCGGGGACGGTAACGACCGCCCCCTCTTGCGCGGCATCGATCCCTGCTGAGCGGAGCTGGGTGAGCACCTCGGCGGAGCGGCCCTCGGCGAAGTTGGAGACGGGGACGCGGTCGGTGCCGTAGGCGGTGACGATCAGGATGCCGGCCACCATGACGAGGATGACCAGCACAGCCCCGATGAGGAACTTGGTGCTGAGGGAGAGGTCGCCCAGCTGGGCTTTGATCTGAAGGGCTTGCTTCTTAAGGAAGTCCAAGGTCGGCCTCCATGCCGAGGGGGGTGGACCGGGTGGGTCGATACCGGTTCACGGCTCCGCCGTGAGTGATACGCATGTGCGCTAGTTGCGCAGCAATAGAGGCATCGGCTGCGCGGTGGGTGGAGGCTTAATTCTTGTGGCCGGAGGGGTAAAGCGGGTCACGCAGCCGGATGGGGTCAGACGCGGATCTGTTTCACCTCGTCGTAGGCGTCCATCATCTTGTTGCGGACCTGAAGGAGCATCTGGAAGGCGACGTCGGCCTTCTGCTTGGCCATCAAGACAGAGTCCATGTCGTCGCGTTTGCCGGCCGCGAGGTCTTCGATGGCCATATCGGCTTCCTGCTGGAGGGCGTTGACCTGCTCGATGTTCTTCATCATGAGCTCCTTGAAGCTGGGGCCCTGGATGGGGGCGCTAGCGTCAAGGGGCTTGATCGGCTGAAGGCCGGGGGTCGAGCTGCCGGGGATAAGGCCTAAGGGGTCCATGGTTTAGCGGATCGAAGGTTTACAACTAAGCCATCAGGCGGAGGGAGGTGCGCATCATCGATTTGGTGGCTTCGGCCGCGGCGATGTTGGCTTCGTAGGCCCGGCTGGCGGCGAGCATGTTGATCTGTTCGGTGATGGAGTCGATGTTGGGGAACTTCACGTAGCCCTTATCGTCGGCAAGCGGGTGGGTAGGCATGTACCGGAGCTTGAAGGGGCGCTGGTCTTCCTGGATCTCGCGGACATGAACGCCGGTCTTGGAGCCGGTGGCGGGGTCGCCGGGGGCGAAGATGGCGATGCGTCGGCGGAAGGGGTTGTTCTCGCCATTCTCGTCCTGGATGGCCCGGGAGTTGGCGAGGTTGGCGGCGTAGACGGTCGCGCGGGTTCGCTCGGCGACAAGGGCGGAGGTCGAGGTGTCGAGTGCGCCAAACATAAGAGGCCTGAGGGGTGAGGGGTGAGGTTTGAGGGTTATTGCTCTAAGTCTCAAGCCTCATAGCTCAAGCCTCAGGCCTGTTCTAAATCCGTTCGCGGATCGCGGTGCGGAGCATATCGAGCTGATTTTTGTACATCTCGATGCCCGCAGAGTGGGTCAGGGCGTTCTCGGCCAGGGCCTGCATGGAGCGTTCGAGGTCGCGATTATTGCGGTCGTGGAAAAGGATGTTCTGGTTGGTGAAGTCGGGGCGGGTGGCAAGGCTGTCGCGGTCGAAGCTCACTTGCTGGGAGTCACGGAGGGCCAGGGGGCCGCGTGTGGGGTTGGCCTGTCGTCGACGGGCCTCGTGGGCCTCGGCGAGCCGGCTCTGGAACGACTCGATGTCGAGGTCCTTAGGGCGGAAGTTCGGGGTGGAGATGTTGGCCGCGTTGTGGGCGAGGATGCGCTGGCGTTCGCCGGTGAATTGCACCAGGCGCTCGAGTGTGGGCATCGCTCCGGAATCGGTCAGTCCGCGGATCATCAGAGAGTTTTCAGCAAACGGGAAGCCAAATCGTTCTATAGCTTCTGGGGTGGATTGAAAGGTGTTCTGTGTTTTGGGTGGTGCGCAAGAAGTGCGCGGCTTTTGCGCGGTCGCCGCGTCGAGACTGCGCGGTCAGACGGACTGCGGGATGAGGTTGTCGGCCTTCCATTTTTTCAACTTCAGCCCCAGGGTGCGGACACCGATGCCTAACGCCTCGGCGGTGCGGGTGCGGTTGCCGCCGAATCGGCTGAGAGTCTGCAGGATTTCCTGACGCTGGGTTTCTTCTAGGGGGCGGACGCTATTGCTTGGCGACGGTGCGGGGGCGACAGGTGCCGCGGCTGGGGGTGCTTGGAGGGGTGGGCTGCCGAGGGGGGCGTGGGTGGGTGCGGGAGCGGCGGGTTGTGCGGCCCAGGGCTGGTAGCCGTGGACATCGAGGGGGGGCGTAGTGGGGTGCGCGGCTGCGGGGGTAGGTGCGATCAGCCAGGGCTTGAGGGTGGGGGCGGTGATGGTCTGGCCGCGGGTGAGGACGGAGGCGCGTTCGCAGATGTTCTGGAGCTCGCGGACGTTGCCCGGCCAGGGGTAGTCGGACATCAGCTCGAGGGCGTCGGGGTGGAAACGCTTGGGCTCGCGGTCTTCACGGAGGGCGACCTGGGCGAGGAAGTGTTCGGCCAAGAGTGGGATGTCGGCGAGGCGGTCGCGGAGCGGTGGCAAGACCACGGGCAGGACGTTGAGGCGATAGAAGAGGTCCTGGCGGAACGAGCCGTCGGCGACCGAGCGGGCGAGGTCGCGGTTGGTGGTGGCAATGACACGAACGTCGATCTGTTGGGTCGCCGAGGAACCAACGCGTTCGAACTGGCCTTCTTGGAGGACGCGTAGGAGCTTGGCCTGGAGTTGGGGGCTGATCTCGGAGATCTCGTCGAGGAGGAGGGTGCCGCCGTCGGCGAGCTCGAAGCGGCCTTTGCGGAGCTGGTCGGCACCGGTGAAAGCGCCTTTTTCGTGGCCGAAGAGTTCGGACTCGAGGAGTGAGCTGGAGAGGGCTGCGCAGTTGAGGCAAAGCATCAGGCGGTCGCGGCGGGGCGAGTGCGCGTGGATGGTGCGGGCGACAACTTCTTTACCCGCGCCGGATTCGCCGTGGATCAGGACGGTGCCGTGGGACCCGGCGATCTGGTGGATCTGCTTGGCCAGCGTTTTCATGGCTGGAGACTTGCCGACCAGAGCGGGGGCGGGGCTGGTGGTGATCTGCGGGGGGGGCGATGAAGCCTTGGAACTCGCGGCACGGTGGGGTATGGCGGGCGGCGTCACGGAGTTCTGGGTGACGCGCTGTTGTTCGACGGCACGGCGGACGACGCTGACGAGTTGGTCGGGCTCGAAGGGTTTCTGGATGAAGTCGAAGGCCCCGTGTTTCATGGCTTCGACGGCGTCTTCGACGGTGCCGTAGGCGGTCATGAGGACGACGGGGAGCGTGGGGTTGGCGGTGTGAAGTTGCGCGAGGAGTTCGAGGCCTGTCATCTCGGGCATGCGGAGGTCGGTGACGACGGCGGCGGGGTTGTGCTTCTGGATGAGCTTGAGGGCGGCCTGGCCGTCGGAGGCGGCGACGATGGTGTAGCCGGCACGCTGGAGGGTGGTGGCGACGGCGTCGCGCATGGCTTGTTTGTCGTCGACGACGAGGAGCTTGGTGGTCATGCGTGGGTGTCCTGGGGGTTACCGCACGGCAGCTGCGCAGCCGTGGGCTTGTGATTTTGGTGAGCGGGGAGGTGGAGGGTGAAGACGGCGCCGTGGTGGGTGGGGTGGTTGTGTACGGTGACGGAGCCGGCGTGTGCGTCGAGGATGCGGTGGACGATGGCGAGGCCGAGGCCGGTGCCGGAGGCACGGGTGGTGAAGAAGGGGTTGAAAAGGCGGTCGATGGTGTCGGGGGCGAGGCCGGGGCCGGTGTCGTTGATGGTGAGGGTGGTGGGGTTGGGGGCGTCGGGGTGGGGATGGGCGGCAAGGGTGAGGGTGTGGGGATGACCTTCGGCGTGCGGGTGGGGGGTCATCGCGTCGACGGCGTTGCGGACGAGGTTGAGCAGGGCCTGGTGGAGGAGGTCGGGGTCGGCGTAGAGGGCGTGGCCGTCGCCGGTGGTGTGGACGCGGAGTTTGGCGTCGCGGATGGCGGGCCGGTGGGCGTCGAGGACCCGGGCGAAGGCTTGGCCGGCGGGGATGACGCGGGGCTCGGGTTTGAGCTCTTTGGCGAAGGCGAGGACGTCGTTGACGATGGTGCCCATGCCAGCGATGGCGTCGGCGATCTTGTGGAGGTGGTGGGCGGCGGGGTGGGTCGGGGTGGTGGGGTTGGACCGCACGGCAGCTTCGCAGCCGTGGGCTTGTGATGTGGTGGGTGGGGCGGTGGGTGGGGTGAGGTCTTCGAGGGCGAGGGTGGTGTAGAGCTGGATGGCGGCGAGGGGATTTCGGATCTCGTGGGCGATGCCGGCGGCCATTTCGCCGAGGGCGGCGAGACGTTTGGAGCGCTGGAGCTGGGCGTTGGCGGAGGTGAGTTCCTCGCGGAGCCGGAGGACCTGGTTTTGCAGCGCGTGATGGGAATGCTGGAGCTTTTCAGTCACCGCGTTGTAGGCGCTGATGATCTCGGCGAGTTCGTCGGCGCGGGGAGCCGCACGGAAGGCTTCGCCATCCGTGGGCTTCTGAGCGGCAGGAGTGGCGGGTGGGGCGGGGGTCATCCTTGCTGGTTGGTGAAGCGGTTCGTGTTGGACTGCTGGCGTTGGTAGGCGGCGTGGACGGCGCGGGAGGTGTTGGTGGTCTTAATGGTGGTGGCGACCTGGTCGCGGGCGGCCTGGAGCTGCTGGGTGTCGCGCTGGTCCTGCTGGATGATGGACTGGAGGAGGTCCTGGACCTCGCGGACAAGGGTGCGGAGGGCGGCGTTGGTGTCGTCCTGGGTCGACTCGACGAGTTGGGTCAGGGTGGCGCGGTGGGGATCGAGCTGTCGGGAGAGGTCGCCGAGGCGGTCGATGACGGACTGTCGTTTGGAGATGACGGAGAGGAGCTGCTCGGCCTGGCCCTGCTCGATGAGGGCTTGCTGCTGGTCGGCAAGGGATTTGAGGGCGGTGTATTGATCGCGCTGCTCGGTGACGAGGGCGATGAGGGCCTGGGTGTCGGTGGAGGGGTTGGTCATCCTGACCTTTCGCGGGAGAGGTGGGGGCGAAGGCTCCGCCTTCGGCACGAGGGAGCTATCGGCGTGTGGACGGGTTGCGCTTGAAAGGTCGGGCGCAATTCGTGCGCAGTGGTGGCGCGGCCGGTCGCAAGCGACTGGGCTAAACGGGGAGGATTTAGGGAGTGGGGGTGGCGGCGAGGGTATTGAGGCGGGCGGACCACTGGAGCCACTCTTCCATGAGGTCGCGAGACATGGGCATGGTCTGGTCGTCGAAGGCCTCCTCGGGGATGCGGCGAAGGAGGTACATGGCCTTGCGGTGGGCGGCGGCGGCGGACTCGTACTGTTCGAGTCGGCAGTAGGCGTTAACGATCTGGACCTGGGCGATGAGGGCGGAGGGGTGGGAGGCCCAGCGTGAGGCGGCGCGGGAGTAGAGCTCGATGGCGGTCTCGAGGGGTTGGACGCCGCCGAGGGTGTACATGGCGTCGGCCTCGTAGAAGTAGCTGTTGCGGTGGTAGAGGCGCTCGAGGTTGGAGAGGGTATCGGGGTGGCGTTCTTCGAGCTCGGTCTTGACTTGGTTGAAGTAGGCGCGGGCTTCTTGGAGCCGGCGGTCGCGTTCGGCTTGGAGGGCGAGCTGGCGGCGTGGGGGGAGTTCGGTGGCGAGCTCGGCGTCGATCTCGTCAACGGATCGGCGGAGGGCGTCGGCGAGGAGGAAGCGGAGGCGGGGACCTTTGCGGGAGTTGCCGTAGCGTTCGACGGCTTCGGCGAGGCGTTCGATGGCGCGGGCGTAGGCGGCGGGTTGATTGGTGGTGGGGTTGGAGCCCTGGGCGTGGTAGAGGGAGCCGAGATCGATCAGGGCATCGCGGTAGGCGTCGGAGTCGGGGGTGATGGTCGGGTGGTCGGTGACGACGGAGAGGAGAATGCGTTCGGCTTCGTTGAAGCGGTCGAGGGCTTGGAGGGATCGGGCGAGGGGGACATAGGCGTCGGTGACGTAGGGGGCAGCGGGGTGGTTGCGGATGAGTTCTTCAAAGCGTTGGACGGCGGGGTCGTATTGACGGTCGGCCATGAGGGCGAGGCCGAGGTTGAGCTTAGCGCGGACGCGTCGGTCGTCTTCACGCCGGGTCTCGACGAAGTCGGCGTAGGTGGTGATGGCTTTGGGCCAGTCCTGGGCGCGGTCGAAGTTCTGGGCGGCGTTCCAGAGGGCGTTGCCGTGGAGGGTGTCTTCGTTGGGGAGACCGGTGACGGCGGCGGCGAGGCGGAGGTAGAAGTCACCGGCCTGCTCGAAGTGGCGGGCGGCGTCTTGGTTGGCGAGAGCGAAGGCCTGGGCGGTAGAGTCTTCGCCGGGCTGAAGGTTGGCGGGGTCGAGTTCCTGCGCTTGTTCGAGGGTTTGCTTGCCGATCTTCTCGTGGACCGAGGCGAAGCCTTTGAGGGTGTCGGGAGAAAGCTCGGGGTATTCGAGACGGGCGGCGAGCTTGAGGAGGGAGAGGGTGTCGGGGTAGCGCTCTTCTTCGGCGGCGCGTTCGGCGTGCTGCTGGGCGAGCTCGGCGGCACGGGTACGGCGGGGGTCCCAGGGCGGGGACTGTTCGAGGAGGGTCGAGATGGCGAGGTTGAGGTGTTCGAGGGCTTCGGGGAGTTGGCGTCCGCCGGGTGCCCAGGCGTAGGCGTCGGCGAGGCCGAGGAGGGCGTCGGGGTAGACGGGGCTGGTGGGGTGTCGGCGTGCGGCTTCGGTGAAGTAGCCGACGGCCTGCTCGCGGAGGGCTTCGTCGGCGGCGGCGCCCTGGGCGAGGGCGATCTGGCCGAGGCCGATCAGGATGCGGGCGTTGAGGGGGTCGGCGGCGGGGACGAGGGACTGGGCGAAGCGGTACTTGATGCCGGCTTCTTTGAAGTCGTCGACAGCGAGGTAGGCGTCGGCGAGGAGGGTGTGGAGGCCGGCTAGGGCGACGGGTTTAGAAGGATCGGGGACGCGGGCGGCGAGGCGGATGATGGTGGGGGTGAGGAGTTGGATGGCCCGCTGCGGGGTGTTGATGGTGGGGTGGAGGAACTGGCGGGCTTTGCGGGCGGCGGCCCAGATCTCTTGTTGGAGGCGGGCGTCGCTGTCGGTGATGCCTCGGACCTCTTGCTCGAAGCGGGAGAGGAGCTGGTTGCGGCGGGGGATGGACTGAGTTGTGGGCGGACCGTGGTCGGCTTCGAGGAGGGTGCGGACGATACGGGCACGCTGCTGAGCGGCGGAGGGGGGCAGGCGATCAACGAGGGCGAGGGCTTCTTCGGTGCGTTCGAGGAGGGCGAGCGTTTCGGCGTAGCGACGCATGGAGTCGGGGGGCACGATCCATTCGCGGCGTTCGGCGTCGGCGTAGTCGGCGGCGATGAGGCTGTTGTTCTGGCGGGAGGCTTCGGTGGAGAAGTCGACGAAGGGCTGCTGGCGGATGGAGAGGAAGCGCCAGTCGGCACGGAGCTGGGCGAGCCGGCCGTGGATGGCGGCGGACTCGGGGAGCTGCTTGAAGTACTCGTCGTCGCGGATGGTGTCGATGTCGGCAACCGCGGCGTCGAGCTCGTTGACGGCGAGCTGCTGCTCGATGCTGTCGAGGGCGGCGGGGAGGTCGGGCGGGTTGTAGCGGGGGATGGCGAGGTAGATGCCGAGGACGAAGAGGCCGAGCCCGAGGAGGAGGACGGGGATCTGCCAGACCTGGGTCCAGTTCATCTCCGACGGGGGCGGCGGCGGGAGCTGGGCGGCCTGGTCGGCGAGGGCGAGCTCGGCGGGGTCGAATTCGCTTTGGGCCTCGGGCATGGGTTCGGCGGGGATCGGCGGGGTGGTTGGGTATGGGATCGCGCCACGCGGGGCGTGGTGACGGTGTTATTGAGATCGGGTGGGGGCGGGGGTGGGCTTGAGTTATCGGGCGCAGCGGGTGAACCGGTCGCCGCAAGCGGCGACGCTACGAGTCGGCGGCGTCTTTTTGGTGGGCACGGCGTTTGAGCTCGGCGTCGATGAAGCCCTGGATGTTGCCGTCCATGACGGTCTGGGGGTTGCCGACCTCGAAGCCGGTACGGTGGTCTTTGACGCGGTTGTCGTAGAAGACGTAAGAGCGGATCTGGCTACCCCAGCCGCGATCGACGGAGCCGCCGGTGGCCTGGTCCATCTCGGCCTGGCGTTTTTCCTCTTCGAGGAGTTCGAGCTTGCCCTTGAGGATGCCGAGAGCGAGGCGTTTGTTCTGTTCCTGTTTACGCTCGACGGAGCAGACGACCATGATGGACTCGGCCATGTCGGGGGTCTTATAGACGAGGCGGACGGCGGAAGCGACCTTGTTAACATTCTGTCCGCCGGGGCCTGAGGAGCGGGCGAACATGGTGGTCTCGAGGTGGTCTTCGTCGATCTCGACGCCGCCGGTGTCGGGAAACTCGGGGATGACATCGAGGGTAGCGAAGGAGGTCTGGCGTTTGCCCTCGGCGTTGAAGGGGGAGACCCGGGCGAGGCGGTGGGTGCCGCGTTCGGCGGAGAGGTAGCCATAGGCCATGGGACCCTTGATGAAGAGCGTGACTTCGGAGATGCCGGCCTCGGTGCCGTGAGTTTTGGAGACCTCGGAGACGTCCCAGCCCTGTTTCTCGCAGTGGTAGAGGTACATGCGTAGCAGCATCTCGGCCCAGTCGTCGGCTTCGGTGCCGCCCGCACCAGACTGAATAGTGAGGTAACAGTTGCGGCTATCGTATTTGCCAGAGAGCAGCGCCGCGGTCTCGAGCTTGTCGATCTTGGCGGCCAGCGGATCGAGTTGGGCGTCGACCTCTTCGCGGGTGTCTTGGTCGTCTTCGTCCTCAGCCATCTCCCAGAGCAGGACGGTCTCATCGATCTCAGACTTGAGATCGGTGACCGGAGAGATCAGGGCCTTGATGGTTTTGAGCTCGTCGACGACGGCGTTGGCGGAATCCTGGTTGTCCCAGAAGTTGGGTTGACCCATCTCGGCTTCAAGCTCCGTCAGGCGCGCGGATCGCTCGTCGACGCGGAGCGAGTTGTGGATCGCGTCGACGCGTTGCTGAAGATCGGAGAGCAGGCCGGGGATGTTGTCGTGCATAGCGTGAGAGGAAGGGTATGGCAGCGCGGCCGGTCGCGAGCGACCGGGCTAAACGGGGCGTGGATTGTGGGTTGTCAGGCGCAGGCGTGTACGACTTCACCGATCGCGTCGCAGAGCCGGGGGAGGTTGTCGGGGGTCATCCCGGCGACGTTGATTCGGCCAGAGCCGACGATGTAGATGGCGTGGTCTTCGCGGAGTTTTTCGACGCAGTTTTTGCTGAGGCCGGAAAGGGTGAACATTCCCTTCTGTCGGGTGATGAAGGCGTTGCCGTCGGAGGAGAGCTGGGTGTCGCAGGCGTCGAGCTTGTCGCGGAAGGTCTGGCGGGTCGAGTTGATGCGGTCGCGCATGGTGGCGAGCTCGGCCTTCCAGTCGGCGGTGAGCTGCGGGTCGTCGAGGATGGTCTGGACGACGGCCCCGCCGTGGGCGGGTGGGTTGGAGTAGTTCCGGCGGATGGACTGCTTGACCTGCGACTTGGCGGCGGCGGCGGCTTTGGCGTCGGCGGCGACGACGGTGAGGGCACCGATGCGTTCGCGGTAGAGGCCGAAGTTCTTGGAGTAGCTGGCGGTGACCATGAACTCGGGGCAGGCGTCGGCGATGGCGTGGAGGCCGGCGGCGTCGAGTTCGAGACCTTCGCCGAAGCCCTGGTAGGCGAAGTCGATGAGCGGGAAGAGCTGCTTGTCGGCGAGAAGCTGGGCGATCTGTTGCCACTGCTCGGGGGTGGGATCGATGCCGGTGGGGTTGTGGCAGCAGGCGTGGAGGAGGACGACGTCTTGCGGCTTGGCGGTCTCGAGGCCGGCGAGCATCTGGTCGAAGGCCAGGGCGTTGGCGAGGCGGTCGAGGTAGGGGTAGGTGCGAGTCTGCAGGCCGGCGGCGAGGAAGATGCCGTGGTGGTTGGCCCAGGTGGGGTCGGAGAGGTGGACGGTGGTGTTCGGGAGGTTGGCTTTGAGGAAGTCGCCAGCGACGCGGAGGCCACCGGTGCCGCCGGGGGTTTGGGCGGAGAAGGCTCGGGGGCTATCGACGAGGTCGTTCGTGTCGCCAAAGAGCATGGCCCGGGCGTGTCGGGCGAGCTGCGGGCGGCCGTCGATGGGGAAATAGGACTTGCTGTGATCGGTCTCGAGCAGGCGGGCCTCGGCGGCTTTGACCGCACGGAGGACAGGGGTATCGCCGGCCTCATCCTTATAAACACCGACACCGAGGTTGATCTTGTCAGGGCGGGGGTCTTCGTTGAAGGCTTGGGTTAGCCCGAGGATGGCGTCGGGCGGGGCGGGCTGGACGAGCTCGAGCATGGCGGGGTCCTGGGGGGCTCCGGGGAGGCTCCGGGGAGGAATACGGGGGCATCATCTATCCCAGGGACAGATCAGACCGCACAGCGTATCCGTCGCGTCGGGGCTGAGCAAAAAAACGGGCCACACGGGTGTTGCCATGGAGTAGTATCGCCCAGCTGTGGTCCCGATCCAGGGGGCTATGTCGATCCCACCCCCCTACCGCCGCCAACCCGACGCGGCACGCGGAGAGCTAGAAATGGACAACGTCAGACTCGGACTCATCGGTGCCGGCGGCAACATGGCCGGTGCGCATCAGCGATACTTCAAAGACATCCCGGGCCTCGAGTACGCCGCCGCAAGCGATATCGACGCCGACGCCCTCGAACGCGTGAAGAAAGAATTTGGCCCCAGCCACACCTTCACCGACGCCAAGGCCATGATCGACTCCGGCGAGATCGACGCGGTCATGATCGCCTGCCCCCACTTCGACCACCCCGTCTTCAGCGAGTATGCCTTCGAACGTGGCGTCCATGTGCTCTGCGAGAAGCCCGTCGCCGTCACCGCCCACGCCGCCGCCGCCACCAACGCGGCCTACGACGCCGCCAAGGCCAAGCACCCCGGCCTCCTCTACGCCGGCATGTTCAACCAGCGCACCCACGCCGACTGGAAGCTCATCAAACGCTACCTCACCGACGGCACCATCGGCGAGATCATGCGCGTCTCCTGGACCATCACCAGCTGGTTCCGCTCCCAGGCCTACTACAATTCCGGCGGCTGGCGGGCCACCTGGTCCGGTGAGGGCGGCGGCGTCCTTATCAACCAGTGCCCCCACAACCTCGACCTCTTCACCTGGTGGTTCGGCCTCCCCAAAAAGGTCATCGCCCTGGCCGAGCTCGGCAAGTACCACGACATCGAGGTCGAAGACGAGGTCTCCGCCCTCGTCCAGTTCGAAAACGGCGCCACCGGCACCTTCATCACCTCCACCGCACAAACACCCGGCATCAACCGCATTGAGATCGTCGGCGAACACGCCACGCTCATCCGCGACGACAACGACTTCATCCTCAAGAAAACCCACCAGGGCGTCCGCGACTTTATCCACTCCACCCCCAACCGCTTCGGCGATATCACCGTCGACGAGCACCACATCAAGGTCGGCGGCGACTCCCCGGGTCACAAGGAAATCACCCGCAACTTCATCGCCACCATCCTCGGTAACGACGACAAACTCATCGCCCCCGCCACCGAAGGCATCCATGGCCTCGAGTTCGGCAACGCCATGCTCCTCTCCGGCCTCGAAGACAACCGCCCCATCGAACTCCCGATGGACCGCCCCGCTTACGCCGCCAAGCTCGAAGAGCTGCAGGCCAATTCGACCTACGTCAAGCCCGAGGTCAAGGACACCGGGCCCGTCGCGATGGGGAGCTCGTTCTGAATGAATGCGATCCGGGCTGGACGTCACCGATCGGTTACAGCCGGTGCCGATAGCGTTTGTAGTGTTTTGTGATTACCACTCCCCGTGATCGGCAGGCATCGGAAAACCGATCGTCAGATCACCACGGTTGAGGCTGTAGGTTCCCTTGTCGTCTGCGTGGTTAGGGCCGAAGCTATAGAGCAGATAGGTTTGTCGATCCTGCGATGGTCGATAGGTCAACGGCACGCCACCCGGCCGAAAACGGTCTGACGGAAGGGCATCGAGCAGATCGGGAACCAATACGTCTAACGTTTCCGGGAACCGGCTGTGCTTCATCTGATACAGCCGGAGTGCCGCGGCGATGATGGCGAGTTCACGGTTCTGGGCTGCTTGGAAGTGGCTACGGAGCGCCGCGCCAACGCTTGCCAAGGCATTCCGCGTGATGGCGTGGCCGACCGCTTCGCTGTGGTCCGGGGGGAACCACACCGAACGCCCAACGACCTCGAATTCGCGGGGCAGCGCAGCCTCGATCGCTTCGATCCCAGCCCAAGAGTCTTCTTCGGGTAGGGCATCGTGATTGGGCAGTATTGCGGGTAGCGCGTCGAAATGTCCGTTGATGATCCGCTGCGCCCGCGCTGGATCGAAGCCACGCGCCCGGATGCTGGCCCGGATCAGTTCGCCTTTGACGTACCGAATGGATTGCAGGTGACCCCGGCGGTAATCTTCAAGCTGCTGCAGGGCGCGGCCGCGCGAATCGGTCCGGAACGCCAGCAGCAACTGATCCCCGGGCACGGCTTTGAGCGTTTCGAGCACGTTGGACAACACGGATGCCGGGACCGAAGAATCGGCAATGAGCGTTCGGGATAGCTGATAAGCACGGGCTCGGATACCGATGGCGATCAGCTGTGCGTGCACGGTAGGCTGCTGTCCCCAGAGCTCGGCGAGCCGCATCCACTGCCGATGCCGCTCGATCGCTCTGCCCCAACGCTGCTGATGCACCGCCAGAAAGGCATCGCTCGCAATCAGGTATTCAACCTCCCGGAACCGTCCCTCCGGGTTGCGTAGCGTGCCGACTTCACGCGCCAATGGCTCAGGAGCATTCACATAGGGATAGGCCAGACGCGGTCGTGCCAGCGCCTCATCAATAACGGGCCACGCCCAACGGTTCTCGTCAAGCCAGGCCTCGACCACCGGAAATTCTTTCGGTTTCCACGGCCGGTCCAAGGCCTCATACGCCGCCTCGTAAGTGTCGAAATCGGGAAAAGGCGTGAGCTGGCGGCGTGGCGATTCGGCGTCCATCCCCAGCACGCCGAAAACAGCCCGCCGATCGTCCATAAAGATCTCATGGATCGGCTTGTCATCCAAGCGCGGCTCACCGTCCTCCCACGGCTGCCGGTCAGGTATCAGCCGCAGCAGCGGGATCGCCGCGTTGTTCCCCGGCGTCGCGCCGTCCATGATGATCCGGTTCAACGCCGCCGCGTAGTCGATCGTTCCATCGGGGTTCAGCGGACCGGTGAAATACGTGGTCTCTGGACTCACCAGCGGGGGCGGGTAAAACACAGGCTGAGAGATATGGGTCCGCAGCACAAATAGCCCCCCCATCGCACCGGCCAGCACCGCGGTCAGCAGCATCACGCTGAGCAGCGGCGAGCCGGGCGGTGGTTTCTGTAATGGGTCAGTCCCCGTCATCGTCCAGAGTCTACGCACAAACCGGATCTGCAAACTGCGGGGTGTTTCGGCTACCCTCCAACCGACCTGCCCACGCCCCTGACCCGAGCCCGAGAAAGACCCGCGACATGGACCACGATCTCCCGATCTCTGAAGACGTTCTGGATAACGGCCTAGATCACGGCCTAGAAGCCAACGCCCCGGCCTTCACCCTGCACCCGGTCAAAGGAGTCGTCTGGGCCGCGTTCTGGGGGACCTTCATCGCGGCGGGCATCGTCATGGCGATCAACTACGCCCGGACCGACCGCAAGAGCGAAGCCTTCGCTACGGTCGCCCTCTCGGTCGTCGCCACGGCCGTGCTCTTCGGTATCGTCTTTGCCATCCCGGACACCCTGCCGATCCCCAACTTCGTGTTCTGGGTCCCGCAGCTCCTGGCGGTCTACTTCGTCGCCAAGGCGTTGCAGGGCCAGACGGTCGAGGACCACGCCGACCGCGGCGGCAAAGTCGCGTCGTCCTGGCCCTCGGTGGGGATCGGGCTGCTCTGCCTGCCCGTTGTGTTCGCGGCCGTGTTCGGCGTCATCCTGCTCACCGAGCCGTCCTACGGCACCGACATCGCGTTCGGCAACGACGAAATCTATATCGCCGGCGAAGCGACGGAAGCCGACGCTCAGAAGCTGGCCGACGTCCTGGAGGAGGCGGGGTTCTTCGGCTCCAACGGCGTGTCCGTCCGCCTCGAAACCGTCGCGGGCCAAAGCACCGTCTCGTTCGTCCTGATCAAGGACGCCTGGAACGACCCCGAAAACGTCGCCGCCTTCCGCGGCCTGGGCACCACCCTGACCGAGTCCGGCTTCCCCAAACCGCTGACCATCGAGCTGTGCAACGATTACTTCGAGGCCCAGAAGACGCTTACGATCGAGTGATGCCCAGGCGTCACGCGGCAGGCACCTCCGCAGTGATCCAAGGTGTCGATAGGGCCAGCCCATCGCGAGCCGTGGTCATTCCGATTCGGGAACCGGGTCGCCGATGACACGGTCCCCGTCGGTGAGATCGTCGAGCCCGCCATCGTCTTCACCGTCCGGCCCGACGCTGTAGAGCAGGTACGTCTTCCCGTCCTCGCTGGGCTTGTACGTCAACGGCCGGCCGTCGTACCGGTCAGTCGGCAGCTCTTCGAGATAGTGGGGTACCAACGCGTTGAGTTGCTGGGGGTAGAGGCCGTGGTCGATACGGTGGAGCGTGAGGGCGGCGGCAACTCGGAGCCGCTCGGCATGGCCGATATCGAAGGTCAGGCTTGTATGGGCGTGGGGGCTTGTAATCCAGCCAAACCAGACCCGCGTAGCAACCGCCTGCGAGAATTGCCGCGGATGCCCAGCGTCATCCTGAGCGGGAGCAGGCCACCGCGGGAGGTTCTCCATACGCTCGTTCAAAGCGTTCGCGGCTGTGCTTGAAGCGGCAATCGTCTCCGGCACCACCTCAGCCATCTGGAGATGCCAGTGGCTGACAAAGCGGAGTGCTTCGTTGATATCAAACGCAGACGATCGGATCGCCACCCGATTCAAAGGCAAGACAGGAGCCCACTCGGTGTAGATGCCTGCGTGGATATGGACAAAGAAGTCCAACGCCATCAGCCGATCGCCGAAACCGATCGCTTCACCGAAGTAGTCGATCGGCCTAGCCGCATGCGTTGCTTCGTAGATCCTGCTGGCGTCGGCTCGCGTCAGGGCCGGCTCCACCAAAATGTGTTCCGCAAGCTCTTGAGCCATCAGATGAATGGAGCAATCGACAAGCCTGTACAAGACCACCGGCTCCGTCCCAATCAGTCGGCCGAGCTTCTGCATTGTCCGGAAGTCGGCAACAGCACCCTCCAGGTCTCGATTGCTAATGCGGTTAAAACCGCGTATCCGTAGAGACCGGGCCAGGAATCGAGCTTCCTCAAGATGGGGGTCCAGACTACCAATCAAACCTTCTCGTTCGCCCTCACCGCACATCATGGGCCACCAATAAGCCGGCAGAGCAACCGCATCAGCGACTGCGTCCAAGCCGGGCTGATTGGCACGCAGCCATTGCGCAACCCGCGGCAGGTCGCCAGCCTGCCACGGGCCCCGTTGGGCCTTGTCAAACTGCGCCTTCACGCCGGGATCGCTGGACCAGGGTGTAACCATGCGGGGGTCCATAGCTGGGTCGACGCCAAACATGGCGGCAAGGCGTCGGTCGAAGGCTTCGTTCTCAAGCGGGCGGCGCATCAGTTTGAATAGCGCGGCCGCGGCGTTGTTCTCGGGGGTGACGCCTTCGCTGAACTTGGCGTTCCAGGCGGCGACGTAGTTGATGGTGCCGTCGTCGCGGACGGGGCCGAGGAAGACGGTCGTTTCTTCACTGATGATGAGCTCGGGGCGTTCGGCGAAGTGATCGGGGGCCGTCGTCAGCAAAACGATGAACAGACCGGGCGTGACGAAGTAACCCGCAAGACGGAAAAAGCAGTAGCTCATCAGGTACCAGTTTAGCCGGGGCTCGGTGTGCCCTGGGAACCGGCGGTCGTTGACCGCCGGCGATTGGGTGCGTGTTGGCGGGGGGTGTAGGCTGTGGGGGTTCGTTGAGGTGAGTGCTGCGTATGACGATCCGAGCGGTGATGTTGGGGGTGGGGCTGGCGATAGGCGTGTGTGCGTCGGCGTTCTTCAACGACTTTGTGATTGGGCAGAAATGGTTCGTGGGGTTCCACCTGCCGGTGATCGTGCTTGGGCTCGCGGTGGTGGGGGCGTTCGGGTTGAACCCGTTGGTGGGACGTTGGAGACGAGGGTGGGGAGGGTGGGCGCTGCGGCCGGGGGAGCTGCGGGTGGTGGTGGGTTTGATGCTGGTGGCGTGTGCGGTGCCGGTGGGGAACTTCTGGTGGTACTACGGGGAGGCGGCGATCGGGCCGACGGTGGCGGCGGAGGGTGAGTCGGCGTGGCGGTCGGCGGACGTGATGGCGTATGTGCCGGGGCAGCGACCGTGGCTGGCGGAGGGGCAGGTGCGGGACTGGTCCGGGTTGGCGGCGGCGTTGCGGGCCGGGCGTGATGAGGGAAGCGGTGTGGGGGCGGCGGTGTGGCGGGAGACGGACGTCGAGGGTCGGCGACGGCTGGGTGTGATTGTCGACCGAGGTGAAGATCAGAGGTGGAGCGAGGTGGATCGGCGGCGGGTGCTGCGGGCGATCAATGTGGCGTTGGGGTCGCCGGGATTTTTGAATGCGGGATCGAACGAGATTGAAAAGGCGGAGGTCGTTAGGCGGAATCGAGAGGCCCTGGATACAGCGTGGGCTGCGTTTGTCACGACGGCGCCAAGGGATCGGCCGGTGCTGATCGGTGAAGGGGAAGTGACCGACGAGCACCGGCGGTTTATGACGGGCGATGGGGATGGCAATGTGTTGTCGCGTGACGCGACGCCTTGGGGGTTGATGGGGGCGAACGTGCTGCTGTGGGGCGGGTTGGCGGTGCTGGTGATGGTGGCGGTGCTATGTTTGATGCTGGTGGTGCACCCGCAGTGGAGTCGGCGGGAGCGGTTGCCTTATCCGATCGCGCGGGTGATCGAGGATTGTGTGGCGCGGGATACGGGTGGGGAGAGCGGCCGGTTGCTGCCGGGGTTGGCGTATCGGCGGGGGTTCTGGCTGGGGTTTGCGGTGGCGTTTGGCTGGCTACTGATCAGGACGTTGCATACCTATTTTCCGGGGGTGCCGAACGTGGTGACGGAGCTGGGGTTGGGGGGGTTGCGGGACTTATCGGAAGGATTGGCGCGGGTGCCGTTGTCGTTCTTGTTGTACGAGCCGCGGGTGCGGTTCAGTGCGGTGGCGATTGGTTTTTTGATGCCGTTGGCGGTGGGGTTCACGGTGGGGGTGAGCCCGTTGGTGTATCTGGTGGTGGTGGGGATGACGCTGGGGGCGGGGGTGGCGATGAACGATGCGGAGACAGGGCTGAGCTGGATCCACCTGGTGCGGGTCGGCGGGGCGATCGGGTTTGTGGCCGTGATCCTTTATGGGGGGCGGGACTACTACCGGCGGCTGGCGGGGGCGGTGTTGGGTGTTCGGCGAGGGGGTGAATTGACGCCGGGCTCTGCGGTGTGGGCGGGGCGAGGGTTGCTGATGGCGAGCACAGGGGCGGTGGGGTTGGCGAGCTGGGCGGGGATGCCGGTGTGGGTCGCGATGGCGTTGGTGGGGCTGGTGTTGTTGAACCATTTGATCCTGGCCCGGGTGATCGCGGAGACGGGGATGTATTTCTTTGCGAGCCTGTGGCACGCGGGGATTTTGGTGATCGGGTTGGCGGGGTTTGATGCGTTGGGGCCGACGACGGTGGTGGTGCTGATGATGGGGGCGGTGATGCTGGGGATTAATGCGCGGGAGGCGACGGGGCCGTTTTTGGTTAACGCGTTGAAGCTGGGGGAGGGGAGGCGAGAGCTGCGGAAGGGTAAGCCCGGGGGTGGTGACCCCCCGGCTCTTGGAGAGGCGGCCTCCGGGCTTGGGCGGTTTGGTTGGTTGGGTGGGGTGGTGATCGTGGTGGGGTTTGTGTTGGCGGGGTATCTGGCGCTGGGCATGCAGTTCGAGTACGGGGTGACAACCCGGCCGGACGCGGACCGGTCGGGGACGGCGATGCAGCCGTTCGACACAACGGCCCGGTTGACCGCGGCGGCGGAGGCGCGGGGGACGCTTGCGGACTCGGTGGGTGCCAGCGGATGGGGAAGGTTGACGATGCTTCAACCGACGCCGGGCGTCGTGTGGCCTTTGTTGATCGGGCTGTTGGTGGCCGCGGGGTTGGGGTATGCCCGGCTGCGGCTGTCGTGGTGGCCGGTGCACCCGGTGCTGGTATTGATCTTCGGGTCGTGGACGACGCTGTGGATCGGGCCGTCGATCCTGCTGGGGTGGGTGATCCGGCTGGCGGTGGTCAAGACGTCAGGGCTGGTGGGTTACGGGGCGGTTCGGCCGGTGATGATCGGGCTGTTGGTGGGCGAGGTGGTAGCGGGCCTGGGGATGGCGGTGGTGGGTTGGGTGTATTTCGCGGTGACGGGGGTGTCGCCGCCGGCGGTGGCGTATTTCTGAGGCGTGTGGTTTGGGGTGGGAGGTTGTGGTAGCTCGACCGGCGGTCGTTGACCGCCGGCTATTGAGGGTGAGGTCACCAGCCTTCGGGCATGGGGTCGCCGACAGCGAGGTCGGCGTCGCGGGGATCGTGGATGCCGCCGTCGTCCTGGCCGTTTCGGCCGAGGGTGTAAAGGAGATAAGTCTTGCCATCGGGGCCCGGCTTGTAGGTGAGGGGGCGGCCGTCGTAGCGATCGACGGGGAGCTTGGCGAAGTACCGGGGCGTGAGGGCGTCCAGGGTCGCGGGGTAGCGGTCGTGATCGAAATGGTAGAGCCGGAGGGCGATGGCGAGCTGAACGAGTTCGAGCTGTTGGTTGGCTCTGAGGTTTGCAGCAAACGCCGGCTCAAGCACCCACACTGAGCCGCCCGCCATCCCGTCGCCGAACCAGGCGGAGAAGCGATCGGCGGCATCACCCTCTCGACCCTGCATACCCCTGACGGGGTCTTGGGCAGCTTCCAGTTCCTCGATGAACTGACCCAGCCTCTCGGCAAACTGCCTAGCGGTAGGCAGCCGAGCCATCTCGACGAGTTGGTCGTAGCGGCGGTTGATCTGCCGTAGGGCGGGGTCGATCCGGAACTTGGGGGAACGCAAGGCGAGCCTCCCCCGAGTGTCGAGGACGTCTTCCACGCAGACCCGTCCGGATGCGGCTTGGATCAGGCTCTGTAAGAGCGTGACGCGTTCGGCCAGATCGATCGCATCGGCGACCGAGCGGACGGGGTGACTGGCGGCGGCATGATCCGCCATCTGATGGAGGTGTACAGGTTTGAGGTGGGGCGACGCGAGGAGTCTGACGGCCAGTTGATCTGCAATGTTCAGGATGCTGTAGCCCACGAGCCGAGAGATGAGGATCGGGTTGGCGGCGGTGTGTCGACCGAGCCGTTGGAGGGCGATCCAGTCGCGGAGGGCGTCGTTGGGTTTGGCGTGTGCGAGGGCGTGGTGGGCGCGGATCGTCAGGCCACGAGCGATGGACCGGGTTTCACCCAGTTCAGGGAAAAGCATGTTGATAAACCAGACCCCGGGCTCATCGGTGATCAGTGGCCACCAGGCCCGATCGCGTTTCACGGCCTGAACGACCGCGTCGAGTGCCGGCTGATTAGCCGCGAGCCAGTCGGCGACTGCGGGGACTTCTTCAGGTGTCCACGGACCTTCGATCGCACGGTGAAAGTGTCGGCCGACCGGGTCGTCGGGATCGCGTGAGGGGATGCCTTGGTAGAGCGGCCGGGGCTGGGGGAACGGGGCGCCGAGGGCGGCTTCGAGCCAGGCGATCCCGCCTTGGTCGTCCATCGCTAATCGCTCCGGGGGCATCACGGCGTAGAGGGCATAGGCGGCGTTGTTGTCGGGGGTGATGCCTCGGGAGAGGTGTTGATTGAGGGCGGCGATGTGGTTGACGGTGCCATCGGAGCGGAGGGGGCCGAGAAAGACGGTCGTGTCCTTGGCGGGGGTGGGGATGAGGCGGGCGGGGATAGGTGCCGGCTCAGCGATCAGGGGCTGGGCAACAAGAGTGGCGAGGGTCACCCAGAGGGTGATCGCGGTGGTGGTGACTCGGATCGGTTGAATCGGCATGCTTCTGAGTCTAATTCGGTGGGGGCGGTTGGCGTATGGTGGAGGGATGTGGATCGCGAGTGCTGATGTGGCTTGGGTGGAAACTGGCTTAGTCGTTGGCACAATGGCGGGGTTGGTGGTGCTGATCGGGTGGGCGTGTATTGGGGGGTGGTGGCGGGCGGGGTATCTGGGGGCGGGGCCGAGGCGGCCGGTGGGGTTGGGGGGAGGGGACTTGCTGATTGGCTTTGGGGTTTTGCTGGTCGGGCAGCTGGTGCTGGGCGTGGTGATCGGGCTGATGGGTGGGTCGCCGGCAACTGCACAGGGGGAAGCGGGATGGCGGGCATTGGGGGACGGGGTGTTGGCGGAACACGGCCGGCTGGGGATGGTGGGACAGGCGCTGACGTTCGGCTTGGTGGCGGGGTATGCGATCTGGCGGGTGGGGGTGCGGCGTGGGGGGTGGCGGAACTGGGGGGTAGCGGGTGGTCAGTACGGCGGTGTTGGCCGTGCGTTGGGCGGCGGTGTGTTGCTGGGGGTGGCGGGGCTGGTGGTGGTGCTGCCCGTGGGGTGGTTGGCGGGGGTGGTGTATTTGTGGGTGACGGGGGAAGAGGCGCCGCGGGTCGCGCACCCGATGCTGGACATGATGCGGGCGGCGTCGGCGTGGTGGACGTTGCTGCCGTTCCTGGTGTCGGCGGTCGTGCTGGCACCGCTGTTTGAGGAGCTGGTGTTTCGCGGGTTTCTGCAGACGGTGCTGGTGCAGCGGTTGGGTTGGCGGAGTGCGATCTTTGGAAAACTGGGGCGGGGGCGATGGGTGGGGGTCTGGCTGACCGGCGCGTTATTCGGGTTGATCCATGCGGGGGGCGTGGATGCGGTCGCGCTGCCTGGGCTGGTGCTTTTGGGGGTGGTGCTGGGGGCGTACTACGAGCGGACGGGGAACCTGCTGGGGTGTGTGGTGGGGCACATGGTGTTTAACGGGGTGAATGTGGTGTTGGCGTTGTATTTGTTGCCGTGAGGCAGCGGGCGCATGAAAGAAACCCCGGCAGAGCCGTGGGCTAAACGGGGTCTGTTTGTGGGTGGGTGGGGTTAGTTGCCGTATTGCTTGGCGTAGTAGTCGCGGTAGGCGCCGGACTTGACGTTGGCGATCCAGTCAGGGTTGTCGCAGTACCACTTGACGGTGGCTTCGAGGGCGTCGGGCCAGGCGGAGCGGGAGGGGGTCCAGCCGAGGTCGTTCTGGATCTTGGTGGCGTCGATGGCGTAGCGGCGGTCATGCCCGAGGCGGTCGGTGACGGGGGTGATCCAAGACTCGTCCTTGCCCATGATCTGGAGGATGGAGTGAGTGAGTTCGAGGTTGGAGCGTTCGTTATTGCCGCCGATGCAATAGGCCTCGCCGGGCTGGCCCTTGTCGAGGACGGCGAGGATGGCCTCGGCGTGGTCGTCGACATGGAGCCAGTCGCGGACGTTTTTGCCGTCGCCGTAAAGCGGGAGTTTCTTACCCTCCAAGATATTGGTCACGAAGACGGGGATGACTTTCTCGGGGAACTGGTAGGGGCCGAAGTTGTTGGAGCAGTTGGTGATGCGGACGTCCATGCCGAAGGTGTGGTGATAGGCACGGGCGATCATGTCGGACGAGGCTTTGCTGGACGAGTAGGGCGAGGAGGGTGCGTAGGGGGTGATCTCGGTGAACTTCACATCGGGCTGGTCGAGAGGCAGGTCGCCGAAGACCTCGTCGGTGGAGACGTGGATGAAGGGCTTGGTGTTGTCGGGATCGACGGAGCGGAGGGCGTCGAGGAGGGTCTGGGTCCCGAGGACGTTGGTCTCGACAAAGGGGCGGGCGTCAATGATGGAACGGTCAACGTGGGACTCGGCGGCCATGTGGACGACGGCGTCGCACTTACGCATCAGGTCGACGGCGAGCTCGCGGTCGAGGATGTTGCCCTCGACGAAGGTGTAGCGCGGGTCGTCCTCGATATCGCGGAGGTTCTCGGGGTTGCCGGAGTAGGTCAGAGCGTCGAGGTTGGTGACGGCGTGGTCGGTGTGGTTGAGGGTGAACCGCACGAAGTTGGAGCCGATGAAGCCGGAGCCGCCGGTGAGGAGGATGTGCATGGTTGAAAAGGTTGTAGGTGGTAGGGAGTAGGTTGTAGGTCAGGCGGCCGGGGTGGTTTCGGCTTTTACGTTGTTTAGTACGCTGGCGAGATTGTCTTTCCAGTGGGGGGCGGGGCCGATGAGGTCCTCGGTTTTTGATCCATCGAGGACGGAGTAGGCCGGGCGTTTTGCGGGCCGGGGGTATTGATCGGAATTGCAGGGTTGGATGTCGCAGGTGTGGCCAAGGATGTCGGCGATGGCCTGGGTGAACTCGAACCAGGTGCACTCGCCGCCGTCGGTGATGTGGTGGTGGCCGGTCGCATCCGCTTCGATCATGGCGAGAGTGGAGGTGGCAAGGTGCTGGGCGGAGGTGGGTCGGCCGCGCTGGTCGTCGACAACCTGGAGGGCGGCTTTGTCGCGGGTCAGGCGGGCCATGGTGAGGACGAAGTTGTTGCCCCAGGGGGCGTAGAGCCAGGACGTCCTGATGTTTAACCAGCGAGCGTTGGATGCTTCGAGGGCGGCTTCGCCGACGGCTTTGGATCGGCCGTAGGCGTTGAGGGGGTCGCGGGGCTGGTCGGTGGTGTAGGGCGAGGTTGCGTTGCCGTCGAAGACGTAGTCGGTGGAGTAGTTGACGAGCAGGGCGTCGGCTTGTTGGCAGGCGTGGGCAAGGGTGGCGACGGCGTGGCCGTTGACGGCGGTGGCCAGGTCTTCGTGTTCCTCAGCGGCGTCGACGGCGGTGTAGGCGGCACAGTTAATAACCGCGGTGTAGTTGTTCGTTACTGCTTGATTGACGGCGGCGGGATCGGTGAGGTCGAAGTCGGCCTGACCGGCGAGGCGGTGCGTGATGCCGCGCTCGACGAGGAGCTGCGCGAAAGCAGTGGCGAGCATGCCGCCGGCACCGAGGATGAGCAGGTTGTGTTCGGGGTTAGGCATCGTCAGTCGGCGTAGGTAAACGGGCTGTCGAAGTTTGCGAAGGTCGGCAATTGGCTGTCTTTATCGGAGAGGATGGGCTCGACGTCGAGAGGCCAGTTAATGGCAAGGTCGGGGTCGTTCCAGATGATGCCGGCGTCGGCTTGGGGGGCGTAGAGGCCGGAGACCTTGTAGAGGAACTCGGTGTCGGGTTCGAGGGTGACGAAGCCGTGGGCGAAGCCGACGGGGACGTAGAGCTGGGCGTCGTTGTCGGCGGAGAGTTCGGCGGTGACGTGCTGGCCGAAGGTGGGCGAGCCCTTACGGACATCAACGGCGACGTCGAGGACGCGGCCAGCGGTGACGCGGACGAGCTTGGCCTGGGCGTGTGGGGGCTTCTGGAAGTGGAGGCCGCGGAGGGTGCCGACGGCGGCGGACTTGGAGTGGTTGTCCTGGACGAAGCGGTCGGTGATGACGTGCTCGGCGAGCTTGGGCTCGGAGTAGGTCTCTATGAAGAAGCCGCGGTGATCGCCGAAGCGTTTGGGCGTGATGAGCTTGACGTCGGGGATGGCGAGGGGCTGAACGTTCATTTAGAGCCAGGGCTCCAGGTGGTCATCGCGGAGGAGTTGCAGGAGGTATTGGCCGTAGGGGTTTTTGGACATCGACTGCCCGGCGGCTTCGAGTTGTTCGTTGGTGATCCACTGCTGCCGCCAGGCGATCTCTTCGGGGCAGGAGATCATGGTGCCTTGGCGTTGTTCGATCGCGTGGACGAACATCGAGGCTTCGAGGAGCGACTCGTGGGTGCCGGCGTCAAGCCAGGCCATGCCGCGGGACCAGACCTGGACCTGGAGTTCGCCGGCGTCGAGGTAGCGGCGGTTGAGGTCGGTGATTTCCAGTTCGCCGCGGGGGGAGGGCTTGAGTTCTTGCGCGTATTGGGTGACGTGCTTGTCGTAGAAGTAGAGGCCGGGGACGGCGAAGTGGGATTTGGGTTTAGCGGGTTTTTCTTCGAGGGAGATCGCTTTGCCGTCGCCGTCGAACTCGACGACGCCGTAGCGCTCGGGGTCGCGGACGGGGTAGCCGAAGACGGTTGCGCCCTGGGTCAGTTCGGTGGCGGCGTTGAGGGTAGTGCGGAGGCCGGAGCCGTAGAAGATGTTGTCGCCGAGGATGAGGCAGGTGGGCTGGTCGGCGTGGAACTCGGGTTTGAGGAGGAAGGCCTGAGCGAGGCCTTTGGGTTCGGGCTGTTCGACGTACTCGAAGGTCATGCCCCACTGCGAGCCGTCGCCCAGCATGGTCTCGAAGAGCGGCAAGTCACGCGGCGTTGAGATGACCAGGACCTCGCGGATGCCGGCGAGCATAAGCACCGACAGCGGGTAGTAGACCATCGGCTTGTTAAAGACCGGCAGCAGCTGCTTGGAGACGCCGAGCGTGAGCGGGTGCAGGCGGGTGCCGTGTCCGCCGGCGAGGATGATGCCCTTCATAGCTGCGTCCCTGATCGATGGCGGGTTGGTATTGGTGTCCTGATCTGCATCCCGACAACCCGGTGTCGGCGCGCATCATACTTCGCTACAGGGCGGATCGGGCTGTTATTGGTCAGGCTTGAGAGAGGGGCGGGCTTGCGGGGTGGATCGCTGATGTCGGCGTGGCTATCGGACGCCCTGTTACGATGTCGCGTCGGGAGAGAGCGTGGCCGGCAAGCCGTTAGAAGATCGGTGAGCCCACCGTGGATTCATCCGTAGCGGAGTCCCCATGACCGATATGCCTCACCCCGATAACCCACGCACCGGGCTCAGCAGCGTCGCACTGCTCGGATCGTACCTGCCGCGACGCTGTGGGATCGCCACGTTCACGCACGACCTGGCCGAGGCCCTCGCCGCCGCCGACCCGTCGGTCAGCACCCGCACCGTGGCCATGAACGACCGCCCCGAGGGCTACCGCTACGACGGCCGCGTCGGCTTCGAGATCAACCAAAACCGACTCGCCGAGTACCGACTCGCCGCCGACTTCCTCAACATGGCCCACACCGACGTGCTCTGCGTGCAGCACGAGTTCGGCATCTTCGGCGGCGAAGCGGGCAGCCACCTCTACGAGATGCTCCGACGCCTGCGCATGCCCGTCGTCGCGACGTGTCACACCGTCCTCAAGGCCCCCGAGCCGCACTACCGCCGCAGTGCGCAGACCCTCTTCGAGCACTGCGACCGGTTGATCGTTATGGCCGAACGGGCCGTTGAATTCCTGACCACGATCTACCAAGTCCCCCACGAGAAGATCGCGCTGATCCCGCACGGTATCCCCGACGTCCCGTTCGTCGACCCCAACTTCTACAAAGACCAGTTCAACGTCGAAGGCAAAAAAGTCATCCTCACCTTCGGCCTGCTCGGCCCGTCCAAGGGCATCGAGAACATGGTCGCGGCGCTGCCCGAGATCGTGGCCAAGCACCCCGATGTGGTCTACCTCGTGCTCGGCGCGACGCACCCCGGCGTCCTCGCACACGCCGGCGAAGACTACCGGCTCGGGCTCCAGCGTCAGGCCAAAGAGCTCGGCGTCGCCGACCACATCAAGTGGTTCGACAAGTTCGTCACCCACGAAGAGCTCACCGCGTTTCTCGGCGCCGCCGACGTCTACGTTACCCCGTACAACAACGAGGCACAGATCACCTCCGGCACCCTCGCCTACGCCCTCGGCACCGGAAAGGCCACCGTCGCCACGCCCTACTGGCACGCTCAGGAGATGCTCGCCGACGGCCGCGGCAGCCTCGTGCCCTTTCACGACAAGCAGGCGCTCACCGACGCGATCAATCACCTCTTCGACAAGGAGATCGACCGCCACGCCATGCGTAAGGCCGCCTACCTCCACACCCGGCAGATGCGTTGGAGCCACGTCGCCGACCAATACCTCGACCTCTTCGCCGATGTCGTCAAGCAGCGCCGCCAACAACCTAAACCCCTCGCCCTCCGCATCCACAGCCCGGGCCAAGTTCCCGGGCAGACCAAGCTCTCCGAGATCAAGCTCGACCACCTCGCCGCCCTGACCGACTCCTGCGGCGTTATGGCCCACGCCAAGGTCACCGTTCCGGACCGACGCTCTGGGTACACCACCGACACCAACGCCAACGCCCTGGTCGCTGTCCTCTTCGCCCAGGACCACGTCGCCTACACCACTGGCGGCGAGCTCGACCGCCTCGCCCACAAGTACCTCGCCTTCCTCTTCCACGCCTACGACCCCGACGAAAAACGCTTCCGTGCCCACATGTCCTACGCCCGGCAATGGGACGCCGAACCGTTTTCTGAAGACACCCACGGCCGAGCCGTCCGCGCCCTCGGCGAGACCGTCGCTCGCTCCCTCAACGACGGCCACGTCACCCTCGCCGCCGAGCTGTTCCGCAACGCCCTGGCCGCCTGCGAAGCCTTCGAACACCCGCACGGCATGGCCTACTCCCTCATCGGGATCCACGCCTACCTCAAACGCTTCTCCGGCGACACCGACGCCCGCCGGGTCCGCGAATCGCTTGCCGAAAAACTCTTCGAACGCTTCAAGGCCAACCACTCCGACGATTGGCCCTGGCCCAACGACGAGGTGACCTACACCGCCGCCCGCCTGCCCCACGCCCTGCTGCTCTGCGGCCGATGGATGTTCCGCGACGACATGATCCAGACCGCGCTGCACAGCCTCCAGTGGCTCAACCGCGTGCAGTCCGGCGAGCACGACCGCTTCGCCCCCGTCGGCTCCGAGGGCTGGTACCCCCGCGGTGGCGAGAAGGCCCGTTTCCATCAGCTACCCACCGAAGCCGCCGGCTCCATCGACGCCAACCTCGAGGCCTACCGCGTCACCCAAGACCCCAGCTACCAGGCCCGAGCCCGGCTCTGCCTCGACTGGTTCCTCGGCAACAACGACGTCCGCCTGCCCCTCTACGACCCCAAGACCGGCGGCTGCTACGACAAGCTCCTGCCCCACGGCCTCGACGAGAACCAGTCCGCCGAGGCCACCATCGCCTGGCTCATGTCCCTGCTCAGCCTCTACGAACACGAAGACCCCAAAGCCGAGCCCGACGCCCCACCACCCCCACCCGCCCTTTCCGCGACCCCAACAACACCCTCCACCGAGCCCGTCTCGACCGCCTCCGCTGAGGCCTGACTCGGCTCACCCAGCAACCCCGTCCACGATTCGTCACCCCCGGCCAACGCCCCATGATGCCGCGGGCTATCCTTCCCCATTCGTCCGGACCCACCCCCCTTCTCTCAGCCCCGCCCCACCCTGCCCCGATCCCCAGCCATGCCCGAAGCCTCTCACGACCTGCTCGTTATCGGTGCCGGACCCGCCGGCTACGTCGCCGCCATCCGCGCCGCCCAGCTCGGCCTCGATACCGCCATCGTCGAAAAGGAAAAAGCCCTCGGCGGCACCTGCCTCCGTGTCGGCTGCATCCCCTCCAAAGCCCTGCTTGAGTCCTCCGACCACTACGAGCACGCCCGCTCCGGTCTCACCGCCCACGGCATCATCGCCGCCGAGATCAAGCTCGACCTCGAAGCCATGATGCTCCGCAAGGACAAAGTCGTCAAAACCCTCACCGGCGGCGTCTCCGCCCTCATGAAAAAGAACAAGGTCAAGGTCTACACCGGCCACGCCAGCTTCAACGCCGACAAGACCATCACCGTCGGCAAAGACACCATCACCGCGAAGCACACCCTCATCGCCACTGGCTCTGTTCCCGCGTCCCTCCCCGGCATCGACCTGTCTCTCGACCGCGTCGACACCTCCACCGACGCCATCGCCTATGACCAGGTCCCCAAGAAGCTCGTCGTCATCGGCGCAGGCTACATCGGCATCGAGCTCGGCTCCGTCTGGCGTCGGCTCGGCGCAGACGTCACCGTCCTCGAATACCTCGACCGCATCCTCCCCGGCATGGACGCGGATATCGCCAGCGAAGCCAAACGCACCTTCGAGAAGCAGGGCCTCACCTTCCAGCTCAACACCAAAGTCACCGGCGTCCAAACCACAGACTCCGGCGTGTCGATCGAAATCGACGGCGGCGACCCCATCGAAGCCGACCGCGTCCTCGTCGCCGTTGGCCGAAAGCCCAACATCGAAGGCCTCGGCCTCGATCAGATCGGCGTCAACCTCACCGACCGCGGGCAGATCGAAGTCAACCCCCACTTCCAGACCGCCGCCGAAAACGTCTACGCCGTCGGCGACGTCATCCCCGGCCCCATGCTCGCCCACAAGGCCGAGGAAGAAGGCGTCGCCTGCGTCGAGCTCATCGCCACCGGCACCGGCCACCTCGACTACGACACCATCCCCGGCATCGTCTACACCCACCCCGAGATCGCCACCGTCGGCAAGACCGAAGAACAGCTCAAAGAGGCCGGCATTCCTTACAACAAGGGCGTGTTCCCCTTCCTCGCCAACGGCCGCGCCCGCGCCATCGATCAAGCCGACGGCAAGGTCAAGTTCCTCGCCCACGCCGAGACCGACCGCGTCCTCGGCGTCCACATCATCGGGCCCCAGGCTGGCGATCTCATCGCCGAGTGCGCCACCGCCATGGCCTTCGGCGCCTCCGCCGAAGACATCGCCCGCGCCTGCCACGCCCACCCCACCCTCAGCGAGGCCGTCAAAGAAGCCGCCCTCGGCGTGAGCAAACGCGCGATCCATATCTAAATCACCCGAGCTCCTGTATCGGCCGCTCACGCTCGTAGCGGTGGGGGTCGTTCCGCCAAAAAACGGACGACGGGCGTTTTCTGCTTGACAGATAAATTAGTACGCATTATTTTAATCTAGATGCGTACCAATTGATCTCTCTCGCGTTTCACCCGTCATGCCTCTCGCTCGCCCCCCCCAACCCGACGCCAACGCCCGCACCGTCGCCAACGGCCTGCGCGGCCGCATCCTCGCAGGTGACTGGCAGCCGGGCGCACAATTACCGACTTGGTCAACACTTGAGACCGACTTTAACGTCGCCCGCACCACCCTTGCTAAGGCCGTGCGTCAGCTCAAACGCGACGGCTTTGTCTACTCCCGCTCCACCCGCGGCATGTATGTCAGCGATCATCCGCCGCACCTCTGCCGGTATGCCCTCGCCTTCCGGCACCACCCCCAAGAGCCCGGCTGGCTCCGCTTCTGGTGGGCCCTAGCCAACCAGGCCACCGCATGGAACGCCCAAGCCGGCAATCCCGAGGACACGACGACCAGCACGACCCCACCCGTCAACCCCAACCACTCCCGCATCGTCCCGTTCTTCGGCGTCTCCGGCCCAGAAGACAGCGAGAACCACCGCAAGCTCCTCAAAGAGGTCGAAGCCGATCGGCTAGCCGGCATCATCTTCGTCGGGCACCCCCCCGAGATCTCGCCCAGACTCCTCGAACACCCCTGGCTCGCCAAGGTGGCCATCACCACCAGCCCCGCGGCGCACCACCTGCCCCGCGTGTTCCCCGACCGACAGTCCTTCGTGGACCGGTCCTTGCAACACCTCGCCGAGCAGCACGCCCAACGCGTCGCGGTCCTCACCAACGGCCACCCCGGGTTCGACGCCTACGACCAGGCCATCACTAAAGCCGGCCTCCAATCACGACCCCATTTCCGCGTCGCCGCCTCGCTCTCCGACCCCAACTCCGCAAAGCACATCGTCCAGCTGCTGCTCGACCGCCCCGCCGACCAACGGCCGGACGCCCTGATCATCACCGATGACAACCTCGTTGAGTCCGCCCTCGCCGGTGTCCTCGCTTCGGGCTGTTCGATGCCTGACGACCTCCAAGTCGTCGCTCACTGCAACTGGCCGATCGACACCCGCACCCGGCTGCCGATCACTCGGCTCGGCTTTGATGCCGCCGCCGTCCTGCGTGCCGCGATGCAGCGCGTGGAAGCGCTCCGCCACGAACAAGCCGTCCCCGACGCCACGCCCGTCCCCGCCGTCTTCGAGGACCAGGCCTCCGCCCCTCTCGTGGCCGACGCCGACAGCGCCTTCATAGAAGACCCCTTCTAAACCCGTCCCTTGTTACCCGTGGCCGAATCGCTCGGCCGACTCTTTCGATTCCCCACTGTTTTCACCGTTCACCTGGAGGACCCCATGAAACCCCGTCACGCCGCCACCCTCACCACAACCGCCCTGATCGCCGCCGGCCTCGTCGCCACCGCTGCCCCCGAGGCACACGCCGCCACGCTGATTGACGCCGACTTCAACAGCGATGCCGTCGGTACCTACGGCTTAGAGACCGGCGATATCTCCGGCCCGCTCGGTGGCCTCGCCGTCACCTCCGATACCCCGAATGGCTCGATCGTCGCCGTGGTCGATGACGCTGGCGACCGTGCCGTCCAGTACACCGACAACAACACCAGCTTCGTCAGCCCCGGGGCCCCGCACCTCAGCGCCGCCCTGCCCGGCCTCTCCACCACCAGCACCGGCGACAGCCTCCTGAGCATCTCCTACAACTACACCTACTTCGACACCACCGGCACCGGCAACCCGCTCTTCCAGCTCCTGGTCAACACCGACGGCAACCAGAGCGCCTCCGCTGCCGACCGGGTCGTCCAGCTCCAGGTCAACGGCAACTCCGGGTCCGTCCTTTATTGGTCCACCGCCAACCCGCCCATCGACACCGGGGTCGATCTGGTTGATGGCCGTGAGTACCTCTTCGAGATCGACATCGACCTGTCCAGCGATCTACAGGACACCTACGACCTCACCGTCACCGACACGACCGACAGCTCCGTCGTGATCGATGTGGATGACATCGCCACCCGGCTGCCCAACGATACGCCGGACGTGATCTCGTTCAGCGGCGGGGCCAACGGCGGCGTCGCGGTGGGCGAGGCCTTCGCCGAGCTCGACAACATCCTCGTCACATCCAGCCCGATCCCCGAGCCCGCGTCACTGATCCTCATCACCGCCGGCGGCCTCTGCCTCGCCGGCCGACGCCGACGCCCCACCCCACCTACCCGCCCCGCCCATTCTGCCTGACCCGCTCGATCCTCCTCGCCCGCGCCGGCCCACCGCCGGCTTCGGGCTTTCGCGTCTCACGCACCCCACGAGCCGAACCATGCGTCACTCACATCCATCTCGCTCTGCCGCTTTCACCCTCATCGAGCTGCTGGTGGTGATCTCCATCATCGCCCTGCTCATCGCGATCCTGCTGCCCGCCCTGACCGCTGCCCGAGAGGCTGGGCGGAACGCCAGCTGCCTGAGCAACCTCCGACAGATCGGCATCGCCGGCGCGTCCTACGCCGTCGACTTCGACGACGACTTCCCGCCCATCGGCGGCAGCGCCTCCCCCTCGTGGAACAGCCGGCTGCGCACCTACATCACCGCCGACCGCGCCATCTCGGCCGGCAACCCCGAGCCCGTCACCGTCTACCAGTGCCCGTCCGACATCGGCGACGAACCCGGCACCGCCGACCAGCCCGACAACTTCATGTCCTACGGCATCAACCGCGGGCAGGGCGCCTTCATTACCAGCGTGACCAGCCCCATACCCGACCCCGACGCTCTGCTTGTCTCACGCAACGCGGAACGCATTCAGCCCCTCCCAATCACCGCCGACTTCATCGACAGCCCCAGCAACCTGCTCAACATCATCGACAGCCACTGGGCCAACAACCAGTCCACCCTCAACGCCAAGTTCCACGACAGCCAGCACTACGCGGCGCCGACCAACGACTGGCACAGCTGGCACCAGAACTCCACCCGCGCCAACGCCCTGTTCTTCGACGGCCACGCCGCCACCCTCGAACCCCTGATTGACCTCTTCACGCAGAGCGGCCTCATCCATTGGAGGATGCAGGCCAAAGGATAAACCCATGCCCAACACGTCCCCCACCACCGCCCGCCCCCGGCGTGGCGTCGCGATCCGTCTGGCTACCGCCGCCCTTGCCATGACTTCACTCCTTGCCATAACCCCGACTGCGACGGCCGACACCCTCGCCCCGCTCTGGCACGAGGCCACCACCCCCACCGGCCCCGTCCTCTGGCAGATCGGGATCGACGACGCCTCAAGCGCCGAGTTCACCGGGCCGCAGCCGCAGCGCTTCGCCATCCCCGACGACTGGCAAGCCCGCACACAGCCCGGTGCCGCCTGGCCCGACTTCAACAAGAAAGCCGTCGCCAACCGCAAGCGACCCATCACCATCGACTACACCCTCGACGCGGTCCCCGAACACGGCGTCGAACTCCAGCTCGCCATCCAGGGCTCGACCAAGCTCGTCCCCCAGCTCGCGGTCTACAGCAACACCACCCTCGCCGGCATCATCCAAACCTGGGGCTACAAGGGCACCGCTCAAGGCAAGACCCACGACTTCCGCCGGGTCTACCGACTCTACATCCCCGCCCAACTGCTCAAGGCCGGGGCCAACGAACTCCAGCTCGACCTGCTCCCGCAGCCTTACGGCGGCCCGACCGGCATCCACTACTTCGACTGGGACTTCCTCCGCCTCACCGCTCACGACCAGCCCGTCAATGAACCCATCCACGGCAGCGTCATGTTCGCCGGCACCAACCTCACCCTCGGTGCCGACGGCCCCAAAGGCTTCCGCATCAACCGTCACCAGCCCCGCCTCGCCCCCCACCTCATGGAATGGCTCGGGCTGGCCCACTCCGGCAACCTCATGCGGGCCCCCTACTGGTCCAACGTCGCCCGCCTGCAAGACCTCAAGTACCAGACCCAACTGCTCGAAACCTACCGCGACCTCAATCTCCGCGTCGTCCTCAACACGCTCTACCTCGGCGGCTTCTCCCCCGACACCGAGGGCAAACTCCCCGAGACGCAGCGTGTCCTCTTCGACAGCTACCTGCAGCGCTTCGGCGACCTCGTCCAGTTCATCGAGGTCGCCAACGAGCCGGGGCTCATCGGGCCGCTCCCCTACGAGAACATTCTCGCCTTCGCCGAGTACGTCGAGCAGTCCGTGCCCGACCACGTCAGCGTGCTCGGCCCCGGCTGGGCGTTCAACACCTGGGCCGGCGACGCCGACAAACGCCTCGCCATCGAACAACACGCGGCCTTCATCGGCGGCCACGCCTACGGCCTGTCCTTCAACAACCACCCCGGCGGCTCCTTCATGGAGCAGGTTCCCAACAACCATGCCACGGGAGGCGACGGCCTCAGCAAGCCGCTAATCAACACCGAGTTCGGCTCCAACGAATGGCACCGCGACAGCGATGCCGGCGATCTCTCCACCCAGCCGCAGGCCGCCGCCTTCGACCGCAACATGCGGGCCCACGTCGCCGTCGCCCACGGCTTCATGCAGCACGCGGTCTTCTTCAACCACAAGAAACGCAAGTTCGAGAAGTTCAGCCTCATGGTCGAGCCCGATGACTGGGACGCCCACGACGTGCTCGACACCCAGGCCTTCCCCGGCGTCGAAGGCCAGGACCCCCGCGTCCAGACCTTCCGCCGACTCACCCTCGCCTACGCCACCCACGGCAGCCCCCTGCCCTGGCGGCTCCACAACGCCAGCGATCTCGCCTACACCCCCGTCTACGTCCGGGCGGTCGACACCGCCACCCTCCCCGCCCTCCGCGGCTCCGGCGGCACCAGCGACAAAACCCTGATCAACCTCGTCAACTTCACCGACGAGCCGCAGACCGTCGAGGTCGAAGTCACCCTCCCCGCCCCCGGCCAATGGACCGGCAAACGCTACGGCCCCGGCGAAACCCTCCGCGACGCCGTCAGCGACATCACCCTGGAAGCTCAGCCCACCGTCACCATCCGCGAAACCCTCCCGCCCCGCGACTCCGTCCAGCTGATCCTCACCCCGCCCGCAATGTGATCACCCCACGCCGTCCCGTGTAGCGGGTGCACCGAGAGGTGCCCGCATCCGTCCCGACGCTTGATCGAATTGATCACGCACGATCCGCACGCCGCACCGGCAGCCCCGCCGCCGCGATCTCGTCCTTCGTTTGACCGATGCTGTATTCCCCGTAATGGAAGATGCTCGCCGCCAGCGCCGCCGATGCGCCCGCGTCCCGCAGCACCTCCACCATATGCCCCGGCGACCCGCACCCGCCCGACGCCACCACCGGCACATCCACCGCGTCGGTAATCAGCTTCGTCACCTCGATGTCGTAGCCGTCTTTCGTCCCGTCCGCGTCCATCGACGTCAGCACGATCTCCCCCGCCCCCCGCTCCACCACCTCTAATGCGTAGGGCAACGCCTCGATCCCCGTCGGCGTCCGCCCGCCGTGCGTGTGCACCTCGAACACGCTGTCGTTCTCGCCCACACTCACCGGCGTCTTGCCCGTCCGCTGCTCAAACTCTGCCGCTGACACCCGCTTCGGATCGATATTGACCACCGTCGCACACCGCCCGTAACGCTCTGCCGTCTGGCTCACGATCGCCGAGTCCAGCACCGCCGCCGTATTGATGCTCACCTTCTCCGCCCCGGCCGTGATTAGCCGTGCGACATCGTCGATCGTCCGGATCCCCCCGCCGACCGTGAACGGCATAAAGCAACGTTCCGCGACCTTGCTCACCATGTCCAGCACGATATCCCGCCCCTCGTGACTGGCCGTGATATCGAGGAACACCAGCTCGTCCGCCCCCTGCTCGTCGTACTGCTGCGCGATCTCCACCGGGTCCCCCGCATCGCGCAGCCCCACAAAGTTCACGCCCTTGACGACGCGACCTTCCTTCACATCCAGACACGGGATCACACGGTGGGCCAGCATCCCCGCAGCCTACCGGCCCCTCACGCCGCCCGCTGCCGACGCCGCACGCAAACCCCCACCACCCCCAGCGCAAAGACTGCCGAAGCACCCGGTTCCGGCACCAGCGTGATCCCGAGGGTATACGCGGTCGTCGCCGACACCGGGGCCGGCCCACCGTCCACTGAGACATCGAGCGAGACGTTCAAGAAATACTCCGTGCCCGGCGTCAGAAGGAAGGTGTCATCGAATGTGCGGTCGCCGGACAATCCATCGCCCGTAAAACTAAACAAGGCAGCGGTCGAGTGATCACCGCCAATAGAGATCAGCGTCTCGGTGTTCGGGCCGTACGACAGGTCGAGGTCGAAGCGGTACAGCCCGGCTTCATCCACCGTAAACAAGATCGCGTTGCGCATCGCACCGTTCGTGGACTTGTTGGAGCCTTCGCTGACCGACACCGCCGTGCCTGTCAGAACAAGCCCCAACCCCGACGCGTCGAGGCTCTGGTCCACCACCGTCTGTGAACCAAAATCCACCGGCCCATCCAAGTCAAGCGTCGTCAAGCCAAAACCAACGGGCTCGCTGATCGTCGTAAACCGCCCGTCGTCTGCTTCTGCTGTCCCCGACAGCGTCCCCGAGACCGTCACCAAATCCGCCCCGGCCGGAACTGATACCAAGCAGACGGCAGCCAGAGCCCACAAACCCAACACCCAGAAACCGGTTATCCGCATGTCTTCCTCCGAATTCGCATTGCTCTCAGCATAGCGATTTACGGCGAACCACCTCGGGCAAATGCGCAAAGACCCGCTATCTTGCTGGGTGTAAAACCCCGATCGAAGTGGCAAAGGGCGGCGAGGGCCGGCAAGCCGTGGTGAATCAGGCTTCAGCGACCCGCGAAGGGCGATTCAAGGCGCGGCGAACCCCGGCGAGCTGACAGGATCGAAGTGGCAACGCGCGGCCCTTCGCCGCGCAGTCTGCTCCAGAAGATGGCAACACGATCGGCCACCACGGGGCGTGAGGCGGGTGATCGAAATGGCAACTTGCGGACATCGGACATCGTGCGGACACCAAGTGTTGGCGTGTCATTCGAGCACTCAAAACCAAAACAAGCCCGCCGAAGCGAGCTGAACAGAAGTTTGGTTGTCGGACGCTCAGAACAAGCGTCCGGTCTCGCCGCGATCGGGCGGCGGTGGGGATGGTGGTGGTGATGGCGGCGGCGTGGCGTTGCCCAGGCGCTGCCGGTAGAAGACGGTGGCGCCGGTCAGGCCGGCATGGGCGCGGAGTGCCAAGCGGAGCTGGCCACCGATACCGGCGGCGTGCGCTGCCCGCTTGAGCCGTCCCGCAGTCGCCAGGTTGCCGAGGCCCTGTTGGCGGAGGAAACCGACTGTCTGGGCCACGTCGGCGACCTCGCTGGCCATCCAGTACCCGCGCGAATAGGAAGCCACCGGATAGCCCTCGCCCCTCATCTCCTGAACCAGCTCACGGATGCGACGACGTCGCGTCTCCCGGTTGGCCTTGCGGTAGAACTTCAGAGCACGGGCCAGGGCGATCGACGTTACGGCGCGGCCGCCGCGATCACGAAAGCGCGACGCGCGGCGGTCCAGGAGCGAGACCAGGCGGTGCTTGATCTCGTCGGGATAACGGGTGTCAGGTTGGCCGTCGCTTCCTTGCTTCGGCATGGTCGTTGTCTAGTAGTGCCGTTCGTTTCGTCCGGTCATCTCACCCCGATTGAGGTCGGGGCGATTCATCAGCTCTGTCAGCACGTCCGACATGGCCGAGCTGAGCTCCTGGATGTCTGCGACGGCCAAAGCCACGCCTATGCCCAAGGCCCTTCCGACATCCGACAGCTGGTGACCCGAAAGCTCGCCAAGCTGTGGGCGCGGGCCCTTCCCGCGACCGGCCCGGATCGTCCCGCCGTTCTGGAGTAAACGCAGCATCTCTGGGCCAAAGGCCTGCTCAACAGCTCGCCGTTCGTGGATGGTCAGTTGCACGATCTCTCCAGCAGGAATCCTTGCCTTTCAGTGGGTATTACATAAACCGCGATTATCGGGCTCCAGCCTTCTGATCTCGGGTGATCCAGGCCCCGATCGCCTTCACCTCTTTGGCCCATGCGCTCTCAACCCGCAGCTTCACGAACGCGGCGTAGAGCAAACGCAGCAGGCGGTCGAACTCGACCAGCAGCTCCAAGCGTGCGGCAAGCAGGTCCCGCGGGGTCTCAGCCTCCTCGACGTCGGGCAGCCGTAGACCGCTGATGCCCAGGTCGTCTAACGTCAAAACGAATTCCCACTGGCGATCAGATTCAGCCAGGACCATGCCCGCCTTGCGTGGCCACTTCCCCAACTGAAGCGCCTTGCGGGCTTCAGGCAGTCGATGAGGTAGCTCGCCGCGGAGCTGCGCTTTGCCCGTTCTCCCCCACGCACAGGCCAGGTCGAACACGTTGAGGAACGCGAGATATAGCTCCTCGCCATCGGCATTGGTGAACGGCAGAACGTCAGACTTGCCCTCAAGGCAGTGGAGCCAGAAAAGGATGAACTCGCTGCCCAAGAAGTCCTTCAGGTCGTGCGCCTTGGCAAGCCACGGGATCGGCGGGTTTCGCTCCTCGTCGTCCGCGGGAGGCCGCGTGAACTCTGTCGGGGCAACGTCCTCCAGTGCCCCGCGCCTGCCAGCGTCGGTCGATGCCTCTCCAGCCAGCGTTCCGCTCGTGAGCCACGTGAGGTGAACGCCAAACGCGGAACGCATCAGCCGGTTTAGCTGGTCTTGTGCCGTCGCCGCGTGGCTCCCGAAGTAGAAAATGCCCTCGCGGAGATCCCACAGCAGATCGATCACCTTGGTCTTGCGGAATCGGCCGCTGGCCACCTGATCCGCGATCTCGCGGCTGGCCAGGTCCTTGGCGTCAGCCTTCTGGGCCCGACTCGCGAAACCACTGGGGTTGCCCTTCGCCGCCGCCGTGGTGTGTTTCATCCGCAGCGCCTTGACCAGGTGGGGGGGCGGTGTGTGGGTGTCGATCCGGATAGCGGCCCGGACCAGGTTGTAGCCCGCGCCGAAGACGCACGACGCGACGGTAAAGTCCACGTCTTCCGCGTGCTCGCCGGTGACGAATCCGACCTCGGCTTCGGACGCTGTCGGTAGCGTCACAGCCTGGAAGCGGTGCTCAAACAGCACCTGCAGGAGCTGGTCGGCCGTATCGGCCTCCACCTTGCCGGCGACGCGAAAACGAGAGTAGGTGATGCGTCCAGAGGCAAGTCCCATCAGGAAGTCCTTTCCAGTAGGCCGTGACGCTTGGCCATCGCGTACAGCGCGGACCGCAGCTTCTCCAGCTCGGGAGTGGTGAGGTGTTTTAGTTCTTGGGTGCGACCGTTGGTGACGGTTGAGGGCGACGGGATCGGCAGGCCCAGCTCGGCGTCTTGAATGCGGCTTAAAAGACCATTGATGATGTATCGAAGGCGCTTGGGTGCGCCGTCCTCCGCGGCCTGCTGCCAGTGGCACATCCCGTACACGAACCTCCCCCGCGGGTCGCGGACCTGCAGCTGCTGGTTCTTCGAGACCGCCTCAACGCTCGCCATGAACTGCTCGAAGTCGGCGTTGCGGAGGTGGGGGGACGTCGACGTCGCTCGGCCGTTGACCATCGCCCGGCCGTCGAACTGACCGAGCAGCAGACGGCGGTGCTCGTCTTCGATCCCCGCACCTTTGCAGGCCATCTGGGCCAGCTTGATCTGTTTCGAGGACCAGCTCACTCGCGCACCTCCACCTCGAAGGCGCCGTTGGCGTAGACCTTCCTGCCGTCATGTTTACTTGCGGCGTCTTGGATCGCCCGTGTGAGCTTCGACTCGCGGATGATGACCTTGACCTGCTTCGTGACAAAGGGCCCGTCGGGGTCTTCTGTCAACGGGAAATCCCAGTAGCCCAGATCGTGGACGATCTTCTCCGGCTCAGGCTGACGGACCGGGTCGAGATGGGCGTCACCGTCTTGGCTCACGCAGCGACTCCCGGCAGTAGGCCCTCGGCCAGGTACAACGCCATCGCGTCCCCACGTTCGGTCATCACCAGCCGCCAGATGCAGCGGCCGTCGGCGTGAAGATTGAGCGTGTCCCACTGCACGAGATACAGATCGAGCAGCTGTTCCACCACCGCGCCGCTGACGTATTGGCGGCTGGTCATCCAGAGGCACGCCCCAGGCAGTGGTGGGTGGTCGGAGGTCCCAGGCATCGGCCAGAACAGTTCGTCCTGGTGATCAGGCGACGCCAGCAGCCGCAGAATCATGCCGGAGCGGCCTTTCAGCAGCGCAGCGTGCTCGATCAGCCAAGACGCCGTAATGAGTGGCTTCTCCCACGACTGGCGCTCGTAGCCGCGGTACTTGGGGCTGTCAGGGTCGACGTAGGGATCGATCGTTTTGGCGGCGGCAGTCATCCGGCGGCCCTCTTTTGATTGGTGAATTCCGGGACGTGATCCATGGCGTTCTCGATCTGCCGGACCAGCCGCTTCTTGCCCCGCAGCTCGTACAGGACCTGCATGAGCAGTGCGGCGGTGACCGGCTTGCTCCGGGCCTTCGCGGCCTGGGCGGCGATCAGGAACATCGTGCGGGCCAGGCCCATCCCGCCGTGCCCTTCGCTGTTGGCGATCTTGTAGAGCGTGGCGACGCCGTCGCTGCTGAGCCGCACCTGCCCCTGCGTCTCGAAGATCTTCTGGATTTCCGCGACGGTGAACAGCGGCCGGACCGGCTCGTCGCCGCCGTCGCGGGCCCAGTCGTTCAGGTCGAGCCGCACGGTGATCCGGCGTGACAGCTGGCCAAAGAACCGGTCGCGGTCGTCCACTTGGCGGTCCAGGTCACGGGTGCCGAAGAGCACCACCGGGC
>JBCCOW010000015.1:0-62841 GCA_039025195.1 Planctomycetota bacterium
CCCGACCATCGCCTCACCACCTTCCGGGCCCCCGCCCCCCACGACCACTGGCCCGAGCTCGGCCGGCTCACCCACACCCCACACCCCCCACACCGCGCCCGTTACCACCGTTACCAAGGCCCCGTCAGCGGCAACCGCGGCACCGTCACCCGCGTCGCCCTCGGCCACGCGTTCGCCCTCTTCTGGACCAATACTCGCATCCGCCTCACCCTCCACACCGACCGCCTCGACGCGACGCTCGACCTCCGCCGGCTCACCGACGAACGCTGGCTCGCCGTCGTCGATTAGGCGCAATCCCTACCGCCAACCGCTAGACCACGCGGCAACGGCGCGTTACAAACCAGCTTCCCGTCTCACATTCTCGCATCCCCGCGGAGCCCCTCATGACCTCGCCGCCCACCCCACCCACCCCACCCACCAACCCCGAGCACCCGTCCGACGAAGACCTCCTCGCCGACGCCATCCCCATCGATCTCAGCGGGGAAGACGACGACGCCTCCGACCCCAACGACGCCTCCAGCGCCTACGGCGACGACGAGCTCGCACCCATCGACATGGCCAGCGACGAAGACCGCATCAAGAACGCCAAGCTCATCCGGTCCTCCGAGGGCCGAAAGCCCCACGAAGACCACTGGACCCGCACCCCCAACCTCACCGGCAAGGGCGCGATCCACGTCAAGACCTTCGTCTCCAAGCTCCGCCTCGATGCCATCGATCACCTCGATGAGCAGGTCAACGAATGGCTCGACCTCCACCCCGAGTACGAGGTCAAGTTCGTCACCACCACCGTCGGCAAGCTCGTCGGCAAGATCCCCGAACAAGCCATCTTCATGAACGTCTGGGTCTAACCCTACTACCCGCCACTCACGACATGTTCCGTACTTCACAGCCGCGATGCGACGCATCGCCGGCGCGTTATCCCACCACTTCTCCCAACACCGCATCCACCCCAGCCGCCACCCGCTCTATCGAAAACCGCTCAAACGCCTCCGCCCGCCCCGCCGCCGCTAACCGCTCCGCCAACCCCGCCTCATCCCGCAGCCGACGCAACGCCCCCGCCAACGCCTCCGCATCCCCCGGCTCCACGAGCAACCCTGTCTCCCCGTCCCGAACAATCTCCGCCGCTCCCCCCGCCCGGCTCGCCACCACCGGCCGCCCCGCCAGCATCCCCTCCACGATCACCCGCCCGAACGGCTCCGGCTCCACCGAGCAGTGCACCACCACATCACACGCCCGCATCACCGCCGGCACATCCCCCCGAAACCCCAGGAACCGTACCGCATCCCCCCCGCTTCCCCGCAACCGTTCCGCATACGCCCGGTCCTCGTCCGTAAACAACGCCTCACCGACCACCCACGCACGCACCGGCTTCCCCTCATCACCCGCCATCGCCCGCACCGCCTCCACCAACACGTACTGCCCCTTCCAAGGCGTCAGCCGACCAAACACCCCCACCACAAAATCATCGCCTGCATTCAGCTCCCCACGCACCGAAGCCGCCGCTTCATCCAACCCCTCAAAGGCTCTCGCGTCGATCCCGTTGTGCACCACCACCGCCTTCTCCGGCCGGCCACCCGCAGCCACAAACGCGTCCTTGGTCGCCTGCGAATTGCAGATCACCCTCGCCGCCAGCCGGTTCGCCAACCCCACCGCCACCCGCCGGTTCGCCCCGCTGAAATGCCCCGCCGTCAGCATGTCCCGCAGGTGCCACACCACCGGCCGCTTCGCCCACCACCCCGCCAACGCCGCCACCACAAACGCCTTCTGCGTGTTCGCGTACACCACCTCAAACCCCGTCGCCTTCTTCGCCAACCGCCGCGCCAACCCCACCACCGCCGGCCCCACCCGCAGCTGCCCCAACACCCCGCCCTCCTTCTTGTAACCCGCCGCCGCCCCGCCCAACGGCATCACCTCCACATCAACCCCGCCCGCCTCCAAACGCTCCCGGAACACCCCGTCTTCAAACAACACCACCCCGCACCGATCCCCCCACCGCACCGCCAGGTCCAGCAGCGACAGCTCCGCCCCTCCCAGCTTCCCGGTCTGGTCCACACACAGCACACGCATGACATGGGCCACCCGCAACGGCGTCAGCCCGACGCCCGGTTCGCCTCCTGCAGCCGCTTCTGCTCCACCGCCTTCTTCTGCGGGTTGTCGCCCTGCCCCGCGCTGCCCAGCACCCGCTCCAAGACCGACCGGTTCCGCGTCGCCCACTCCGACAGCCGGAGCACCCCCTCGCTCGGCGGCGTCTTCGGGCTCCACCCCAGGTCCGCCTTCGCCTTGCTGACGTCCGCAATAAAGCACCGCTGATCACCAGGCCGCCAGTCATCAAACGCGACCGGGTCGTCGTTGCCCGTGTGCGTCTTGAGGTGGTCGATCAGTTCCAGCAGCGACAGCGTGTTCGCCGCGCCGCCCCCGGCGTTGTACACCTTGCCTCGGGCCGTCTCCATGTTCCGCACCGCGGCCTGATAGAGATCGACGAGGTCGTCGACCCAGAGCGTGTCGCGGACCTGACGCCCGTCGCCGTAGACCGTGATCGGTTTGCCCAGCAGCCGGGCGATCGTGAACCAGGCGATCCAGCCCTGGTCTTCGACGCCGAACTGTCGGGTGCCGTAGATGCACGATTGACGGAACACGACGGTGTTGAGGTCGTACATCCGGGCGTAGTCGCGGACATACTGGTCGGCGGTGCCCTTCGAGCAGCCGTAGGGCGAATGGAAATCCAGCGGGGCCGTCTCGGGGATCCCGTCGGGGTAGTCGGCGTAGCGGTAGCGATTGGTCTGCTCGTCGAGCACGACCTCGACCTGCTCCATCCCGCCGTAGACCTTGTTCGTCGACGCAAACACGAACGCCGCCTTGGGCGTGTGCAGCCGTGTCGCCTCCAACAGGTTCAGCGTCCCGAGCGCGTTGGCCTCGAAGTCCATCCGCGGGTTCAGGAACGACGTCGTCACCGCGACCTGACCCGCCAGGTGGATCACCACGTCCGCGTCTTTGTGCGCCTCAAATAAGCCGAGGCAGTCGGTCTCGTTACGGATCTCGCAGTGCAGGAACTCGAACCGGCCGGGCTTCGATTCGGCGTGTTCGCTCAGCCAGCGGATGTTCTCGACGTTGCCCCGGCGTGAGAGGTTGTCGAAGCCGACGACCGACGCCCCCTCGTCCAGGTAACGCTGCGCCACGTGCCCGCCGATGAACCCCGCCACACCAGAAACCAAGACCTTCATGCCCTACGTCCTTTCATCCAAGACCGCTTGGTACACCCCGGCCGTGTTCTCTGCACAATCCCGCCACCGAAACTTACCCGCTCTTTCCAGGCTACGCCGCTGAAAATCGCTCCGTTCCCGCAAAACCCGCTCCACCGCCCCCGCCAGCCCCTCATCATCATGCGGGTCCACCTGCACCCCCGCGTCCCCCACGACCTCCGGCATGCTCGCCGCATTGCTCGCCACCACCGGGCACCCGCACGCCATCGCCTCCAACGGCGGCCAACCAAACCCCTCGAACGTGCTCGGAAACGCGAACACATCCGCCGCCCGGTAGTACGCCCCCAGCTTGTCGTCCCCGTAGACCTTCCCCGCGTTAATCACTCGCCCCGACACGCCCAAGTCCTCCGCCAACGCCGACTCATCCTCGAACAGCTCCGCCCCCACCCGCAGCAGCACAAACTCATCCGGCAACCGCTTGAGCATCCGCAAAAGTGCCGGCGAATTCTTATACCGGTTCTTCGTACACACATGCAGCACCACACGACGCGCCGCGTCCAGGCCGTGCCGCTCCAACACCCCAGCCCGCTCTTCTTCCCGTGTCACTCCACCCCTCGGCTCCGGCGTGAACCTCTCCGACACCCCGTAATGCACCACGTGTACCCGATCCTCCGGCATATCCACAAACCGCAGCAGCGACCGCTTGGTGCTGGCGCTGATCGCGATCACCGCTGCACTCTTCTCGATCCGCCGCAGCTTCTTCGGGAACGTGTACCGCACCTGGCGCTTAACCTTGAAGTCCAGCTCACCCACCACGCTCAGCATCGGGATCACATCGTGCACCGTGATCACGCTGCTCGCCGGGTCGCACCCCCGCAGCACGTTGGCGTGCGAATGGTCCAGCACGTGACACACATCCGGCGACAGCTCCCCTCGCAACCGACGCACTTCTTTCGGGTATTTCACCAGCCGCCCCCACCGCGACGCCGCCGACATCGGCAGCTTCGCCAACGCCGCCGGCGGGTGCACCTCCGGCATCCGGACACCCCATCCTCCAACCCCACCCTCCTCACCGAACGCCGCAAACAGCGAGCCCGCGTACCGCTCCATACTCATCGACGGGAACCCCACCAGGTTCTGCAGCAACAACGCACTCCGACTCACGTCACACCTCCATCCACCCGGCCCAAGTAACACCGTTCCAGTAACTCCACATACGCCTGACCCATCGCGCCCCATGTCGCCCCCATAACCTCGTCCCGCGCCGCCCACCGCATCCGCTCCAGCCGTGCCGGGTCGTCCCGCAGCCCCGCCAACGCCGACGCCAGCCCCGCCACATCGTCGTGCCCCCGCAGCTTCATACCACCCTCCCGGATCAGCCCGCCTGCCCCCACTTCGGGCCCGCACACCACCGGCACCCCGCTCGCCATCGCCTCGCTCACCACCAGCCCGAACGGCTCATACGCTGAGGGGAACGGCATCACGTCCGCCTGCCGGAGCAGCCCCGACACATCCGAACGCCGACCCAAAAACCACACCCGGTCCGACACCCCCAGCTCCTCCGCCATCGCCGGGAACGGCCCACTCTCATGCCCGCCCACCGCGACCAGCCACACGCCCTGAACCTCCGCCAACGCCCGCAGCACCGTCCCAAACCCCTTCCGCGGGCTCCGCAGATCGCCCACAAACATGGCCAGCAGCCCACCCTCCCCACACCCGACCTCGTCCCGCAGCGGCCTGGCTTCTCCCGGCTCCAACGGCCGAAACTCCTCCGGGTCCACCCCATTGGGGATCACCACCACCCGGTCCCCCGGCACACCCACATCCTCCACCAACTCCTGCCGCACCCGATCACTGACCGCCACAACACCCCCGGCCGCCGCAAACGCTGCCCGCTCCCCTTTCGCCCGCAGCCGGTGGTACGCCCGCCGGTACGCACCCCGCAGGCCTGTGCCGTCGCAGTACTTGAGGTACGCAGTGTGCACGAAGTGCGCCGCGTTGACGTCCGCCGGCTCGCCCCCCGCGATATCGCCGTTGAGCAACACCAACCGACCCGCCCGCCGACGACGCACCGCCGCCCGCAGCCGACGCCCGTACACCGACTGCTTCACCATCTGGGCCGGCACCCTACTCGCCGGCACCCGCTCGAACACGACACCCTCCCGACCCGCCAACCCCGCATCCATCTCGTCCGCTAGCACCGTGACATCCCAGCCCGCCGCCACCGCTGCCTCCGCGACCTTCATGTTCACCCGCCCCTGCCCGTCGGTCGACACCACCCGGTGCGTCCCGATCAGCAGCCGCTTACCCGCCCCACCCGCCCCACCCACCTCATCTATCTCATCCCGCAGTCTCGGTGCCGACAGTCCCCGCACCGGGTCACTCTCAGCCCCTCCGCTCGACGCCATCGAAAACATCCCGTTCAACGCTAACACAACGAGTACAACACCTCTTCCAAACGATCCACGATCGGCCCCACCGCGAAGTTCCGCTCCGCCACCGATCGCGTGTGCTGCGGGTCCAGCAGCGTCCCCGCCCGCTTGCGTTTCTCGCACGCCGCGAACGCCTCCGCCAGCGTCGCCGGCTCGTAGTCCGCCAGCCGGATCGACCGCTCGCACTGGTACTCCCCCGTGCCGTTGCTCGGCCCGGTCATCACCGGCGTCCCACACGCCAACGCCTCCGCCACGCTCGCCCCAAAGTCTTCCTCCTCGCTCGGCTGCACCAATACATCACAGACCTTGATCAGACCCATCACCTCCTCCCGAGGCACCTCCGGCGAATAATCCAGCAACTCCGGCCGATCAAAACGCTCCACCAGTTCCTTGAGGCCCGGTGCAAAGCTGAACCCGCCCACCACCTTTGCCCTCACCCCCACGCCCTGCTGCGCCGCCAAACGCAACCCGTCCAGCAACAGGTCCAACCGCTTCCTCGGCACGATCCGGCCCAGCCACAGCACACTCAACCCGCCCTCCGCTCCGCCCGGCGATCGGTCACGCATCGTAAAGCGCGATAAATCCATCGGCACCGGGATCACCCGCACCTTCTCCGGGCCCTGACCGAACCACCGATCCAACAGCCCCGCCGAGACCCGGCTCGACGCGATCAACCGATCCGACGCCGAGTAATCCGGCAAGCCCCACCGCATCCGATACCACCCGTAAGCCCGCAGCCCGGTCCACCTCAGCCAACCCTCCGTCTGCTTGAGCAGCGCCGATTGCCGGCCTAAAGACCGCACGTCCGTCCCCGGTGCGCCCTGGACCCAGCTTACCCCCGGCAAGCCCGCCACCCTGCCAAACGCCGGCGTATTTAGAAACAGCACCAGGTCCGCCGGCTCCCGTGCGTGCTCCGCCCTCATTTTCCGCATCACCGTCCGCCCAAACGCACGGTGGTTCAACACGCCCGTCGCATACCGCATCGGGCCCAGCCGGCTACCCACCCGCTCGTGCAACGCGTCCGTCCCGCGGTTGGTCGCATCCACAAACCGGAACCGCTCGAAACGATCGACCAAGTCAGCGGGATAGACGTACGACCGCTTACTCACAAACCGCACACCGTGCCCCCGCTTGAGCAACTCCTCCAGCACCAGGTGCATCCCCCCGACCGTGCTGCCGGCACCACGCACCACGTGCCCGTTCACCAGCAGACGCAGCGGACCGTTGCACGCAGTCAAGTCGGCCACCACGCCATACGGCCCGTTCGTCCCAGACCGCTACCTATCGCAAGCGAAACGGGCATCACCCCCCAGCCCTCCTCGCCCCGATCCCATACGTCGCTTGTCCCGGCCGCCGGTCAGTCCGGACACCACCGCCGCCTGTGCCCCTGGGCGTAGCGGGAGCTCTGCCCCGCGGCGACCGAGCCGGCCCTGCAGCTCGGTCCGCCAGTACGAACACACACACCACCCCCACCATCATCCACACCAGGAACGCCGACTCGGTCTTCAAGAAGTTCGACACCGCCAGGGCCGCCACCTGCCCGAACACCAACGCCCGGCCCATCCAGATCGCCTGCTGCTTCTCCGCGCCGATCGTGGCTCTGGTCTTCCCAAAGAACACCTTGCCGATCGACCAGAACCCCGCCGCCACCAACGCCGCCCCGGGGAGCCCCAGGGCAAAGGGGATTTGCAGGAACCCGTTGTCGAACGCCGTCACCAGGATCCCCGCCTCGCCGGTCCGCATCGCCGAGAGTCCCGTCGAGCCGAAGCCGTAGCCCCAGGGCTGGGCCGCGATCGCACGCATGGCCCAGCCGCTGAACGCCACCCGGCCCCGGAAGCTCCCGTCCGCCGACACGTTCCCCAGCGTCTGAATCCGCTGCACCATCGCCTCCCCACCCGGCAACAACGGGAGCGCAAAAAAGCCGCCCACCGTGCACGCCCCGAACACCACCACCAGACCGATCTTCTCGCGCAAACGCGTCTGAGCCAGCAACGCCCCCATCGCCAGGAACACCACCAGCCAGCTCGAACGGACCTGCGTCATCACCGTCGACAAGCCCATCATCAAACACGCCACCAGACGCAGCGGCTTCGGCATCGTGTTCACAATCATCGCCATCACCAGCGTCGTCGTCAGCAGCTTCGCCATCGGCCCCGGCCCACCAAACGTCCCGAAGTACCGGATCAGCTGAGGCTCCACCCTGCCCAGCGACGCCATGTTCGCATTGATCGCCCAGAACGCGTCCCACGGCGGCAGGATCAGCCACTGAATCCAACCGTACACCGTCGTCAGCACCACAAACAAAACCGTCCAGTTCACCCAACCCCGGAACACCGGCCAACTCGGACGCAACCACACCACGTACAGCCCCATCGCGATCGGCGCCAGCCACGACAACGCCTCGTGGATCGCCCCGATCCGCTGCCCACTCGCCAGCCCCAGCCCCGTCCCGTAAACGATCGCCAGGATCAGAAGCACGAACCCTAACCGCAGCTCACGCGCCAGCGTGCTCCACCCCCGCAGCGCCACCGCACCCATCGCCAGCCCCAGCAACGGCACCACCAGCGAGGTCGCGGGCAACACCGAGAACTCGCCCACCGCCCAGTCCAGAACCCGCCGCACCTGCCGGTTGAAACAGATGTACCCGATGATCAGGATCGGCAGCGTCTCGGGCTTCGCCCGCATGACCGCAAACCCCACCAGCACCATCACCCCCGCCGCCAGGTTCAGCCAGAAGTTCCCCGACCCCGTGAACAGCATGAACCCGAGCCCAGCCATCGTCCCGACGACCATCACCGCCAAAACCGCCGGATCGACCTCCGGCCGATACGGAAGCTCCGTCAGACTCACCGGCCGACCGCCACGCCGGGCATTCGGCGCCGCGTAAGCGCCCCGCCCACCTCTCATCGCGGTCGCCGTGCTTGTTCGCTGCATCACAAAAACTCCGGCGCTGAAAAGTCCCAGTACTCCACGGGCCTGCCCTGGTCTACAAGCACCGCCTCCGCCTCTGGCTTCACCCGCTCCAGTGCCCACGCCCACGCCGCCTCGTCCCACAACGCCGGCGTTACCGGACGACGCAGCAGGTTCTTGCCCGCCTGCACCACCGGCGTCGGCAGCACCCGCCTCGCCGTGTCCACCGCCTTCACCAGCGCCGGCTGACGACGGATAGCCGTCATCGCCGCGGTGTCCTGCCGATGGTTCGACCGGTCGTTCGACGCCGAGAGGTCCAGCTCGGTCGATGGGTCCGCCCCGATGAATGCCAGCACGTCACGCACCGCCGCCTCGGTGTCCGCCGCGAAGTCCTCAAAGAACACGACCCGCACGTTCTCGTCGCCCATCGCTAAGCGCCACGCCAACAGGTGCGTGTGATACCGACAGGCGTCGATGTACAACGCCCGCTCCCGCACCGCCCAGCGGAACGGCGGCAGGCTGTCCCCGTTCTGCTGCTCCTGCGAATAGAACGACTCCATCCGCCGCATCGGGTGCCGCACCATGTACACGCACTTCACTCGGCCCAGGTCCGCCCGCACCCGCGGCAGCACTTCGCTGTACACCCCCAACGCGCTGTTGTCCGGCGTACCCTCCACCACTACCGGCTCGCCCGACCAGTGCCCGAAGTAATCCCGACGCAGGTGGTCCAGCCCCCGCCGATAGTTGTCGTAGTTGCTGAAGAAGTGCGTCTCCTTCGGGTGCGACACGCACACGCCCGGGTGCTGGTCGAGGTAGGCGCAGAGGCTCGTGGTGCCGGCCTTCGCCGCACCGATCACCAGCACATTGGGCAGCGGGATGTCGTGTCCGTCAGCCATCGTTCATTCAGCGGGTCAACGCGGCGGCCAGCCGCCCGTGGGCCGTGGCCCGCCAGCGGCCCAGGCTCTCTTTCCCATACTTCGGCAGGAATCGTACCGCCTGTAACAGCCCGAACTGCCGCCGGCTACCCACCAGCAGCGCCCAGGCCAGAAACACCAGCCGCCGGTGACGCGGCAGGTACCCAAGCACCGCCAGCGCCTCGTTGAACGCCGCGTCGCTGATCTGCTGCCGACGCATGACCCAGCGGTGGTCGGCGTCCTGCCGTGGGGCCGTGTTGTGGTCCACCTCCGCCGACGGGTCATAGACGATCCGCCAGCCCGCCTTCCGAGCCGCCAACGCCGGGGCCAGCTCATTAGCGACCTGCGCCCCCGGGCCACGCATCCGCCGATCAAACCCGTGCTTCTCCAGCACCTCACGCCGGAACGCCATGCTGCAGCCCTTGAGCGTGTCGACCTCCCTGGCCGGCCCGACCCCCAGATGATGGTTCCCCACCAGGCCGCCCCACCAACGCACCCGCCCGACCTCCGCCGCCGACCCGTCCTGCAGCTCGCCGTCCTCCACCACCCAGTCACGCCCCCCGACCCCGCCAACGCCAGGGTTCGCGAAGTGCGGCAGCAGCGTCGCCAACCAACCCGGACGCGGCACCGCGTCGTCATCTGTAAACGCGATCACATCCCCCTCAGCCTCCGCCACCCCCGCCTCCAACGCCGCGATCACGCCCGGCTCCGACACCCGGCACACCCGCACCACCAGCCCGTCATAACAGCCCGATGCCAGGTCTTCCGCCAAACCCTCCGCTGTCACCGTGTCGTCCTCGCGCACCACCACAACGACCTCGTCCGGCAATCGGCTCTGCTCCGCTAACCCCGCCAAACACAACCGCACCCGGTCCAACCGGCCCAGCGTCGGCACCACCACACTCACCCGCAGGTCCGCATTTGCCGCTTCCCGCGCCGGCACCCGCACCGCCCCGTCCTGTCGGCCGCGCTGCCCTGCGTAACCCGTCGCCGCCGAATGCCGACGCCTCGCCCGCACACCCGCCCACCGACCGGCCGCCGTCACCTTCCACTCCCGGAACACCACCACACCCCGCTGCCGCAGGAAACGCAGCGCCTGCACCATCCCGTAGTGCCGCCGCGTCCCCACCAGCCACGCGTGCATCAAGAATACCAGCCGCCGGGTACGACCCACGTGCTCGCCAATCAGCAGCGCCTCGTTGAACGCCGCGTCCCGCAGATACTTCGGGTCACGCGACAGCCGTTCGTCGCCCGAAGGCCGAGACGCCGGGTAGTGCTGGATCACGATCCGCGGGTCATACACCAGCCGCCACCCCGCCCAACGCAGCGGCAGCGCCAGGCTGATCTCGTTCGCCACCTGGCACCCACCCCCAAGCAGCCGCTCATCGAAGCCGATCGCCTGCGCCGCGATCGTCCGGTAGCTCATGCACACCCCTTTCAGGAAGTCCACATCCCTCGGCCCGCCCATCCCCCGGTGGTGCTCGCCGCCCATCCGACCAAACCAGCTCAGCCGACCCACCCGGTTCGCCCCCGGCGGGATCTCACCGCCGTCCTCCCAAACGTTGTCACGCCCCCCCACACCACCCACCCGCGGGTCGCGCTCGAAGTGCGCCCCCAACGCCGCCAGCCAGTCCGGCCCCGGCACCGCATCGTCATCCGTAAACGCCACCAGCTCCGTCCGCACTGCCCGAAGCCCCACATTCAACGCCGCGATCAGCCCCGGCCGATCCACTCGAACGATCCGCAGCGGCAGATCGCCCCCCAGCTCCTCCAACCGGTCCGCCGTCGTCGTGTCGTCCTCCCGCAGCACGAAGATCACCTCCGTCGCCGGCCTGTCCTGCAGGCGCAAACCCCCCAGCACATCACCGATGCGCTCGGACCGGCCCGTCGTCGGGATGACTACAGAAAACTCCATCACACTCACCCCGTCCGCCTCGGCCTCAGCCAGTTACGGAAGCGTCGCCGACTCCACCGATACCAGCCCAACGGCCATTCCGAAACCCGATCCAGCATCGGCACGCTCACCAGCCCACGATGCAGCACACCACGAACGGTCCAGCGACCCGTGTAGTAAGCCCCGTGGTAGATCGCCCGCGCCTCGGTGCGATGACCCTCCGCCACCAGCTCGCTCACCGCGCCGCACGCAAAACGACGCAAGGCTTCGACCCGCGCCGCTTCCGCCGTTTCCGCCGCATCAACCCGCTCACAGATCCGGTACCCAAACGACGCCCCACCCGCGTTCGACCGCGAAACCGACTCCGCACTCACCCGGTACGCCGACGTGTACGCGCTGACCAGCACGAAGGTCTGCCCCGGATGCCGCTGGGCCAACCGCACCCCGAAGTCGAAGTCGCAGACATGCCCGACCTCGGACTCGGGCCGATACCCCACCGCCCGCGCCGACTCGGTCCGCACCAGATACCCGTTGTTCGGCACCTGCCGCGTCAACGCCGCCGACAACGCGTCCGGCTGCACCCCCACCCGATCAGACGTCCTGCCCACCAGCCGGTTCGCCCACTCCGCCGCCCCGTCCCCATCATCCGACCCGTCGTGCGACCACACCCGCTGCCGACCGTACAACAACACCGCTTCCGGATGCTCCCGCGACGCCGCCACCAGCGTCTCGATACACCCCGGCAGCAACGCGTCGTCGTCGTGAATCAGCACGGTCCACTGCCCCGCCGCCAGCCCGAAGCCCTGGTTCACATTCCCCGCCTGCCGCAGCGCGGGCGTGTTCCGCCGATAAACCAGCTCGATCCCATCAGGCACCACGAACCCCTGAACCATCCGTTCCGAGGCGTCGTCCGGCGAATCGTCCGTGATGATCAACTGCATCGGCCGGTAGTCCTGCGCCAACACCGAGTCCAGCGTCACCCGCAGCATCTCGGGCCTGCAGTAGGTCGGGATCACCACCGAGATCAGCTCAGACATCCAGCAGCCCCAGCATGCGCCGACCGTTGTTGGCAAACCACTTCGCCTGCCAAGCCCTGAACGCCAGCCGCGTCCCGAACCACCCGCTCCGCCCCAACGCCTCGTGATACATCCGCCTGTACCGCGACCGCAGCGACTGCGGCTTCCACGGCTTCACCCGCCCCGCGAAATGCCACACCACCGGGGCCGCCCCCGGCTCCGACAGACACGCGTCGACCCGCACGCGTTCTTCATCCATCAACGGTGGGTGTGTACCCCACAACGACATCACATTGAATTCCAGAGGCAAGTATTCGATCTCGTGTGCCAACAAACAATTGATCGCGTCCTGGTCCGCCCACCTCAAATGATCCGAATACTCCACCAGAAACGAAACCAGGTCATCCGCCAGCCGCCTCCGTCGCCAAGCCTCGAGATCGAAGACCAAGACCCCGGCGTTGATCGTCCGGGCGTCTCGGCTCGGCCGATCAGCCCCCGCAAAATAGAACGACAAGCCCTCGTTAGCACCCACCACCGGGGCCGCCACATCCGGTACCGCCGCCAAAGGCCACCCGTTGAGTTCGTAGCTTGCCAACGGCATCAAGTCACGCTGGACCAGCAGGTCCGCATCCAAATAAATCACACGCTCCAAGTCGTTCAGCAGCTCCGGCAACAACAAACGCAGGTAGGTCTCCCGGGTCAGGTGCCCGACCTCCGGCAAACGCTCCAACGCTTCGGGTGACACCTCCACAAATGACAACCGTGTCTGCGCCCACGACGACCCCACACGCTCGAGCTTAGCACGCACCGCTGGGCTCATCCGTGTCGTCAAGACCCACACCCGGATCACGCTGCCCGCAGGCGCATGACGATCGACCCCTGACAGCGTGACCGCCAGAGGCATCGCCGCACGGTCGTCTGCCGCCATCGCAATATCCAGTGTTTCCGTCACTAAAGCCGCACCCAACGATTCAACCGCTTGCGGATCGAAAACGAACGCGCCCGCCGATCGTCCCGCCGACGCCAAGCCGGCCAGTCCTGCTCCGAGATGACCCCAGCCACTCTGAGCTCTTCCAGCCAAGCCTCCCGCAGTGTGTGCCGCGGGCCGCTGTTCCACGGCTTATGCCCGCCGAACAGGTGGTACACCGCCGGCACGCTGAACGCCGGCTTCGTGTTGAACGCCGCCACCTCCGGCAGGTCTTTCGGCTCGGGCCCATTCACCAGCGTGATCGGGACGTTCCACTTCATCTCCAATGCGTGCCAGTCGCCCTCGAGCGCGAAGTTCAGCCCATCCTGATCCGCATAACTCAGCCGCTCCAGGTTCTCCCGGATAAACCGAAGCGCCCGATCCGCCACCCCGCGCTCCCGACACGCCCGCAGGTCCATCAGCATCATCCCCGCGTTGAACGGCTGCGCCTCGGGGTCCTGAACCAACTCCCGTGCGTAGGGCATGCACTCCGCGCCCGCCAGCGTCGGCATCCCCGGGTCCGCCACCGCCGCGATCGACCGCCCCGCCGTGCCCTGATCCCAAAGCTCTCCAAAGTCCGCCTTCACCACCATGTCCGCATCCAGATACACCACCCGGTCCAGCTCCGGCAGCAACGCCGGCAGCAGCAGCCGTGTAAAGCTGATCGGCGGGATGTGCGCGATCTGTGGCAGCTCCGCGATCAACCGTTCCGCCTCCGCCGGCTCCAGCCACGACACCCGGTGCGGATCGACCAGCCGTTCCAGCTGCTCCCGGTCCGCTGCGGTCAGCCCCACCCCCAGGATGTGGAAGTGCGCCGTCCGCGCCGTCAAACCCCGCGTCACACCGCTCATCGCCACCGCCAACGGCAGCACCGCACGCCGGTCCGCAATCATCGCCACGTGCACCGAATCACTCACCGACAACATCCTCCTTTGTCTGCTGCATCACGCTCCCCTCAACGACCCCGAGAGCCGCCTGCAACTGCGCCAACTGCTCGACGCAGTAACCCTCTGCAAACCACTTCGCCTCCGCCCCGAGGCGCTCCCGCTCCGACACATCGCCCAGCAAGTCCACGAGTTCCCGTGCAAACCCGTCCGCGTCATCACACACCCGGAACCCCTTGCCGTCCGGCGACCCCAGCCCCCGCGCCCCGCTCTGCGTCGTCAGCAACGGCCGACCCCACCCCAACGCCTCCACACTCTTGATCGCCAGCCCCGTCCCCGCACGCACCGGGTTGATCACCACCGACGCGTCCCGGTACAGCGGGCTCAAGTCCTCGACCCGGCCGTGCAGAACCAGCCGCGAATACCCCGACGCCTCCGCCTCTCCACAGATCCCGCCTGCCAATTCAAACCGCACCGGCTCATCCGACATCGCATCAACACGGGGCACCACCTCTTCCGCCAGCCACCTCACCCCGCCGGCGTTCAGGTAATTCGCGCTACCCACAAACAACACCGACCCGTTCCCCGCTCCCGGCTGCCCCGCCCCCACATCGATCAGATGCCCCACCGTGTGCACCGACGACACACCCAGCGAACGGAAGTACTCCGCCTCACCCGCCTCGATCGCGATCACCGCATCGGCCCGCGCCAGCCCGCGTGCCTCGTGCGCCTGCGGCAGACTGAACCACATCCCCTCGACCAGACCCGCCGCCTGGATGTGCGCCGCACGCAGCCCGAACGCGTCGTGCGTATCGATCACCCGACGCACCCCGGCGGGCAGCCCCGTCAAACCCTTCGACATGAACACGTATTCGCACAAGACCGTGTCGCAGCCCAGCTCGTCCTGCAGCCGACAGACCTCATCCCCGATCGGCCGCAGGTACCACTCGTCCAGCCAGTTCAGCTTGTGCTCGACCCGCCGCAGATACTGCCCCGGGTTATGCCACCGCCGAAGCACGCCCGCCCGCAACCGACGCCAACGCCGGCCCACCCCGTTGCTCGGCTTCGGCAATTCCAACACGTGCAGCCGATCGCCCCAGTACCGCTCCATCGCTCCCATATCGGCCGGTGCCGTCCGACCCGTCGGCACATACAGCAAGTGCACCCGGTGCCCCAGCTGCCGCATCGCCTCGCACATCCGGAAGATCCGGACGTGGTTGCCCTGCGACAACGGGTGTGTCGGGACGATCGAGTACACCAGGACCGAGCGCGCCATCCCCCTCACGGCACGACGCTCCGCTCACGGCCGTCACCTACCCCAGCCGCCGCGGCCGACGCCGACCTCGTCTCGAACCAGCCGCGTGCACTCCGCCCCGCTCGGTTCAACCACCACTTCAACCGCGCCCCCCGCCGCGGCGTCTGCACACGCCGGAACGCCCGCCGGTACCTCGGCAACCCGCCGCCCGCGGTCCCCGCACTCCGGGCCGGATCGCACCACGACACCAGACGATCCACAAACGCCTCCGCACCGTTCAACCCCAAGCCGTCGATCCCATAGAAGCCGTCCTCCAGGCAACGTGCCACCGCGTGCTCAAACCGCCGCACCCTCAACTCCAATTCGTCACCCGCCAGCCAGCCCTCCATCACACCCTCCTCCCCCGGGCCCCACTCGTAAAAACACCCGACCCCCGACAGCAGCGTCCGGCCCATCGTCAGCACCGGCTTGCCCTGCAGCATCGCCTCGAACAACACCCCCGAGTTCACCCCCGCGACATGCGTCGCCCGACGCAACAACCCGTCCAACGGCAGCCCGTCTAGCCACCGCCCCGCCGGCTCGAACGCTTCGGCCAACGCCTCCACCGTCACATCCGCCATCGGGTGATGCTTGCCCACCGCGCCGCTCACGCCCCGCTCCGCCGCCAACCCCGCGAACGCCGACACCGCCTCCAGCCCCCCGGCAAAGTGCGGCGAAAACAGATAGTTCTGCGTGTCGTTGTCCACCTGCCCCGCAAACAACACCCGCCCCACCCGTTCCACCTCATCACCCCAGGGGTCCTCAGCCGCCTCACCCGACTGCGCCCACCACGTCTGACCCTGTTCCACAATCGCCAACCGCACCGCCGCGTACGCCTCCAACGCCCGGTCCGATGCCGGCACTTCACGCTCCGCCACCAGGCGACGACGCAGCGCCGAGTCCGCCATCAGCCCGTCCCGGTCCAGATACACAAAGCCCGGCAGCGGCGCCCGCTCCACATACGCCACCGGGATGCCCCGCGCCTTCGCCGCCGCGATCGCCGTTGGCTGGCTCGGGAAGTACCCGTTCCAGAACAGGCACAACGCCGGCCGAAGCTCGTCCAGCAACACCCCCTGCGCCGCCGCCAACGCCGCCGCACCCCGCCGCCACCCCGGCACCTCCTCGGCCGACGCATCCACCCCGCGGTACCGGCACTGGGCCAGCACCGCCTCCTCCACCCCGGCCGCCGATTCATCACCCCGCGCCACCGTCCGCTTCGGCAGCTCGAAACACGTCGGCACCAACTCCAGACCGTCGCCCCGGTCCTTCGGGTTCGCCACCACCAGACGCACCCCCACCGCCGCACACGCCCCGGCCACCGCCGTCAGAAAACGCCGGTCCGGCTCACTCGCCGGCAGATTGAACAAAAGGATCGTCAAGGATTCAGCACCGTTTCCGCCCACACCCGCCCGTGTCTGTCAACCCTACCCCATCGTACCCGGCCGTTCCTAACCGGCTTGGCGTGTCGCCTCCACCGGCGGGCCGCCCGACCACGACGCGTAGGCCTCCACCTCACACGGGAACACCGTGCACCGCGTCCCCGGCGTCGCGTTCACCACGCGAACCCCCACCCGCTGCGCCATCCGGAACACCCGCTCCATACAACGGATCTTGTCCGACAGCGTCGGTACCACCCACGCCCTCCCGCCGTATGACGAGACCCCGTTGAGTGTGAAGTGGCTGGTCGTGTCTTCGACCTTCACCGCACCGCCCTCCGACTCGGCCGAGACCTTGTACGAGAAGTCCAGCCCGAAGATCACGACCCGCCGGTACCCGCATTCGATCAGGTAGCTGATCGCCGCCGACGTAGCGTCGCCGACCAGCGTCTCGTCCAGCGGGGTGTACCGCTCGCCGGGCGTGGACCGATCGCAAAACCGCTCGCTCACCACCACCCGGCCCGCGGGGCACGATTCGATCAAGGCGTGGTTCTCCAGGTCGCCCAGCATCGTCCGGTCATTGACATACACATAGGTCGGCGGGGTCGGCAAACCTGACGCCACATGGATCGCCGAGTTGAGCATGCAGAAGTCCCGGCCCGCCAAGTCTTCAAACCGGAAATGCGACAGGCTCGGCCCCGAGCACAACAGAAACACCTCACGCCCCCGCCCCGCCCCGCCCCAACGCCGCACGTATGACCCCGCGTACAGATTGACCCTCCGCCCGCAGCGTTTCGCCCCACGCACCAGCCTCCGAACGCCGCGACGCATCGGTCAGACCTCCTCGTAGTCCTGGAAGTCGTAGGCCTGGATCGCGTTGAGGTACCACACGCTCGCCGCCACATCGATCCAGCTGTGGATGTCACGCCCGGTCACCCACGGCCGCTCGATCGCCACACACTGCTCGCCCAGCCAGACCCACGGCGCCGGTCCCTTCTGCTCGATCGCACACTCCCACCGGAACGCCCAGACCCCCTGATCGTAGAAATACGCGGTCGGGTAGCTCTGCCGGTTCGAGTTCGAGCTCGCGTTCATCATCGACTCGACATACCCGTCTTCCGACACCGAGAGCGCCCGATATGGGTGGTCGTCCTGGGCCTTCCAAACGGTGAGGCAAGAGTCGCAGCCGCCCGCCTGCATCCGCTTCACACACCGGTCGATCATGCCCGGCGTCACCATCACCGTGTTCCCCAGCAGCACCACCACAAACTCCAGCTCCGGGTCAAGCGCCTTGACGTGCTCCACCGCGTGCTTGATCACGTCCCGGTGCTGCGACGTCGGCTCGCTCAGCTCGGCGGGCCGATCGATAAGGGTCGCCCCCTCGCCCTCGGCGATCGACGTGATCAGCTCGTCTTCCGTGGACACGTAGACGTGATCGATCGAGTGCGCCATCTTCGCTGCACGGATCGGGTACGCCATCACCGGCACCCCCAGCACCGGCACCACGTTCTTGTTCGACAGCGTCTGGTTTCCGCCCTTTGCCGTCACGATCGCTGCACAACTCACGCCACACCCCTTCGAGAAACCGGGCAGAACAATCGGAGCTCACAGCCATTAATCGGCATGGGCCACCTCCAAAACATAGTCGGATGAACCGGGGAACATCGGGCCCTCGACGCGGAAAGAGCAGCAGTTCTTCGCGCTCACATAGGTACGCAGCCCCTCGATGCCATGAACAAAGACCGACACGTGATAGTCACCAGGCTTCAGCCGTAGGCTGTTGATTGCAATCGGGATCGTGCTCGCCCCCGAAGAGATGCGGTGATCAACGCCAAGCCACTGCGTGTTGAGTTCGGCTACAGATTGATGTCCGCTGTCGTGAACAATCAGTCGGACGTAGACCTCGCCAATATCCATGCCCGCTTGAAGGTCTACATCAAGATGCAGCGGCGCCCCAACCGGTAATTCATCGCTGCCGACCCGGAAGTCCACCGAACGGATCGGATCATCAACGATCACACAACTCTCCGGCTTGTCATCACCCGATGTGTTCTCTTTCATATAAAGCTGAACACCCTCAGCGGTCTTGCCGTGAAACAGTGTTTGACCCCGCTTCAAGAGAAGCGTCTTGTCGCAGATGAAACTGATGTGGCTCATCTGGTGCGAGACCAGGATGAACGCGCAGCGGTCCTGCATCTCGGCCAAGCGGTTGTAGCACTTGGTCCGGAACTTCACATCGCCGACGGCGAGCACCTCATCGATCAGCAACACATCGGGCTCGAGCTGTGCGGCGACCGCGAAGCCGAGCCGGACCTTCATGCCGCTGCTGTAGCTCTGCACCGGGGCGTTGATGAACTCGCCGATCTCGGCGAACTCGACGATGGCGTCGAACTTCGCGTCGATCTCCTGCTTGGTCATCCCCAGCACGGAGCCGTTGACGTAGACGTTCTCCCGGCCGGTGAGGATGGGGTTGAATCCCGCGCCGAGCTCGATCAGGGCGCCGATGCGGCCCCGCATCGTGATCGACCCGCGGTCGGGCTTGATCAGCCCGTTGAGCATCTTCAGCAGCGTGGACTTGCCGGCCCCGTTGTGCCCGATGAGCCCGAGGCACTCGCCGCGGCGGACCTCGAACGACACGTCGTCGACGGCCCAGAACTCCTGCTTGCGTAGCCGGTCTTTCGCGCCGGTGCGGCCCGTGAGCTCGGTGCCCAGGTCCTTGACGCCGTACCAGAGCGAGCGTTTGAGGTCGCGGCAGAACTTCTTGCCCACGCCGTCGGCCTGGATGAGCACCTCGCCGGGCATCAGGAGCCGATCCTCTCGATGAGGATGGGCATGGCCAGACGGTAGAGCAGCCAGCCGAGGAGGGTCAGGACCCCGGCGACGCCGAGCATGATGAGGGTCTGGCCGAGGTAGTCGGCTTGGCCGGTGATGAGCAGGGAGCGGGCGTTGAGCAGGGGTGCGGCGGCGGGGTTGATCCAGGCCGAGTACGACCGGAAGCCCGCGTCGGGGACGGCCCATCCGACGGGGGTGAGGAACATGAGCAGCCCGAGCAGCATGGTGAGTGCTTGTTGGACGTCTTTGTAGAGCATGCCGATGGGCGTGAGCATCACGCCGATGACGGTGCCGGTAAGGATGAGCGTGCCGAGGCCCAGCAGGGCGAGCGGGAACGTCCAGGCCGGGGGGGTCTGGAACGCGAGCAGCACGGCCACAAGCAGCAGCAAGCGGATCGTGGTGTTGAACAGGACTTCTCCGATGCCGGCGAGCAGCAGGGCTTCGCGGGGGAAGTTGATCTTGGTGAGCATGGACCGGCTGGCGTTGACGACGGCGAGGGGTTTCTGGATGGCGTCGACGAAGGACTGCCAGAGGATGGTGCCGACGAAGGCGAAGACGGCGTAGGGCATGCCGATGGCGGGGTCGGAGGCGATGACGCCGGTGGCGTTGAGGAGGATGAACGTGCCGGCGGCGGCGACGGGCGGGAGGAAGGCCCAGGCCCAGCCGAGGGCAGCGCCGCGGAACTGGGCCGAGAGGTTCCGGATGATCAGGCGCCAGGCGAGCCCGCGGGAGGCGAACAGGTCGCCCCACATCTCGCCGACGAGCCGGCCGGGTTGACGCAGCCCGCTGCCGGGGGTGTAGGTCACCTCATGCAGCGCGGGATGCTCGGGGCTGCCAGTTGACCCGGGCGGGCTGGCCGACGGTGGCAGCTCTGCGGCAGGCCCCGCGGAGGGCGTCTGGGTGGGGAGCGGCGAGGCCTGGGTCATGGCGTGGCGACCCGGGCGTCGGCATCCCCGCTGTCGTGCGGGTCGGATACGGGATCAGATACGGGCGTGAGCGTCTCGACCACCACCGAGTCCGGCTGGGTCTCACGACGCGACACGGGGCCCACCACCCGCTTCGCGGCACGGAATGCCTTCCAGTCCCGGTGCAACAGCTCACGCAGCTCGTCCCGGAAACGCCCGGCGTTGAAGTGCTCGGCATGAGCCCGGATCGCGTCGGGATCGGCGGAGAGCCCGTCGGCCTCGAACCGCCGGATCGCGCGGATCACGCTGAGCTCGTTCTGCTCTTCGAAGAACATGCCGGTGACCCCCTCCACGACAGACTCGCGGACCCCGCCGTGGCCGAACGCGATCACCGGGGTGCCGCAGGCCATCGCTTCGACCGGGACGATCCCGAAGTCTTCCTCCGCCGCGAACACGAAGGCCTTGGCCAGCTGCATGTACCGGAGCATCTCGGCCTGCGGTTGGTGCCCCGCGAACGTGACGTTCGGCTCGGCGATCTTCTCGAGCGCCTCACGCTCGGGGCCGTCGCCCACCACGACCAGACGCTTGTCGGGTATCTTGTTGAACGCCTCGACCAGGATGTCGATCCGCTTGTAAGGCACCAGCCGAGACACCGTCAGGTAGAACTCGGAGCGGTCATCGCCGACCGAGAACGACTCTGTGTTGACCGGCGGGTAGATGACCTCGGCACTGCGCCGGTAGACCTTGCCGATGCGGCGGGCGATGAACTCGCTGTTGGCGATGAACTTGTCGACGCCCACTGCGGAGCGGACGTCCCAGTTGCGGATGTATTGAAGGATCGCGCGGGCCAGGATGCCCTTGGGGCCGAAGCCCACGCCTTGTCGATCGAGGTACTGGTGCTGCAGGTCCCAAGCGTATCGGGCCGGGGAGTGGCAGTAGCAGACGTGCAGCTGGTCGGGCCCGGTGATCACGCCCTTGGCGGCCAGATACGAGCTGGAGATCACCAGGTCGTAGCCCGACAGGTCCAGTTGCTCGATCGCCAACGGCATCACCGGCAGGAACGCCCGGTGCTTCTTCCGCGCTAAAGGCATCCGCTGGATAAACGACGTCTTGACTTCTTTGCCCGCTAAGAACGTCCGGCTCTTCGTGGGCAGGAAATCGAACAACGCGAAGACGTCGCACTGCGGGACAACCTTGATCATCTGCTCGAGGACCCGCTCGGCCCCCGCGTAGACATAGAGGAAGTCGTGCACCACCGCGACCCGCAAACCCTCCAAGGGCTTGCTGGGGTCGTAATCCTTGGCCGCGCTCTTGGGTTCGGTCAGCAGCTCACGCGGGTCCACAATCTGGTTCGCGGCACGCCGCTCCTTCTCGGTCTTCTTGATCTGACGCGAGAGCCGGAACCCGAACGTGCTCCGGCGAAGCAGCTCCCCCAGGAACGTCGGCTCGTGCTCGGGCTTCTGCTCATGCGAGCCGTCGGCCTGACCGTTCTGCACACCCGCGTCGACATCAGCCTGGCCCGTTGCCTCGGTCTGCCGACCGTTCTTGTACGCAGGCACACCCCGCTCACGCACCTGCTGCCAGTCGTCGTGCTGTCGGCTGCCCCGCGTGTCCTGCAGGTCGGCAACCGCGTGCTCCGCCATCAGCCTCGAGAACAACGCCAAGCGGTGCCCCGCCAGCTCTAGCGAGTCCGCCGCCGCCAGCTCGACCGACGCCTCCAACGGCCCGTCCGCCCGCCGGTCCCGGATCGGCACCTTCGCGCTCAGCCGGGGGATCGCACACACCTCGTCCGCCGACGAGTCCGCGTCCATGTCCCGCCATTCCAGACGCCGCACCTCGCCGTTACGCCCGATCACCGGCAGGTCCACCCGCAAGAAGTGGAACGCCGTGGCCGCGTCGCACACCGCCTGCCACCATGACTGGAAGTCCTGTGCCGAGCGGAACCGCAGCTGCAGGTCTTGGAGCTGCCGCTCTTCGTTGCGGTAGACCCGGTCGATGAACCGCTTGCGACGGACCGCGCCGAGCATGGTGCGGGTGGTCAGCGAGCCGGCGAAGCGGAACAGGCCGTAGAGCAGCGGCACCAGCAGCGAGAGGATGCCGAGCGTCGCCCAGCCCGGTGCGAGCAGGGCGACCACGCCGATGGCCACCGACGCAGCCGACACCGCGTAGATCGTGTAGACCGCCTGGCGTTGGGTGAGCCCCGTGTCGATCAGGTGGTGATGGATGTGGCCCCGCTCGGCGGCGAAGATCGATTGCCGTTGCACGAACTTCCGCCGGAGGAACGTCACGAGAGTGTCCGCCAACGGCACGCTCAGTGCGAGCAGCGGCAGCAGGATGCCGTGCATGGTCCCGACGCTGCGGTTGGCCAGCATCATGCAGACCGCCAGGGCGACGCCGATGAACATGCTGCCCGAGTCGCCCATGAACACGCGTGCGGGGTGGCGGTTGAGCACGAGGAAGCCGGCGATCGCCGCGAGTAGGCTCAGCGGGAGGATCGCCAGCAGCACATCGCCGCCGATCAGCAGGACCGCTGCACACACCGCCGCGGCGAGTGCCGAGACCCCGCCGCACAAACCGTCCAGCCCGTCGATGAAGTTCAGTGCCGTGGCAAGCGTGACCACGAACAGCGGCGTGAGCACCCACGCGATGGCGCCGAGTTCCATCGGCTCACGACCGCCCCCCAGCAGGATCAGGTCCAGCCGTACCCCGATCCCCGCCAGGGCCAGCGCCGCCGCGACCAGTGACAGGGCCTTGAACTTCGGCGAGATCGTCCGGATGTCATCGACCAACCCCACCCCGAACACGAACAGCAGCACCGCTCCGACCACAATCATCTGCTCGGCGAAGTCCTCTGGGAAGACCAACCCGCCAGCGGCCAACGCCCAAAGCCCCAGCGCGCCGCCTAGCAATGCCGAACCTGCGATCGCCACACCGCCCACCCGCGGCGTCGGTGCCAAGTGCACCTTCCTGGGGTGCGGCATGTCGATGATCCCGCAGCGTCGCGCCGCGTAGATCACGATCGGCAGCGACAGCAGCGAGACCACCGCCACCGACACCGGCAGCAGCGCCAGCAGCAGCCAGTGCGAGGCCATTACGCGCTCAATACCCTGCATCAATCCCCCTCATCGAGCCGCTCCAAGTGGTCGCCATGGATCTCCAACTCCGCGCCCCGGCCAAGGATGCTGATGAACAGAACGACACGCTCCAACCCATCAACTCTTACAACTCTGCCCTCGTGGCCGGCCATGGGTCCCCGCGTGACCCTGACCCGTTCCCCAACACTGACCATCTGATATAGCCGGAGCACCTGCCCGGAGTCAATAGCGCATTCAATGGCAGCGATTTCCGACACGAACCGCTCGCGTTCAGTCACCGGCAGCACGTTGGCCACGCGGTGCGTCGAGAGCGCCCGGTAACGCTCCATGTCGCCGCCGCAGAAGAACATGTAGGACGTGAAGAGGGGACGGAGCTGACGCCGCTTCCGGCCACCAGACATCGTCTCACGCATCAGCATGGGCAGGAAGTAACCAATCCCCAGCTCATGCAGCTCCCACGCCAGGGCCTTCTCATGCCGAGACTTGGTGTGGGCCACCCACCATGGCCCGTCGTAGTCCCTGACCGAGGCGGTCGCCTCGAGACGCATCGGCGGGTTGTCCTGGATCTTGAGCATGACCTGTCGTCTATCCTGCCTGTTGTCCCGGCCTGCCAGCCGTGGCAGTGCCGCTTAGCGGTGTGCGGGGTGTAGACTCCGTCCCCGTCGGTGCACCGACACTTCGCAAAAGCCCACGGCCTCTAGCAACCGGCAAACGCCAGCCCACTTAAGCCGTCTTTGTCAGCCGGTCGGCCAGCCCAGTGACCGCTCCGCCGACGTGATATTCACGACGCCTCCGCGCCGGGCCCCCACCCGCTCTCCCTGCCCCACCCCCTTACCGGCGCATCCCCGAACACGCACCGGTTGGCTTGTCTTTCCCCAACCCCACCCGTCTCGTCTGGATCGCCCATCATTCACTGACATGCGGCGAAGCATAAGCCGCCCGCCCGACGATGCCAATTTCTCTCGAGCCCCACCCCAAAACCCACAGCAGACCCCGTCTGCAGGCATGCTCAAACCCTGCAGATTACCCAGCTCCCCAAACCTGGCTACATGTCCCGCACCACGCAAGGCTACCGATACGGAAGTGCCAAACGCCACCCTTCGCAGCCCGCCATCCTTGACCTTCGAAACCACATAACCTCGCCTACGCGGCACGCCCTGAGAGACGCTCCAAGGCTCACCAACTCCCTCCTGCGACGACCAGCCCTTACCCGCCGTCATCAGGGCTTGATCTCCTGCGACTGTGGCTGCCGCAGCGCGTCGTCGTCCAGCGTCATCCCCGCTTCGAGCAACCCCGAGCTGGTGGGCGCTGACTCGTAGCCCTGGCCGTGCCCGTAGTAGCCATACGGCCCGTAGCCGCCGTAGCGTCCACGCCCCGAGACCACACAGTTCACCACCGTCCCGACGATCCGAGCCCCAACAGACTCGAGCGCAAGGACCGCGGTGTCCACCACCTTCCGCCGCGACGAGCCGGCCTTGACCAGCAGCAGCGTCGCGTCCGCCAACGCCGCGATCACACGGGCGTCGTTGACCGCCACCACAGGCGGCGAGTCGATCAGGATCCGGTCGTACCGCTCGGTCAGCTCGATCAGCAGCTGCTCGAACATCGCGGTGTTCAGCAGCTCCGCCGGGTTCGTCGGCAGCGGCCCGCACGAGAGCAAGTCCATCGACGGCACACCCGTGGGCTGGATCGCGTCTTCCAGCGTCACATCCTCGTTGAGCACCGACGTCAGCCCCACCTTGTTCCGCAGGCCCTGCAGCTTGTGCTGCATCGGCTTCCGGCAGTCCGCGTCGACGATCAGCGTCCGAGCACCCGTCTGAGCGAACGCGGTCGCCAGGTTGCTCACCACCGTCGACTTGCCGTCCGACGCCTGCGGGGACGTCACCAGGATGGTCCGGCCACCGGTCCGCAGCGTCCCGAAATGCAGTGCCGTCCGCACCGTCCGGTACCCCTCGGCGATCGCCGACCTCGGCTCCTGCTCGACGATCGCACCCATCTTCGTGGCCGCCGCCTTCTCCACCTTCGGGAGGGCACCCAGCACCGCCAGGCCCAAGTAATCGGTCAGCTCGTCCGCAGACCGGACCCGGTCGTCCAACCAGTCCAGCAGGAACGCCAGCCCGACCCCCACCATCATCCCCAGCAGCAGACCCATCGCCAGGATCCGCGTCCGGTTCGGCGACACCACCGTGGCCGACGCCACCGCAGGCTCCAGCACCGAGATCGTCAGCACCCCGGTGTCTTCCGTGACGTTGATCTCCTTGATCCGGCCGTCGATGATGTCGATCTGCCGGTTCAGCCGCTTGGCGACCACCTCCATCATCTGATACTCGGTCTGCTGGATGTCTTGCTGCATCGCCCGGATGCGCTGCTCCTCGTACTCCTTCTTCATCGTCGCTTCGATGGCGACCGAGTCGTCGTAGCGGGCCAGCAGGGTCTCGATGTAGCGGTCGGCTGCGCTGCCCTGCGTGCCCGACAGCTCGTCCTGCATCACCAGCAGGTTGGCGGCCAACGACTTGGTCAGGTGGTGCTGCTCGCCGTGGCGCAGGGTCACCGCCGCCAGCTGGCGCTTGGTCCGCTCGATGCCCACCTCCAGCTCGATGTCACTCGACACCGACGCGGCGATCGGGTTGCCCGCCAGCTTCGACTGCTTGATGAGCGCCTCGAGCTGCTCGGGGTCATCCTTCACCGCGCGGGCGGCTCCGAGGTCCATCCGCGTCTGGATCGTCCGCAGCTGTGCCTGCGTGTACTCTTCAGACAGCCGCTGCAGCCGGGCGATCTCCGGGCTCACCGACGCGTCGACAAACGTGATCGTGCTGCGGTCCTGCTTGAACTTCAGCATCGCCCGGTTGAGCTCTTCAAACTCCGTCTCCAGCTGGGCCTTCTCATCCCGCAGGATCTTGAGCACTTCGGACGCAGTCTTCCGCTTCTTGCTGTTATGATACCCGATGTACGCCTCAACGATGCTGTTGACGATCACCGCGTTGTCCTGGCTGTTCGGCGAGATGTACTCCACCGTCAACAGGTCGCCGCTCATCGACGGCTTCACAATCAACCCACTCGCAATCGCCGCCAACGCAGCATCGGGCGTGGTCCGCACCAGTTCCGTCTGCTGCATCGCAGGCAGTTCCAACGCCTGATTGATCAGGGTCGACGACCGCATAATCTGCACCTGGGCGCTCAGGCCCTGGTTGATCGACATCGCCATATCGTCGTACGAGATCACCCGCGGGCCCTGCCGCTCGATGTACACCAGCGAGATGCTGCGGTACTCGTCGATCAGCTGTGTCCCATACGCCCACGCCGCCGCCGCACCCAGGATCAGGCACAGCGTGATCACCAGCTTCCGGCCCCACAACACGCCCACCAGATTCAGCTTGCCCCCCGACGGCTCGGCCCCCATCCGGACGGGTTCGGGCGCCAAACGCACCGCTTCGGTGGCGTACGCCTCCGACGCCCGCTCCATGAGGTGACCGTGGCTGTGGCCATTGCCCTGGCCATTGCCGTTGGTCGAACCCATCGACCCGCCACCATTCAAACTCCTCTCGGGATTATCCACAGTTGCCTTCCAGTTCTGTTGAATCCAAGCCCCGTCGGGGTGTTCTGCCTCGCGTGGGTGCAAAACGGCATACTCCAGCCTCGGTATCCTGACGCGTGTTCAGCCCGCGGGCCAATCGGTTCTCCGTATTCGGCCCGGCCAAGGCCTCAAAACCCCTACAAACGGACCCGCACGTCGCCGACCGCGACGGCCGCTCCTGCCGGTACCCACGCCTCCGATCTGCCGCTGCGGCCTGTCCATAGCTCTTTCTGCCCGCTCCGATCGTTTCCTGGTGAACCGTGTCGCACACGTTCCCTGCACCGACAGTACCGAAACTGCCTCTCAGTTGTTCCGAAATACCCAACAAAGGCTCCGAAATCGCTCCGAAGCCCCCGCAAACCCCAGGAAAACCACCCGCAACCCGGAAACCATAACCGATCGCCGAGCGATCGCAATCTATATGTAACCCAGAACACACAAAGGATGACACGGACTCGGGTCAAGCTCCCGTCAAACAGGCCTATCACGCCTCTCCCAAGCCCTTGCACCCATCCAATGTGCATCAGAGCGATGCAACAAAACCCGCAGCATCCTGAACAACCCACCGATCAGGCAACCCGCCTAACCCGCCACCAGCCGAGACTCCAACGCCTGCAGACGCTCCCGCTCCTCGCTGCTCATCCGCTCCACCACAAAATCCTCCCGGATCCGGTTGACCACCACCCGCGCCTCTGGCTCTCGGCCCAGCTTCAGCAGCACCTCTGCCCGGAACAGCTGCCACTCCACCACCAACGGCTGACGCTCCACCGCCCGCTCCAAATACGGCAGCGCATCCGCCTCACGCCCCCGCGCCACCAGCACCCGGGCCACCGTGTCCATCACCGCCGGCTGATCCGGCAGCACCGCCAACGCTTCTCGTGCCAGCGTCTCCGCACGCTCCAGGTCACGACCCGACAGCATCAACGCCATCGCTAAATTGTTCTTTGCGGTCACGTCGTCTTCGTTGATCACCAGCAGCTTCGTGAACGCGTCCTCAGCCTTAGCGTAATCCGCCGTCTCTAGCGCCAGGTTGCCGTAGAGGTTCAACGCCAACGAAGGCGGCGACTGCCGATCCACCAGCGGCCGCAGCAGCAGCACCGCGTTACGCGTCGCCGACGCCCCCGCACCCGACACCGCCGCGTTCCGCCACGACAACGCCTGCGTCAAGATGACCATCTCCTCCGGCGATTCCCCTGCGACCCCCGGCACCGCCTCAATAAACGCCCGCAACACCTCCGGCTCACCCGCCACCACCGCCGCCAACGACGGCCAAGACTCCCGCCACGCCCCCTCGTCCGCGGGCAGCCCCGCGTAGATCGCCACCACCTCCGAAACCCGCCCCGACTGCAGCAGCTCCGACGCCACCGCACGCGTCACCCGCAGGTCACGCCCGGGCATCGACTCCGCCTGACGCAGGTAACCGCCCAACCGATCCCGCACCCCGTCCGGGTCGTCCAGCCGGGCCTGCAGACCCGCCACCCGGATCAACACCCGGTCTGCCGGCCAGGTGTCGCCCAACCGGTTTCGCCACGCCAACGCCAGCGCCTGCGCCGAGCTCAGGTCACCCGCCTGCAGCAACGCCGTCGCCGTGGTCGATAGCAGCACGCTCTGGTTTGGCAGCAGCAAGCTCGCCCGCTGTGCCCGACGTGCCGCCTCCGACCAACGCTCCGCACGGATCAGCCAACCCAGTGCTGCGGCCTGCGGCCCCAACCGACGCGGCGAACGGTCTACCTCACGCACCAGCTCATCAATCAAGCTCGGCCGCTCCGACTCGGACGCCGACGACAGCCGAACCAGCAGCTCCAGCACCGGGACATCCCGCTCAACCCGCTCGGGCAGCCGCAGCGTCTCCCGCAGCACCTGCGACGCCAGCGGGTCCAGCAGCGCCAGCCGGACCAGCTCCCGACGCGGCGCCAACAGCCCGAAACGCGCGTCATCACCCGGCGCATCCGCCGCCAACGCGGCCGCACCCTCCATATCCCCACGCTCCAGCAGCCGGCTCATCAGCTCCAACCGGTAAACCGTCGACCCCGGCTCGGCCTCCACCGCCGCCCGCAGCGAGCTCATCGCGTCCTCCGGCCGACCCGCCAACACCTCCAGCCGCGACCGTGTAAACGCCCGCTCACCCGCATCCATCTCCCGTTCACCGAGCTCCGCAAGCAGCGACTCCAGCCGATCCGTCGAACCGATCTGCGCCAAAATTCCCGCACCCTGAATCAACTGCTCAGCACTACCCGCCTCGATCAACGCCTCCGCGATCGCCGACGCCCGGTCGGACCGACCCGCTTCGACATACAGCGATCCGAAGAACGCGTCAGGCGGGGTCGGCGTCCCCGCGTCCACGTAGTGGCGTTCCAGCGTCTGGATCGCCCGGTCGTACCGCCGACGGTCCGCGTGGTTGATCGCCTCGACCCGTGCCAGCTCGTAGGCATCCACCCGCGGGTTCTCGCCCACACGGTCCAGCAGCCGCTCCGCCATCCGGTCACGCCCCAGCTGCGTCAGCCGACGCGTGATCCCCAGCACATTGTCCAGGTCCGTCGGCCGGACCGACTGCAGCCGCGTCCGCTGCTGCACCTCAACATCCGGCATATTGAACACCGCCGACGCCTGGATCAGCAGCAGCCGCGCCGCGATCGGAGCGTGCCGCGGGTTCGCCTGCACCACCTCCAGCAGGGTCCGCACCGCCTGACCCCACTCGTCCGGACCGCTGCCGTGGTGCAGCTGATACCGCGCCCCGAACACCCGCAGCTGTTCGGTCTCCGTCTCCTCCGCCGCCCGCGCCCGCTCCAACGCCGCACGCACGAGCTCCGGGTCGTCCCACGCGAGGTCCAACCCCAAGACCTGCATCTGAACCCGTACATTGTCGGCATGGGCCGCCGAGACCCGACCCATCAGCTCCCGCGCACCCGCCGGATCGGACCGCGTCATCGCCGTCGCCCGCAGGATCGCCCAGCCCGGCTCACCCGAGTCCGACGCCGCCTGCCGACGCGACTCCAACCGATCAAGCGCCGCGTTCACGCCCAGCCGCTCCGTGTTCAGCACCAGCTCCATCCGTGCCAGCTGCAGGTCCACCGCCCCCACCGCCCCATCCATCAGCGACTGCACATATCGCTCCGCACCGGCCAGCCGCTCCGACACCGCCAACCCCGCCAGCTCCCGACGTGTCGCCTGCCCCACCGCTTCGTCCGCCCACGCCTCCGCAATGGCCTGCTCGGCCCCCGCACGGTCATCCGCCTCCAGCTTCAACCGCACCAGGAGCGGCACCAGCCCCGGGCTCTCAGCCCGCGCCGCTTCCACCGCCGAGACCATCTCCGTCAGACGCTCCGGCGCGACGCCTTCCCCGCTCCGCAGCGTCGCGTCCACCAGCAGCAGCTGCGCCGCCTGCACATCCGGACGACGCCGAACCGCGTCCTGCGCCCAACGCAGCATCTGATCCACCTGACCCGAACGCGAGTAGCTCCGCGCCAAGTCCATCGCCGGCTCGTGCCAGTACGGCGCCCAACGTGCCGCTTCCGAATACGAGCCCCGCGCCGCCGTCACCCGGCCCATCGGCTCCAGCAGCCGGCCCCGAACCCGAAGCAGGAACGGGTCCCTCGGCTTCTCCGCCAACGCCTTGTCAATCACCTCAAGCCCCTGCTCCAAACCCGCAGCCGGCTGGCCCGGCACCTCGAAGCCCTGCATCGACAGCAGCAGCAGCCACGCGTCCGCCAACGCCTCACCCCGACGCGCCGCCAACCCCTCCAGCATCGGCCGAAGCGTCCCCGCATCCGCGCCCGTCGCAATCATCGCCAACACGCGCAGACCCACCAGCTCCGCCGACACCTCCGCCGACCCCGCGTCCAGCTCCGCCGTCGTCGCCAGCACCTTGTCCGGCTGACCCAGCAGCAACGCCCGCCTCACATACTCCGTCTGCAGCCAGCCCGAATCGCTCCGCCCGATCTGGCTCTCCAAAAAGCCCATCACGTCCGTGGTCGCCCGCAGCTGCTCCAGCTGCTGCAACACCAACGCCATCTCTTCCGACGTCAGCTCCAGCTCGGCCGTCCCTCGCAGCAGTTCCAGCGCCTGCTGCCCATAACGCGCCGCCGCCTCGCGGTCCTGACGCACCGCCGCCCGCCGCGCCGCCGACTGGCTCGCCACCGCGTACATCACCCGGTTCATCGCCACGTCCGGCCGAGCCTCGAACAACCGCTTCGCATGCCGGGCGTAAGACTCCGGCTCCCGGTTCAGCTGCTCCGCCAGCTGCAGGTACAGCCGCTGCGCCTCCAGGTTCGCCGCCGACTCCTTCACACACGACTCCGCCCAGAAGATCGCGTCCTCCAGATCGCCCTTCCGCTGATAGGCCCGGGCCTTGACCAGCATCGCCGCGTCCCGCATCGCCTCCGGCAACACCTCCGCGTTGAGCACGCTGTCCGCCAACGCGATCGCCTCGTCCACTCGACGCTCCCGCATCATCAGCTGCGTCACGACGCTGAACGCATACGTATCCCGCGGGTACACCCCGAACAGCACCATCGCCTGCGCTTCCGCCTCGTCGAAGAACACCGGGTCCACCCGTGCCAGCTGCAGCAACACGTTCGTCAGCCCCCGCCGTGCCGCGTGGTTGTCGTTATCCAGCTCTAAGACCTGCTGCAGCGTGACCCGCGCCTCGTGCAGCGTCTCCAGCGTCACCGGCCGCGACTGCAGCCGAGACATCCCCAGCCGGAACAACGCGCTGCTGTCCTCCGGGCGACGTGCCACGTAATCCCCCAGCAGCGATGCCGCCGTCGTGAAGTCGTCCTGGTCGTAGGCCACAAACCCGTTCAGCCGGAGGTCACGCGTCTCCAGCCGCCACTCCGCGTAACGCCAGAACGCAAACCCGCTCACCCCGCTGCCGATCCCCAGCACCACCCCGATCACCAACGCCAGCCGCCAGTTCGTCACCAGCCAGCCCTTCACCCCCCGCTTTCGGCGCGAACGCGAACCCTCACCCGAACCCGACACCACCGCACCCTCACCGTCCGCACCCCGCGAGCGCTCACCCACCCCCCCCGCCTTCGGCGCTGCCTCTGCCACCTCCTCCACACCACGCTCAGACCTCGGCCCTCGTTTCACCGGAGCACCACTCATAACACCATCCCAGACTGAATCACCTCAAACGCCTCCCAGCTCTGCTCCAGGAACGACTCTACAATCCGCTCCCGCTCCGCCTCCGTAAAGTGCATATCGAACACCAGCTGCACCTGCGCCACCCCGAACCGGTCCAGCCAGGGCAGCTTCGCCCGCTCCCGGATCGCTTCGTTCTCCACCGAAAAACCGCCACCCGGCATCACATAGAAATTCGCCACGTGCAGCTGGATCATCCGCCCTTGGATCATCCGCCGGAACACATATTTGGTCCCCGACACACTGCCCCGCTCCGCCGCCGTCCACGACCGCCCCTCGGCACCCCCCATGTGCCACCCGCTGTTTGGGTAACACACCGGCGGCGAGTGCATCCCCATGTCCCGCGCGTACGTGCAGTGGATCAGCGACGCCTTGAACGCCTTGCCCGTCACCTTGTCCCGGAACTCGACGCTGTACACCGCGTTCGGCTTCAGCTCCTCTTCCGCCGGGGCGGTCAACGGCACATACGTCCCCTGCCACCGCCCGAACGCCATCGGCAGCCCGTCCACCGCCACCCGCACCCGCTCGTGATACACCTCCGCCTCCCGCGACTCCGTCGGCGAATAAATCACCCCACCCATCCCCACCAGCATCGCCACGCTCACACCCACCGCCGCCCACCCGCCCATTCCAAATGAACGATTAAGTCTGCTATCCACCGCCGCTTGCCTCGTCGGAGTCACCACCGCACGCGGCACCACCACCCGGACCCTGGCCCACTGCAGCACGCTCACCACGCCCAGGCACATCACGATCGCCACCCCGAACGCTACGAAACCCAACCAGTCGTGCAGCGCATCCGCCAGCGTCTTGTCCCCATGCCCATACGCCAGCGTCACCGGCACCACCCGGAACAGGTTGCACACCATCGCGATCAGCGGGGCAGACACCACCAGAAGCACCCGCACAAACCACCGGTACCGCCGGATGAACACCATCGTGTAGATCAGCACCGACAACGCGAAGACGCTCCGCATCCCGCTGCACGCCTCCGCCACGTTCACCGACTCGCCGTTGATGCTCAGCAGGTTCCCGTCCCGCTCGATCGGCACCCCGAACAGCGTCAGCAGCTCCGTCGTCGTGATCGACGCCACCTTCTGCATCGGCTGCGAAATGTGGTGGTCCGCCACCGCCGGCATCGGCACCACAAACAGCATCATCACCGCCGCCGGCAGCGCCGCCCACAACACCCCACCCCCGAACGCCAACGCCACCGCCCCCAGCCCCATCAGGACCGGGCTCGCGTACCAGAACGAGTCAAACCCCATCCAGTAGCTGCCCACATACATCGCCAGCCCCGCCACCATCAGCCCGACCCCCACGCCCCGCCACCTCGGCGTCCCCGCCGCCGCCGCGATCTCCTTACGACGCACCCACGCCAGCACCGTCGCCAACAACGGCACCGCCAGGACATACGAACTGTTGTCGTCCGACCACCCGATCCGCACGATCTCCGAGATCGGCCGCCACCCCACCATCACCACCAACCCCAACAGCACCGCCAGCACCCCCCAGGGCAGCAACCGATCAGCAGCAGTGGTGGTCCTCGACTCCATCGCCTCTACACACCGCGAGCCCCCCCTTCTCGCATCGTCCAACACCCCAAAACGGGGCTCGTCTCCAAAACAACACCCTTACAGGATTCCCACGCAGTCCTCCCGCGGAATCATAAATCATAAACGCCGCCCCGCAACGACTTGTTCGCATTTCCTTACCCCCAACCTCAGCCGGTTACCCCACCCGTCACCCCACCGACCGATCCGCACACCCTGGGTAAAAATTCCCAACATAGCCCGACATGATCGAGCTGTGCCGCCCTGATGGCACGCAACCCACGACGCCCCTTGTATCGCCGAGTAAAACACGAACGATACGGGCTTCCGAGGGCGGTTAGATCGCCGCTAACCCACATTTCTTCAGTTGACTCGACAATCCGTTACTCCCGAACCGCGCTCCCCTACTAGCGGGGCAGGCCCAGCCTACGCCGTACGCGTCACGTCATGCCGCAACCCCGTGCGGCCCCGAGCCCCCGTGTAGCGGGCGGCCCGAAGGGCCCCGCTGGGACTGCACGTCTCTTTCCCTCACCACCACCCGTCACCGCCCGCCAACCACCCATCATCTACCCCGCCCCCATCCTACCCCCCGCCCCCGCCAGCGGGTACACTGTGCGGTTCCAACTGCGGGCGTAGCTCAGTTGGTAGAGCGTCAGCTTCCCAAGCTGAATGTCGTGAGTTCGAGTCTCATCGCCCGCTTTGAAGTAAACCTCGATCGGAACGCGGATTAGCGTACCTGACGGTACCCGGCAGAGAAGCTAGAAACCCGAGCCAAACCCGGTCGGCTGCCGGGTTTGGCTCCAAGGCCTGGATACGCCTTGAAGCGGACCACTACGACCAAGCTCTTGACATTGCCCTGAAGCCTCACCCTGATCGCTAGCGGTCTTCCCCTCTTTCCAGGTGGCAGCATTAGCCGTTGCTGATCCACCTGACTTCGGTAGTTTCTGGTTTTCCTCCCTCAGAAATCGAATCTGAGCGCCCGCCGCTCTCGTATCCACCTGAACAGGAGGCTCCGTACCACGAACAAGCCACGATTCCCCGCAGTCCCTCTCTAAAGGTAAGCCCAATACTGGCAACGGCCCAACAAATCGGCACGCCCTCCAGAGAGCCTTCAAATCCTACCCTTAATGCAGATCATGCTCCCCTTCTCCTGCTTGCTCTGCCCAAACATCTAATGACAATGACCCCACAACTGAAGCCATGTCAGGGTTCCCGGGCCTGACATCACAGCACCCATTTATTGAGCTTCATTTACCCCCGACGGCGCTTCCCAAACCCTGACAAACTGACATCAACAAGCCCGACTGGCCTTTCACATGGACGCCTGAAGCAGAGACTGATCGACGTAACCCGGAGAATACTCCGCCGCATCATGACGAGCGGCAAGGAAATACGCCAGTTGCTCTAGCCTTCATCAAGCCTGAGCCCAAAGCGTTTTACTACATATCCGGCTTCCCAGAACGGCGGGGCTTCACCATACTCAGACCAGCGGACAAACCAATCGTAGCGATCAGCAACCACAGGCATAAATGACTCCGGGCTGACCCATGAGGCATCGGGTTCCGAATGATGGTGCGGGCCCAATAGGTTGCTGAGGCTACTGTAGAGAACAAGGCCAAAGGCTCCGCCAGAGCGACAAAGGTAGTCGTAAGGTGGCACGCACAGCGGGATGGGCCGTTGTGTCCCGATCGTGAGCTCGCTCGCTACGGCCCAGAGATGCTTCAAACGCAGGAGCCTACCGGGCGAAAACCTAGACGCCGCACGTAGCCGACCGGCATAGAACGGATACCCTTGAACGCTAAGGTCACTTGGCCCGATGGGGGCAGTAGAAGCGAAACAGTGATTGGAATCGGAGAATCTGATGTATCGGCCGGACGAAAGCGGCGTGATCAGTGATTCGGCATGACCGGTAAAGTCACTGAATAGATAGATCGGGTTGACTGAGGCGCGATACGTCCGGAGAGGAGCATTTGGTCTTAGCTCAAGCTCTACACGATTCGTTCCGCGTTTGAGATGCCCACCGATCTCCGCTGCGCACTACCTGGGATCAAACCGACAGTCGTCTTGAACCACTACGCCAGACCCGTTGACCCGCACCAGCCACCGTTAAGCGTCCTCAACAACGAGGCGGACGCCATCGTGTGTATCAAGCCGCGACTCGAATGTATACGCCAGGCAGATCGGCCCGTGCTTGCTTGGTTCCCACCACGCATCGAGGGCCACCGTAGGCAGACGGCATTCCGCCCAAACACCGTCACCCACACGCCAAGTCGCCTGGTCGATGACGAGCGCGTTGGGATCGAGCGTACAGATCGACCAGTCTTTCGGCCCAACTGTCGAGACGGCTCGGTCTTCTGCATCGGCTGATAATTTGGTAGCCAAACGATCGGCCAGTACACTGCGTCCTGGCATGGCTGCGCCTGGCACAACCACCGGCATGACGGTCCATTGGCCTGAGCCTTTCGCGGAATCAAAGAGTAAGAGGCGACATCCCTTTGGCTGAAGGGTGAATCGGACACTCGCCGCACGAAATCCGGTGTTGATTTCAGACGTAATCCGTGAGCCGTCCCAGGGTTGAAGCTCGGCCACAGACCGCCACGAACCGTGCAGTCTGATTTCGGCTTCAAGCAGTCGATCACGTTCAGCATTGACGAGCAAAACGAGGCGTTGCCCGCTGGTCAACGCCCGCTGATACAAGATTACATCGGGCCGATCTATCGGGTGTGCATCATTACCGCTCCGGGTGCTGTTGCTAGATTCGCTTGTTGGTGAGTCTCGTTGGTGAGTCTTGACCGAACGTAAGCTCACAGTCCGCGATGCCGTCTGCAAGCCGTTGCGGATCGAATCGCTCGAGGCCCGCAGACCAAGCCGCAACGTTGGTGTCGGGCAGCCCATCGAGTTCATGCGGCCCATCCCCTTCGGAATAGATCAAACCCTCAGCATCCCCAAAGGCTTTGAGCAGGGCGTTTTGGGACGGATCGTCTCCACTCGGGGCAGCACCGACGCTCGATAGCTCATCTTGCCGACACGCAGACAGATTTAACCGTCAGCCTCTGATACAGACCCCAGTTCTTCCAAGAGTGATTCGTCCCCCAGGTCAAACGCAACCTGTTGACGACGTACTGATTCACAGACCCTTTTCAAGGTGTCGTCCAGTCCCGCCACATGGGCTTGGACCTCGGCATCGGCCATCGCTGATTCATGCCGGCGGACCAAGACACCATCGCGCTCGTCAAACGCATGATTGACCCGCCATGCCGCGATCGCGGAGTCATCGGGGTGCAGGACCAGGCAGGTGCTGATCCGCTCGCCCTGGGTCACCGCCCAGCAGAGGCGAGCCAACGCATTATCGATCCAATGGTTGGCCGACCACCAAGGCTGCTGATGGGACAGGTTCGGCGGGTGATCGGTCTTGCGTGACCCTGCCATGGTGTACAAAGCCAAGTGAGGCACGAGCAGGTTGACGCCGAACGCCGGCTGCTGTGCCGCGATACACCACCGATCTCGGAAGGTCAGCCCCTGCCCGCTGGCCCCGAAGAGCTCGCTCATGACCCGCTTCTTGCCGCACTGATTCGCTACGCTGCGGTATTGGTCCGCGGTGAGCCGTTCATCGACCTGATAACCCAGGTGGTCGATGCCGGGCACGGACATCTAGCGGTAAGCGGGCATCAGGCTTGGCCCGATGTAACGTTGTTTGAGCAGCGACTCTTCCCACATCAGGTGCCCGCCAAGCTGTATGCGGTGTTGTGCACACCATGACTCAATCAGCTGCACGAAGTTCTCGGCAAACATCCGCGAGACCGTTCGGAAGTAGTGCAGCCGAAACTGTCTCGCGGAGCCCGGACCGCCCTGTTCGACCCGGTGAGGCAGAGTGTTGGGAGCCAAGCCCTGCTCCTCACTGAACAATATCAGTAAGTGCGGCACGGGGTCATAACCATGCTGCAGCTCAAACGTCTCCAGCAGATGCGTGCTGAACGGCACGGCTCCGGCGGGCAGCAAGCCGTAGTGCTCGGTCACGCGGTTCGTCAACTGGCCAACAATAGTCTTACCAAATTCATCGCCAAACCGATCGGCATACCACGCGTAACTCGCCTCGATGAAAGTCGCCACGGTTTGTCGGTCGAGTAGATCGCTGTAGCACAATCCTCGGTAGCGTTCGTCGCCGAGCGGTGCGACCCAGCGATAAACCTGCAGCCCCTCAAGCGGTTGTCCCAACGGCGTCGCGCCGGGCGGTACGGGCGCCCCGATTCGCCTTGCGAACAGGCATTTGATCCGACAGCCCGGACCGGCTTGAGGAACACGACCGCCCGCGGTACCGCTAGGCCAACCGTCTTCGTCGTACAGCCAAAGCTTGACCCCGTGTTGCTTGCAAGCCTGAACCGCCGCTCGGACCGCCCGCTCCCAGTCTTCACCCATATGGGTGTTTCCAAACCAGGCCTGGCGTGCGGCATCACACCGCCCCAGCCGGCTCGCGCAAACAATCCAATCTGTCGCTCTACTTCCTCCGGCTCGAGCTCGCCGTTCCAACTCCAGAACGGGATCGGCCTGTACGACCACCCCGGCGAAGCAAACTCACCCCAATCGATCTTGTGTTTGGGTTTCTCGCTATCGGTGAAACCCGTATCAAGAACCGGCGATGCTCCACGGATCAGCGGCCTGGGGATTGCAGTAGACGGCGGGTTCAGGGCGTAACTCAAGGCGTGAGCTCCAAAACCAAGATCTGGCCCGAGACGATCTCGATCACCCCAGAACACAGCCCCGAATCGGTGTTGGTATCGGTGGCCGTCGTGCTTGGCCCGTCTTGCGAGCCGACCTGCACCCGCGGTTTAGATTCCGACGGCCACGGCACGATGACACGCACGGATCGTTGACGCATTGGCAGTTCAGCGGCATTAAGGACCACGGTCACACCGCCATCCGTATGGCTCGACGCCGCCCCGTAAACCCCTTGCAGAGGCACGCCTTCCTCGCCCCCGACCATACCGATCGACAGGCGTCGGCCACCTCGGTCGGCGAGCCCGAGATACGCATTAAACACGCGGGCCGCAGGTAACGGCTCACCTTTACCGTCATAGATCTCGAAGTGATGGCCGTCGCCGCCCGCGAGGAACCCGGTGAACTTCGCCAAGTCTTGAGCCATCAGCCTGCCCATCGCCACGCGATACGCCTGGTCCTGTTTATTCGGCGTCCACTCCGAGCGGAACCATTCACCGTTCCGCCAGGTAAAGCCCGATTCATTGGTATAGATCTCGGCTTGATCGCCACGGGCTAGAGCAGGCCCTGGAGTTGGCCGTGAGAGAGGTCCCAGGCCGGCGCTTCACCCGTATAGGGGTGCAATCCGATGTACGCGGTCTCGGGGGCGATCCTTGCCGTTCGGACCTGCTCGAGATACTTCGGGCTCACATGGGCCATCCCGGCGAACATGATCGTTGCATCGGGCAGACGACGGCGGATTAGTGTGGCCATCGCGTTAGCGAACGCGACGTACTATTCGGTCGTGCCACGCCAGAACTGCTGGATATCTGTTTCGTTGCCGATCTCCCAGATCACAACATGCTCGGCATAACGATCGATGACATAGTTAACGATCTCTTTGTACTTTTCTGTATCCGGCGGCACGACGTACGGGCGCCCCGCCTTCTTGCCCAACGCGTAACGCTCGGGGCTGATGGCGGCCCACTCGGGGGTGCCCTGCAGGATGAGGTTCAGCTTTGGGTTGACCTCGATCAGCCGTGCCATGTGCTCATCAAGATGCTCCCAACGCCTCGGGTCGCCGGGCGGGCCGACGCGGTCGCTCTTGAGATCGGCACGCGTGACGGACCAGCGCCCCGTAACAGCCGGGTCGATCCGCAGCGGCTTGCCGGTGTAGGCCGTCAGCGGCGTGTACATGCCCATCAGGCGGCTGGGGCTCGCATCAGCCGGCTCGACCTGCACCGCATCAAGATGCAACGGCTCACGCCCGGGGTTCGACAACTCCAGCCGACCCGATGAAGACGCGGGCAAAGCGATCAGCCTGGTAACCTCTGCGGGCACGTCGTTGTAGGCCCCCGCCGTGTGGTTGCTCATCCCTGAAGCATCGATGTACAGCAGCAATTCGTCCCAGAGCAGCCGATCGTCCAAACGAACACGCAGCCCAGCGTTGGATTTGGCATAAGCCGCGCGTACCCGCAGTCGTGCCGTGCCACGCCACTCTGGCAACTCCAAGACAAGCCGCTCGCCAGGGTCGAGAACCGGCGGTATCGGCGAGCCGTCTAACTCGAGGTTCGAGCCATCAAAACGCCCCCAACGGGCGATCGGCTCCAAGCCCTCGGGGTCCGCCTCGGCCACCGGCATAACCCGCCGCAGAGGCGCCGCCGGACCCAAGGCAGGATCCACCTCGACCCGCATCGACTCATCGAGCACGAGCAAGCCGGCACGCAGGTCGCGTGCCAGGTGTGCGATGCCAACTACAACCGCACGGCCGTGTGCCCACTTCTTTGGATCACTCTCGTCAACCAAAACCCGGCTGAACCCGAGGACCGCGTGCCGGCCATCCCGACGGACTACCGACAGCTGCGGCGTCACATCCGCACCATCGACACGCTGCGAACGGATCAGCGGAAAATACTCACCGCTCACCCCCCGCGCGGTGTACGGCACAATGCACCAGTTCTGCAGCGGCCCGGATGGATCGCTCACCCCCGGGGCATACCGTTGAAGCAGCGGTGTGGCGGTGAAACGCAATGCTTGGTCATGCATCGTCGGCTTGTAGACGTACTTCATGTGGAAATGCCCAAGCACCTCACCGGTCTGCCAGGCAAACTTCGGCGAACGGGGCGACATGGTCCACCGGCCATCGTCGATGGGCTCGATCCCCACCACAAACGGCAGCTTACTACCGAGCCCCACCAAGACGCCACCCGCATCGGTGAACGACTTGATGTGCGGGATCGCCGACCGTGGCACCGTCTCCCCGCTGAACACCAGTGCATGAAAGCCGCCCGACGCCAGCGTCCTCCCATCGGTGAGTTGTTACACCGTCAGCCGCTGCACCTCCACCCCGCCCGCCCGCATCCAGCCCGAGACCCGGTCGAGATAATCGAGGTCGATCGAGAACCGGGCTTCTTGGGTACCCTGAACAGGATCGAAAACCGCCACAAGCGGCGGCGTTGCCGTCACATCGTTTGCAGAAGCCAAACCCCAAACACCGACAAACAGGCCAAGCAAGAAACGTAATCCGAAACGATGCATACTTGTCTCCTTTGATACATCCGAGCTCAAACAATCTGCCGATAAAGCTCGTTGCACGAAAACATTCTGATAGCTAGTGACGCAAGACGACCCATGCCACATCAGTCGTCCGGTGTGAACTGTTCGTAGGTGTAGTTCTGTGATGCGCCGGCGTGCATATCCGCGTACAGGGCAGTGGCCGAATCGCTGTGACGAAAATCCACGTCGCCGAGGTTGGTCGGGTTGACATGGGTGTATTCATTGGCCAGCTGTCGAGCAGGGGCGGCCAGGTGGTTGGTGTGGGTCGGATCACTGAACAGCTTGGCATCACACAGGATCACGGTCGCACTAGCCGAGCTGACCAGGTCCAGCGACATCGTCCAGAAAAGGCCGGCCGCGCCGTTGTTGTTGTTAGGGTTACCGGTGCCGTAGAAGTCATCGTCCAGCAGCCGGTTCATCGACAGGTTGTTAGACCACTCACGGGAGATGTTGTCGGCTTCAAAATCAAGCTCGGGTCAGGCGAGTTCATAAGGCGGGACCGGGAAATCCAGGTACTCCGCGGTCGGTCGGGGCCAACTCGTGTCCGGCAAAAACTGGTCAAACTCCTGGGCGTAACTCGTGAAGGCGACCCTATCTGCCGCTGATTACTGAGGCACTGAGCGGCGCGGGCGGCGGCCCGCGCGCCCTGCAACGCAGGCAGCAGGATCGCAACAAGGAGCGCGATGATGCTCAGGACCACGAGGAGTTCGATCAGGGTGAAGGCATTCGTATACCGATGGGCCATGATGATGTTCCGTAAACAAGACACGAGACGGCAAACGCCAGGGGAAGACAAGAGACGGTCGAATGCCGCCGTGGCGGGCTAACGCCACGGTGGCCGGAAGCCGTTAGGCCGAGCGACGCCGGCGGGGGACCGCCGTCAGCGCGGCGAGCCCGAGCAGCACTAGGCTGGAGGGCTCGGGGATGACCTGTGGGGTCAGACTGGCGCCCGTTCCAAGGCCGATGTTGTCAGCGAGATGGTGTCAACCGTGCCGCGCTGGATCACCCTGAACTGACCAACCGATACCGGATTGCTCGCCGAGGGGCCGTCGCGCGTGTCAGCGAAGTTCATGACCTCGTCTGGATCGCTGGGGATATCAATCAGCGTTCAGTACTTGAATAAGCGCAGCGTCAGGTCGTCGTAATTGATCTCTAGGCCGATCCGGGCCTCCACGCCAACGTCCAATTGCCCGTCCAGGTTGAATGCGACCTGCGGAGATACAGCACCATCGAAGATATTGGCGAGGTTGTACCGTATCTCGATGTCGCCATCGTTGAAGACATTCATCTCGGCGACACGCCAGCTATTGTTTACCCGGCCGAAATTGATGGTGGCCACGCGGGTTCAGCCGCCGGTTTGGGAATTGAGCGTGATATCAAACTGCCCGATGTGCGTGCCGGACGCGTCGTCTACATCGATCCCGGTGTTGGCATCGGCAAAGCCATTGAAGACCGCGGTGGTATTGGCTGCGCCCGATGACACCCCGTGAAGCTGGCCATCAGCCGCCGAGTTGACGACGTTGAAGATCGACGTGCCGGCATTGTCTGTTCAGCCGTTTTGGCCATCAATATCGCCATCCACAAACCCTTACGTCGCATCAAAAGTAATGACCTCACCGGTCACGGCGACCGAACAGCCGGTCGCGATGGCAGTGCTCAAAAACCAAGCTGATGTCTGGGAACGATTCATATAAACCTCCATGGATCAGAAAAGAAGGAGAAACAAACCGCCCTAGTGGGTACGGACATTCAACGGCGAGGTGGTTTGTAGTCGATGCGATCGATTTGGCCAAGGAGGGCCACCATGCGACGACGCCACGAACTCACGGACGAGCAATGGGACAAGATCAAACATCACTTGCCGGGGAAGGCGAGCGACCCCGGCCGGACCGCCACCGACAACCGCCTGTTCGTCAACGCGGTGCTCTTCGTGCTCAAGACCGGCATCCCGTGGGCCGACCTGCCCGGGCGTTTCGGCAAGCCCAACACCGTCTGGAAGCGGTATGACCGCTGGGCCGCGGGGGGCGTGTGGGAACGCGTCGCCCGGGCGTTGGGCGACGGCGGACTCACCGACGCGGTCGAGGAGCTACAGCTGGATCCGACCACGGCCAAGGCCCACCCCACCGCCTCCACGGGCCGGCGTCTGCCCGATGAAAAAAACCCGACGCCGACGACCGCCGGTGTTTAGGCCGGTCCCGCGGCGGGCTGACCACCAAGCTCCACACCGCGGTCGAAACCACCGGGGACACGATCCGCCTGCGGTGGCTGGTGCTGACCGCCGGGCAACGCGGCGACGCCCCTCAGGCCCCGGCCCTACTCGAAGGACTCGAAGCCCGACACGTGATCGCCGACGCGGCCTACGACAGCGACGCGATCCGGAGCCAGATCGAGCGACAAGGCGGACGGGCGTGCATCAAGCCCAACCCCACCCGCAAGCGGAAGAAGCGGTACAACTGCAAGCGCTACAAGCGTCGGAACCGGATCGAACGCTTCTTCCGAGCGATCAAGGGCTGCCGCCGCGTCGCCACCCGCTACGAAAAGAAGGCCGCCAACTACGCCGCCCTCACCTGGCTCGCCGCAGGACTCGCGGGGATGACCTGACTGTCCGTACTGCCTAGCGCAGGTTCACCCCAACCGTAGCGTCCCGGATCGGGTCTGAGTAGAGTGTGTTTTGAGCAAGGAGGCTCGACATGCACAGCTATTCGATGGACCTACGGCAGCGGGTGTTCGACATGACCGATCGGGTGTAGGGCACGCGGCGGGTGGCCGAGGCTTTGTCGGTCAGCGAGTCGTGGGTGCGGCGGGTCAAGCAACGGCGTCGGGAGCACGGCGAGCGGGGGCCGAGGCCGCGGGGCGGGTTTCGGGGGGTGAAGCTCGACCGGGCTCGGTTGGCGGCGTTGGTGGCCGATCGGCCCGACGCGACGCTGGCGGAGCTGCAGGCCCGGCTGGCGATGCCGGTGGCCCGCTCGACGATCTGCAAGGCGCTTAAGGCGTTGAAGCTCTCTTACAAAAAAAGTCGATCCACGCCGCGGAACAGGACCGGCCCGATGTCGCCGGGCGTCGGGCCACCTGGCGGCTGATCGAATGGGGGCTGGGCCCGCGTCGGCTGGTGTTTATCGATGAGACACTTCCGGGGGTGGTGTAAGACCGACATGACCCGCTTACGCGGGCGGGCTCCGGTCGGCGAACGCTTGGTGGAGAAGGTGCCGCACGGGCACTGGAAGACCACCACGCTGATCGCGGGGCTGGACCACCGCGGGATGTGTTGCGGGATGACGGTGGACGGGCCGGTGAACGGTGAGGTGTTCGTCGCGTTCTGTCGACGGGTGCTGGGGCCGACGCTCCAGCCCGGCGACATCGTGGTGATGGACAACCTATCGGCCCACAAGGTCACGGGGGTGCGTGGAGCGATCGAAGCGGTGGGGGCGTCGGTGTTGTATCTGCCACCGTATTCGCCGGACCTCAACCCCATCGAGCTGGCGTTCAGCAAACTCAAGGCAATGATGCGGTCCGCGGGTTACCGGGCGGTGGAGGCGTTGTGGTCGGACACGCAGCGGATGCTCGACGCGATCACCCCGAGCGACGCCGCGGGGTTCTTCAAGCACTGCGGCTACCCGCTACAAATGGAGTGAACGCGCCCTAGGGATGACTGACTCTCAGCCAGAAGGTTGGGTGGTATTGCCAATTGCAAGCTCGTAGACCAGCGAACGGGAGGGCAGTTGTTCAGCAGGAGACGCGATCTTCTGCAGCAGCATGCGAACGCCCTGCTGCCCCATTGCGAGACCGGGCTGACGCATATGAGTCAACCCGATGCCGAGTGGGTCCAGCCCCGCATGGGCCGTACTCATGACCGAAAGGTCGCCGGGGACGCTGAGCCCGAGGCCCGCCGCGGCAGTGATCACCGCTGCGGCTTCACTCCCGTACGTGACAACCGCGGTCGGCCGGTCGGGCTGGCTCAACCACTGCCGGACCAGTGGCAGGCGGTTCTCCTGTCCGGGCTTGTCGCAGACAGTCTCAAAAGGTGCCGGATCGAGGATTGCAGCATGTGGCTCCAACCCCGCCTCCTCCATCGCCGAGCTGTACCCACGCGCACGGTCGGTCTCGCTGTAATGGCCCGTGTGCCGATAAGCCAGATACGCGATCCGACGATGCCCCAGACTCAGCAGATACTCAGTCGCCCGGCGGGACCCGTCTTCGTCGTCGGGATACACCGCATCCACCGGCTGCTTGACATTCAGCCAGACCACAGGGATCCGATACCGCGTGATTAACTTCTTCATCTGCGGCGGGGCGTGGTGCGTGTAGTTCACCAGCAGCCCGTCGCAGAGATACTCCCGCAGGATCTTGGGCATGAACCCTTCGTTCACCAGCTGACCATCGGGCAGCCGGCTCATGGACAGATGCATGTCCGCATCGGCCAGCGCGTCATGGACCCCTTCCAACAGCGATCCGGTGATCCGGCTAAAACCGCCGCTCGTGCTCATCAGCAGATCGATTAAGCCGGTCTTGCCGCTCGACATCGCCCGTGCCGCCCCATTGGGCCGGTAGCCCAACTCATCTGCCACCCGTTCGATCGCCACTCTGGTGGAGTCCTTGACAATCGATCGCCCTTAAAGTGCATGCGAAACCGTGACGTGGGAGACGCCGGCTCGCCTGGCAATGTCTTTGAGCATTACTGTTGACATAAAGTAACTAAAAAGTAATCGCGATAAATCTACATGTGAAAATCTACACGCTTAAATCAAGCCCGAAACTAGTACGTGTCAACCCCAATGCATCAGAATCACTCAGAACGCAAGCAATACGGCACACACACCAGCCTCTCCGGGCTGTTACCCATAGGTCTGCCGACGGCTTGCATCTCAGTCCTGCGAAGCCACACGGCGAAACAGGTCCGCAAAGACCCTATCACGCCGAACCTGTCGAGCAAGCATGATCGGGTGGCGGGCCTGACGTCAATGAAGGGCTTGCCACCACCGTCGTATCGACCCACGACTCAACCATGAGCCAGGCCAGCGGCGCGAGGTCCCAGATCGTCTTGAACGAACCGGGCGCAGTTGGTGGGGGGTCGGCGCGTTTGTATTCACGGAAGATCTTGGCCAAATACGACCCCACCCTGCTCATTCCATCCATACGCGTATTGAGTTCGGCGACGGTAGTCGTTAATGGCTCGGCCGCCTGCATGCACGGGAACAGCACCAGCGGCACCGATGAGTCCAGAATAACTTGCGATGCGTAAGTGTCTTGCCGATGATTGAACTCACTGGCAAAGGGCCAATGCAAGGGCTGACCGGCAAGCCAAAGAACCACAACCTTCTCACGGATATCCGGAGCAGCGAGAATCGCAGATGCGATATCGGTCGGTGCCCCAATAGCGATCACAAATTGCGGTTGATGGTCCGGCCGGGCTCGCGCAAGATCAATCAAGTCGTCGCGTGCATCGGAAGTCACCGAGGCACTGGCCCTTCTGGATCCGATCCATTTTGATGGTCCGCCTAACACAAGATCAGCCGACCGTCGGCCCAAAATCTCCAGGATCCGCACGATCTCGTCGTAGCTCTTCGCCATGCCATCTGCCGGGCCGGTCGAGCGGTCGTTGTGAAACGGGGCAGCATAAAGCGCCTGTAGATCAAGGCGGTCCTTTGCCGGCAGCGCATAAACCAGGGCAAACTGGTCGTCGATCTCGTTAAACACGTCAGTGTCCGAGACCGCAGGAACATGATTGCCCACAGCAGGCCAACCAAGCCGTGACTGAATGAACGTGTTATCAATTGGCTTCATCAAATATATTCCTTGCCGGCCTGTGCCGAAACGTGGTGACTGGACATTAGCCGCTGCTGATTAACCCAACTCTGTAGACTCCGGTTGTCCTCCCGCAAGAACCTGATCTGAGCATCCGACGCTCCTTAACCCACCTCGGCAGGAGGCTCCACAGCACGAATACACCACTATTCAACGAAACCCTTCTCATTCGTAAACCCATGTATCGACAAAGCGCCAATAAATCGGCACAGCCCGCAGGGTCTTCCGCCCCGACATCACACAACTTTACTGATCTTCAGTTAACTCCAACAGCCCGCCTCAAACCCTGACAAAACTGACATTGATAAGCCGCGGTAGCCATTTCCATTGGCCACCGGAAACAGAGACTATCGACGTATCCCAGAGAACACTCTGACGGCGCCGCAGAGATTCCACGTGAGCACTATCACAGCCATGCCGGCGAGAGGAAAAATAAGTCGGACCAAGCCGTCAGCTATTAGGCCGAACGGCTCACCTCCATCCGCGATCATCCCGGGCAAGCTCGCTACGGAACGCCCGCAGGCGTGTGGCGTGATCAATTACGACGCACTCGATCCCAACCATCTCGGCAAAGTCTTCTAACGGCTGGGTGTCGATGGCCAAGCTGTACCCGGTGTGGTGCGCGCCACCTGCGTAGATCCAAGCGGCGGCGGCTGTCTTGAGGTCAGGCTGAGGCCGCCACATCGCCCGGGCGACCGGGAGGTTCGGCAGGCTGTTACTCGGCGGGATCGCTTGAAGCGGGTTGAGGAGCAGCCGGAAGCGATCGCCCAGATCGACTACCGACGCATTGACCGCGTTTCCGGGAGCACCGTTAAACACCAGGCGTACCGGGTCTCCTTTGCCCCCGATCCCCAGCGGGTGCACCTCGAGACTGGGCTTGCTTCCAGGGGCCGCGATCGACGGACAGACCTCGAGCATGTGAGCGCCGAGCACCGCCGGGCCATCGGGATGGAAGTGATACGTGTAGTCCTCCATGAAACTGGTGCCGCCCGGCAGGCCGTGGCCCATGACTTTCATGGCCCGCAAGAGGGCCGCGGTCTTCCAGTCGCCCTCAGCCCCGAAGCCATAGCCGTCGGCCATGAGCCGCTGGGTCGCAATGCCTGGGAGTTGCTTCAGCCCGTGCAGGTTCTCGAACGTATTGGTGAAAGCGTCGGCACCCACCTTGTCCAACCATGCACGCAACGCCAGCTCGATCCGCGCCGCATCCCGGACCGAGCCGTGCTTAGCCCCTCCGGGCTTGAGGTCGTTGGACATCGCGTAAGACGCTGCGTATTCCTCGCAGAGTGAGCTCACCTCGGCATCGCTGAACGCCTCCAGATGCTGGGTGACATCGGCGAGCCCGTAGCCGTGCACCTCATACCCGAACACACGCTGAGCCTCGACCTTGTCGCCCTCGGTCACGGCGACCTGACGCATGTTGTCGCCGAGGCGAGCAACGGACAGCCGCTTCTGGTCTGCCAAGGCCATCGCAGCCCGCGACCAGTGGTCCAACTGGCCGTGGACCTCATAGTCTTGCCAGTGCCCGACGACAACTTTGCGGCGCACGCGAAGACGGGCACAGACATGGCCGAACTCCCGGCCGCCGTGGGCCGACTGGTGCAGGTTCATGAAGTCCATGTCGATCGTTGAGAAGTGCAGGTCTCGGCCAAACTGCGTGTGCAGGTGACACAGCGGTTTCTGCAAGGCCTCCAAGCCCGCGATCCACATCTTGGCGGGCGAGAACGTGTGCATCCACGCGATCAGCCCGACACACTTGGGGTCCGCGTTCGCGGCGTGACACAATGCAGAGACCGCCTGCGGACCGGTCAGCACCGGCTTGAACACCACCCGCACCGCCGGGCGGTCCGCAGCATCCAATGCCGCCGCAATCTGCCCGGCGTGCTCGGCGACCTGACGCAACACCTCGTCGCCGTAGAGATGCTGCGAGCCCGTGACAAACCAGACTTCGTAAGACGAGAGATCGATCATGCGTGCTGCCCCTCGGGCTGGCCGTAGTAGGCCGACGGCCCGTGCTTGCGTTGGTGATGCTTGTCCAGGACGTAGGCTTCGAGCGGCACGCTGTCGTGCGCGGCCCCGATCACGGCGGCGGTGTCCAGTGCCATCGCGGCACACGCCTCCATCGCGACCGCGTTGTCCACCGAAGCCTCGACGCTGACGCTCCAAGCAAACGGTGCGTGGCCGGCCACCAGCACGCCCGGCGTCGTCGCCGGGTCCAGCCGCGGATCGCTCTCGAACTGCTCCGCAATGACCCGGCCTGTATTGAGCTCGTAGTCGTTGGCGACCTCTTCTGCTGTCAGCGGACGCGTGCACGGCACGGGCCCGGTGAAGTGGTCGGCGTGCGTGGTCCCGAGACACGGGATCGCACGCCGGGCCTGCGCGAAAGCGGTCGCCTTCGGGCTGTGCGTGTGCGTCACACCACCCGCCTGCGGGAACCGTCGGTACAGCTCGAGGTGAGTCGGTGTATCGCAAGACGGTCGGCCGTTGCTATCCACCACCGCACCCTCCAGGTCGACAAGCACCACCGCGCCAGGCGTAAGCTGGTCATAGTCCACCCCGCTCGGCTTAATCGCGATCAGCCCGGCCGCTCGATCGATCCCGCTGACGTTGCCCCAGGTCAGCGTGACCAGACGCTCCGCGACGAGCCGGCGGTTGGCGTCACACACCGCAGTACGCAGGGATTCGAGCTTCATGCCGCCGCCCCCGGGTGGGTCCGCTGCCGATCCCGGATCGCCATGAGGCGCGGCATGACTTCGCCGATCGCCCCGCTGCCGCCCGCCGTCCCGCCAAACGCGTCGTGCAGCGTCCTGTACAGCTCGAATAGCTCCGCGTAGACCGCAGCCGCGGCGGGGTCCGGCTCATAGACGCGGTCCTTCTGCCCCGTCATCGCCGCCTGCGCGTCGGCCACCGATGCGTGCGCTCCGCCGACGACCGACCCAAAGATCGCCGCCCCCAAGGCGCACGTCTCCGCCGACCGGCTGACCAGCATCGGCCGGTTCAGCACATCCGCGTACACCTGCATCACGAACGGCGACTTCTCTGCGATCCCGCCGCAATTCACCACGCGATCGATGGTCACGCCATACGCTTCGAACCGGTTCACGATGGTGAGCGCACCGAAAGCGGTGGCCTCGATGGCAGCGCGGTAGGCCTCGGCCGCCGTGGTGTGCAGCGACTGCCCGACGAGCAGGCCGGACAGCCGTGGATTGACCAGCACGGTCCGGTTGCCGTTGTTCCAGTCCAGCATCAACAGGCCGCTGGCACCGGGGGCCAGGCGTTGGGCGTCGTCGGTCAGCGCCGCGTGGACCTCATCCGACGACCCCGCAGGACCGAACTGCCGGGCTACCCAGCCAAACAGATCGCCCACCGCCGACTGCCCCGCCTCGAGCCCGTATGCACCAGCCACGACGGACCCCGGCACGACCCCGCAGAGCCCGGGGATGTCGCCCAGCGGCTGCGCTTCATCGATCGGCCAGGTCGTGATGTCGCACGTGCTGGTCCCCATGATCTTGACCAACGTCCCCGGGGCGACGCCGGCCCCAACGGCGCCATGATGAGCGTCGAACGCCCCGGCCGCCACCGGTATCCCGCTCGGCAACCCGCACCGCTCCGCCACCGCGGCTTCCAATCGACCCGCCGGCTCGCTCGACGGCACCGCGGTCTCATACAACCGGCCCCGCAACTCGGCCAGCTTCGGGTCCAGCGCTGCGAGGAAGTCTTCGCTCGGCAAGCCGCCCCACGCCGGGTGGAACATCGCCTTGTGCCCCGCCGCACAGATGCCCCGCACCAGCCGATCCGGGTGCGTTCGGCCACACGCATACGCCGGCACCCAGTCCGCCAGCTCGACCCACGAGTGCGCCGCGTCAAACACCTCCGGGGCTACCCGCAGGCACTTGAGCACCTTCGCCCAGAACCACTCTGACGAATAAACGCCACCGCACTTACTCAGGTACGGCTCGCCCCGCGACTCCGCCAACGCCGTGATCTCCGCCGCCTCGGCGTGGGCGGTGTGATCCTTCCAGAGCCAGGCTTCTGCCGCCAGCACCCCCTTAAACCGCGGTGTCATCCCCAGCGGCACGCCCTCGGCGTCCACCGGTATGGGTGTTGATCCGGTCGTGTCGACACCAAGCCCCACGACCCGATCCGCGCTAAACGCGCTGTCGGCTTGGGCTGCCTTGATCGCACCACGCACGCTCTGCTCGAAGCCCACGACGTAGTCACCCGGGTGTTGCCGCGCCAGGTCGGGCTGGCTGCGGTCCAGCAGGATGCCCGCGTCACCACTTGGATAAGCCACAACATGAGACGCGACCTCTCGGCCGTCGGCGCAGTCCACCACCAACGCGCGAGCCGAGTTGCTCCCGAAGTCCACACCGATGGTGAATGCGGAGCCGGGTAATAGAGCGGTGGAATCAGGCATACAAGCCTCGGTCGGGAGATCAGAAACTGGACACGGATGGGGAACAGAGAAAGGGTCGATCGCCTGACGCTTATGCCGCGGAGCGTTTGCGTTTGCCTGCAGGCTGACCCGCGCCCTTGTCACGGTCCTGGCCCTTATCCGCAGCCATCACGCTGGACTTGCTCTTGCGGAGTTGGGCGACCGACTTGACCTTCTGCCGGGTCGCGCCGGCCCCGTTCTTCGATCCGCTCGGCGTCTTGACGCTCGGGCTCTTGAGTCGCTTCGCCGCCGCATCAAACTCGGCCTTGGCGTAGTTCGGCAACCACGGCTTCTGAGCGACCAGCATCTCGTCGGTCATCTGCCAGACCTCGTCAGGATTACACACCGCGCCGACCAGCGGATCGTGGAGCATCGCCTGTTTCAGCAGCGTCACGTCGCCCGCCACCGCCGCGTCCTTGGCCATCCGCTGCACGTTGATCGAGGCGGTGCAGGTCGCGGCGCAGGCTTGCGGCAGTGTGTGGCCCTCCATCATGTGGAAGCCGGTCCGGTCGACATAGCCCGGGCCCTCGACGACGCAGTCGTCGGCGAGGTTGGTGACGATCCCCCCGTTGCGGAGGTTGAAGTGGCCTCGGTAGGGCCTGCCGGTTTCTCGGGCCTCGATGATGTATGACCCGTGCTCGCTGCTGCGTTCCCAGGTATCCAGCGGCTGACCGGCTTCGCCGAGCCACTTGGGGAAATCTGTCTCGAACCAGTTCCGGCCCTCGGTGCAGACCCGCAGGTACCCGCCGGTCTCGCCGTTGATCCACGAATTCAGCGAGATCCAGTTCTTGATCTCACGCGGCCGCTTGCGGTACCAGGGCAGGTACTCGCTGAGGTGGCCGTTGCTCTCGGTGCTATAGAGCCCGAACCGGCGCAGCACATCGATGCGGACCTTCTCGGTCTCCGACAGCGCTTCGTGCGCCTCGAACGCGGCGAGCAGTTCGTCGGGGCCGACCTCTCGGCCCTTGTAGAGCACCTTGGTGTACCAGGTCTGGTGGTTGATCCCGACACAAACGATGTCGACGAGCTCGCGGTGTGGCACCTTGGTCTCGCCGTACTGGCCGATGGTGCCGGAGTCGTCGGCATCGCCGTGGTAGTGCGCGAGCGCGGTGGCGATCTGCTTCCAGCCGCCCTCGACACCGTGGCAGAGGCCAACGGTCGGGATGGCGTCGCCGGCGTCGTAAGCGTCGAGCGCAGCCCAAGTGTTCATTGCCATCGGGTTGGCGTAATTGAGGAACAACATCTCGCCGTCGCGTGAGGCGTTGCCGACGGCCTTGGCGTCTTTGAGGAAAGCGAGCACCTGCGGGATGTTGCGTTGGCCGTACATGATCCCGCCGGCGCAGAGCGTGTCACCCACGCACTGGTCGACGCCATACTTCAGCGGGATGTCGATGTCGGTCGCGAAGGCGTCGAGGCCGCCGATGCGGGTGCAGTTGATGACGTAGTCGGCCCCCTCGAGGGCCTTGCGACGGTTGACCGAAGTCACAACCTTTGCGGGCAGCTTGTTGGCCTTGATGTCCTTCTTGAGCAGCTGCGCGACCATCGAAAGGTTCGCGCGGTTGATGTCGTGCAGGGCGAAGACGGTGTCTTGCAGTTCGGGGACCATGAGCAGGTCTTGAGCGAGCCGCCGGCAGAAGCCGACGGACCCGGCACCGATGAATGCAACGCGGATGGGCATGGGAGTAGTCCTTTGCGGATAAGCCTTATGTGCCTAGTTTAGATTGCTATTTTTCAGCTAAAAGAGCATACTTTTGCCATGTCGGGTACTTCTGTGCTTAGCTTGTGGGAGGGGATGACGCCCGGCCGAACGCGATCCCTGCTGCCGCCTCGGCTGGCGGTGCCGCTCTACGCGATGGTCGCCAGCGTGGGGCGTGAACGGCGTCGCGGGCCCGGCTACGACTGGGACGGCCGGCGGCGGGGGCCCTCGCCCTTCGCGCTGATCCAACACACGTTCGACGGCCGCGGAAAACTGATCTATGAACGCCAGACCCTGGAAGTCACCGCCGGGCAAACGATGCTGCTGACCTTCCCGCACGACCACCGCTACACGACCTGGCCCGGCCAGGCGTGGGACTTCGGGTATCTGGTGTTGCACGGCCGAGAAGTCATGCGGCTCATGAAGAGCCTCGTCGCGGCGCAGGGCCCGATCGTTCGACTCAGCGAACACGCCCTGTCTGAGCTGGCCGATGTGTCGATCGAGCTGTTGATGGAAATGCAGACCAACGAGGCCTCTATGGCAGGCCGTGTCTCGGCTCTAGCTTACCGGGCCGTCACGGCACTCTTGGACGACCTGGTCGGACCCGCCTCATCATCGGTCGAGAACGCCCCGAGCTGGCTACAGCCCGTGCTGAGCCGCATCGAGACCGGCGAGCCCGACGGCACCCCATGCCGCCTGACGGTCGATGAGCTCGCACGCCTGGCCGGGCTCAGCCGCTGGCACTTCACACGGCAGTTCGATCGGCATGTGGGCTCTCCACCCGCCGCCTACCTGCTGCGTCGCCGCCTCGACTATGCCGCGCAGCAACTGCACAGCACGGATCGAGCCATCAAGGCGATCGCCATGGACGCGGGCTTCCCTGACCCCAGCTACTTCGCCAGAGTCTTCGCCCGCCACTTCAAAGTCAGCCCCAGCGCGTTCCGTGGCACGGGTATGTACCGGCAGTAGCGACAGGCCCGAGCCATACGGTCCGGCCCGCCCGCCGCACACCCCCCGGCGATCGCCCCAGCCCTCACCCACCATTTCAGACGGAGCCGACCACCTCCTATATGAACTCATATTGGTTTTTAATTGACACTAATCAAAATCAGTTTATACTTGACACATTGCTGCCCATTAGGTTCAAGCGATGTCACTTCCCGGCGGCAGCAATAAACCAGCCCCGTGCCTCTGGTGACGCGGGGCGTGTTCGGTGCAATCTTCTGCTCTTATCTGGAGGCTTATCATGAAATTACGGAACATTTTGAACACTTTGGCCGGTTGTGCCGCACTCACCCTCACGGGCAATGCGTTCGGTGCGGTAGCTACCGATATTTTCCTGTTCGAGGACACCAATGAACTGAACTTCGACTTCCAAGCCACCGGTGACGGCAACATCGGGTTCTTCGCCGATCCGGCAGTGCCGTCGCTGACCGCGAATGTGATCACCACCACCATCGCCGATGGCTTCAGCGGGACGGCCGACACCGGCATCGATGTGACCATCAGCGGCGTTGGCGGCGACGTGTTTTCCGGGTTTGGCGGGGCGATCGGTGTGATTGATGAAGGCCTCGTGCTCGGCGAATCGCTCGTGTTTACGTTCGATGCTCCGATGCTGATCCTGGGGTCGAACGCGTTCTTCGCCGGGCCCAACACGCTAACGTTCACTGCCGGCGGAGGCCAGGTCGGTTCGATCACCGCGGACAACACCAGTGCGGGTTTGCTGAACACGCCGATCTCGCTCGGGGCCAACGAGACCCTGACCGTGAGCGTGTCCAACGCGACCCCGGTGTTCCTCAATGACCTGCTCGTGGTCGTGCCTGAGCCGGCTTCCGGGCTGCTGGTCGGTGCCGGCGCACTGCTGCTGTGCGGTCGACGGCGGTTCTCGGATTCCTGAAACAGAGAGACGGACGGTGCCCGTTTGCGGAAACGCATCGGGTTCCTTTTCCAGCGATAGTGGACCTATGAAGAAGCGTGCCATGACTACCCGTTCAGCTCAACCCGCACACGTCCTTGCTGCGGAGTACCCCAGTCGGGGTGCGGCCGAGGTGTTGGGTCAGCGGGTGGCCGAGCTCCTGCGGGGCGGCGCATATGGCGTGGGCGACCGGTTCTTGACCGACGACGAGCTGGTCGAAGCCACGGGCCTGAGCCGATCGACCGTCCGCCGAGCGTTGAGCGACCTGACCCGTGCGGGTTGGCTCGACCGACGGGCAGGACGCGGCACGTACGTGGGCCGGACAGAGGGGCCGGCCTTACCCGCCGCCACACCACCGCTGGGGATGAATCAAACGATCCGTGTCGGGGTGCTTGCGTTCAGTGGTCACAACCCGGCGTACGACTGGCTGACCCCGCCGGTGCTGCGGGGCATGAACGAGGTCGCGTCGGTGCATGGTGTCCGCGTGGAGTTGACACCCGGCTTCACGGGCAAGCTCTCCGAGGCGGCAGAGCGACTGGACGCGGACCGGCCGGACGTGCTGATCAGCCTGTCGGATCGGCCGCGCGACGCCATGCTGCTCCGCTTGGCGTCTGAGCGTGGGGTGCGTTGCATGGTGATGGGCACTCCGTTCTCTGAGCTCGACTTGCCCCGGGTGTGCGAGGACAACCGGGGTGGCATGGCCCTGGCGGTCAAGCGGTTGGCAGAGTTAGGGCACGAACGGATCGGGCTGGTGATGCGGCGTTGGCCGGGCGGCTGGCTGTTCAAGCGGCACGAGCAGTGGCACGCGTCGCTCGAAGAGCTGGGACTGGATCACGACGAGTCGCTAATGCACTGGCTGCCGCTGGGCGACGCCGAGTTCAACAGCACAGCGTCGGTTAACGCCTTACAGCAGTGGATCGAACGCGTCCGGCCCAGCGTGGTGCTGGGCGGTCACTATTCGCCGGCACAGCACCTCGGCGAGCTCGTGCGGGCGGGCCGGCTGCGGGTGCCGGAGGATGTCTCGGTGGCGTTGATCGACCAGCACCCCGAGGCCGAGTTCATGCTCGGTATGCGGCCGGCGTGTGTCGAGCTGCCTCTGCAAGAGATGGGCCGGCGGGCGGCGGAGCTTTCGGTTGCCTGGTGTTCAGGCCAGGCCCCGCCTTCGCTCACCAAGCTCCCGATGAAGTGGAGTCCTGGACCCTCGCTGGCCCCGTCATCATGAACCGCGTCCCCTCACCACGTACCGCTCCATGGCTGATGCTCTGCCTCACCAGCTGTGCCACCGCGTTCGGCCTCGCGCCCGTCACCGCAGAAGACGTGCTCTACCGCGAGACCTTCCCGAACGCGACCGGCAGCGGAAAAGCCCTCATCGACTACGGCTGGCGTTACCACCTCGGCCCCGAAGGTTGGAACGAAAAAGACAACGGCGCAACACAGGGCCTCGTGAACGAAAACCGCGGCACCTCACCACAAGACAAGCCCGTCGCCTCCGGCTCGACCGACCGCAGCGACCGCGGCTTCGTCGTCAACGGCCTCGGCCCCAACGGCGAGAACGACAACGACTACTGGAACCAGATCACCCATTACGTCACCGACGAGTTCACGCTGGACCTCAAGCAGACCGAGCTCACCGCCTTCACCTTCGACCTTGCGCTCAGCCAGCCCGATGCCGTGCGGGTCACCGCTAAGGTCGATGGCCGGTGGTACGCCTCCAAACAGACCTTCACCAGCCCGCCCATACCCGACTACGGCATCTACGCCGCCTTCCACCGCCTCGCCAAACGCCACACCCTCGACCCCCGCGGCGTCGTCTGGCTCCCGCTCGGGTTCACCCCCAACGTCAGCCTCGGCCTCGACACGTCGCTCCCCGCCACCGCCCTGCCCCAAGGCCAACTCCAAGCCTTCGGCCTCCTGCTCAAGCCCACCGGGTTCGAAGCGTTCGACACCTTCACCCTCCGCGGCAAGCCCCGAGCGAACTAAACCCCGGCGTTGCCACCACAGCATCGCCACCGATCTGCTCGCCGCTCTCTTCCGTTTTCTGTTTCACGGAGTACCTCCCTCATGCCACGCTTCCAACCTCAAGCCACTTCACGCGCTTTCACGCTCATCGAACTGCTCGTGGTGATCTCGATTATCGCGCTGCTCGTTGCCATCCTGCTGCCGGCACTCGGTGCAGTCCGCAAGGCGGCACGCGATGCACAGTGCAAATCTAACCTCCGGCAGATCGGTGTTGCTACTTACGCCTTTGAGAATGACCACGATCATCTGCCGATCGGTATCGAGAACAACACCGCCCCGGATTACTACGACTGGACTTTCGAACTGCCTGACAAGTACATGGGCGGCACCGCCAAGGGTGTATCTGTCGCCCAGCAACGGAAGCTGGTCTTGCAATGCCCCACCGCAGTCGCCTTCGACTTCCCGGGCGACAACCCGAACCATTATTCGGCCCACCCGCTGCTCTTCGCCGACATCAATGAGGCCGACCCGAACAGCTCCGGGAACTACAAGCCATTCCAGCTCGACAAGATCCTCCGCCCCTCCGACATCATCATGGTGGGCGATGGCGCTCAGACCGAGAACGACGGTGGCACCCAGCCGATGGCCAAATCGGTCGACGGCTTCCGATTCTTTGCAACTGCCCCTCCAGGGTTTATCCGACAGGGTACGCCGCTTGACCAGGTTCTCCCACTCGCCGACCAAGGGCCCAACACCGAGGTCCCCGGCACCCTGCTCCCTGCCGAAGGCTTCGGGCATTTCCGCTTCCGCCACGGCGGCGATGAAACGGTGATGCATTCTGTACTCGTCGATGGGCACGTCGATGGCATTCGCTATGGCGAGATGGAAGTCCGTAATACACGCGTCGATAATCCTTAAATCCATTCCTGATTTTGAAAGCCCGACGTCATGAATAAAACCTTCATGAGAACGCTCTGCGCGATGCCTGCCTTGCTCTTGATGACCTCAACCACTCCCGTCCTTGCCGAACCGTTGAAGCCCGCGTCGGTGCATACTGGCTCGTGGCAGCCCCTGCCCTTGGTCACCGCCGAAGCGCGGGCCGCGGGGGTACGGCTCGGCGGTGAGGGCTGTCAATGGCCGCAGTCGATCGAGGTCGATGCCATCGACGGCCGGCTGATGCTGTTCTTGACCGATGTCGGGGGGCTGTGGCGGAGCTTGGATGGGGCGGAGACATGGGAGCCCTGCAATGTGGGGTTTACGCCGCGGGGGGCGAACGATGCGGCGATCGATCCGCACTTCCCCAGCCGAGTGATCGCGGTGGGGATGAACTCGATGAGCTCGCCGGTGAACGGGCTGTACCTCAGCGAAGACAGCGCGGCATTGTGGCGGCCGGTGCAGCGGGTCCCGATGTCGGGGTTCGCCGATCGCCGGCGGAAGGTCGTGTTTGACCCGACGACTCGAGACGACGCGGCGGGCATGACGCGGGTGGTGTACTGGTCGCGTACCGACGAACGGCACAAGCCGGATAACTGGGGCGAGATGACGATCGACCCTGGGCTCTACCGTTCGGATGATGGCGGACGCTCTTGGCAACGGCTTAGCCAACACGCCGACGAAGCGGCGGGACACAGCTCGATCGATGTGACGCACGACACGGGCAGACTGCTGGCGGGTAACGACCACGGCATCTTCATCAGCGACGACCACGGCGAGAGTTTCCGTCAGGTGTATGACCAACCGATCACCAGCCTGTCGGTCTCGCCGAAGCGCTCAGGACATGTCTTTGCTACCCGTGCCGATGCAGTGCTCCACAGCACCGACCACGGCGAGACCTGGGTGGAGCTCGAAACTTCTGGCCTGGAGGAACCGCTGCGGCAGCCCGACGGCACACGCCCCGAAGACGCCCGCACCGGCGTCCGGTTCCAGGACATCGCGGTCAGCCCAGCCGACCCCGACCGGATCGCCATGACCAGCGACGCCGACGACTGGCGCTTCGGTCGGCACGTCTCGCACGACGGCGGCACCACCTGGCACACCGCCGCTGTCGAGCCCGGCCACGCGTTCATGCCCCAGAACGAACGCCACGGCATCTACGCCTGGCACCCCACCGACGCCGACCGCGTCTGGTCCTTTGGCGGCGATTGGCCGACCGCGAGCACCGACGGCGGACGCAGCTATCACTGGGCCGGCGAAGGCCAGAACGCGGTCTATGTCGCCGGGCGGTTCAGCCTCAACCCACACCACCCCGGGCTGCTGTTCCTCGCCAGCCAGGACTACAACGGAGCCGTCACCCGCGACCACGGCCACACCTGGCAATACACCAACGTCACCGGCCTGGGCTGGGGCGGGTTCAATTACGGTGGCGTCGCCATCACACCCGACGTCATCGTGACGGGCGAGGCCGACGGCGGCTGGGGCGTGCCGCGCCAGCTGCGGATTAGCCGTGACGGCGGCACGACCTGGACTGACGTTCCCGGGCTGACCTGGGTCAGCGATCGCAGCAAGCCGACGTATGGCACGGACAGCGGATTGATCCACCCGCTGAACCCCAACATCGCGTTCGTCGGCCCGTTCCGCACCGATGACGGCGGCCAGACCTGGCACCGGCCCGACGGCTGCTCCGGCGCCATCGCGGCCGACCGCAACGGCGATGTCTACGGCATCCTGGCCCGCCCCGACGACACCGACCTCGTGGTCAGCCGTGACGACGGGGCGACCTGGCAGAAGCTGCTCACCGTGCCCGGCACGATCGAAGACCTCGCAGTCACACCCAGCGGCAGCCACCTCTACCTCGCGTCACGCGACCGGCTCTGGCGTGTGCCGACCGACCTCAACCCCGAGACGGTAATCGGTAACCCGCTCACGCTTATCGACACCCCGCCCACCGACACCGGACGCTATCGCATCGCCACCGTCGCGGTCGATCCGCGCTTCCGCGACGGCCGGGTGCTCTACGCCGGACAACGCATCGACATGCACGTCGCCAGCCACGGCGTCCTGCGCTCCACCGACGGCGGCCAGACCTGGACCAACCTCAACCGCACCGACCCGCTAGACGGCAACGCACTCGACGGCGGCCGCGAGCCCCAGTGCATCCGCGTCGATCCACACACCGGCGATCTCTATGTCACGACCGGGTGCTACGGCGTTTGGCGCTATTCCGCCACGCCTTTCGACAGCGACACGGACAGCCGACACCCTCTGGAAATCCTGATCCGGTTGGAATGAGAGAATCTCAGGCGGCCGTGTGTAACCCTCCCCATCCTGGGCGCGATCATAAGTAGAGACTCTGGGGTTCCATGGGGTCAGGGGGGAATCGGTTGCTTCACGACGGGCACGGCAGGCCGCGGGCGGCTAACCGTCCAAGGCCAATTGTGGGCGGTCGTGGTTCTAGTCGTAGAGCCAGCGGGCCGAAGCGTCACGCACCTCGTCCAGGTCACCGAAGGCGAACAGGTCTAACACTTCGCCGCGGAACGTCCGGTCGAACCGGTCCACCTAGGCGTTCTGGGTGGGCTTACCCGGCTCGATCGGCACCAACTCGACGCCGTGCTGGTTGGCCTAGACGGTCATCGTCTTACCGATCAGTTCCGGCCCGTTATCCGAACACACCTTCTTGGGGTAGCCACGCTCCTCGGCGACTTGGTCCAGCACCCGCGTCATCCGATCCGGCGGCAGCGAATGAGCGACCTCGACGGCCAGGCCTTCGCGATTGAAGTCGTCGATCACGTTAAGCGTCCGGTACACCCGGCCATCGGCCGGGCTGTCGCTCATGAAGTCCAACGACCAGCAATCATGCGGCAGATCCGCGGCCTCCAACGGCTCTGGATCACGCAATGGCAGGCGTCTTTGAAGTTTGATCCGTAGGTTCAATTCCAGCTCCTTGTACACGCGGCAGACCCGCTTGTGGTTCCAGCGGTGACCCCGGTGGCATGCCCAGTCATACATCAGCCCGAACCCCCAGCGCGGCCGTGATACCGCCAGCCGCATCACCACATCGACGATCTCATCATCGGGCTTCCGTCTCGACACATACCGGTAGCACCCCGAACTGATTGAAAAACAACGCACCGCCCGGCGACACGACAGGCCACGCTCGGTATGCAGCCACCGAGCCACCTCCGTCGTGCGCTGGGCTTCATCACTTCTTTCGCAACGCCGCTTTCATCGCGGAGGCCTCCAACTGCACGTCCGCGTCCATCTTCTTAAGCCGCGCGTTCTCCGCTTCCTGCTCCTTCACCCGCTTGAGTATCGACGCGTCTAGCCCGCCGTACCTCGAACGCCACTTGTAGAACGTCGCCGCCCTGATCCCGTGTTCGCGGTATACCTCCGACACCTTCACGCCCGCCTCCTGCTACTTCAAGATGGCGACGATCTGGCTCTCACTAAACTTGCTGGTTCTCATCAATGGCTCCTTCAAAGGGGTCAGGTCAGTGAGACTACGGGCGAGTACAGGGCGTGACCCCCTTACGCAGCTCTGCAAGGCCGGGTCCGAATGCCGCTTGACACAAGTTCTTCTGAGGATGCATAACCCGCTGATGGACGAAGTTGGATCGGGCCGACCTAGAGCATTTCACATTACCAATCGCTATGGCCGAGGTCGTGAAGCCGTCGCGGTATTCGCTGGCGACCATGATTGAACCGGATTACTGCCGACGGAAACCGAAAACCATAAAAGCCTGGAGGGCTTAGCAACCGCATGATCGACAATCTCGTACGGTGCGGGCTGAGCTAGAACGAGGTAGCCATCTACTTGGCCTGCCTCCGGCTCGGCCGGGCACCAGCGGTCCAGATTGACGAAAGCAGCGCCCTACCAAGAACGACGGCGTATGACGTGCTCGCCAAGCTGGCGAAGGTAGGCTTGGTCTCGGCAAGCCATATCAACCACCGGCTCCACTTCAGCCCGAGTGATCCGGAATCCCTCTTAAACTCACCGGACCAGCGCAGAGACACCATCACACGCCTGCTTCCAGAACTCCGCACCATTCGGGGTAACACACGGACCGAAACCACCGTCGACGTCCATCAGGGAGATGTCGCGATCCGGAAACTCCTGGACGCCTTTATGGAGTCACATGGCGAATGGTGCGTACTCGGCAGCCTACGTACGGTCTTGGACGCAATCGACTACCCCGCCGGTCGATTTTCCGCGAGGCGATCAAAACACCGCGTCACCCTCCGCCACGTCACGGCCGACGGCAGCGAACTCGCAGCCAACGTGCACGCATACGAGGTCCGGTGCCATATGGCCTGTCACAACACAAAGACGACCCAAGTGATCCTGCAAGACCGGGCCTGCCTCATTGAAATACAAGAACCGTCCGCCATTGACATCCAATTCCGGCGAATGCCACGGCCACACGTGCGGTCTTCGACTATCTCTGGAGAGCTTGCAAGGACTAAAAATACGCCTAGATGACATCGATTCAGAGTGGCCGACTGCATGTCGCGGGTTTACCGATCCCTACCGGACTTATTGCTGGAATACCGCAATTCCGTACGTTAGAACGCGAAAGAATACGACGGTTTGCGAAAACGGCGAGGTTCGCTGAGCTACTTATTGGAAATATATTCTGGCCAAATTTGCGGGATCCCTGAAGCCGTTTGCCAAGCTAAATGTCGTGAGTTCGAGTCTCATCACCCGCTTTTTATTTCCCGCTCCACGCTAGAGCGGACCCAGTTCTTTTCTAGCGTCGTTTGGCGCATGTTCGGTTGCGCTGTGGGCGGGCCGGGTCTACGCTCGTGCTTTTGCTTCTCGAAGGGAGTCGAAGCATGCCCAAGGCCAAGTCGCAGGACCTGCGGGA
>JBCCOW010000016.1:0-60746 GCA_039025195.1 Planctomycetota bacterium
ACCACGCCCACCCGAAGCACCACTGACCAACACCTCACTCAAACCAAACCCTTTCGATCTAGCACAGCCCCACAACCTACAGCCTAGCGCCTAACCCCGAACCCCTAACGCCGCCCGCTCCACCACCCCACAAAACCGCCCGCACAACAGCCGCTTCCCGTACGCCGTCCGCGACCGCTCCAAACCTGTCTCACCCACCGCCTCCAACTCGTCCCGCGCCGCCTCACCCGACAGCCGAACCAACAACTCCGCCAACCCCGCCGCGTCGCCGTGGTCCACCCGGTACCCGCACCGCTCTTCCCCCACGATCCGCCCCGCGTGCGACCGCTCCGGCCCCACCAACACCACCGGCCTCCCCACCGCCATCACCCCGTACACCTTGCACGGGTGCACGATCCCCACCATCGCCTCCCCCATCGACACCAGGTGCACATCCGCTGACGATAGCGACTCCTCCAACACCTCCACCGGCTGGTACGGCAGCGTCACCACATTCTCTAATCCCCGCTCCGCCTTCACCCGCTCCACCGCCTCCTTCCCCAGCCCACCACCAATAAACACAAACAACACCCGCGACTGCCCACGCTCCTGCAGCAACGCCGCCGCGTCCAACGCCGTATCCAGCGGGTGCACCGGCGACAGGTTCCCCGAATACATCACCACAAACCGCCCCACCCACTCCTGCGCCTCGCGAAATGCCCGACCCCGTTTAGCCCGGTCGCTTGCGACCGGTTCGTGCGCCGGCCAAGGCGGCACCACCACCATCCGCTCTTGCAATCCCGCCCGCTCCGCCTCCGGCAGCTTCGCCAACAACCGCTCCGCCATGAACTCGTCCAGCGCGACCACCGCCGCCGCCCGCCGCAGCGTCTTCACCACCATCCACTCGAACAGCTGGGCCGGCAAACGCCCCGCCGCCGTCTTGCCCATCGCGATCATCTGATCCGGGTTGATGTCCATCGCCCAGAACACGAACGGCACCCGCCGCACCCACCGCAGCCAAAGCCCCACCAACGGCCCCATCGGCGGCGACGTTGTCACCACCACCACCCTCAACCGCCGAACAAGCAGCCCCCTGATCCCCGCCTGCAAACAGAACAGCAGCCCGCCCAACAGCCGCACCGCGATCGAGCCCTTCCCGAAGTGCGACAGCCGCAAACGCCTCACCCGAACCCCGTCCAGTTGCTCTTTCCGGGGGTACCGCTGACTCGGGTCGTCGTACCCCTTCGCCGACGCCAGCGTGACCACCCGCCAGCCTTCACCCTTTTCTTCCTCAACGTCCCCGTTTAGCCCGGTCGCTTGCGACCGGTCGCCCACCAACCCACCCGCCAACCCCGCCGCCACATCGTGCATGTGCTGCCCCACCGCCGCCGGGTCCGGCGGGTACGTCTGGCTCACAATCAACGCGGTCCGCTCCAACACCGCCGAAGCATACCCCACCCACCCCAGCCATCCTTCCTCTAACCTTGCCGCGCGCTATCCGTTTCGGCCCGAATCGCCATCCCGCAACACCCCCAACAGCCATTCCTCAAACACCCCAGCCATCACGGCCTGCCCTGACGCCGACGGATGAATCCGGTCCTTGTAGGGCCGATCCCCCGCCGCTTCTGCCTCTGCAAAGGCCGGCCCCAAATCCAGGATCGGCACCCCCACCGCTTCCCCCACCCGACGAAGGTGCCCGTACCCCTCGCCCGGCCGCATCACCCCGCCCTCGCCGAACTCACTCCGCTCCAGATGCAACGCCAACGCCACCGGCCGCCCCCCCTCACCCGCTGACCGCAGCAACTGCTCCAGCGAACCCATCGCCGACGCCAGCAGCTCCGGGTCCAGCCCCTGCTTCGCGCCCGGCACATCCCCAGCACCCACAAAACCAGCCCCGCTACCCGGCCGACGCCCACGCCTCGCCTTCCAATACTGCCACGCCTCGTGCAACGCACACCACGGCCGATCCGTCGGCCGATCCAGGTTGCCCACGTACGGATTATCGCTCGGCACATCCACCGCGTCGTGGCTCGACATCACCACCACCACCGCGTCCGCCTCAAGAAACCCCTGCCGCTCCGAAAACGCGACCAAGTTGCCCGGACCCCAGCTCGCCACGCCCACGTTCCCTACCCGAACCCGACCACCTAGAGCTTGCGACAATGACCGCTCCAGCCGGCTCGTCGCCAACTCCGACTGCCCCACCTTGCTGCCCCCGTACACCACGCTGTCGCCCATCACCAATACCCGCCGTTCCCCCGCAGATTCACGATGCTCCGGCCAATCCGCACACCGCATGCCCAGCCCGTTGATCTCGATCCGATACCCGTTCCGCCGGCACCGCTGGTTCGGCTTCATCACGTATTCCAGCTCCGCGTCCCGCACATACAACGGCGGATTGCCCAGCCCGTACCGCCAACGCAGCCACACCTCGACCCCCAGCACCGCAAGCATCACCACGCCCGCCAGCCAACACGCTATCTGCAACAAGACGATCGCCAGCCCTCTCGCTCGGGGGTCAGTTTAACCCGGCCAACCGGAATGTAGAGCCCCGCAACAAACCCCGTCAAAAGTGCGGCGAGCTCTTACGCCGCCACGCCCGTTTCGCTCACGCTATCCCCGACGCGTTGCCGCATCGCGGCGAGCTGTGCGACCCGTTGTTTCCGTGTGGCCGAGTGCTTCGCGTACTCGCCGGCCACCCAGGCGTAGGTCTGTTCGAGGCCGTTACGCAGCCGGACCGACGGGGCCCAGCCGAGCAGCTGCTTGATCCGCGTGTTGTCCGAGTTCCTGCCATTCACGCCTTTTGGCGCATCGAGTTTGTATTGCCGATGCAGCTCCACCCCCGCGATCGATTCCACCAGCGAAACCAGGCCGTTGATGCTCACGCCCTCGTCCGACCCGAGGTTGATTGGCTCGACCACCTCACTGCCCATCAGCCTCGCCATGCCTTCGAGACAGTCGTCGATGTACATAAACGACCGCGTCTGCGCCCCGTCGCCCCAGACCTCGATCGTGTGCTCTCCACTCGCCACCGCTTCGGTGACCTTGCGACAGATCGCCGCCGGTGCTTTTTCCCTTCCACCCCGCCACGTGCCATGGGGCCCGTACACGTTGTGGAACCGCGCGACCCGCGTCGGCACGCCGTAGTCCTCCCGGAAGTGCCGGCACATCCGTTCGCTGAACAGCTTCTCCCACCCGTAGCCGTCCTCCGGCATCGCCGGGTACGCATCCCCCTCCCGCAGCCCGTCGAACCCCGCCGTGGCCTGCAGGTCCGCCCGGTAGACACAAGCCGAGCTCGCGTAGAAGTACCGCTGCAACCCCGGCAGCTCCCGGCAGGCCTGCAGCAGGTGCGTGTTGATCAACACACTCACCATGCAGTCGGCCTTGTGCGTCTCGATGAAGCCCATGCCGCCCATGTCCGCCGCCAGGTTGTAGACCACCGACGCCCCCCGCACCGCCAGTCGACAAGCCTTCGGCTCCCGCAGGTCCGCCACCAGACAATCCACACCTGCCACCCGCTGATGCCACGCGTCCACCGGCTTGATGTCTACCGCCCGCACCCGCTCAAACCCCCGACGCTTCAGGTCTGCCACCAGATGCCCCCCGATAAACCCGCCGCCCCCCGCGACAACGACCAGTCCCCCACGATCCATCCCGTCGTCAAACCGCTGTCTCTGCATCCGTGAGGGCTCCTTCCGTGTTCGTCCAATATCGGACACCCCGCCCACCCCACTCCAAACCGCAAAACCATACGAAGCCCATGGATTCCATCCGTGGGCCGCCCACCGATACCCTGTACCTCTCAATGCAGGACCCCGCGTCAAAACCCGAACTCTCCAACCCCGAACCGGCACCCAAGTCCTTCCTCCACCACGCCACCACCGTCGCCGCCCTCACCGCCGCCTCCCGCCTCACCGGACTGGCCCGCGACGCTGTCCTCGCCGCCGCCTTCGGGCTCGGCCTCGTCGCCGACGCCTTCTTCCTCGGCTTCCTCATCCCCAACCTCTTCCGCCGGCTCTTCGGCGAGGGTGCCCTCACCGCCGCCTTCATCCCCAACTACACCAACCTCAAACAGGCCGACCCCGCCGCCGCCGCCCGCTTCGCCAAACTCTGCGTCGCCGGCCTCGCCGCCGTCACCGGTGTCCTCGTCATCCTCGGCGAGCTGGCCGTGTTCCTACTCATGCAACACGACGGCTGGTCCGAAAAGGGCCAGCTCGCCCTGCTCTACACCGCGGTGATGCTGCCCTACCTGCCCCTCGTCTGCGGTGTCGCCTTCCTCGCCGCCGTTCTCCAGGTCCACGGCCGCTTCGGCCCTGGCGCCGCCGCACCCGTCCTCCTCAACCTCGCCATGATCGCCGCCGCCACGCTCGGCATCGCCACATCACGCGACCAACCCCACGCCGCCACCCTCATCGCCGTCGCCGTCGTCCTCGCCGGCCTAGGCCAACTCGCCTGGCTCTTCTTCACCACCCGCAAACACCTCACCGCTGGCGGACCCGGCTTCGCCGACACCAAAGCTCCCCTGAAAAAGACCGCCCTCATGCTCGGGCCCATGCTCCTCGGCCTCGCCGTCTTCCAGCTCAACGCCCTCTTCGACGCCCTCCTCGCCTTCTTCCTCGCCCCACCTTCACCCGACCAGACCACCACCACCCTCGCTGGCTACACCTTCGAGGCACCCGTCCAGACCGGTGCCGTCGCCGCCCTCCAGTGGGCCCAACGCCTCTACCAGTTCCCCCTCGGCGTCTTCGGCATCGCCCTCGCTACCGCCATCTTCCCCGCCCTCGCCGCCGCCGCAGCCAAGAAGCCCACGCTCTCTGAGCGTGGGTCGTCCCCCCAAAGCCCAACATTTTTAACCACTCTCCATCAAGGTCTCCGCCTCACCGCCTTCATCGCCGTCCCCGCCTCCGTCGGCCTCCTCCTCGTCCGCGAACCCCTCACCGCTGTGATCTATCAACGCGGCCAGTTCACCGACGCCGACACCGCCCGCGTCGCCGCCATCGTCGCCGGCTACGCCCTCGCCGTCTGGGCCTACGCCTTCATGCACCTGCTCACCCGCGCCTTCTACGCCCTCCACGACGCCAAGACCCCCCTCCGCGTCTCCCTCGCCGCCGTCGCCCTCAACCTCACGCTCAACCTCCTGCTCATCTGGCCCCTCGGCACCCCCGGGCTCGCGCTCTCCACCGCCATCGCCGCGGTCTTCCAGGCCTTCCTGCTCCTCTATTTTCTCCATCGGAAACTCGAGGGTCCAGTACTCCCTCACGACGTCCGGTTTAGCCTCGCAAAAACCTGCCTGGCTTCCGCCATGATCGCGGTACCCGTCGGATTACTCCCGACCGCCCTTCAAATGCAAGGCCTTGAAAGTAGCTGGCTCATCCTCGCCGCCCAGGTCGTCGCTGGCTTGATCGCCTTTCCCTCCGCCGCCACGCTTCTCCGCATGCCCGAACTCACCTGGCTGCTCAAACGCCACCTCCCGAAAACCGTCTGATTATGCTTGTTTACGCCGGTATTGACGAAGCAGGCTACGGCCCTTTCTACGGCCCCCTCACCGTCGCCCGCTCCATCTTCACCATCCCCAACCTCCCCTCGCCCACCCGAGAGAACCCGACGCTTGAGCTCCCGAACCTCTGGTCCCGCCTGTCCGCCGCTGTCTGCCAGAAACCCAAAGACGCCAAACACCGCATCCCCGTCGCCGACTCCAAAACCCTCAAAACCAAAGCCGCCGGGATTACCCACATCGAACGCACCGCCTATAGCTTTCTGAATCTCAAATCCGACATTCCGCAAACCGCAAAAGCGTTCGTCGACGCAGTCGAAACTCAAGCGTCACTCGGCCTCCCCTGGTACGCCGCTCTCGCCGAGACGTCCACACCCACGACCCGCACCCCCGGCGAACACGCCCTCGACGCCGGCCTCCTCCGCCGAACCATGCAGCGCATCGGCGTTCAGTGCCCCGACATACGTGTCGCCACCATCGACGAGCAACGCCTGAACGCGCTTATCGATCAATACCACTCCAAAGCCGCCGCCAGCTTCACCGCCGTCGCGCAACACATCCACGCCGTCCTTGAACAGTTCGGCGAGCACCACCCAGTCATCGCCCTCGACCGCCAGTCCGGTCGGACCCGCTACCGCGAGCCGCTGCACCTCGCGTTCCCCGATGCGCACATCGACATCCTCGAAGAGACGCCGAAGCGTTCCGCCTACCATCTCGACGCCGACCTCGGCTCCGCCACCCTCCTCGTCCAGACCGAAGCCGAGTCCGCCCACCTGCCTGTGGCCCTCGCCTCGATCTTCGCCAAGCTCACCCGCGAGTACGCCATGCTCGCCTTCAACCACTACTTCACCACACGCATCCCCGATCTCAAACCTACTGCCGGTTACGGCTCCGACGCCAACCGCTTCCGCGACGACCTCGCCCCTTACCTCGCAGCACTCAACCTTGCTGCCGCCGACCTTCGTCGCAAGGCTTGACGCACTCTTGTAGTGACCTAAACTGCTCGGCTCGACCCAGCGAACGCCCCGTTCGTCTAGTGGCCTAGGACACCGCCCTCTCACGGCGGCGACACGGGTTCAAATCCCGTACGGGGTATTCATCTCACTGTCTTGCTAATCACTCCGACTCAATCCGTCGGCAGCCACACCCACAACGCCGGCCGGCCGACGTTGCAGTGCACCGCTCGGCCGAGCAAGCCCAGGCCCGCGACCCCGAGATAGATCGACGAACGGGCGGCGTCGTAGGCCGCGCCCGTGGTGGATCGTGCCGAGGCGTCAGCCCGCGACGCCCGGTCCGGGATCGGGTGGAAGATCGCCTCGATCACGCCCCGTCGTCTGGCTTCGCCATCCCGCCTGAGGTCCAGCTCGATTTCAGCGTCGAGGCCTTCACCGGCCTGTCCCAGCTCGCGGTCTAGCCGAAGCACGGCACGCCGTGAGAGCGTTGGTAGCGTCAGCAGCCCTAGGAAGCTCCACAGTGTGAACCCCATTGCCAGCTCGGCGACGCCCGCCGCCGAGGCCAGCCGTTCGCCGCCGACCCCAAACGCTACGCCCGCCATACCGGCCACGGTAAACAGCACCGCGAAGAGCTGACCCCGCCGCCACAGCCCGCTTTCGACCGCTTTGGCTCGCCGAGCGGTTAGCCGATGTAGGCCCTTATCATCGACCACGCCGATCAGCCCCGCCGGCATCACTACGCCACGCGCGGCCAATACAAAGCCCTTGATCCCCCCGGTAAAGCCGCCGTCCTCACTGGCCAGCCACCGTGTCCGCAGCCCGCGATCACCCGCCGGGCCCTCCACGGCACGCAGCCTTGCCACGACCCCGGCCCACATTGGCCGGACCGCCAGCAATACCACACACCAGACCGTGGCCCCACCGATCACGCCCCACACGCCTAACCACCCGGCCAGCCCTATCACCAGCAGCCCGCTCACCCACAGCATCACGCCGTACGCCACCACACCCCGTAGCAACCGCGCCGCAAACCCGGCACCCCCACCTGCTAACTGCTCCGCACGCCCGTAACGCCGCGGCAACACCCAACCCCCCAGCACATCCAACGGCAGCATCACCCCGCTATACACCAGCACCACCAGTCCCCACGCCAACGCGTGCCCCCCGAAACCGGCCTCCGCCGGACTCGGCAACCACGCCGACGCGCCAAACACCAGCCCCGCGGCACACAACACCACCCACAGCCCGACCCCGCTCATCCCCAGCACCAGGCGTGCCCGTGCATAGCCCTCCGCCTCACGCGGTTGATCCAACGCCCAGCCGGTCTGTGTGATGCCTGCGGTCATGTGCGATCCTAGCCCGCTCGCCTTCCCCACCCACACCAATCTTCAACGTGCCGCATCCTGTCCCTATCCCGATCAACGACCCCGCCGACCCGGCGCTCGACCTGTTTACAAACCTTCGTGACCGCGACCTGCGTCGCACCACGGACCTGTTTCTTGCCGAGGGTCGGCTGGTCGTCGAACGCCTGCTCGATAGCGGCCTGTCGCTGCACAGCCTGATCGTCACGCAGGGCAAGGCCGACGACCTCGTCGCCCGGGTGCCCGCCAGTGTCCCCGTCTTCGCGGCCCCTGAAGCGCTGCTCGAACAAGCGGTCGGTTTTCACTTGCACTCCGGGCTCATCGCTGCGGCTCACACCCCGCCTAACCCCACGCTCGACGCCTGCACCACCCCGCAGGCCGCACCCGTCCTGGTCCTCCCCGAGATCACCAACCCCGACAATCTCGGGCTCCTCGCCCGCATCGCCGCGGGGCTCGGCGTCGGATCACTGGTGCTCGGCCCCGCCTGCCACGACCCGTGGTACCGCCGGGCGGTCCGCGTCTCGATGGGCGCGATGTTCCAGCTGCCCGTCCGCCGAAGCCCCGACCTCGCCGGCGACCTGGAACAACTCAAAGCCACTCATGGTTACATGCTCATCGCCGCCGACTGTGCTCCCGACGCCACCCCGCTCCGCGATCACCAGCCAACCCTCGACACCCCGCGCGCGCTGATGCTCGGCAACGAGTTCGCCGGCATCCCCAAGCCCCTGGCCGACCGCTGCGACCACCGCCTCCGCATCCCCATGCACCGCGAGATCGACTCGCTCAACGTCGCCGTCGCCGCCGGCATCTTTCTACACCACCTGCTACCGGGCTGAATCCACGCTCAGCCCTGCAATCCCGGCCCCCGCTGTACGTTCGGCATGGAGCAGGCCGCTCATAAACCCCCGGCAGCAGGCTCGGATTTCGGCCGATAAGACCTACAATGCAGACGTCGATGCCCGGTTTAACCCTCGCCAACAGCCCACCGACGCCCGTCGTCCCCGCCGCCCCGACCACGCCCGCCGGCTGGTGGACCGACGCCTTGGCTGCGCCTGCTTCGGTCCGCTGGGGGGTCTTCCTGGCCATGGCGGTCGTGACCGGGTTCTGGCTGCTGTGGACGCTGAGCCGGTCCGCCAAGCGTCTTGGGGCCGACGGCCAACCCGTCCGCGTCACCCTCCGCGACCGCCTCCGCTGGCTCAACAACGAGAACGGCACCGCCACCCTCGAGACCGTCATGGTCCTGCCCGTCCTCACCGGCATCATCCTCCTGGTCATCCAGCTCATGCTCCTGATGGTCGGGAACCTCTTTGTCCATTACGCCGCCCACGCCGCCACCCGGGCCGCCATCGTCCAGGTCCCCCGCGACCTCACGCTCAACGGCGGGACCGAACGCAACCTGATCTACCCCGAGCCGGGCAGCGAAAAGTTCGAGGCTATCCACCTCGCTGCGGCGACCGCGTTGGTTCCGGTTGCCGGTAAGGACGGCGGCACCTCCGCCGAGGCCGGTGCCTTTGTCGACGGGCTCTATGACTACTACGAACTGTCCGGGCAAGAGCCGCCCGTCTGGCTCGACACCCTCGCCGGCCAACGCCTCGACTACGCTCTCCGCCACACCACCTGTCACATCCTTTATGCCGTCAACGAGCAGCAGGGTATTTACGAACGCGTTGATCCCGCCATCGGTCATCAGTACGCCCCGTACGAGCCCATCGGCGTCGAGGTCGAGCACCGGCTCAACATCACGATCCCCTACATGGGCCTGTTCTTTGCCGACGGCACCCACAACACCGACACTGGCGAGACTCCCTACACCGATGTCTCCGCCTCGTCGGTCATGCCCGTGCAGGGCCTGCCCACCGAACTGCCGCCGCCGCCGCCCATGCCCCGTCGGCTCTGACCGTTGGCTCTGACCGGACACCCTGAGCCCCACACCATCGCTTGACATGAAGCCGCCCCGATTCGCCAGCCTGACCCACTCCCGTCTCACGCCCCGGCGCGGGGTCATCCTCGTGCTCACGCTGCTGGGCATGATCCTGCTGGCGTCCATGGTCTTCTACGTCTTCAACACGGGGCGTCACCTCCAGCAACGCGTGCAGACCCAGTCCGCCGCCGACGCCGCCGCCTATTCCGCCGCCGCCCAGACCGCGCGGACCATGAACCTGGTCGCGACCAACAACGTCGAGATGGCCCGCCTTGTTGCCATGATCAACGTGCTCGATGCGTACCCGCTGGCGATCGATATCTCGATCACCGACGAATCCGAGCCATACATGAACGACGTCACCGCGCAGTGGCTGGCGATCGAGCACATGCTCGGGCGGCGCGGGGCGCTGCCCCCCGTCGTGGTCCGCGAGCTCGAACGGGCACGCGACCGCATCGGCACCCCGGAAACCAATGAAGAGGGCACGCTCGACACGTCGCTGCGTGAGCTCGACCAGCTGTTCAAACGCGACCCCGACCTCGTCACGGATATGACGTTCTTCCAGGGGGCCCGGGGCGGGTCGGGGGGCGGGTCTGGAGGACAGGGCCAGATCTGGCGGGCGTTGCAGACCCTCGATGCGGTCAGCGAAGCGGCGGTGATCTCGCACCCGCTCGCCCTGCACCGGGCTGCCGCCGAGGCCGGCTACGACACGCTTGGCACCGGTGTGCCCGAGTCTGCCGACTTCAGCATCAGCAATCAGGACGCCGCCGGCGCCGCCGAGCTCGACACCGCCGCCGGCAGCCCCAGCCCCGGCATCACCCCCGACCGCAGCCCCGCCAGCAGCAGCGCTTCCGACGACGAAGGCGACGCTCGGCACCTCGTCGCCATCTGGCCCGGCGACCACGACATCCCTGCGGTCCGCGGTAGCTTTCAAGACCTCAACCACCCGGTCCGCAACGGCGTCCTGCCCCCGCGTGACCTGGACTACTCCGCCGACCGCTATCGCGTCCGCCGCAGCATCACGTTCCACGTCGTCACCGAGCCGGGCCTTTCTGAGACCGACACGGGCCAATGGCTGGACGGCCGGGAGCGCCGCTCTGCTCAGCGGGATGATCAAGAGCGCCGCGCCGAGCTCGCCGCCGAGATCGCGGCCGGCACCACCACGCAGAGCATGCCCCCCGAGTTTGCCACCTCCCGCCGCAACTGGGGCACCGGCACCCGGATGTCCGAAGACATCGCCCTCGACATCCTCGCCAACATCAGCTACCCCGCTGAGGGCCGGTTCTTCAATTCGCTGGAGTTCATTGGCGACGAGGAGATCGACCGCCGCGGCCCCTACGACACGGCCTTCGGCTGGCGTTGGATCAACCAATGGCGCGGCGGAGACTTCCTCGGCAACCCGCCCGGCTACTCCGCCGGCCGACGCGACCCTACCCATTACAGCACCTTCGGCATCCAGGAGTGGCTCGTCCGCTCCATCACCCGCACTGCCAACGACCGGCTCCGCGGACACCTCCGCGAGATCGCCCGTATCAAGCATCAATACGTCTGGCCGGAGAAACGCAACGAGTCCGACCCCAACTCCTTGGTCGACGTGGTCATGTCCGACTGGGAGATCGACATCGAATCCGACAACGACCGCTCCCGACACCCCGCCCTCGCCCGGTTCCGCTCCGGCGACCGCGACGACGCCCGTACCACCGACGACGGCAACGGCAATCAGGTCCCCCTCAACCCCGCGTCCAACACCGTCTACAACTTCGCGTCCGACAACATCGACCAGGTCCACCAGACCATGTTCCTGGTCCTCGACCTCTACCACACCGACCAGAACAGCACCTTCGATCCCGCCCGGCAATACCGCGGCCCCGAGCAGGACACCTCCCTGACCCCCAACTGGTTCATCCGGCGTCAGTCCTGGCGGATGTACGTCCGGCCCTGGAGCCCCAACGAGCCGAGACGCTCCCGCGTCCAGCGTTTCCGTGACCCCGCCCAACGCCCCCCGTTCCGCCGGCTGTTCCGACGCTTCACCCCGCCCGACCCGTTCCCGCAGTACCCCGCGGAGTACAGCTACACCCAGGTCGGGGCCGGCCGATACCTCTTCCAGGAACAGATCAGCTACCAGACCGACCCGTTCGTCGATCAGGGCCGATACGCCTTCGGCGCCTTCCCCGAGCTCGGGCACTACACCCAGTTCGACACCGTCGGCACCGACGCCAACGGCAACCCCATCATCGAGCCCGTCCGCGAATCGCACCGCTACTGGCGGACCCGCTACTTCCTCACCGTCGGCGTCAACGTCGGGCCCAAGCTGCTCGTCCGCGATCCCTACACCGGCTTCAACCCCAACGCCCAGGACGCCCCCGCGCCCTGGGTCTTCGATTCCTCCGCCAGCCTGGGTGGTGACATCGAGTTCCGCGAGAACATGACCTTCCTCGCCGCCGCCCAGAAGCCCAACCCCGCCCACATCGCCGCCTTCCAGTTCGACAGCCAGACCAAGCCCTACCCCGCGATGGTCGGGCTCGCCCAGGCTCGCGTCTTCAACAACCACTCCCACGACCTCTGGACCCCGATGTGGACCGCCCAGCTCGAACCCATCGCCCCGCAGCTGCTCGACTCCGGCTTCGTGACCGATGAGCTGACCGTCTTCGCCGAGCAGACCGGCACCGACGCCGACGCCCTCACCGAGCTGGTCGAACACCTCCGGGCCGTCAGCACCCTCGGCGAAGACCACCTCCAGCACTAGCCCCACCCGCTCCATGCACGTTGCCCCTGACATCCCGCATCCCTCGAAGCCCACGGCGTCTCGGCGTGAGTCCCGGACCGCCCGCCACCGCGGCGTCGCCATGACTGAGACGGTCCTCGCCCTGCCGCTGCTCATGGTGATCCTCACGCTCATCGCCCTCTTCGGCTTCGCCTTCGAGCGCTACCAACGCACCGCCATGGCCACCCGCCACGCCGCCTGGGATCAGGTCCTCACCGACCACCCCATCGCCGGCGGCGCGTCCGTGGGCAGCCTCGACCAGGCCCTCGACACCGCGTTCTTCGAGACCGATGCCGCCGAGTCGCTGCAGTGGTCCCGGCGCAGTGTCGTGACCGAAGCCAACGCCCCGCTCCGCGAGTGGGCCGAGACGCTCGACGACGACGCCCGGGATTATGTGGATCGTTACCTGCTGCAGGTGCCCGAGGCGTCGCGGGTCGGTGTCGCGGTCGAACACACCTCGACCATCCCGCTCTGGGACGAGTTCATGGGCCCGCTCCGCCAGACCCACCGGCTGCTCAACGGCAGCTGGCGGTTTGCGGATGGCGTGGGCGACGAGCCCAACGCCTGGGACAGCTACTACGCCGGCCCGCTCCGACGCCCCGCCGACGCCCTCGCCGACGCCTTCTTCATCGACTTCGATGAGGCCATGCAGACCTACGCCGACCGCAGCAACGACTTCGCCGACTCCGCCATGGACTTCTACCGCCGCACCCCCGGCTACGCCGGCCCCGCCGTCCAACGTAACGACTCGGACTAACCCGCCGCCCGCCTTATCTCTCGCCGGCTCGGCCATAGCAGCACCGCCACCGCCACCGCCGTCACCCCGCCGCACGCCCAGAACAACCCCGTTAGCCCCACCCCGAGCCCGCCGGCTCCAGGCCCCTCCGCCAGCGCCCCGCCCAGCGGGTTGCCCACCAGCCGGCTGGTCCCCACCACCAGCATGAAGAACAGCCCGTGGATCGACGCCCGACAGGCCGACGCCCGCTCGGCCCCCAACACCCGCTCCGCCCGCTCCGCCAGATACACCGGCGGCACGATGTGCATCGCCAAGACCATCGGCCCGTGCAAGAGCTGCGTCCCCACCGCGACCATCGGCGTCGGCTCCGCCGCCAACAGCCCGAACCGCACCGCCATCACCACCGCCCCCGCCACCGCGATCCCCCGCAGCCCGAACTTCTGCGTCAGCACCCCGAACCCCAGCATGAAGAACAGCTCCGTGGCCACACCCAGGTTCGCGATCAGCCCGATCCACTGTGCATCGATCCCGGCCGTATTCGTGAGGTACACCGGGTAGAAGCTGTAGTAGGCCCCGGTGGCGAGGTTCAGCAGCCAGAACGCGATACAGAACCCCAGCACCCGTGGGGCTGTGAGCACCCGCGCCGCCTCGGCGGTCGGCAGCGACGTCAGCGCCTGCCCCCGCGGTGCGGTGTCGCCGCCGCGCTCACGCTTCACGCTCGGCAGCCACGCCGCCGCCAGTGCCAATAGCCCCGCCGACACCACCGCCGCCCCCACCGACCACACCAGGTCCACCCCTTGCCGCAACGCCACAAACAGCCCCAGCGACGGCAGGATGAACCCGACCGTCCCGAACACCCGCGTCAGGTGATAACGGTGATGCGATCCCCCATCGGTTGGTTCGGCGTCCTCTTCGGCGACCGCCGCCCCTTCCTGCCCCGCAGGGATCGGCCGCTGCCCCGCCGCCGCGAAGAACAGCCCGTCCTGCGTCGGCGGGATCGCGGTGAACGCCAGGGCGTAGAACGCGTGGCACAGCAGCAGCACCGTGAACGTCTCTGCCACCGCCAGCCCCACCAGCCCCACCGCCGACCCTGCCGCCATGACCATCAGCAGCCACTTCGGCTCCAGCCGGGTGTCCGCTAGCCACGTCACCGCGATCGGCGTCACCATAATTGCCAGCCCCTGCACCGACAGCACCCACCCGATCTCCGTCGGCGACAGCCCCCGACCCTCCAGATACACCGACAGGTACGGCAGCAGGCTGCCCATCACGGCAAAGGTCAACAGGTATTGCAAACGGAGCGGGGTCATAGGTCTCAGGTCGTGTAGCGGCAGACGCGAAGCGTCACGTTCGCTGCGGTTGATGCCCCACGCGGGAGGCAGACGATAGGGAACAGGTGCAGCCCATGCGTCCATCACCCAACCCGCACCCCGCACTCCACGCGATCGCCCTCACCCTCGTCTTGCTGACGCTGCTCGCCGCCCCCGGCTGCGACCGCATCATGGGCACGCCCCACGAACGCGCTACCCAGCGCGACCACGACCGCCTCCAGCCCTTCCGCATCGGGCAGGCCATCACCCACGTCGAGCCCGGCGTGTCCGACGCCTTCCTCGGCGAGCACAGCGTCTACCTCGTGACCAACAACGGCATGCTCGTCGCCCTGTCCGCGAAGTCCACCGAGGCCGACGTCAACGTCCGGTGGGACCCCGTCGCCGGCCTCTTCGAGTGCCCCGTCAGCGGTGCCCTCTATTCCCGCGACGGCCTGCCCTGGGCCAGCTCCCCCGCGACCCGCGCCCTCGAACGCTGCCGCGTCGCCACCATCGGCCCCAGCGACGACCCCTACGTCGAGCTGCTAGTCGATCCGTCCCGCCGATTCCTCTTCGAGGACAACCAGTGGTCGCGGGTGATGTCCAACCACCTGCTGCCCGAGATCAACCCCAAGACCGGGCAGGTCGTTCAGCCTGAAGACGCGTAGCGGGTAACGCGCAGCGTGCCGTGCGGTCGGTCAACGGCGGGGGGGTCACCGGATTTGGGGATAGTCCCGAACCGTTCAAATCGGCCCCCGTCGGGCTGGAATCGGTATACTCTCGGACCTACGCGTGGCTCCGCCCCCCGGAGCCGCCTCCGGTCCCGCCCCGCCGCACCCCCCACACCGCGGCACTGATCGCCACGATCGATTTGGGAGAGGAGGTGAGCCGGCCGGCCTCCGCCGGTCTCGTCGGCTCGATCGGTCTCGCCCCATACCCACGGGCGGGCTCGGGCGTGGGTACAGCGACTTCCCCACAAGGGCCAGAAGGCCAAACCATCTCGATCGATCAGAGGACTCCGTTATGTTCAACTTGCGCGTCGCCCGGCCTGTGTTATCCCTCGCTCTGGGACTGGCCCTGCTCGCTCACGGATCGCTCGGCGGGCTCCTGCCCAATGCGTCGGCTCACGCCCAGCAGGCCGCCGCCTCATCAACGCCTGCCGACCCCCGCAACCTCATCCCCGATTACGCCAACCGCACCCAGTCCGTCAACGGCATCGGGCTGCCCGGTGCCGCGATCCGCTTCGACACCCGTAACCCCGTCGCCCTGCCCTTCGGCGAGCCGACCCGGGTCGCCTTCCGGCTCCGTGGCCCCGCTCCCGAAGGCACGAACCTGCTGCTGACCGCGACCTCAGATGCCGACGGCCTCATCGAAGACTTCGCCCACCGCATCGACGGCCCGGACTGGGCTTTCGCCCCCCAGAAGATCGCCGGCCTCCCCGCGGGTGTCGTCGAGCTCCAGGCCATTGTCCGTGTCGGTAACGAGACCGTCCAGGTCCTCAAGGAGCCGTTCTATGTCGTACCTCCGCCCGCACCAGAGTTGACCCCCGAGGAGCAAGCGATCCGTGACCAGCTCGCAGAGGTTCAGGGCCTCAACGGCAACGAGCGTTATGTCCAGGGTGATGGCGTGGCCGGCTTCTCCATCACGTTCGGTGACGACTTCCCGCTGTACTACGAGATCGGCTCGGGCGAAGCCGTCGTGCCCGAGGTCCAGGGCGAGCTGCCCCCGTCCGCCGATGTGCTGACCGTTGCCTGGTCCAACGCACAGAGCCGGATCATCGGCGACTACATCCACCTGCCGCCCGCCCCGAGCTACCAGATCGAATCGTCCCGGATGGACACGCTGCCGCCGGGCATCACCATGCTGCAGCTGTTGGTGCGGGACAACGGGCGGGTCGTGCAGAAAATCCAGCAGCCGGTGTTGATCGTGCTCGCCAAGCCGGACAGCTCGCTCCTGCCCGTGCCGCCGACCCCCGCCTTGCCCGAGCCGGAAGACGACCCCGAACCCGTGCCGGGCTTCACCGGGCCGCAGCCCAGCACCAGCCCCGTACCCCGGCTGGGCGAGGGCTGGCTCGACCTCTCCCCCTCCCGTGATTCCAGGATCATCTACGTCAGCAGCTCCACCGGGGACGACGCCAACGACGGCCGATCCCCCCAGACCGCGGTCAAAACCCCCTGGCGTGGCTACAACCTGCTCCGCAGCGACCGCCCCGACTGGCTGCTGTTCAAGCGTGGCGACATCTTCACCGAACGCATGCCCGGGTTCTACAAGTCCGGCCGATCCGCCAGCGAGCCCCTCGTCGTCGGGGCCTACGGTGAGGGCCCCCGTCCCGTCTTCCAGTCCAGCGACACCATCATCGGCAACCACGCCAACCGGGCCGGCGCCCGCCCCCTCCGCTACATCACCTTCCGTGACCTGCACTTCTACTCCAACACCCGCGACCCCGACAGCCCCGACTTCGACTGGGACATCGCCAAGAAGAACATCCACGGCATCCGCTGGGTCCACCCCGCAAAGAACATCACCTTCGAGAACCTGCTCATCGAGCACTTCCAACAGGGCATGAGCCTCATCCCCATGGACCCGGGCGACACCCGCGCGATCGCCGGCTGGGACTTCGCCGTCCGCCGATGCGTCGTCCGCTACAACTACGGCACGTGGAAAGACGGGCACCGCGGCAAGAGCCAGGGCCTCTACTCCGACCGCGTCGACGGGCTCCGCATCGAGGGCAGCGTCTTCGATCACAACGGCTGGGACCCCCGCGTCTCCGGTGCCTACAAGAACAAGTTCAACCACAATCTCTACATCTCCGGCACCAACGCACGCGTCGTCATCGCCGGCAACATCATCACCCGCGCCGGGTCCAACGGCATCCAGCTCCGCCCCGGCGGCGTGATCGACGGCAACTTCTTCGCCTACAACCCCATCGCCGCCTTCGCCGCTGCCACCGACTCCCGCATCTCCAACAACGTCGTGCTCCACGGCAACGACTTCCGCTCCGACGACCCCTACTACCAACGCGGCTTCGGGCTCACCCTCTTCGGCTTGCCCAAGGGCGTGATGGAGAACAACATCGTGGCCTACCGCGATTCGTCCCGTACCTCGCCGGGGCTCAAGGTCGAGTCCGATGTCGATGACGCGATCGTCCGGAACAACATCGTCTACTGGTGGCACGACTCCCGCGGCCGGGGCCTGACCGTGTCGTCCGACCGATCGACCCAGTCGAACAACATCACCGACAACTACGCCCGGTTCGAAGACCCCCAGCGGACGCTCGACCACTGGGCCGACGAGCTGGGCTTCCGCGACGGCCCCGCTTGGCTCGACAGCCTGCGTTCGCAGCAGAAGGGTGACTGGCAGGAAGAGCGCACCGCCGCCGCGGTGATCGAGTGGGTTGCCGAGGGCTTCGAGCTCGAAGATTAGAAGAGGTTTCATCATCGTTTAGCGGGAGACGCGGAGCGTCCCGCCTGATCTCCGCGGGCACCTCCGGTGCACCCGCTGCACGTTGACGGCATGCGTCTACGATCCCGAGCGACCCGGCACTCGTCGGTAGGATGCCGCGGGTGGACACTGCCCCCGACGACATGCTGCTCAGCGAGGCGGTGCTGCACAGCGAGCTGGTCACGCACATCCGCCTGGCCGGGCCGTGGATGCCGGTCCAGCACCGGGCGCTCAGCGACAAGCTCTATGCCGTGACCGGCGGGACCGGCTGGCTCACCGTCGGGCCCAATCGTTACCGGCTCCGTCCTGGCCGGGTCTACACGATCCCCGCGGGCAGCGTGCACAGCGGCGTGTCTGATCCCCGCCGACCGCTTGAGAAATGGTTCGTGCACTTCCGCGGCGTGACCGCCGGGTCGCTGTCGCTGCTGCGGGTTGCGCCGCCGCCGGCCTGTATCGCCGGGGCGACCGCACGAGCCGTGACCGAGCTGATTGAAGCCATGCACCAAGAGTCGTCGGGTCGGCCGCAGGCCTTCGGCCTAGCGATGAACGCGCTGCTCGGCCAAGCGATGCTCACCCTCTACCGGGCCCCCGCACGGGATGTCCGCAAGCCCGACCAAGTGTCCGACGAACCCGCGACCCCCGCGGCCAGCGACGCGCAGTACGACACGGTCAAGCGGGTGCTCGCAGCCATGCTCAGCGGCTACGACCGGCCGCTGGACCTGCCCACCCTGGCCGAGGGCGTCGGCTGGACCCCCGGCCACCTCAGCCGCGTCTTCCATCGGCTCACGGGCATGCCCCCGCGTCGGTATATCGAGTCGGTCCGCATGAGCCGGGCGCGCCAGCGCCTCGCGGGCAGCGACGAGCCCGTGGCCGAGATCGCCCGTGCGGTGGGTTACGACGATCCGAGCTATTTCAGCCGGGCCTTTCACCGCTCATTGGGGGTCTCCCCCACCGCGTACCGGGCATCGACCCGGCCCGGCGGCCTGACCCCTAGCGCATAAAAATCCACACGCGGCTGCGGGCCCGTCCATTGGGCTTTGCCGAGGGGCTGCGTAGGCTGAACGCCAACATCGCCCACCAACGAAAGGCCCGCCGTGCTCGAACCCCAGACCCTGCAGACCCCCGGCGACACCGACTGGTTCGTCCACGACCGCTTCGGCATGTTCATCCACTGGGGGCTCTACGCGCTGCCCGCCCGGCACGAGTGGGTCATGACGCGGGAGCAGATGACGCCTGTGGAGTACCGGCGGAAGTACTTCGACCGCTTCGATCCCGACCTCTACGATCCCGAGCGCTGGGCGGACGCCGCGGCGAACGCGGGCATGAAGTACTTCGTGATCACCACCAAGCACCACGACGGGTTCTGCCTCTGGGACTCGAAGCACACCGACTACAAGGCCACGCGGACGCCATACGGCAAGGACCTGCTGCGCCCGATGGTGGACGCGTTCACGGGCCGTGGCCTGCGGACCGGGTTCTATCACTCGCTGCTCGACTGGCAGCACCCGGACTACATCGTGGACTACAAGACGCACCCCCAGCGTGACGCGTTGGAGCTGATCGAGGACGCCAGCGCGGGCAGTCATCTGAGCGAGGCGAGGGGCGGCCGGTACGACGGCACGGACCCGAACGCGGGGCGGGATCAGTCGCGTTATGCGGCGTACCTGCGGGACCAGGTGAGGGAGTTGTTGACCGAGTTCGGCGATGTGGCAGTGATGTGGTTCGACTTCTCGATTGTGAATGACGACCGGTACCGGCGCGACGACTTCCGGTTCAACAAGGGCCGGGAGGCGTGGGAGAGCGAGAAGCTGTACGCGATGATCCGGGAGCTGATGCCGAAGGTGATCCTGACCGATCGGCTGGACCTCGAGCTGCCGCTGTCGGGGGGGGATGTGAAGACGCCCGAGCAGGTGCAGCCGAAGCGGTGGGTCACGGTGGAGCACGAGGGCAGGCAGGTCCCGGTGGTGTGGGAGGCTTGCCAGACGTTCTCAGGGTCGTGGGGCTACCACCGGGACGAGTCGTCGTGGCGGTCGGTGCGGCAGCTGGTCACGACGCTGATCGACTGTGTGAGCAAGGGCGGGAACCTGCTCCTGAATGTCGGGCCGACCGGGCGGGGGGAGCTCGATTACCGTGCGCTGGATCGGCTCGAGGGGATCGGCCGTTGGATGCACTATCACAGCCGGTCGATCTACGGCTGCACGCAAGCACCGGACGTGTTCACCTGCCCCCCCGACTGCCGGCTGACGTACAACCCGACCAAGAAGCGGCTGTACATCCATCTGCTGAACTACCCGTACCAGTTCCTGCCGCTTGAAGCCCCCGCGTTCAAGGAACGCGTCGAATATGCGCAGCTCCTGCATGACGCGAGCGAGCTGTCGATGGAGCTGCCGGATTTCTTCAAGCATCAGCTGGACCCGAAAGGTGAGACGCTGGTGCTGAAGCTGCCCAAGACGGAGCCAGCGGGGATCGAGGTGCCGGTGATTGAGCTGTTCTTGAAGGGGTGATGGGATCGCGGGGGCATCCGAGGGGCATCCGGCCCGCCGCGTGCCCCTTGGCAGAGCCGGGGGCTAAAGCCGGCACGGTTCATGTGTGGCGGGTGCCCCGAAGGGGCCCGCTTCTTGACGCGATTTCGAAGCGGGGCACTTCGTGCCGCCCGCTACACATGAATAAGGTTTGCTCTCAAGCAGTGACGGGGTGCGCAGGTGGTGAACGGTGTCGTATGCTTTGGTGTGGCTGTTTTTCTGGAAAGCCTGTGGGGGTTATCGCTGGAGCTCGCGCCGTGGCTCATGGTGGGGCTGGTGTGCGCGGGGTTGATCCAGGCGTGGGTGCCGATGGAGACGGTGGGGCGGTGGCTGGGGCGGAAGGGGCCGATGGGCCCGGTGCTGGCGGCGGTGGTGGGGGCGCCGCTGCCGCTGTGCTCGTGCTCGGTGATGCCGGTGGCGGTGGGGCTGCGTCGGCAGGGGGCGACGCGGGGGTCGACGGGGTCGTTCCTGGTCTCGACGCCGGAGAACGGGGTGGATTCGGTGGCGGTGAGTTATGCGTTGCTCGGGCCGTTCCTGACGGTGGTGCGTCCGATCGCGGGGATCGTGTCGGCGGTGCTGGTGGGTTGGTTAATCGACGCGGTGCCGGAGAAGCGGGAGCGTGTGGCGCTGCCGGTGTCGGGTGAGGGTGGGATGGGTGGGGCGGGTGGGGGTTGCGGGTGTGGTTGTGGGCCGGAAGAGCGTCCCGCTGAGGCGGAGAAGGTCGGGTGGTTGAGGAGGGTTGTTGCGGGTCAGCGGTTCGCGTTCAAGACGCTGCTGGGCGATCTGCTGGTTTGGCTATTACTCGGATTGGTCGCGGCGGCGGCGGTGTTGGCGTTTGTGCCGAGCGATCTGCTGGTGCGTTACGGGTCGGGGTGGCTGGGGATGGGGCTGGCGTTGCTGATCGGGGTGCCGATGTACATCTGTGCGGTGTCGTCGGTGCCGATCGCGGCGGCGATGCTGCTGGGCGGGGTGTCGCCGGGGGTGGTGGTGGTGTTTTTGTTGGCGGGGCCGGCGACGAACCTGGGGACGTTCGGGGTGGTGCGTCGTGAGCTGGGGCGTCGGGCGGCGTGGGTGTTTGTGGTTGGGGTGGCGGTGACGTCAGTGGGGTTTGGGGTGGCGACGGACGCGGTGGCGCTGGCGTGGGGGATCGAGCCGGCAGCGACGCTGCGGCACGGGCACAGGATGGTGCCGGAGGCGTTGGCGTGGGGGAGCCTGGTTGTGCTGGTGGGCGTGGCCGGGTGGGTGTTGTGGGGGAAGGCGAAGGCGTGGCGGGCACGCAACGCCAGCGAAGCCGCATCGCCTTGCTGCAGCCAAAAGGTCAGCGAGCCCGCTTAGCACGTGTTTCGTTCGCGTGTAGCGGGTGCACCGAAGGTGCCCGCGGTTTCGGAGCGGGACGCTTTGCGTCTCCCGCTACACGCTTTGGAAATCTGCTTTAGGTGTAGTTGGGCGGGGGCGGCCCGGCGTCGAGGCAGGCGTTGATCAGGTCGTCGACGTGGGCGGTGGCGAGGCACTCGACGGTGTCGGCTGCGCCGTAGTAGAGCTTCACCTCGCCGGTGTCTTCGAGGAGCATGCCGCCGGGGAAGATGACGTCGGTGCGGAAGCCGGTGTCGGTTTCGTAATCGACTTCGGGGGTCAAAAGAGGCTCGCGGAGCAGGCCGAGGATTTTGGTGGGGTCATCCAGGTCGAGCAGCATCAGGCCGGCGTAATAGATCTTGGGCCACTTGTCTTCCCAGCCGTTCTTGCCGCGGGATTCGTCGACGAAGACGCCGTGGATGGCGGTGAGGTAGCCGCGGTCGGTCTTGATGGGCGGCGCACCGGGGCCGATCTTGTCGTTGGCGTAGGGCAGGTCGGCGGAGCCGAGCAGGTGCCGGGTCTGGCCCCAGTGCTTGAGGTCGGGGGAGCGGGAGAGCCAGATGCCGAAGAGGCCGGGGCGCATGTTGCCGGGGCCGTACTGGTTGAAGGGGCGTTCGAGTCTGATGTAGTCGCCGTCGACCGTGTCGGGGAACAGGACCATGTTGCGGTTGTCGGGTGCGGAGAGGGAGAGGATTTCCCAGTGGTCGAAGTCGCCGGTGACCGCGATACCGCCGCAGAGCCCGTAGCGGGTGTCGACGGCGAAGCACATGTGGACACGGCCGTCGATGACGGTGAGCCGGGGGTCGTAGAACCGGTGAAGAACCCGGTCCATGTCCTGCCCGGGGTAGAGCGGCTGCAGGATGGTGCGGGCTTTATCGAGAGAGATGCAGGGCTCGGGCTCGACGGCCCAGTCGATGCCGTCGTCGCTGAAGGCGAGCCCGAGGTTGGTGCCCTCGAAGTATTGGCCCGCCTGCCACTGGGCCTCGGTGCAGCCGTAGTCGTTCCGGAAGACCATGGCGTACTTGCCCTGGTGCTTGCAGATGCCGGCATTGAAGAGCAGCGAGCAGGGGTAGGCTGGGTCGTCGGCGGTGAGCAGGGGGTTGCTGGGGTGACGGGTGAGCAGGGGTGGGGTTGATGCGGGTGGGGTGGTCATGGGGGGAGAGGATAGCGGGGACCGGCGACGCGTCGCGTCGCGGCTATGAAAAGCAAGGGCTTGGTTCTTCGGACGCGTTACGCCTCGTCTTTGGGCTTGTACTTCACGCCAGCGAACATCAGGAAGGTGCGCCAGAGGATGTAGAGGTCCATCTTCCAGGAGAGGTTTTCGACGTATTCGATGTCGTAGCGGATCCACTCCTGGAAGTCTTTGCCGTGGTCGCGGGAGCGTTTGACCTGCCAGAGGCCGGTGATGCCGGGGCGGACGGAGAGCCGGGCTTCGCGCCAGGGCGGGCAGTACTGGTTTTCTTTGTAGGGGCTGGGGCGGGGCCCGACGATCGACATCTGCCCGAGCAGGACGTTGACGAACTGGGGGAACTCGTCGAGGTTGAGCTTGCGGAGGATGCGCCCGACGTTGGAGATGCGGGGGTCGTTGTCGATGAAGAACTGCGGGCCGTCGGCCTGGTTCTCCTCCATGAGCTTCTGCTTGATCTCCTCGGCGTTCTTCTTCATCGTGCGGAACTTGAGGCAGGGGAACTCGACGCCGCCCATCGACTCGCGCTTGTGGGCGAAGAAGAACGGCCGGCCGTCCTCGAGCCAGATCGCCAGGAGGATCAGGGGGTAGACCGGGAGCGTGAGCAGCAACGCGACGCTGGCGAAGGCGATGTCGAAGAGGCGCTTGGTGAAGCGTTGGACGGACGAGAGCTTGCGGGGCTTGATGGAGTCGGGGACGTTGAGCGGCTCGGCGGGGGAAGGCTCGATGGCGTGCCATTGGATCGAGTCGGCGGCGGGCCGAGCGTCGGGGGCGTCCCACAGCACGGCGGGCCCGACCACGGAGTCAACCGCACGCAGGTCACGCCCGGCACCGATCCAGACCGGACCAACGAAACGCGTGCCCGTTCGGCCGTGCGTGTCGGCATCACGCCAGATCTCGGGCTCGAGCTTCTTCGCGCGGGGGATCGTCGCGTCGGGGCGCTGCCAGACCTGGACCAGCGTGCGGACGAAGTCATCGACCGCGTGGTCGTTGTGGCGGTCGAAGACGTCGCCGTCGGTCGAGAGGGTCGAACGCTGGTGGATGGGCACGGAACGGCGGAGGTCGCGCCAGCCGTCGCGGGGGTTGGTGGCGTACTGCCAGGCGTGGGCGATGTCGCGGTTGGCGGTCAGGGCGACCCGGCCAAGCCGCCAGTCGGCGGTGCCATAGACCCGCTCGAAGCGGACGAAGCGGTCGTCGTCGTCGGTGATAACGGTCTCGTGGTAGCCGGCGTCGTGGGTGTTGTGCAGCCGGACGAAGAGCACCGCGGGCTTGAGCCAGGCCATCGTGTCGACGAGCTTGGCCATGCGGAACAGGGCTAGGCAGTTGGCGTCGGTCAGGAGGTAGAGCTCAGCGTCGGGCGCGAGTTCGGCGGGCTCACCGAGGCGGACGACCTGGACGCCGCGGGCGGCCCAGAAGCGGTCGTGGAGCGAGACGGGGCAGAGGCCCCAGACGGTGTGGAGGTCGGCGTCGGGGGCGTGGCCGTTGGCGTGGTTTGCGTGGTTTTGGGGCGACGCGGGTGCGTGGTGATCGCGGCCGTGGTCGACGGGTGACGCGGGATCGCCGGGCACGGACGGGGGGGATAGGGCGGGTGGGGCGTCGGGGTGGACGAGGCTGGGGGTCTCGGCGTTCAAGCCGTAGTACTCCGGGTGGGTGGTGCAGCGTCCGGGTGGGCGGCTCGCCGATTGGGCGAGGGCTTAGTCACGGTCGGCCAGCCGGGCGAGGTCGCTGAGGGCGTCGTCGTCTTCGGCGTGGCCGTTGGTCGAGGCGTGGCCGTTGGTGGTGGGGGTGTGGCCGTTGGCGTGCCCGTTGGTAGAGCCGTTGCCGTTGACCTTTCGGTAGGTGTAGGCGGCGACGGCGGAGCCGAGGGGCCCGAGGCGGTCGTCGGCGACGGTATCGAAAGCGGGCGTTTCGCGGGGGGTCGACTGGACCGAGCGCTGCGAGACGACCGAGCCGTAGGAGCCTTCCTTGAGGTCAATGGCGTTGGCGTGATTGAAGACGACGCCGAGGACCTTGGCACCGACGTCCTTGAGGTGGCCGATGGACTTGGTCGTGAGCGACTTGGAGTCGCCACGGGAGACGACGAAGATCACGCCGTCGGCTGCGGAGGCGACCATCGAGGCTTCAAGCGAGCCGAGAGCCGGGCCCGTGTCGATGAGGACGACGTCGAACTCCTTCCGGCCCTGCTCGACGATACTGCGGAGGGACTCGGGGGAGAGGGATGAGGCGTCGGCGGCGCCGGCGTGACCGACAGTGAGGATGTAGAGGTTGTTGACGTCGGTGGTGGCAACGCAACCGGACAGGCAGTCTTCGCGGCAAGCGTCGAGGAGCCCGACGGCAGAGGACTGCTGGCTGGCGACGAGCTCGGCGATCGCTTCTTTGCTGAGCAGGCTGTCACGCTCGAGGATCGATTCGAGGGAGACCTTGCGGCGGATGGACTCGGCCTGGGCGGCGTCGAGCTTATCGTCAGGGACCAAGCCCTTGGCACGGATCACACGCTCGAGCGGGTGGTGCACGACGCTCCCGAGCCGGCGGGATAGACCGGCCCCAACAACGTCGCAATCGACGAGCAGAGTGCGTGAGCCGGAGGCGGCGAAGGACAGGCCGAGCGCGACCGAGAGCGATGACTTGCCCGAGCCCGCGGCGGGGCTAGAGATGGTGAAGGCGCGTTTGCCGGCCTCGGATCGGATCTGCACGAGCGTGCGGATGTGGTGCACGGCATGGGCGGCGGACTCGGCCTGGTCCGGGTCGCTGAGCGAGCGGGGCAGGGTGGGCAGCACGCCGAGCATCTTGAGCTGCGGCAGGTTCGACTCGGCGTCGGCGGCGTACCGCATCCGGCGGTCGAAGAGGCCCGAGAGGACGACGAGCCCGAAGCCGAGGCCGGCCCCGCCGACTCCGCCGAGGATGGCCTGCTGGGTCTGTTTCTTGGCGTTGGCGAGCTTGCCGGGAGGGGCCCAGTTGCTCACGGTCACGCGCCCCTCGACCTGATCGCTGGTGGCGATGCTGTCCTGGATGCGTTCGAGTTCACGCTTGCGGGAGAGGCGTTCTTCCTTCAGGCGGTTGAGCTCGGTGTTGATCTCGGCGACCGCGGCGAGCCGGCCGCTGAGGTCGAGGCTGGTCGCGGTGGACTCGGCAAGGGTCTTGGCGAGCTGGGCCTGCTTGCGGCGGATGTTGGTCAGCGGGTTATCCTGCCTGAGTACGGGGGTCTCGCCGTCGAGCACGCTCTTGATGTACTCGTTCTTGCGGTTGGTCAGCATCCGCTGTTCTTGGACGAGCGGGCGGACGGTCCGGTGGGTGGGCCCGAAGCCTGCTTCCTGGCGGGCGATGATCGCGTCATCGAGCTCCGCGATGCGGCGGGTCCAGGCGACGACCTGCGGGTCGTTGGTGTTGAGGCTTTCAGCGGTGGGTCTGAGGGCGGCGGGGTTTTCTTCGATGTTTTCCGGGGCCGGGCCGTATTCGAGATTGAGTGCGAGCAGGTCGAGCTTGAGCCGCTGGACGATCTGGTTGGTGGTCGCCAGCTGGTTGACCAGTTCGCTTTCCTGCTGGAACTGACCGAGGGCATCGGCCTTGTTGCGGTTCACCCGGGCGATGTCGAGGTCTAGCTTGTTGATGAGCTCGTTGATGATTGTCGCGTCACGACGCTCGGCGTCGAGGTTGCGGAGGTTGAAGTCCTCTTCGTAGGCCTTCACGATCGCGAGGGCACCGGCCTGCGCGGTGGCGGGGTCGCCATCGATATAGCTGATGGTGGCGATATAGCGGTCGCGGGGCGGAGCCGAGACATCGATGCCCGAGGCGAAGTCCTGCCAGTCTTCGATGGGCGGCAGCTCGGGGTTGGCGTTGCGGGCTTCGATGATCTGCTGCCATTCCTCGAGCTCCATCGCACGGGCGAGGACCTCGGGGCGATAGATGTTCTGGAGCTGGCTGTCGATCCAGCCCTTGAACATGTCGATGCGGCGGAGGTTGCTGACCGGGGAGTTCAGGCTGGGCTTGAACTCGATATTGGCTTGTGATTCGTAGCGGTCTTTGTGGAGGGCCCAGCCGGCGACGCCGCCGGAGATGCCCAGCAGCAGCGCGAGCGTGATCGCCCACTTGAGCCGACCGCGGAGCAGGGCCCCGAGGCGGGCTCGGCGCTGTTGGGTGTCGTCCCCGCCGGGGTTGGTATCGAAACCCCAGGCGGCATCCTCAGACAAATTAGATTGGCTCATCGATCCATAACCTCCTGCATCGCGGGCTCGATTTCGGCTGTAACCGGTGCGACGCTGGGCCTCTCTCCCCGAGAGCAGACGCTCGCTGATGGACCGAGACCATCAACGTTCCCTACGCCGGGATCTGTCGGCGGGTTCTACGCCGACCACGGCGATCTGTGCCGCCGATAGAAGCACCATCGGCTAAACGTGCCCGCCCGTTAATGATACCGCGCCACGACCTGCTCACCCACGCGGGCTACGTCTTAAGGGTTATCGGCGACTCCGCGTGCCCTCGCACATCACACGGCCTTACCTCTACAGCCAACCCCCACCCCACCCCCACCCCACCCCCACGTCCGCCGCAGTTATTGGGTCTATTGGTCGTGCGCAAGCGTGTACAGCCGGATCGGCACCGACGCCCAGGCCATGAGTCGGATCAGCCCGACCAGCAGCGTGAACCCGATGAGCAGCATCACCCACTCGCCGGTCTGCTGGATGATCTCTGCCTCCCACGCCGGGAATCGGCCATACACCCAGAGCGTGGCGATGCTCGCCACCGCGCTGCACAGGATCGCCAGCATCGGGCTCAGCAGCAACGCCGAGACCCGCACCCCGCCTCGCAGCGGCAGCCCGAACACAAACCCGTAGCACACCAGCATCAGCAGTGCCGCCATCGACAGCCCCTTGCTCGCGCTGCTCAGCGGGATCGACGCCTCCCCGATCGTCAGCGTCGCCCCGTCGTACACCACCGACACACCGAACCACCGGTACACCTCGACCACCAGTGCCGTGCTCGAAAGCTGCAGCGGCGTCCCCAGGTAAGCCACCGCCGACACCGGCAGCGGCACCAGCAGCAGCAGCACCGCCCACGCCGGCAGAAACTTCCGCGCCAGGTCCGGCCCCGTCGCCGCCAGCACCAGCCCCATCACCACCACCACCGCCCCCAGGTGGAACACAAACGCCTGCCCTGTCACATCCCCCCAGATGTACGCCACCACCCCGCCCATCAGGATCAGAAACCCTGGCAGCCCCGTGCCCGGCCGACACACCCGCCAACGCACCCACCGCACCCCCATCAGCCACACCGCCACCACCGGCACCAGCAGCACATACCGCGACCGCAGATCCAGGATCGCCCGCTCGATGATCTGCACCCACGCCGGCCACGTCACCGCGATCCCCAGCAGCGGCATCACGCCGACCGCCACCAGGTGCTCCACCCCCCAGCCGTTCTTCGCCAACCGACGCGGCAGCATCATCTCCGCTAACCCTATCACCCCACCGCCCAACGGCAATCCTGACTTCCCCGCGTGACCGCATGTTTCATGCGTGTAGCGGGTGCACCGAAGGTGCCCGTGATCGCACCGCGGGAGACCCCTGATCTCCCGCAGCTCGTTCTTGAAGCCGTCAATACCGCTACGCCGACTGCCCCAGCGCCGCCGGGTGAATCACCCCCGCCGCGCTGGCGATCCGGTCCACCACCCGCTGGTTCCGGGCGACGACCGCCCCCGGGCACACCACCGACCGCACGACCACCGCCCCCGCCTCGACGCGTGCGCCGCTGAGCACCACCGAGTCGTGCACCACCGCCTTGGCGCTGACCGACGCGCCCGATTCGACGATCTGGAACGCGGGCTCCCAGTCTTCCCGCAGCGGGTTCCGGGCCGGGGTCAGCCGGCCTGTCGCGTGGCGGTGATAGGCCCGCAGCGTGTGGATGTAGCCCTCCAGGGTCCGCACGGACATGGCGACCGGGCCGGGCGTCCGCACGACCCGCACGTCACACGCCTCAGCGATCGCCGGCAACGCCTGCTCGTTGAGGTCCACAAACCCGACATCGTTGATCGGCCGCAGCGCCCCGCACCGCATCCGCATCAGGCCTGTCGGCGAGTCGTCCTCCCGGCAGAGCATCGCCACATCCGCCGGGCAGTCCAGCAGCCGGCCGACGAGGTCCGCCAACGGCGTGAACAGCAGCTGCGACGCGTGACCCACCAGCAGGTGCTCGTTGTCGGGATAAGACTTGGCCAGGTCCGACAGCAGCCCGCCCGTGCCGCGGAACCCCGCCGGGTCCTGCTCGATCACGATCTCCACCGGGCCCAGGTCGATCGTCCTCGGCTCCATCCGGCTGGTCTGGTCCACGATGATCCGCACCGGCAGCTTCCGCCGGCCTAGCGACTCCGCCAACGCCACCAGCTGCTCCTGCCAGCAGTCCAGCACCCGCCGCGTCGAGCCGACCGGCAGGTCCATCGATCCCCGCCCGCTCGCCTTCCGGAGATGACTGACCCGCACCGCACCCGCGAGCAGCACCACCGCGCTCAGCCGGGGGCCCGGGCGTTTGGGCCGGCTCGTGTCGTCGAGCCGGTGCGGCAGCGTGATGCCTTGATCCGCGATTCGCAGCAGCATGGGGTTGCCTCTTTCTCCGCCTACGGACGCATCGCTCGCCGTCGGCTCAGGCCAAGCCGGGGCCCGGCAGCGACAGAACAGGGGGGTGGGGCGGGTAGGGTGCCCGGGTGATCCCGTCGCGGCCGGCGATTTGGAGCATCGTCCAGATCTCCCTGTGCCCCCAGTCTGACATAACCGAACGGGGATTGCGAGCCGAAACACACGGTTTTCATACGGGAATTACCCCAACCCCGGGCAAAGGGCGGCGTTATTCGGGTTCGTGCCGGTTTTTGGGGTCTCAGCAGCCGCATGCGGGTGGGGTGGACAGAGCTGAACGGGGTCAACACAGCTTTCAGCTTCCGGGGGACGCTCATTGCCCCGCTCCCCTCACAGCCTCCCCTTCACGACCCCCCCGTCGGCTTACGCCGGCCTTTGATCGCCCGGCAGACCGCCGAGCCAAACAGCCGGAGCGCAAACGGCGGCCCGTCCACGAAGTATCGGCGCATCAGCCGCCTCGGCTCCTGCATCAGCCGGTGCGCCCACTCCAGCCCGCACTTCTGCATCCACGTCGGTGCCCGCTTGACCTGCCCGCTCAGGAAGCCCAGGCTGATCCCCACGCCTAGCCACCACGCCCGCCGCGTCAGCTGCTCCGGCAACTCCCGACGCAGACGCTCGATCACCCGCTCCTGCTTCGGGCACCCCAGCGCCACATAAACCACATCCGGCCCACGCCCGCCATCCGCCTCCAATACCGACCGCTTCACCGCCTCCCACGCCGCCTCGTCCTCTTCAAAACCCACCGGCGGGCAGTGTGTCCCCACCACCCGCAGCCCCGGCGTGTCCGCGTGCAGCTTCTTCGCCGCCCCCTCCGCCGCCCCCGGCTCACCCCCCAGCAGGAACAGGGTCAGCCCCCGCTCGCCCAGCCGTTTGCCCAGGCTCGAGACCATCGACGACCCCGCGACCCGCTCGGGCAGCGGCGTCCCCTGGACCCGGCACGCCCAGACCAACGGCATCCCGTCCGCCACCACCAGCTCTGCCTTATCGACCTGCGCCCGGAAGGCCTCGTCCTTCACGCAACGCCTAAGGATGTCCAGGTTCACCGTCACCACCTGCCCGCCCCGGCCCGCCTCGGCCTCTCGCACCACCCGATCCACCGCCCCCGCCTCGGTCACCACATCCAGGTCCACCCCCATTAGCCGCACCCGGTGGTCGCCCGGCGTCGGGCTGTGCCGATCGGGGTACACCGCCCGCCCACGCTCGGGCTGCGACTCCGCTGCGGAGGCGGCCGACGACCGTTGTAGGTCTTGAGGAATCATCACATCGCCATACCGCGTCACAACGCACCGCCTTGCTCTGCTACCCGCCTGTCCGCCGGCCTGTTCACCGTTTGGGACCCACCCCAACGGAACAGCAAAAACTCCGGGTCGGACAGCTCGACCCGTTCCATCTTCGACTCGATCAGCGCCGCCACTTCAGACGTCAGCGCGTAGTGCTTGCCCCAGTCCGTGTGCTCCGCGAGCACCAGCCCCGACGGGTGCTTCGCCATCACTGCCGCCAGCGACTCCGGCGTGCTGATCGTCGGCCGACCCAGCCGGGGGTCGACGCCGCCCTCCGTGAAGCCTTCGAGCTGCGTCTTGCTCAGCGTGTAGTCCAGCTCACCCAGGTGGTACAACGCCTTGACCCCCGACGGCGTCACCAGCACCGAGCCCGCACCGGCCTCAGCCCGGATCACCCGCAGCTCGTCCAGCACGTTCCGCCACACCGGCTCGACGTACGGGTGCGTCGTCGCCACCTTCCGGTCGTACATCCGCGGCAGCATCCGCAGCGCGTAGGTGTTGTAGAACAGCGGGGCCAGCACACCCAGCACGATCCCCGTCGTCGCCGCCACCCGCGGCAGCCACCCCACCGGTTGTTCACCCGCCTCACCCTTCCGGCCGGCGATCCGCCTCACCACCCAGTCCGCCAGCCGCACCACCTGCGGCAGCAGCTCCGCCAGCCCGATCCCCCAGATCAGCACCAGGAACGGCATCGCGTAGCTCAGGTACCGCTCCGCCTTCATCCCCCCCAGCGACTGGGCCAGCATCCCCGCGACAAACACCCACAACGCGAACGCCACCAGCCGGAAGTTCCGCACCATCCCCGCCACCACCAGCAGCGGCAGCCCCAGGTATAGCAGCCCGTACCGCTCGAGCATCCAGCGGTGGTACCACTTGTAGTCGTCGGCCTTGCCCTGCGACCACACCGCCGCCGCCCGGTACTTCGTCCACTGCTCACCCAGCACCCCCAGCTGCCAACCCACCGCCAGCACCACCAGGCCTAACCCGCACGCCGCCGTCAGCATGACCAGATACCGCTGCCGTCGGCCCGCCCACATCGGCGACAACCCCCGCCGTGCCCACGTCGCCATCACCCACCCCGCCAGGATCACCGCCACCACCAGCGTCGTCTTCTGCAGCGGGTACGCCAACGCCAGGCACGTCACCGCCAGCCCGCTCAGCCCCCCGACCCGCAGCCACCCGATCCCGAACCGCGTGTCCAGCACCCGGTACACCGCCCACGCCGCGATCAGCACCAGCAGCACATGCATCGTGTAGAACCGGCAGATCGTCGAGAGCTGGATCATCACCGGCAACCCCGCCGCGATCAGTCCCGTCGCCCAACCCGCCCTCGGCCCCGCCTGCCGCCACGCCCACAAGCCCAGCAGCAGCACGATCCCGATCCCGCACAGCACCGACGGCAACCGCCCCGCCCACTCACTGTCCCCAAACACCGCCATCGACCCCGCCACCGCATACGTGTACATCGCCGCCCGCGGGTAGTACCCGCTGTCCCCGATCGCCAGCCCTTCGCCCGCCAACACCCCCCGGGCCGCCAGCAGGTGGTAGTACTCGTCGAAATGCCCGCCCTCGACCGGGTACGCCAGCCGGGCCGTCGCCGCCACCGCCAGCAGCACCAGCGTGAACACCACCGTCTGCTGCCAGGGCTTCGGTTTGTCGTTTGGGCTCGCAGTAGGCTTACTGCCGGACGCGGGCTGCTGCTCAGTGGCTACCGGGGCTTCGACTGCTTCACCGGCCTTGCGCGCCCGAAGCAGCGACGCGCCAGCGCCCTTGCCGAACCACGGGTTGTCTCGCAGGCTCTGGATCACGGCAGGCTGTCCCCTGATGGGTCATCCGATAACAACACCTCACCCGCCTCACCCTCCGCGGACGCCGCTGCCGGACCTTCCAGCAACCGGATCCGCTCTGCAACCATCGACGTAAAACGCGCGGCCGCTCCCGCCAACAGGTGCTCGGTACTATCGGCCATATCCGCCTGGGGAAACACCACGGGCTCCTCAAACAGCACACGAAAACCGGTGTGCTCCGCCTGCAACTCCCGCATCAGGGACGCCGTGGCCGCCACCCGCTCGTCGTACCCCGGCGCCGACGTCAGCGTCTCCGCGACCGGCCCGTGCACGAAGTACACCGGGAACCCGTGCTCCGACGCCATCGCCATCACTTCCCCGATCGCCGCCCGGTTGAACCCCCGCATCACCGACGGCCGAGGGTCCGACTCGAACCACTCCCGCAACGCCTCCCGCTGCTCTGCCGTGTCCGCCTCCAGCGCGACCGGGCTCGGCTCCGTGATCGCCATGAACCCATCGGCGGTCAGCACCGGCTGCATCGCACGCACCTTCCACGGGTACATCAGCCCCATCTTCAGGCTCGCGTTCGAGCTGTACAACGGCACATACCGCGCCGCCGCCAGCTCGACGACCTTCACCGGGCCCAGCGGCGGCCGGGGGCTCACGTGCTTCCAGTACCGGAACGGCAGCGGCACCTGCGCGAACGCCCCCGCGTGGGTGTCCCGGTCGTAGCCGTCCTGTGTGTGCATCAGGATCACCCGGCTCGGCGGGCCGTTCGTCTCGATGTACTGACGCAGCATCCACGTGCCGTCCAGCATCATCAGGTTCGCCATCGTGCCCAGGTTCACCCACCGCTCCCCGAAGGCATCGCCCAGCACCGCCGGGTCCAGCCCCTGGTTCGCCGACGAGTCGCCCAGGATCAGGCTCACCCCACCCGCCTGCTCCGCCGCTCCCCGCTCCGACGCCAGCCGATCCAGCAGCGCCCACTTCTCCTGCGTGATCACCCGGAACTTGTTCGCGTCCAGCCGCTGCAGGAACACGTAACCCCCGGCATTGAGCAGCAGGACCACCACCAGCGCGAGGCTGTAGACCACGCCCATGCTCTTGAGGTTCGCCGTCGGGATGTGTTCATCGGGCAGCCGGGAGGTCTTCGCCGGCCGCGCATGCGGATCAGCCATCGCTCGCCCCTTTCTCCCTCCGTGAGGCAGACCTGAAACCATCCCTCAGCCTAGCAGACTCCTCCCGTCCACCAACCCCCAGCCCCCGCTTTACGCCCTTCCGGCTAACCGAGCCCAGCACCGATCGGCGTGTAGTCTCTCGCATCACGCTCGCCTCAAAACTGGAAGTAGATGAACTCGACCGTCTCACGCACCCCGAACACCGCGATCCCCCCCAGCAGCAGCCCGTAGTACACCGCCCGCAGCACGATCGGCAGCCGCATCATCACCATCAAATCCCGCGACCGCTGCTGCACGATCTGGATCACCACCAACGGCAGCGCGAAGAACGCGACCTGATACAGGTGCAGCCCCGTCTGCTCGCCCCAACCCAGGTGCATGTGCGTGAAGAAGTGCACGATCTGGTCCAGGCTCTGACACCGGAACAGCACCCAGCCGATCAGCGTGAGCACGAACATCAGTGCCATGCGGGAGAAGTGCCGGGCGTAGGCCGAGGGCTTGTCGAGCGGGCGGTCGTCGCCGCCGCGGTCGCCGTCCGCGAGTCGGTACACCGCCAGGATCAGCCCGTGGAACAGCCCCCAGAGCACGAAGTTCCAGGCCGCGCCGTGCCACAGCCCGCCCAGCAGCATCGTGATCATCAGGTTCCGCTGAGTGAACCACTTGCCGCCGCGGTTGCCGCCCAGCGGGATGTAGAGGTAGTCGCGCAGCCAAGTCGACAGCGAGATATGCCACCGCCGCCAGAAGTCCGACGGGCTGGTCGCGAAGTACGGCAGCCGGAAGTTCAGCATCAGGTCGAAGCCCATCAGCTTCGAGAGGCCCCGCGCGATGTCGGAATAGGCCGAGAAATCACAATAGATCTGGAACGCGAACGCTAGCGCCGCGAGCCAGAGGTCCAGCCCGCTGTACTGCTCGTAGTTGTTGAAGATCGGGTTGGCGATGCCCGCCATGTTGTCCGCGATCACGAGCTTCTTGAAGAACCCCCACAGAATCAGATAGAGCCCCGCGTTGACTTGGTCCTTCGTGATTGTCCGGGCCTTGCACACCTGCGGCAGCAGGTGCGACGCCCGCTCGATCGGCCCCGCCACCAGCTGCGGGAAGTAGGCGACATACACCCCGAAGTTCAGCAGGCTGTCGACCGGCTCCATCTTCCGCCGGTACACGTCAATGGTGTAGCTCAGCGTCTGGAACGTATAGAACGAAATCCCCACCGGCAGCACGATGTTCAGCAGCACCGGGTCCGCCTCGACCCCGAAGCGGTTGAGCGCCACCACCAGCGAGTCTGCGAAGAACTCGAAGTACTTGAAGAACCCCAGGATGCCCAGGTTGATCACCACCGATAGCGTCACCAGCCACTTTCGGGTCCGCTGGTTGTCGCTGGCGTGCAGCCGCTTGGCGATGATGAAGTCGCAAACCGTGGAGATTAGCAGCAGCGAGCAGAAGCGGTAGTCCCAGTAGCCATAGAACACGTAGCTGGCCACGAGCAGCAGCACGTTCTGCGCGACCAGCCACCGCCGGGTCGCCCAGTAGGCGGCGTACACCGCGATGAAGAACGCGATGAAGATGTACGAGGTGAATTGCATCGCGCCTTGTGGGCAGCCCTCGGGCCGCGTGGTGCCGTATCGCCCCTGTCCGGACTGTGTTCAGGCGCGGGTTGTATCAGGCGGCGGTCGTCTCGGGCTTTCTCGACGCCGGGGTTGTGTCGGCCGGGCTGCCGTGGCTCACGGGCTTGCCCCGCATGTGGTCGAACGGGTCCAGGCCCAGCAGGCTCATCGCCGTCGGCGCCAGGTCCAGGATGTGGGCCCGCTCGTGCTCCGAGCCTGGCTCGACCCCCGCTGCCCGGCAGATCAGCCAGCCGTCCGGCTTGTGGTGGCCGCTCCGCCCGTCCAGGACCTTGTCCCGCTTGGGCCAGACCACCTTACCGAACTCCTCGGAAACCATCACCTGGCTCTCCATCAGCGGCAGGTCTTCGTTCCACACCACGATCAGGTCCGGCATGGGGTGACGACGCTCCGCCGGCACCTCCGGCCAGCAGTCATTCCCACGCACAATCTTCTTGATGATCGGCTGGCCCGTCTTCTCGTCCTTCCAGGTCATCAAGCCCGTCGTCAGACGCTCCAGCAGCGGCTCGTACTCCTCGGGCTTGACCGACCCCTGCGCCTCTCGGCCCTGCAGGTTCACATACACATACGCCTCTAGGTCGCCCGGCGCGACAAACGCCTGGACCTGCGACCAGTCCGTCTTGTTCCCGCCCTTCCAGAACGCCTCCAGCGACTCCTGTACCGCGTGCGGCAAACGACGCTTCACCGCCGACCGCCACTCCACCGGCACCATGTACCGCAACCGCTTGAGCAGCCCCTTCTTCGGCTGAGCGTCCGGATCAACCGGCTCGGCCTTGAAGTTGTTCAGCACCGGGAAGAACAGGTTGTCGAAGATGTCGTACCGCGCCTGCGTCGGCTGCATCCCGTGCGTTGCGAGCGCCATCACCGCCACATCGTCCCCGATCACGTCCAGCCACCGGCCGATCTGTTTGTCCGCTGCGACATACACATCCCGCAGCGCGTTGTCGTACTCCGCCGCCAGGTCGGCGGGCGGGTCGTACTCGCGGATCGACGCGCGGTCCCAGAAGTTGTGGCCCGCGCGGTGCGTCCCGCCCAGCCCCGCGATGAACAGGTCCCAGTCCTCTTCCTGCAGCAGGTCACAGATCGCGTCGCCCGAGGCCTGCGTACCCGCGACGATCTGGTCACGGAGTTGGAGCTGACGCTCGATCAGATTGAGCTCGCCGAGCTCCGGGCCGATCGGCAGCTTGCTGTACTTCTTCTGCATCTGCTTCGCGAACTCCGGCGGATAGGACGCCAGCTTGCAGTGCTTGTCATAGCTGCCCCACGACGCGAGCTCCTTGCCCTCGAACGGCTCGGGCTCGTATGCCATCGGCACGTCCATCGCGATCACCCGCTTGCCCAACGGCCCGAGCTTGCGATAAAAAATCGGCAGCGGCACCCAGTCCGGCGTCGCCCGCTGGTTCTTCATCTGGTCCGCCCGCCACTGCATCCAGCAGATGAACCCGGTCTCCACCGGCAGCTGGCTGGTGAACGTCGTCGGGCCCGGCGTGGCGACCAGCAGCTCGGCGGTCGACTCCAATCGACGGAAGCCGCCCGAGGCACGCAGCCGCTCGAAGTTCGGCAGGTGACCCGTGCCGATCCACTTCTCGATCAAGTCCCACTCCGAGCAGTCGACGTGAATCCACAGCAGCTTCGGGCGATCCGGGGTTGAGTTGGGCTTAGGCGTGTCCATTGATCGTTATCTCCTTCCCGCCCTCTGAGGCGGAGCGTCGGGCAGCGTCCGTGGCGATCATCGCCCGTAGCCCGTCGTGGACCGAGGGCGACGGCTTGGCCTTCCCCTCAATCACAGCGTAAAAATTATTCAGCTGCCGGGCATAAGACTCGCCCAGCGTCCAGCCATTACCGGCTAGCTTCCGCTTGACCTTATCAATCTTGTCGCCCAGCGTCCGCCCCAGCCCCGCCGCCGGCTGGATCCGGTCCGAGCCCATCTGCAGGCGCAGCCGATCGTTCTTGGCGTGCAGGTCGAAGTGCTCGAACGTATCCGTGCCGTGCTCGTGGACGAGGCCGACCTCGATCCCGCGGTCGGTGGTCAGCTTGATCTCGATCCGCTTCTCCGCAGGGCGAGAGGCACTGAGCGTGGCGATTTCGTCTTCCAGGATGTAGCGAACCAGGTCGAGGTAGTGCGTGCCCAGGTCGTCGAGCGGATCGACCGCCCCGGCGATCGGATCCCAGCCGCTCACGTCGATGCAGAACGCCCCGTCCACCGTCGCACCCGCCAGGTCCATCCGGCTCGCGGCGTCCTTCATCCGACGCACCGGCAGCCACTCACGGCGGTTGTAGCCCACCACGACCTTCGCCACCTGGTCACCGATCTCCTCGACGAACGCCTTGGCTTCTTCGATGTCTTCCGCCAAAGGCTTCTCGACCAGCACCGCACAGCCGGCGGCGAGGGCTTCCCGCGTGATCGCCAGGTGCGAGCCGGGCGGGGTTGCGACGATCACGCCGTCGAGGTTGGCCTCGGCGAGCATGGCGGTCAGGCTGTCGTAGCCGGTGCAGCCGGGGACGGACTGGGCGATCAGGTCCCGGCGTTCGGGGCGGGTGTCCGCAATGGCGACGATCGACCCGCCGGGGGCCTGCGGGGCCGCGGGGACGTAGAGCTTCTCGGTGGCTCGGCCGGCGCCGACGATGCCAAGCCGTAGCGGGGATGAGGTCATGGGGGCGTTCCTGGATCAGTCTTCCGGGGGTCAGGCAGGAGCAGCGGTTGGCGCGGGTGCGGGTTCGGTGCTTGCGTGTGTGGTGGGTGGGGGGGCGGTGGCGGCGGTGCCATCGGGGTTGAACGCGGGGCGGGCCTCGACCAGCGGTGCTCGGCAGGCGTCGCGGAACCCCCGAGCGAAGTAGGCCATGCCCCAGACCATCAGGGGCGTGATCTTCAGCACCGTCCACAAACGCCGGGGCGCCCACTTCGCGGTGCGGGTGAGCATGAACCGGGCCCGCAGCAGCGAGACCGGGATGCCCATCAATGTGTATCGGCCCAAGTTGCGCTTACGTTCATCGAGCTTCAGCCCGAACATGCCGCGGACGCTGCCGAAGAATTTCTGGTGGTCGAGGAAGGCACGCAGCGTCTCTCGGCCGCGGTGGGCGACGGTCATGCCGGGACGGAACTGCAGCGACTCGGGGCCGTGCTGGTCCGACATGCTGTAGCAGAACAGGGTGTCCTCAGCCGCGGGCACGCCGGTGCGCGGGAAACCCCCGGCCTTAAAAAAGTCGTCCTTGCGGACCGCGATGTTGCAGGCCGGGAAGTGGTCTTGGACACCGGCGGGCCGGGTCGCGGGCAGCTCCGCGAACTGGCTGTAGTTATCGGCCACGCAGATCAGCCGGTCGGGGTAGTGATCGACGACAGGCCCGCCCGCCAGCCGGACACCGCTGTTCAGGGCTTCGATCGCCCCGGCCACCCAACCACGGTCGGCCACGCAGTCCGAGTCGATGAACGCGAGGTATTCCGAGTTGGCGTGCTGCGCCGCGAGGTTCCGGGCCTCGGCCTGCAGCAGGTTCTCGTCGCTCCGGATCAGACACACGAAGTCGTAGCCCCGCGCCAGCTCCGCCAACGGCTCATCCATCCAGCCGTCGACGAGGATCACCTCGTAGGGTTGATCTGTAGTTTGGTCCGCAAGGGAATCGAGGCATTCCTTGACCATGGGCGCGTTGCCCTTGCACGGCAGGATGGCCGTGAGCCGGGGCTGTTGAACGCGGGGTTTGGGGTCGAGGGTGTGCATGACTATCGGGTTATGCAATCGCTTTACGGGCGAGGAACCAGTAGCCGTTCATGATGCCCGAGAGCGCGGTGATCATCGCGCCGGCGATTTTGTTCTTCATGAAGCCCGGGGTGAGCGGGATGGGCCCGCCGATCAGCAGGTCGCGGTCACGCAGGACGCGCTCACGCTGCATCCGTCGGCGGCGCTCGGCGATGGCCTTGCGGTTGGACCACACAAAACCCCAGGCCCGGAAGTACTGCCACCCAAAGCCACGGAGCAGCGCGATGCCCAGCGATGCAAACTCGTAGAGCAGCAGCACGGGCGACAACACCAGCAGCGTGCGAAGCCGGTTGTGGATGAACACGCAGAGGAGGCGGTGCCGCATCACGAGGTAGCCGCGACGTGCGGGGTACTTCGACTTCTCCCGGTCGCCGCGGAAAGTCTGGCCGACGAGCGTGCCGCGGTCGTGGTGGACGACGGCCTTGGGTTCACAGACGAAGCGATGCCCGAGCAGCCGAAGGCGGATCGAGAATTCGAGGTCTTCCTGGTAGATCGAGAACAGCTCGTCGAAGCTGCCCGCTTCGAGCGTCCGCTCCCGGTGCACGAGCAGGCCGGCGGAAATCGCGCCGTTCACCTCGGCGGGCTCGTTGTTGAGCGCGGTGGTCTCCGCGAACGCGTGACGCAGCACCATCATGGTCAGGAAGTGCGTGTCGGCGCCCTCGGCCTGCACGAGGTGTGTTTCGGGGACGAGCTGAACCCGGGGGCAGACGACGGTCGGCTCGCCGTGGCGGTGGTAGGCTTCGACGAGGTGTTCGATGGTCTTCTCTTCGACGTAGACATCGTTGTCGAGCAGGAGGACGAAGTCGCCGGTCGCGGCGCGAATCCCGGCGGCTCGGGCGGGGGCGGGGCCGGGGTTGCCGCCCATGTCGTGGATGGTCGCTTGCGGGAAGCGTTCCTTCACGCGCTGCGGGGCGTCGTCGGTCGACTGGTTATCTACGACGATGATCTCGACCAGCGGGTAGGGCTGATTGACCAGGGCCTCGACGGTGTTGAGCAGCCGGTCGCCGCCGTTGTAGTTCACGATGGCGACCGAGATGCGTAGCGGGTCACGCGGTGTTGCTGAGGCCTCGGGATGTTCGGGGGTGTTGGTCATCAGGCGGGGGAGAGATCGGTGGCGGGTGTGGGGTCGGGGCTTTGATTGGGCAGTCGGCTGAAGCCGTCGCCGAGCTCGTCGAGGAGTTTCTGGAAGGTGTACCGCTGGGCGGCTTCGTCGAGCTGAGTCGCGAAGTGTCGGCGGAGCGGCTCGTCGCTGAACCAGCGGATGACCTGTTGCGCGAACGCGCCGGCATCGGGCGGGCAGAGCAGCCCGGTCTGGTCGTGCTCGACCATCATGCGGTGCGAGGGCAGGTCGGTGGCGACGGTAGGCAGCCGGGCCATGAGGTAGGTGATGACCTTCATGGGCGGGTAGTTCTCGGTGACGCGGGCCGAGAGCGCGACGTCGGCGTTCATGAGCAGCTGGTAGAGCTCGTCACCGTATTTGGGTCCGACGAAGCGGACGGTGTTTTCATCGAGGCCCATGCTGCGGGCCTGCGCTTCGGACTCCTCGTAGCCGTTTCCGGCAAGAACGAGCGTCGCGTTGAGCCCACGGGTTTCGAGCACCTTCATCATGCCCAGCAGGATGTCGACGCGCTGGTAGGCGGCGAAGTTGCCGGTATAGAGCAGCATCTTGTCGATGCCCTGGGCGTCTTTCCACTGCGTGTTGCGTTGGGGTTGTTCGAGTTGGCGGAGCAGCCCGAGCGGCGGCTTGTCCTGGACGAGGACGACCTTGTCGTCGTTGCCGGCGAACTCACGAGCGACGGGGACGAGGTGGGGCCAGTTGGCGAGGACGACGTCGGCCCCGCGATAAAAACGTTTCTCGAAGAAGCCGAAGACGGGGCTGAGCTTGCCGGCGGGGCCGTGGATGTTGGACATCAGCTCGCGGAAGCTGCCGTGCATGTCGTAGAGCATGGGGAGCCCGGTGCGTTTCTTGATGCGGAGCCCGATGAGGGCGGCGTCGACGTCGTGGCAGTAGAGCAGGTCGTACTGGCCGGTCTTGGCCATCGCCATGGCCTTGCGGTAGAGGTTCCAGGCGTTGCCGATCTTCTTGGGCGAGAAGCCGACCTTGCTGGTGGACTTCACGGCGAAGCGGTCGGAGATGCGGTGGAGGGTGACGCGGCCGGCGACGGTGTCGCGGAGCTCGTCGGGGAGGGCGGACTCGAGGGGTTCGCCCTGGGAATAGGTCACGACATCGACGTCGTGCCCGAGCATGGCCACGCCGGTGATGTTGTTCAGGATGCGGATCGGCTTGCCCCGGAGGATGAAGAACGGGCAAGGGGCGATCATCAAGACCCGCATGGCAACCCCCAAGGCGGAGTGACGGGGGCTCGGCCCGCGGCGGCGCCGCGCGACCCGCCGGGCCCTGATCTGCTCCGGTGGCGTCTGATACTTCTACGGGCATCATCGTCCAACCGGGGCCGGAGTTAAAGCCGAGTTTTAGGGTTCTGTCGATTGGGCAAGGTTTTGGGCATCGCGCTCGGCCCGGGCCTGCTTTGTGATGTGCCGATAAACCACGGCGGTCAGGATCACCGCCACGCAGCTCTCCGACGCCAGCGTTGCCGAGGCCGCCCCGATCGCCCCGTATTTCGGGATGACCACCGCATTCACCGCGGCGTTCACCGCCAGCCCGACGAGCATGACCCGGAGGACGGGCCGCTCGATCCGCATGGCGTTGGCCAAAAACATGGCCACGAAGTTGATGAACAGGATCGGGGTGCACCAGAAGAGGATGCGGGCGATGGGGATCGCGTCGTCGTAGTCCGGGCCATAGACCGCGGGGATGATGTGCTCGGCGAAGAGGACGACCGGCACGGCGATGACCAGCCCGCCGAGCGTGGCGAGCCCGAGGAGCGTGTTGACCTTGCCGCGGAGCTTGAGCCAGAGCCCGGCCGCGGCGAGCCCGGCGGCGATGGGCAGGAAGACCTGCAGGATGGGCCGGGCGATGAAGCGGCTGGCCTCGAAGAGCTTGTAGGCGGACTCGTAGTTGGCGACCTCCACCGAGGGGGGCCTGCCGGTCGCGGTGGGGATGAACCCGAGCATGATGGTGTCGAGCTTGAACTGGACGAGTTGGACGATGTCCATGGCGAAGATGGGCAGCCCGAGCATGGCGATGGCGGTGAGGTTGCGTCGGGAGAGGGTCAGGCCGATCCGGCCGTGGGTCTTGCGAACCAGGGCATAGGCGGTGGCGACGGTGACGAGGTTGGCGAAGACGTAGCCGATGAGCAGTTCGCGGAGCCCGCCGTCGAGGAAGACGACGCCGAGGATGACCCCGAGCATCATGACCTGACCGGCGAGCTCGGTGGCGAAGCGGGCGACCATGCGTCGGTGGGCGATGAGGTAGCCGCCGAAGGCGTAGAACACGCCGATGGCCAGGGTGTAGAACGAGGTGAGGAGCATGACCTCGATCATGTCGGGGCGGATGCCGGCCATGAACGCGTTGATCAGCAGGAACGCGATCGCGGAAAGCGTGAGCCGGAGCGAGACGACGGCGGACAACTCGCGCTGGTTGGCGTCGGCGATATCGCGTTGCTGCTGCGGACTGTGGTGGGGATCGTCGTCGGCGTTGCCCGTGCCGAGTCGGCCGGCGACGGAGCGGATGAGCTGGCGGTTGCTGCCGAGGTCGCAGACCATCTGGACGATGAGGGAGATGGCGACGGCGAGGAAGTAGTCGCCGACCTGATCCTTGGCGATGTGCCGGGTGAGCAGCATCAGGATGAGGTAGCCGATGAGCTTCTGGAGGACGGAGCCGCCGGTGCCGATGAGCAGGTCGACCTTGGTTTTGGTGAGCTTCTTGATCGCCATGGGGGCCCAGGATCGGGGGACGCGGCTGGGCCGCGTGGGTGGGCTGCAGTATGGGTGGTATCGGCGGGGGGCGTCTGGGGCTTGAAGCTGGGTGGGTGGGGGCGCAAGACAGCCGGCGATCGTTGATCGCCGACTAGGGGGGGTGGTTTAGGTCGGAGTGACGCTCAGGCGCGGCGACGGCGGGCGGCGGCGAGCCCGGCCCCGAGGACGACGAGCAGCCCGGAGGAAGGCTCGGGGATGCCGATGCCGAGGTTGACGAAGGCATCGGCGTAAATGTCGCCGAGGGCGGCGTAGCCTTCAAGGGTCGGGTGGAGGTTGTCCGCACCCGCGCTGCCCACGAACGTGCTGATGAGGTCGGTGATGTCGCCGCCGGTAGGGATCGCGTCGGTGAACAGGGTGTTCACGTCCAGGAGGAAGACGTCGTCGATCAGCAGGTCGTCGTATGCCGCGAGCCCGTTGCTGTCGAAGGCCCCGCCGAAGTAGCGGGCCAGCAGGTCGTCGTTGAAGGCATCGACCTCGGTGTTGGTCGCGTCGAAGGTGAAGGGCGATCCGGCGAAGGGCAGGATGTTGGAGACGATGATGGTGGCGTCGGGGGCGTCGGCCTGGATCTCGCGGATGAGGTTGTTGAGGCGATCGACGTCATCGTCGGGGGTGTAGCCAGGCAGGTTGTTATTGGATCGTCGGAGCAGGTCGTTGACACCGATGCTGAGCATGACGACGTCGGCGGAGCCCGGGTCGATGGCGCCGCCGTTGGAGACGAGGTTTTCCAGGACGCCCTGTCGGCCGTCGGTCAGGTCGCCAGGGCCGTAGGGGACTTCATCGATGACCCAGCCGGAATAGCCCTCGTGGAGGAAGTCGGTGTTGTTGGAGCCACCGTCACCGAAGTCGTCGCCGCCTGCGGGCTGGGAGACTCGACCGGTTTCATCAAGCACGGTCGACGGGTTGTTGTCGCCCTTGTTGCCGACGAATTGAAAGGTGGCGGCGAAGCGGGGGTCTTTGCCGGTGGGCAGGAGCCCGGTGCCGTACTGAGAGAGGCCGTCGTAGTCGGTGGGATCACCGATGCCGAGGCTCAGGCCTAGGGGTAACCGCCAGCCGCCGAGCTGGGTCGACGGGGGGCTGGGCTGGGTGAGGTCGCGGACGAAGCCCCAGGTGATGGAGTCGCCGATGGCCATGACGTCGATGGGCTCGGCGTCGGCGGCAAGGCCGGTCAGGCCGAGCGTGCCGCAGAGTGCGGTGGCGGCGACCGCGCGTCGGAATCCAAACTGCGGTCCGGGGGCGGGCATGGGCTTTCTCCTCCAATTCATTGGAACGTCCTGTCGGCAAACGGGGTCGGTTGCAGGGTTTCGGGGCAGGCGGGCGCGGTGAGACCCGGTCTCGGTCTTGAAGCATACTTCAAGATGCCGGCCCGTGACAAGACATATTCTCGGACTCGTCGCCCTCTTTCCCCCTTCGCACTAGAGCTTTGTAAATAACGGGCGTGGCTGGTTTTGTGCCAGACCTGAAACGGGAATGACAAGACGCCCCCGGCCGGGCCGAGGGCGTCTTAAGCTGGAGGAGTTAGGGGGAGTGGGGAGCTTAACAAGCCCTCACCAGCAGGCCGATCAGGCGGCCCGGCGTCGGCGTCGGCCAACGATTAGGCCCGTGCCCGAGAGCAGCAGCAGGGCGGTCGCGGGCTCGGGGATCGCTGTGGTGCCGATCCCGAGGTCGGCGAAGGCCTCGGTGTAGATGTTGGCCAGGGCCAGGTAGCCGTCGCCGGTCGGGTGGAGGAAGTCGTTGGACACGGTGGTGATGTAGCCGTCGGGGTCGGTCCGGTCCGGCAGGAACAGGCTATTGGTGTCCAGGAGGAACACATCATCGAGCACGGAGTGGGCCGCGAGGCTGTCGGCGTCGAACGCACCACCGAAGAAGTCGTCCAGCAGCTCGTCGTTCATGGAGTCGGCGAGGGTGTTGTAGCTGTCGGTGGGGTCGATGCCCGAGTTGAACGGGTCGCGGTCCTGAACGACGGGCAGGACGTTGGACACCAGGATCGTGGCGTTGGGGCTGTCGAGCTTGATCTGCTCGATCAGGTTGTTGAGCCGCTCGGCAGCCGAGACGTAGGGCGTGTTGTCGGAGCGGACGCCGGCATCGACGCGTTCCCGGAGCACGTCGTTGGCACCCAGGGCGATCATGACCACGTCGGCGTTCGACGGGTCGATGGCCCCACCCTGCGAGGCGAGGTTCTCGAAGACGCCTTGCCTGCCGTCGGAGAGCTCCCCAGGGTTGAAAGGGGTTTCGTCGATGGCCCAGCCGGAATAGCCCTCGTGGAGGAAGTCGGTGTTGTTGCCGAGGCCGTCGCCGGAGTCGTCGCCGGAGGGCGGCCCGTTGATCCGGCCGGTCTCTTCGGGGACGGTCGAGAGGTTGCTGTCACCCTTGACGCCGATGTAGCCGAAGTCGCTGACGAATCGGCCGTCAGAGGCGAGGTTGCCGGCGAGGGGGACACGCCAGCCACCGGCGGTGATGACGGTGCCGTTTTCACGCTGGAAGCCCCAGGTGATGGAGTCGCCGATGGCCATGATGTCGATGGTCTCGGCATCGGCGGTCGGGGCGGTGTGGGGCAGCGCGGTCGCCGACGCGGCGAGGAGTGCGGCGGTGGCGAGGCGGCGGGGGGTATGGCGGGTGGTGGTGAAAGGCATGGCTTGCTCCGTGGACCTGGAAGGTGATCGAGCCCGCGGCGTCGGACGCCGGTGGGTCGGGGTGGGCCTCAGTCCTGGGAGACCCCTGATCACCTGAAGTAAGCCATCGGGTCTCAGAAGGGGCAAAAAGAGTTGGTGGGGCGTGGCGGTTTGCCGGTGTGCTGGCGCGGTTGTGCGGGTTGTGCGCGATGCAGGGAGTCGAGGTGTGTGGCAACCCGGCCGACACCGCCGGTGTCGGCTTTACACAAGGCGGCTTCGCGGTGTTGATTCAGGAGGCCAGCGACTGGGCGGGCGGGTCAGCGGTGGGGTCGGCGGAGTCGGCGTCACCGGGCTGCGGGGCCTCGCCGACGAAGGTGTGGCGGACCTTGTACGGTTTGCGGTCCTGCGACTCGTGGTAGATGCGGGCCATCAGCTCGGACAGCACACCCATCATCAGGAAGATCACGGAGATCATCAGCGTGGTCATGGCGAAGAACACGAGGATGTTGTCGTTGAAGCGGGTCGCGCCGTCGTGCTCGGTGAGGTAACCGAATCGCTGGAAGATCGCGACGATGAAGGCGATCCCCGCGAGGCCCATGGTCAGGGTCGCGAGCTTGCCGAAGAAGTAGAGCGGCTTGGCGAGGTAGTCGCCGAGGAACTTGACGGTCAGCAGGTCGAGCAGGACCTTGAAGGTCCGCTTGAGGTTGTACTTGGACGCGCCGTGCTCACGGGCCCGGTGGTTGACGACCTGTTCGGTGATGCGGGCACCACGCCACTTGCAGATCGCGGGGAGGAAGCGGTGCATCTCGCCGTAGATCTTGACGTCTTCGAGGACCTTGCGTCGGTAGGCCTTGAGCGAGCAGCCGAAGTCGTGGATCTCGGTGGTCCAGGTCAGGCGTTTGACGAGACGGTTGGCGATGATGGAGGGCAGCCGGCGGGACATCAGTTTGTCCTGACGGTTCTTCCGCCAGCCCGAGACGATGTCCCAAGCCCCGGGCTTCTCGCCGTTCTCGTCGAGCTTGGCGACCAGCGCGGGGATGTCGGCGGGGTCGTTCTGCCCGTCGCCGTCCATGGGGACGATGACGGCACCGCGGGCGGTGTCGAAGCCGGCCGCGGTGGCGGCGGTCTGGCCGAAGTTCCGCATCAGCTCGAGGATGGTGACGCGGGGGTCGTCCTTGGAGGCTTCGCGGAGGTTGTCGACCGTCCGGTCGGTGCTGCCGTCGGAGATGAAGACGACCTCGTAGCGGTAGGCCTTGGCGTCCATCACCGCCGCGATCTCGCGGTACAGCGGCACCACGCTGTCCTCTTCGTTGTACATCGGGACCACGATCGAGACGTCGACGGCATCGGGTGTGGCGTCCTGCGGGTTGCCGTCGGCCGGGTGGCTGAGTTTCATCGGGGGTCCCTGATCGCGGGGGTAGGTGATTTAGGTCGGTGGTCTGCGGTTCTTTTGCTAAGCGTATGGGGCGGCCGAGCGAAATCCAATACCTACCACCGGAGATGTCATCGGCCCATCGCTGGGCGGGTTTAAGCGGCGTTGGCGTGGGGGTCGGTTTCCACAGGGGTGTTATCGGTCGGGGTGGGTGGGGCGGGCGGGGCGGGTGGGTTCCAGACCGCTTCACCGGCGGCGTCGAGCGCGGCGGTTGCCTTGGCCTTGCCCTTGAATAGAGCTGCCCACTGGTAGCTCCGGAGGAACTTGCGGAACGCGGGGTCACCGTAGCGGGGCTGACGGGTGAGCATCGATCTGAGGTAGCCCCAGAACATGGCAAGCCCGCCGATGACGACGGGCTTGCGGGACATGCGGAACAGCGCGGAGGCGGCCATGTAGGCAATGCCGGTACCCATGAAGTACTGGCCGAAGCCGTGGCGGGCGCGTCCGGTGAGGATGCCCTTGTGCGACGAGCCCATCGGGCGGAGGTGCACAAAACGCAGAGCGGGATCGTCCGACGAGCCGGCCTTCCAGCCGAGCATCCGGCAGCGGTGGCAGTCGATGCCGTCCCACATGACCTCGCGGACGAAGCCGCCGATCTGCTCGAAGCAGTCGGTGCGATAGAACTTGATCATGCCGACGGACATCTCGTCGCCGCAGGCCTCGGAGGTGAGGTCGCTGGTGTCGAGGGTCTGTCCTTGGCGTAGTTCCTGGTGGGTGGGGGGGGTGCCGCCGGTGAGCACGGCCGGCGGGAAGTACGGCTTGCCCGAGAACGTGCCGAGCCGGGGGTCGGCGTGCATCGCGTCAATGATGCGCCCGAAATACTCCGGGGGCAGATCGAGGTCGAGGTCGAACTTGCAGACGAAGTCGTAGCCGGTCGGTGTGATCGTGTCGTAGCCGGCGTAGAACGCGTCGATCACACCCGGGCCGACCTTGCGGGCCCCGCGGTCGGTGCGGGTCAGCACCTCGATGAAGTCGTAGCGCTCGGCGTACTCGGCGAGGATCGCGGGGGTCTCGTCGGTGGACCCGTCGTCGACGATGACCCACTTCGCCGGCGGCACCGACTGGTTCACCACCGCGTCGAGCGTACGCCGTGCGTACTCCGCCTCGTCGCGGCAGGGGGTGATCAGGCAGTAGCGGTCGTTCGTGGTCACGGTTGGAAAGCGAGGTTGGCGGTGGGGTCGGTGGGGTCGGTCGTGGGCTCGGCGGCGGCTTGGAAAGCCTGCATCAGCCGGCGGAGGTTCGGGGTCAGGGCAAACTCGTCGAGCACGCGCTGCCGCCCGGCGGCGGCGAGCCGATCACGGCCCTCGGCGTCCTCGACCAATCGGCGGAGGACCCCACACAGGTCATCGGCATCCCCGGGTTTGCACATCAGGCCCGTCTCGTGGTCGGCGATCAGTTCTCGGATCGCGGGTAGGTCGCCGGACACGGCAGGTAGCCCGCTGGCCATCGCCTCCATGAGCACGACCGGGATGCCGTCCTTGTCGCCGCCGTTCGGGTCCACCTTGCAGGGCAGCACGAACGCGTCGGCGTCCGCCATTGCCGCGCGGACTTCATCGTTGGACGCCGCCCCCGCGAGGGTGACGTGGTCTTGAAGGTGCAGCTGCTTGCGGAGAGCATTCAGCGCGTCCGACTCGGGGCCGTCGCCGATGAGGTGCACCGAGCAGACCGGGCGTTGCATGGTCTCGTGCAGCTTTGCGACGGCGTGCAGCAGGACATCGAAGCCCTTCTTCGGGACCAACCGGCCCACAGCGAGCAGGCGGAGCGGTGCGTTGTCAGCCTTGGCCTTGTCGGTGGGTGTAAACGTATCGACATCGACGCCGCAGCGGATGACGGGGAGCTTGGTGTCGGGCAGGTCGAGATCGGGGGCCGACGTGCGGTACCAGTCGCGGTGCCAGTCGGAGATGCAGGAGACGAAGGCGGCGTGCTGGAGTTTGGTCCGCAGGGCGTGGCCGTCACGGAAGAGGTCGGCGGCGTGACCGGTGAAGCTGAACGGGACGCCGAGGGCGGTCGCGCAGGCGAGAGCGACGGTGGCAGGGGTGTGGGCGAAGTGGGCGTGGACATGCGTGACCCCCGGAAGGCCCTGGTCACGCAGGCGGAAGGCGAGGGCGTAGCCAGCCTCCCACTGGAACAGGTGCTTCAGCCAGTAGGACGGCGGGACTTCGCCCATGCCTCTGGGCAGGCGGATCAGTGACTGGCGGAACGCGTCGCGGTAGACGGCGAGCTTGCCGGCGAGGCCCGAGCCGTAGACGACTTGGGTCTCGGCGGCGAGGGCGTCGAGTTCGGAGTTACCCAGGTCTTTCTCGGGCGGGTAGAGGGAAGCGGTGGAGACACGGACGCCGAGCTTGCGGAGGCCGAGCACTTCGCGGTAGACGAAGGTCTCGCTGCGCTTGGGCAGCTGCGACGCGAGGTAGAGGATGTGGGCGGGGGCATCGCTCACGCGGGGGCCTCACTTGTCGCGGGAGGCTTGTATTCGATGAGGGTGGACTGCTTGTTGCGGATGCGGTTCCAATGGAACTTGCAGACACCGATCGCGTTGGGCAGCTTGCCGAGCATGGTGAAGCCTGCATACGTGACGGCGTCTCGGAAGCGGTCGCTGAGCCTCCGGCGATAGAGGGCGATTTTGGCTGCCATCAGCGGGTATAGGAGCAGCAACGCTGCTGCGATCTGTCCCGGGATCGAGACGTGTGGCCAGCCCGCGATCAGCATGACCTGAGACGCCATGAGCAATAGATAGATCGACACCGGAAGGGCGAGGCCCCAGGCGAGGATGGAGCGGACTTGCTTGACGTTGTGGCCGTCGGTCTTGCCGTGCATGTGGGCGCCCTGGGCGTAGGCATGGCCGGCCCGGACGTTGCGTTTCCACCACTGACTGAACCTCGTCATGTTCGCGTCGTGCAGGGTCATCTCGGCATCGAGGCGTTCGATGAGCCAGCCGGCTTGGCGGAGTCGGACGCACATCTCGGGCTCTTCGCCGGCGATGACCGCCGGGTTGTAGCCGTCGACTTCACGCAGTGCTTCTGAACGGAACAGCGCATCGCCGCCGCAGGACCGGGCCATGCCGACGGGGGTGTCCCACTCCATGTCGGCGAGTCGGTTGTAGACCGTCGCGTCGGGGAAGCGCTCACGACGACGCCCGCAGGCCACCGCGAACTTCGGGTTGGCTTCCAGGTACGCCACCGCGGTCTCCAACCAGCCCTCAACCACTTCGCAGTCGCCGTCGATCATCTGGACGTACGCGACCTCCGGCAAGACTTGCTGAAGGCGTGCAAACCCTTCATTGCGAGCGCGGGCGGCGGTGAACAGGACCGACAAGTCGAGCTCGACAACCTCGACACCCAGCGACTCGGCGAGCGCGACGCTGCCGTCGGTCGAGCCCGAGTCGGTGTACACGACGGCCGCGGCCTGGTTGACCACCGACTCCAGGCAGCGACGCAGGCGTTCGCCTTCGTTTCGGCCAATCACGACTACCCCGACAGGGTTTGCTGCGGTGGCGATCGCGGTGGCGCTGGCCGTTGCGCGCTCGGGATCAGGGAGCGGAGTCTCGCTCACGCGGAGGCCTCCGGAGCTTCGGGGTTCGCTGATTTGGGTGGGATGATCTTGGCGGGGATGCCCACGGCTGTCGCACCGGCGGGGACGTCCTTAAGCACAACCGCATTGGCACCGACGCTAGAGCCATCGCCCAGGGTGATGCCGCCGAGGATTACAGCCCCGGCGCCGACGCTAACGCCGTGCCCGAGGACGGGGGCCTGGTCGGGTTCCGATTCGTGACGGATGCCGAGGGTCACGCCTTGACGGATGACGCAGTCGTCGCCGATGACGGCGTTGCCGTGGATGACGATGCCGCCCTGGTGTTCGACGACGACGCGTCGGCCGAGGGTGGCGCTGTAGGGCAGCTCGATGCCGTAGACGTTACGGACGCGTCGGTGGAGCGTGCGGTAGAGCAGGCTGAACGGGGCGCGGAGGAGCTTGCTGCGGATGCCCATGCGCCAGACCCCGAAGCGGTGGACGGCGACAGCCCGGAAGCCGGGGCGGGTCCAGTCGCGGCGGTGGGCGGCGTGGTCTTCCTTGAGCTGTTGCCAGAGGGAGAGACGGGTGTCAGCCTCAGGGGTTGCGACCGATGCCACAGCCTGCGCTTCGGGGGCCGAAGACGCGGCGGTCGTCGTGGTGGTGACGGGGTCGGCGGCGGTCATGAGGGCTGCGGGGCCGGGGTGGGTTGCGGTTGTGCTGGCGGGTTGAAACCCGCCGCTAAACGAGGACGCTTGGGGAAGAAGGTGGAGCGGAGCAGGTCGCGGACGAGGTGGGGGGGGTAGGGGCTGGGGCGTCGGGCGAGGCCGTCGCGGGCCTTAGCGATGGCGTGGCCGAGGGTCCAGGCGAGGGCGGAGGCGTAGAGCCCGAACCGGCCGTGGTGGGTGAGCCAGTAGCGTCGGCGGGAGTCGAACCAGTAGGCGGGCCGGCGTTTGGTTTTGCGGGTCTCGTGGGAGGTGACGCCGGAGGCCGCGCCGACGAGATGAACAACGCGGCTGCTGGGGAGGTAGTAGCAGGCGTAGCCGGCGGCGCGGGCCCGCTGGAAGAAGTCGGCCTCCTCGAAATACATGAAGTAGCCTTCGTCGAGGAGCCCGATGGCGTCGAAGACGTCGCGTCTGATGAAGACGGACGCGCCGGCGAGCCAGTCGCACTCGGTCGGTGCTTCGGGGATGGGTTGGGCGACGACGCGTTGCTTGAGGAGCTTGGTGATCGGGCCGGTGCGGGCGCCGTGCTCGAATTCGCCGAGCACGGAGTGGAAGCGGAACGCGGAGTGCTGGGGTTCGCCGGTGGGGTGTTCGAGGCGGGTGCCGAGGATGGCGATGTCGGGGTGGGCTTGGAGGTGGTTGAGCGCGGCGGTGAGCGCGCCGGGTCGGAGGACGGTGTCGGGGTTGAGCAGGTAGACCCAGTCGGGGCGTTGGTCTTCGGGGCCGGCGAGTGCGGGGCGGATGGCGGCGTTGTTGCCGAAGGCGAAGCCGCCGTTGTGTTCGAGGGGCAGGAGGGTGGCCCAGCCGGCGTAGCCTTGCTGGGTGATGTGGTGTTGGAGGTCGGTGACGGAGTCGTCGCCGGACGCGCCGTCTACGATGGTGACTTGGGTGTTTGGGTGCTTCGCCACTTCCGGGGTGAGCGAGTCCAGGCAGTCGGCGGTGAGGCCGGCGGTGCGGTAGTTGACGATGACGACCAGGACCGAGGGGTCGGTTGAAGCGGTGGCTCCGGGTTGGGTTCCCTGATCGGTCATGGGGCGAGCGGCTTCGGCGTCGGTTTCGGTTTAGAGCGCGGGCTCGGGAAGACCCGGCGTGTCATGCAGGGGTTCGGCGACGGGCTTGGGCGGAGTCCTGCGTTTAGCGCGGGCTTGTTTCTGGAGTTCGGGGAGGAGCACGGCAAGCCCGGCGAGGGCGCCGAGGATGGCGATGACGATGGGATTGAGCATCGCGTTGAACAGGGCGTCGTACAGGAAGATCAACGCGCCGAAACCCATGCCGATGGCAGCGCCGGGGCCGGGCATGCGGGGGGCCTGGACGGGGAGCCTACGGAAGAGCAGGTACAGGGGCACGAGGAAGGAGCCGAGCAGCCCGAAGAGCCCGATGAACCCTGTCTTGCCGAGCGTGATCATCCAGAGGGAGTCGGCGGCAACGCGGAGGCCTTCTTCGTCGCGGGCCCGCCAGCGTCCCCAGCCGCCCCAGCCGAAGAACGGGCGCTCGAAGTACTTCCCGATGCTGACGTTCTCCGCGTCGAGGCGGACCTGCAGCGAGCCGGCGCGGTGTTCGCCGGCGATTAAGTTGGCCAGGGCGGTCATCTCTTCGCCCTTCCAGCCGGCGAAGGTGCGGAGCCCGAGGTAGCCGAGGGGCAGCGCCAGGGCGGTGGCGACGACGGGGCGCCAGCCGGTGAGGTCGTAGGCGATCCACACGGCGAGCGCGAAGAGCATCAGGGCCGCGGCGCCGGCGGAGTTACAGGCGAGCGTGGTCATCAGCAGCAGCCCAGCCCCGACGCCGACGAGCCAACGCGGCACGCGGGTCCACGTCTTGCTGCGGAACAGGGCGAGGCCGCAGATGGTGCAGATGCCCATGTAGAGGACCAGGGCCAGGCCGTGCGACATGAAGACCATGGGCCGGTAGCCGCCGCCGCGTTTGGCGAACTCAAACTTGGCGGGGTGGAACCCGTAGAGCATGTTGTGTAGCTGCGGGCTGATACGGAGCTCGAGCCAGACCAGCGGCATCAGCGCAAGCCCGGAGAGGAACAGCGCGATGGCCGCGTCCTTGATCGCTTCGGGGCGGCAGAGGTAGATGCGTCCGATCAGGTAGGGCAGGCCCCAGAACACCAGCGAGTCGAGCGTGACCGACAGGCCGTCCCACAAGCCGAAGAGCGGCCCGATCTGGTTGGTGACCGAGGCGAAGAACGGCGTGATGCAGAAGATGGCCATGGGCAGGTCGACCCAGTGCGGGCGGTACGCCGCCCAGCGCATCTGCTTGTCGAAGATCAGGACCCCCAGCACCGACCCGAAGGTCGTCGCGGTCATCTTGGTGTAGTTCGGGAGGTTGGGCAGCAGGTACCCGGCCTGGGGCAGGAACAGCCAGGCGAGCAGGAACGAGGTCAGGATCGCCCGGTGAGGACGCATGAACGCGAAGAGCAGCAGGGTGAAGGGGATCCAGCCCCAGAGCAGGATGGCGATCAGCATGCGTGGGCCTCCTGTGGGGTTGAGGAATTGGGTGAAGGTGAGGCCGGGGTGTGGGCGACGGCGACGGCGTTCGTGGAACTCATGATCCGGCCGGCGGCGGTGTCACGCAAGACCGCTTCGAGGCGGTCGGTCGCGCGGTCCCAATGGTTGGCGGTCGCGGTGGCGTGGGCGGTGTCGGAGAGGGCACGCCAACCGGCGTCAGACATCCGGGCGATCTCGACGATACGGCGGGCCATCGCGGCGGCGTCGTCGTGATCAACGAGGTAGCCGCCGCCGGGGGCAAGCAGCTCGGGTGCTGCGCCGGCGGGCGTGGCAATGACCGGCGTCCGGCAGGCCATGGCTTCAAGGATGGGCAGCCCGAAGCCCTCACGGCGGGTGGCAAACAGCCAGGCATCGCAGGACCGGTAGCGGTCGATGACCTGGTCGTCGGTGGCGTTCCAGATGAATTCGCCGTGGTCGAGCTCGGGCTCGTGGTGCTCGGGGGGGCGGAGCCCGAAGCCGAGCACGCGGAGGTCGGAGAGTTCTTGCCGGGCCAGACGCAGGGCCTCGAGCATCATGGCCGCGTTCTTCTCTTTGAAGTTGCGGTAGACCATGCCGATGGTCGGTCGGGGCTGCTTGCCGCGGGGATCGGCGTGGAAGTGGTCGAGGTCGACGCCGTTAGTGATCAGGTCGGCGTCGCGGCCCGCGTGCTCGGTGATGAGCCCGCTGATGAAGCTGGAGATGCTGATCAAACGCAGCGGCAGCTTCCAGGTCTCGGCCAGGTCGTCGAGCTCCTGCCCGGGTGCGCCGTAGTCCTGCACGAAGTACGCCTTCTGCCCCTTGCTCGGCGAGAGGTCGGCGACCCACGGCGCGGTCTCCCACCACGTGGCGACGACGACGTCAGCGTCTGGCAGATCGGTGTTTGTGACGGGTCGACGGGTATCAAGAACGCGGAGCTCGACAGGGATGTCGTCGAAGTAGCTGCGGGGTTTGACGGCGGGTTTGAAGCCACGCTTGACCCAGCGTTGCAACCGGCCACGCCAGCCGAAACACCTTGGCGGTTGCGCGACGACGGTCACGGTGTGGCCGCGCTGCTGCAGACGCTCGGCGTAGATCGCCAGCACGCGGATGCCGCCGCTGAGCGAGTCCTCCGGAAGCACGAAGCTGATGCGGAGCGGCTTATCCATGGGACGGTTGCGAGGGGCTCGACTTGGTCAGGGGTTCGATCGCCCGGCGGCGGGGCTTGATCAGGACCTGCACCATGCCGAACCAACCGGCGGGGTGCAGCGGTCGGGTACGCGTGGCCTGCCACATGATGCCCAGGCCCTTGCCGCGCTGCCCCGCCCGGAAGTGTCGCCAAGCCTCGCCGATGAGCATGCCCTGGGTCTGCTCGCGGACATCGACGCCGGGGGCGTGGTCCTGCGGGACCTCGGGGGGGTTGCCGCGCATGAGGTCGTCTTCGCCGGTGGCGACGCGTTGCTTGGCGAAGGCGCGGGCGGTGTCGGTGAGGAAGACGCGCTGCGGGGAGGGTTGGGTGTGGGTGCTGGACGTGCCGTGCAGGCGGTAGCGGTAGCAGTCGAGGGGCTGGTAGTGCACGGGGCCGAGAGTGGCGATCCGGAGCTGGAGGTCGACATCTTCGACGCCGTTGAAGTAGGGGCGAGCGCCACCGAGTTCGCGGAGGGCGGCGGTGCGGGTCATGTAGGTGCCGAAGTGGGTACGGGTCTCGCCGGCATGGAGTTCGGCGGTGATGTCGGCGGGGTCGTCACCGGTGTACAGGCTGGACAGGGGCTTGCCCTTGTCGCTGATGGTCGTGTAGGTGCCGCAGACCGCGACGACGTCGGGGTGCTGATCGAGGTACTCGGCCTGGGCGGCGAGGCGGTCGCTTGTTCCGGGGGCGGGGAGGAGGTCGTCGGCGTCGCAGCGGACGAGGTAGTCGCCGGTCGCGGCGGCGAGCCCGGCATTGAGCGAGGGGGCGATGCCGAGTTGGGGGCCGTCGATCATGCGGACGCGGGGGTCGGACTTGGCGATGTCCGCGACGGTCTTTTCGGACCCGTCGGTGGAACCGTCGTTGATGACGACGACTTCGAGCTCCACGCCCTCCTGGGTCAGGATGGACTCCAGCGTGGGCCGGATGAACGGCTCGCCGTTGCGCATGGGGATGACGATGCTGACGGTCACAGTGGGTCCAGATAACGGGGCAACGGGAGAGCGTGTTGTACGCCGACTGTTGTTGCTATCGGGTGTTGGGGGGTTGGCTTGAGGGGGGCGGGTTATCGGCGGGGTGGTTGGGGTGGGGCAGGCGGGCCGCCCATGGCCCGAGTTTAACCGCCGTAGCCCGGGAACAAAGGCAGGTCGCGGAGCAGGAGCAGGCCCACCGCCGCGACGCCGAAGGGCAGCAGAGCCAGGGCGTCGAGCTTCGGGTTGTGGATGCCGGCCCGGCGTGCCATCACGGCGTACACGGGGTGGATCACCCATTCGGTCAGGGCCATGGCCCCGATGAAGCCGACCGCGGGGGACAGCCCGAGCGACGGGGCGAGGTAATAGCCGCCGAGCGTGAGCCCGACCGCGGCGGCGAACTGCACCGCAACGCCGAGGGTGATCAAGTGGGTCTTGCCCATGGCGAGGAAGGCGTTGCCGTAGGTGCTGTTGACAGCCGCGGCGATACCGTTGATGCAGAGCACGCCGACGATCCAGCCCGCGGCGTGGAAGGTCTCGGGGTAGACCAGGTCGATCAGCAGCGGGCCAACGATGGCGATGGCGATGCACGACCCGGCGCCGGGCAGCACGACCGCCTTGCGGAACCGGCGGAGCCGAGACTTGAACCGTTCTAGGTCGTTGCGAAAGAGCTCGGACAGCGCGGGGAACCCGACGCGGTCGCAGAGCTGGCGCATGATGCGGGTGATGAAGGTCGCCAGCGCGAAGGCGATCGCGAACAGGCCCATCGTCTCGAGGTTGAGCACCCGGCCGAGGATCAGCTTGTCGGCCTGGGCGGCGAAGAACGTGAGCAGGGTGCTGAAAAAGACCCAGATGCCGAAGCCGAGCATCTGGCGGAGGGCGGGCATGTGGATGCGCAGGCGGTCGGGGTTCGCCGGGTCGATCCGGTGGGAGATGACGGTGTAGACCAGCGACGAGGTCAGCCCGCCGGCGACCAGCGCCCAGACCGAGGGGTGGACCAGCGCGTAGACGACCATGACCGTACTGGCCGTGGTCATCTGTACGACGTTGATGAGCGTGATCGTCTTGATGTGGAGCTTGCGTTGGAGCACCGCCATCGACGTGGACTGGAACCCTTCGATCACCGCAGTCAGTGCGAGCACGGGCAGCACGACCATGATGTCCGGGCTCTCGTAGAAGACCGCCAGCGGGTAGGCGAGGGCTGAGGCGACGAGCCAGAGCAGGACGCCGCGGATGATCTTGACCGTATAGGCGGTGTCGAGGTACTCGCGGCGGTCGGCCCCGTGCTGCTGAACGATCCCCGCCTGGATGCCCACGTCGGAGCACATCTTCAGGAACTGCACGAACAGCGACATCAGCATCAGCAGCCCGAAGTGCTCACGCAGCAGCAGGTAGGCGAGCACGGCGTTGACGCCGAAGCGGATGGTCTGGTTGAAGAAATAGCCCGCGGTGGTCCAGCCGACGCCGCGCTTGACGCGCTGCATGAGGTTGGGGGTGGCCGGGGGCTGGTCAGACAACGGTTTCTCGCCGATCGGGTTGGCCGGGTTGGCGCTCACGCGGCGGCGCTCCGGGCGGCGTCGGTGGGCGTGTCGCTGCCGTTGGCGGGCTTGGGCTTTTTGTCCCAGTAATCCAAGGGCTTGCTCATCGACGCGAGGAAGGCGGCGGTATCGTCGGCGAGCTGGTCTTTGACCCAGGCGAGCGTGTCGGGCTCCCACTCGGGCTTGCCGGGGATGGGGCGTTTGAGGAGTTTCTTGGCGGCTTCACGCAGGCCCTTGGGGGCGAGGTCGCGGAGCTTGTAGAAGCCGGGCAGGCCTTTGCGTAACACGTTGGTCAGGGCGAGATCCCGCCGCTTGTTGTCCGAGGTGTAACGCGGCTTGTCGGCGTCTTCGATCTTGACCGACGGGTCGACGCCCAGGAACTCGAAGATGCCGGACAGCACGGCGTCGGCGTCGCGGCTGAACTCTTCGTAGAAGACGATGTGGATGCGGTCGTCGGGGAAGTGCTTACGGTAGCCGGCGAGCTGGGCGTGGTAGCGGGACGTGTCGATCAGCTGCTCGTCTTCTCGCACCGCCCGGTTGAACGGCAGTGTGATCGTGCCCTGGCTGTGCAGTTCCATCCAGTAAGACCGGATGCGTTCGAGCGGCTCGCGAACGGCGTAGATGATCTTCGCGTCGGGCAGGTGCTCAGCGATGCGGGGCAGCGCGTTCGGGTAGGTCGCGGCGTTCGCGTTGATCGTCGTGCCCTCGCCCACCGCGGTATGCCCCTCAGCCCCGTCGAACAGGCTTTCGTACCAGTCCCAGCCCTTGGCCCAGACGTGGTCGTAGCAGAAGAAGAACGGCTCCTTGGGGTAGGAGATGAACACATCGGGGTGCTGCCCGAGGTGGTGGCAGATGGCGGTGGTGGCGGCCTTGGGGGCGCCGATCATCAGGAAGTTGGGCCTCATGCTGCGTCCATCGGCGGGTATTGGCGGCTAGTTGACCGCGAGGGGTTCCGCAGGGATGACCCGCGGACTGACATCCGCGGTTTCGGGCGGGTTGACTTCGAGCAATGCGTCATCGGCCCAAGGGTCGTCGGGCCAAGGCTTACCGGACGTTCTGCTGCGGAGCCAATCGTAAACGCGGAGCACCTGCTGCGCCTTGGCGGACCAGGTGAACAGGCGGTCAACACGCTGCCGAGCGGCGAGGCCCATGGCATCAACCTGGGCGGGGTCTTGGCACAGTTCGGTGAGGGCGTCGCGGAAGCCGGCACGCAGCGTGTCGGGCGGACCCATGGGGACAGCGACGCCGGTGGTGGGTGTCACAAGCTCGGTGGGCCCGGCGTAGTCGGCGACGACGGCCGGGAGTCCGAGGGCCATGGCTTCAAGGACGACGCCGCCGCCGAACTCGCGGACGCTGGGCAGTGCCAGGAGGTCGCAGCCGCGGAGGTGGTCCTGGACGTCTTTGTGGTCGACCCAGCCGTGGAGCGTGACGCCGTGGGCGAGGCCGTGCTCGGCGATCTTGGCTTCGAGCTCGGGGCGTTGTGGGCCGTCGCCGTAGATCTCGAGGTGGAGGTCGTTGGACTGGATCAGCGGCGCGGCGGCGTCGAGGAGCAGGTCGGCACCCTTGTAGGGGACGAGCCGGCCGAGGAAGGCGACGCGGAGCGGCGCGTTGTTGGTGCGCGCTTGGCAATCACGCGTTTTGCCGAAGCGGGTGGGGTCGATCGCGTTTTCGGGGAGGTAGACGCAGCGGTCACGGCACCAGGCGGGCATCTGTTCGAGGGTGGCTTGTGAGGCGCAGAGGATGGCGGCGGCATGCTTGCGGAAGCTGCGGTAGCCGGGCAGGAGCTTGTAGACGCTGCGGATGTAGGAGAGCCACTCTTTTTCGCGTCGGCGTCGGTCGCCGTAGCCCTCGGGCCAGGGGACGCCGCCGTTGAGCGGGCCGACGACGAAGGGGACGCCGGCCTTGCGGCACTTCTTGGCGAGCGAGCTCGGGGCGGTCGGCGAGAGGGGGGTGACGCGGTGGACGATGTCGTATTGGCCGGCCTTGATGGCGGGGCCGAACTGCTTCCAGACGGCACGCTCGAAGAAGGGGTAGACGAGGGAGGCGACAGCGGTGGCGGTGGTCCAGCCCTTGCCCTTGCCGCCGCGGAGGAGCCCGGTGAGCTTGTGGAGGGGGCTGGCGATCCACTCGGTGTCGATGGCGGTGAAGGTATGGGCGGCGGGCCGCGCGGGCGTAGCCCGCGGGCTAGTAGTGTCTGTTTTGTCGGAAGATTCTTTGAGGCCGGCGCGGAGCAGGGCGTCGCGGTTGCGGACCTGGGTGACGAGGTGGGTGTCGGCGGCGTGGCTGAGGGCATTCGCCATGGACCAGCCGACGAGGGGGACACTGACCCACTCGGGGTTGGCGGCCTCGGCGATGACGAGCACGCGGGGGCGTGAAGTCATGCGGCCCCCTGGAGCTCTGGAGTAGGCGCTTGCGTGGATGGGGCTTCGTCGGTGAACCGGTCGGGCCAGACCTGGGCGAGGAGGCGGTTGGCGGTGCGGCGGTAGTCGAAGCGTTCGGTGGCGGTGGTGCGGGCGGCGGAGCCGAGGCGTTGGCGGAGGGCGGGGTCTTTGGCGAGTCGGGCGAAGGCGTCAGCGAGGGCGGCCTCGTCTTGCTGCGGGGTGAGGATGCCGTCGTGCTCGGTGGTGATCATGTCGGGGGTGCCGCCGATGATCGAGCAGACGACGGGCAGCCCGGTGGCCATGGCCTCCATGACGGAGACGGGGGCGGCTTCGCCGAGCCCGAAGCTGGGGAGGACGAAGGCGTCGGCGTCGTGCAACAGTTCGAGCACGCGGTCTTCGCTGACCGAGCCGAGAAGCTCGACGCGGTCTTCGAGGTTGAGCTCGGCGATGGTGTCGCGGATGGCCTGTTCGTTGGGGCCGTTGCCGGCGATGCGGTAGCGGATGTCGAGGCCTTGGTCGACGCAGGTCTTGATGGCGGCGAGGGCGTGGGTGTGACCCTTGGTGGGGTTGAGGCGGGCAACGGTGAGGAGGGTCAGGGGGCGTGGGTTAGCGGGAGAAGCCGCGCAGAATCCTTCGGCTTCTACGGGCTTTGGTGCAGTGGGTGGGGGGGCGGGTGGGGGGAAGCGATCGGTGTCGTCGCCCCCCCCACAGCACCAAAGCCCCTATAAACCGAAGGATTATGCGCGGCTTCTCCCCCGAACCCACCCCCCCAGACCCACCGCACCGTTGCCCGCCACAACCCC
>JBCCOW010000017.1:0-60649 GCA_039025195.1 Planctomycetota bacterium
GGGGGGGGGGGGGGGGGGGGGGGGGTCTCCCGCCCCCCCCCCCCCCCTCGTGTTTTTTTTGGGGGGGGGGGGGGGGGGGGGGGGGGCCCCTTACCGCACGTCTTCGGTGGGCTTCTCGGGGACACCGACGATGCTGTAGCCGCAGTCGACGTGGATCGTCTCGCCGGTGACGCCGCTCGATAGATCGGACAGGAGATAGACGGCGGTGTCGCCGACCTCTTCGCCGGTGTTGCAGCGCTTCATGGAGGAGGCGTGCTCCTGGAACTTGATCATGTCGTCGATGCCGCCGACGCCGGAGCCGGCGAGGGTCTTGAAAGGGCCGGCGGAGATGCAGTTGACGCGGATGTCTTTGGCGCCGAGCTCGAAGGCAAGGTAGCGGGTGGTGTGTTCGAGGCAGGCCTTGGCGACGCCCATGACGTTGTAGCCGGGGGTGACTTTTTCGCCGCCGTAGTAAGACATGTTGATCATCGCGCCGCCGTCGGTCATGAGCGGGGCGGCCCGCTGGGCCATGGCCAGGAGGGTGTAGGCGGAGGTGTCGATCGCACCGAGGTAGACGTCTCGTGGGGTGGACGTGAACTTGCCGGGCTGGAGGTAGTCCTTGTTGGCGAAGGCGATGGAGTGGGCGATGAAGTCGAGCCGGCCCTTGTCGGACTGCCACTGGGAGAACACGGCGTCGAGGGAGGCGTCGTCGTTGGCGTCGCAGGGGACCAGCCAGGGGTCGTCGATGCCCAGGGACTTGGCGGCCTTGCGGACGCGGTGTTCCATCTTGCCCATGGGCAGGTAGGTGAAGCCGAGGGAGGCCCCTTGTTCGATGAGCTGCTTGGCGATGAAGAAGGCGTAGGAGCGTTCGTTGGCGATGCCGAAGATGAGGCCTTGCTTGCCGTCCATGAGGCCCATGGGGAGTCCTTTCTGCGGGGATCGGGTGGAGATGCGGGACCGCAGAGGGTAAGGGCATGGGGGGCGGCGTGCCAGCCGGCGGAGCGTGGGTTTCAGGATGCCGTGTTTATGGCGGGGGTGTTCTCGGGGACGTCGGGCTTGATCCGGTGCTGGCAGAGGGGGCAGCGGACGGTGTCGTCGTGTTCGCAGGCTTGTGTGGATGCGTTCGGTGGGGTGAGGCAGACACCGCCGAGGTGGAAGAGGAATTCGCCGCCGAGTTCGTAGACGCGGGGGAGCAGTCGGGCTTGTCGGCGGATGAGCATGGGCACGAGGACCGCGGGCCTGCCGGGCCGGCGGAGCTCGAGCAGGACGGTGCGTCCCTCACTCAGGGCACGGGGGCTGACCAGCTGGGCTCCGCTGTTGGACAGGTCCACGAGGACCGCCTCGGCGATCGGTTTGGGGGGCACCGCGTCGTCGTGTTTGTACAGCTTGACACGCTGCCGGGTGGGGTAGCGGGCGTCGCTGCGCTGGTTGGCGACCTCGGCGGATTCGCCGGCGACACAACGGACCGCGTCGTTCACCAGCAGCGCGAGTTGTTCGGGCAGTAGTTGCACGGACCCCCCTTGGTGGCCGGTCGGGCGGGGCGTCGTGCGGAACAGCGGCACGGCGGGGACCAGCGGGTGGAGATACCAACTATCGGTTTTCACCCCTTGCTTCGCCAGCCCGTTTTAAGGGTCGCGATCGTTTATCTGACCGGCTCGGTGGGGGGGGCGGGTCAATCGGCAGGCTTTGACTGGCTTGCCAGGAGCTGCTGGGCGGTTTGCCGGAGCAGGTCGGGGCGGTCGGGGTCGTTCGCAAGCTGTTGGAGGCGGTTTTGCCAGGCTTTTGGCAGGGGTGTGGGCTGTTGGTGGTGGAGCGTGAGCAGGGCGTTGCGTTGGACCATGCCGAGCTTCATGCGCTTCAGGGCGGAGCCTTGGAACGCGGCCCGGCGGTCGTCTTCGGTCCAGTCGAGGACAGCCTCGGGCTCGAGCCGGGTGTTGCGGGGGGTGTAGCGCGGGTGGATGGGCAGGGGGTGGCGTTTCGCGGTCTGGTTATGGGGGCAGACGTCCTGGCAGATGTCGCAGCCAGCGAGGTGGCCGGCCATATGGGCGTGAAGGTCGGGGTCGATGGGGCTGCGGTGTTCGAGGGTGAGGTAGCTGATGCAGCGGGTGGCGTCGATGGCGTAGCCTTGGGGGGCGATCGCCTTGGTGGGGCAGGCGTCGATGCAGCGGGTGCAGTGGCCGCAGTGGTCGGTGGTGGGGGTGAGTGTGTTGGGGTACTCGAGCTCTTCGGAGGTGGCGAGGTCGAGAGTGGTGACGATGCAGCCGAGGAGGGTGTAGCTGCCGTGGCGGGGGTGGATGAGCATGGTGTTCCGGCCGACGTAGCCGAGGCCGGCGCGGGCGGCGTGTTCGCGTTCGAGCAGCGGAGCGGTGTCGGTAGTGCAGCGGAAGACGGCGTCGGGGTGCTGTTCCCGCAGGGCGTCGGCGAGCTTGAACAGGCGCTTTTTGAGGACGTTGTGGTAGTCGTCGCCCCAGGCGTAACGGGCGAGGTTCGGCGTTTCGTGGCCTTCGGGTGCATCGAGCGGATAAGCATCGGCGACACAGATCACGCTCAATGCACCATCGACCAGCTTGCGGGGGTCGAGGCGGAGCTCGGCGTGGTCTTCCAAATAGTACATCTCGCCGTGCTTGCCCTCGGCCAGCCAGGCACGCAGGGCGTCACCGTGGTCGCTGGCCTGCGCAGGGGCAACGCCGCAGAGCCCGAAGCCGAGCGACTCCGCCAACGCCATCACCCGTCGGCTGCGTGTCCGACGGAGGTTGGTGTTCAGACCTTCCCTTAAGCCCTGCATAGGCATAGGATAGACGGTCAACCGGGCGCGTCGATGAGACCGATTCGCAGCCCTCGCCTCACGTTTCCCCGCTTAACATTCGCCTATGCCGTTTGAGCTCAAACCCTACGACGTCGATGTCGAGACCACGCCCTACGTGGAATCCGAAAACTGGTCCGGCCAGGGCGACCGCTGGACCCTGAACTTCGGCCCCCAACACCCCGCCACCCACACGACGCTCCGGCTGGTCCTCGAGCTCGACGGCGAACGCATCGTCCGCTGCGTCCCCCACATCGGCTACCTCCACTCCGGCTTCGAGAAGCTCGGCGAGGCCCTCGACTACAACCAGTACGTCACCATCGTCTCGCGGATGAACTACATCTCGCCGATCGCCAACGACATCTGCTGGCACGGGGCGGTCGAGAAGCTCTTCGACATCGACCTGACGCCGCGGTGCAAGGTCGTCCGCACGATCTGTGCCGAGCTCGTTCGCATCCAGGACCACCTGATGTCGGTCGGGGCCTCCGCCCTCGACCTCGGCGCGTTCACCGGCTTCCTCTACGGCTTCAACGAACGCGAAAAGATCTACGACATCTGGGACTACATCGCCGGCCAACGCTACCACCCCGACTACACCCGCGTCGGCGGCACGATGGCCGACCTGCCCGACCAGAAAGTCTTCGTCGAGCTGGTTCACAACTTTCTCGACAACCACCTCGCCCCCGCCCTCGATGACCTCGAAGGGCTGCTGTTCCGCAACCGCATCTTCCGCGACCGCACCGAGGGCATCGGCACCGTCACCCCCGAAGAAGCGATCGCCTGGTCGCTCACCGGCCCGCTCGCCCGCTCGGCCGGCGTCACGCGGGACCTGCGTAAGGATGAGCCGTATCTGTGCTACGCCGACAACTGGGACGGCCAAGGCTCCTCGCCCGTCACGTTCAAAGTCCCGCTCGCCACCACCGGCGACTGCTGGGGCCGATTCCTCGTCCGCTTCGAGGAGATGCGTCAGTCCGCCCACATCGTCCGCCAGCTCATCGACGACATCCCCGGCGGACCCATGAACGCCGACGACGACGGCAAGATGGTCAAGCCCCCCAAGTCCGCCGTCTACGGCAGCATTGAAGGCCTCATCCAGCACTTCGAGCTGGTCATGACCAACCGCAAGTGGAAAGCCCCCATCAACGAGGTCTACGGCGCTCACGAGACCGCCAACGGCGAGCTCGGCTACACCGTCGTCTCCGACGGCGGCCCCAAGCCCTGGCGGGTCAAGACCCGTCCGCCGTCGTTCATCAACTACGCCTGTTTCAGCAAGATGCTCGAGGGCCACATGATTGCCGACATTCCCGCAATCATGGGGTCGATCAACGTGATCGCTGCGGAGCTGGACCGATGACCAAAAACGAACTGCGAAAGCACCTGCAGGCCGACGGTTTCAAGCCCTTCGACATCGTGACCAGTGGCGGTTCGCGCTACACCGTCGAGCACCCCGACTTTGCCATCATTACCGGCGACGGATCGATTTATATCTTCAAACCGTCGCAAGGCGAGCCCGACAACACTGAGTTTGTGGGTATCGCCAGCCTTTTGCACATCGCTTCGATCGAACGCCCGCAACAGAACACGACCGACTCCGCAGCCTAACCGTAAGAAAGCCCATGGCCTGGTTAACCAAAAACTCCGCCGCCCCGATCGAACGCCGTGACGAGCCCTATCTCTCCGAGCAGTTCAAGTCCGACTTCGAGGCCAAGTACGCCCACCGCTACCCGACCCGCCGGGCGATGGCCCTGCCGATCCTGCATGCGATCCAGCACGAATACAACTGGCTGCCGCCGCAGGCCCTCGAAGAGGCCGCCGCCTTCCTCGAGATCGAGCCGACCGACCTCCTCGACACCGCGACGTTCTACGAGGAGTACTTCATCCAGCCCCGCGGCAAGCACACGGTCTGGGTCTGCCAGTCCGTGTCCTGCGAGGTCATGGACGAGGCGGCGATCACCGAAGCGATCGAAGACGAACTCGGCATCGAGCCGCACCAGACCACCGACGACGGCAAGGTCACCTTCATGAAGGTCGAGTGCATCGGTGCGTGTGGCGGGGCACCCTGCGCATTGTTTAACGAAACGCTGCATGAAAACCTGACGCCCGAAACGGTCGTTCAGGAGCTCCGCAAGCTGGATTAAGCCGATATGCCCTGGTTCGAGAAGCTCTGCCGAAACATGGGCCTCATGGTGCATAACATCAAGAGCCCCGACGGCAAGAAAGAGCAACAGGAAGTCAGCCGAAACGTCGAAGAGAAGCAAGTCAACGAGACGACCACGGTCCGCCGCACCACGATCGAAGAGATCGAGGTCAAGAACAACCCCGCCGAATCCAACCCATCGCCATGAGTCTTGAAAGCCCCGTCCTCCTGAAGCGTATCCCGACCGCCCCGTGGGGCGACCCCGCCGACCGCAAGCTCGTGACGTACGACGACTACGTCGCGACCGACGGCTACGCCGCGTACGAGAAGGCGTCAGGCATGGAGCCGGGCGAGATCATTGATGTGGTGAAAGCGGCGGAGCTGCGGGGCCGGGGTGGAGCGGGTTTCCCCGCTGGGGTGAAGTGGGGTTTCCTGCCGGAGCTCGACGACAAGCCCCGCTACCTCGCGATCAATGCCGACGAGTCCGAGCCCGCGACGTTCAAAGACCAGCTCATCATCAACACCGACCCCCACTCGGTGATCGAGGGCATCGTCCTCTGCATGATGGCCTGCCAGCTGGACACCGCCTACTTCTACATCCGGGGCGAATACCACCACCATCGCGAGACGTTCGAGGCCGCCATCGTTGAGGCCTACGATAAGAACATCCTCGGCGAGAACGCTCGCTGCGGGAAGATCAACAACCGCTGGCCCAACCTTTACCTTCACCGCGGCGCAGGTGCCTACATCTGTGGCGAAGAAACCGGGCTGCTCGAATCGCTTGAGGGCAAGCGTGGATGGCCCCGCATCAAGCCGCCGTTCCCTGCGGTTGCCGGCGCATTCGGTCGGCCGACGATCATCAATAACGTCGAGACCCTCGCCAACGTCCCGCACATCATCCTGCACGGTGCTGACGCGTGGAAAGCCAACGGCAAGGGCCGGCCGGAAGGCGCCCCGCCTCAGGTTCCCGCGTCCTTCGGCACCAAGCTCTTGGGCATCTCCGGCCCCGTCAACCGCCCGGGCGTCTACGAAGAGCACCTCGGCGTCAAGCTCACCGACGTCATCGACCGCCTCGGCGGCGGCCCCCGCGACGGCACCCGCATCAAGGCCTACTTCCACGGCGGCATCTCCATGGGCGTCATCTCCCAAGAAGAGGCCGAGGCCGGCGTTGAGCTGGACTTCGACATCGGCAAGAAGTGGAACAACCTCGGGCTCGGCACCGCGTGCATCACCGTCATCCCCGAGCACGTCTCAATGGTGTCGATGGCCCGCAACACCGCCCGGTTCTACAGCCACGAGTCTTGCGGGCAGTGCACGCACTGCCGTGAGGGCACCAAGTGGCTCTACAAGATGCTTTCCCGTGTCGAGGCCGGCGACGGCACGACCAAGGACCTTGACATGCTGCTCGAGCTGTCATCCTCGATGGGCTCGATGCCCGGCAACAACATCTGCGGGCTGAGCGACGGCGCGAACTGGGCGGTCCGCACGATCATCAACAAGTTCTGGGATGAGTTCGAGGCCGTGGTGAGCAAGCAGAAGCAGGTCAGCCTCGCGGTCGTCGGGGCTTGATCTGAGGGGTGTGATTGAATCATTCATGCCGGGGTGAGGCTTGGTGCGATACCGGAATAAACCGGCGTGACCGCACGGTTGTTCATTCATCCCGACATGGAGGCCGACGATGGACCGGACGGATCGCAGCGGGCGGCGGGGCGACGAGCGGGGCTGGGATGAGGGGCTTGAGCGGGAGCCGGGCTATATTGGGGGGATGGACGACACGCTCCAGGGCCAGCTGCTGATCGCGTCGGCGACGCTGACGGACCCGAACTTCGAGAAGTCGGTGATCCTGATCATCCAGCACAACGACGAGGGCGCCATGGGGCTGGTACTCAACAGCCTGACGCCGGTGCCGATGGCCGAGGCCTGGGGGAAGGTGAGCGATGAGCCGTATGCGGGAGATGACAAGCTGCACCGGGGTGGGCCGTGCCCGGGGCCGTTGATGGTGCTGCACAATCAGGCGGAGCACGGGCAGCTGGAGGTGGGCGAGTCGGTGCTGGGGGAGCAGGACGAGGTCGGTGAGGCGGCGGTTGAAGACACGGCCGGGATGGGCGTGTATTTCAGCACGGACAAGTCGCTGATCGCGGGGGTGGTGAAAGACCCGTCGGCGACGTGGTTGTGCTTTGTGGGGTACGCGGGCTGGGGGCCGGGCCAGTTGGAGGCGGAGCTGGCCGAGGGGTCGTGGCTGACGCTGCCGGCCCGGGCGGAGCACGTGTTCCGCAGCGATGACCTGCCGTGGGGCACGCTGGTCAGTGAGGCCGACCCTGAGTCGTTGCCGAACCGGCTGGACCCGCGGATCGTGCCCGACGACCCGTCGCTGAACTGAATCGATTGAGTGACTGCTTTTCGTATGCACCCCGCCGAACAACCGCTGACCGACCTGCTGCTCGACGGTGTTGTTTCGGGGTATCACACCGGGGCGCAGCTGTGCGTGACGCAGCACGGCCAACCATTGCTCGACCTGGCGGTGGGTGACAACGGACGCGGCGGGCCGATGACGACGGACACGCTCGTGCTTTGGATGTCGTCGGGTAAGCCGCTGACCGCTGTGGCGATCGCCCAGCTCGTCGAGGCCAGGCATGTCGAGCTGGACATGCCGATCGCCGACCTGCTGCTCGACTTCGGCAGCCACGGCAAAGAGACTATCACCCTCCGCCATGCGCTTAACCACACCGCGGGCATCCGTCCGAACCCGTTCACTTACGTTAAGGACGACTGGGACACGATCCAGTCCAAGATCGCGGCGATGCGCCCGGAGCGGGACTGGGTGCCGGGCGAGAAGGCGGGCTACCACCTGCAGTCGACGTGGTTTCTGCTGGGCGAGGTTGTGCGTGTGGTGACCGGGCAACCCCTGCCGGAGTACCTGCGTGAACACGTCTTCCTGCCGCTGGGCATGACCGACTGTTGGGTCGGCATGGATGAGGACGCCCACGACGACGCCCTTGACGCTGGCCGGCTGTCGTCGATGCACTGGGTCGACCCGAAAGCCAACGTCGGCGGACGCACGCCCGTGGCTCCCGCCATCACGCCGTCGAAGATGACCGAGCGCGACTGGCTCATTCAGTGTCGGCCCGGCGGCAACGCCATCGGCCCCGTCCATCAGTTCGTCCGCTTCTACGAAGCCCTGCTTCCCAACACCCTCGGGCCGGCTGGCATCCGTGACGGCGTCACGATCCTCCAGCCCGACACCGTCGAACAGTTTACCGCCGCCTCTCGCGTCGGCATGCGCGACCGCACCTTCCGCTTCACCATGGACTGGGGCCTCGGCTTCATGCGGTCCAACAACCGCTACGCCAGCCCCGCCCAGCTCGACACCGTCCCCTACACCTTCGGCCCCCACACCTCCGACCGCGCCTTCGGCCACTCCGGGCACCAGTCCTCCACCGCCTTTGCCGACCCCGCCCACCACCTCGCCGTCGCCCTGGTCTTCAACGGGATGCCCGGCGAACCCCAACACGCCAAACGCAGCTACCAACTCCTCGACACGCTCTACCGAAGCCTCGGCCTCGCTGATCAGCCCGTACCTCAATGCGCGACACCTACCACACCCACGACATCTACCACACCATGACCGCCATCTCACGCCGATCCTTAACGCTCTTCGCGCTCCTGCTTGCCCTGCCGGTGCTATCAGCCTGCGACTCCACGCAGACCAATACCAGTGACGCAAGCATCAACCGTTTGTTGCCCGGACAGGCTGCCGCGCTTATCGAAGGCGGCGCCCTGCCCGTTGATCTCCGCAGTGCTGAAGCCTTCGCCGAGGGCCACCTCCCCAACGCGATCAACGCCCGCCTCGCCCTGATCGGCAACCCCGACAACCCCGTCTTGCCCCGAGACCGTCCGGTTTTGGTCTACGACGCCGACGGGCGGGGCACCGCTGCCGCGGCCGCCAAGAAGCTCATTAAGGCCGGGCACCCCGCGGTCCACGAACTGCAGGGCGGCTACCGCGCCTGGCTCAACCCCAATCCCACCGCCCCGCCCGACGTGCTCGACGCCACCCCTTAGCGCGAACATCAGACGCGAGGCGCTATCGCTTCATGCTCGGCCGGCTCGGCAGCACACCCAGCCCCACACATACCACTCCGAGCACCACCACCAACAGCCGGTGCTCGCCCGTCGCCAATCGGGTTAACGGCGTATTCACGGCTTCAAACGCCCGCAGCTCCCGCCCGACCCGCGGCGGCTCCTCGTTCAGCCACTCCTCCACCGCCCCGGCTTCCGCCAATTCGCCCAGCGACCCCGCTTCCATCCCGCCCCCGATCGCACCACCCGCCTGCAGCACCGCCATCCCCGCCGGCTTTTTCCGGAGCTGGGCATAGGCCAGGCGCTCCAATAAAACCGGATCGTCCCGCTCCAGCCCCTCCAGGAACTGCTCATAACGCACCCGCTGCCGCACCAGCGTTTCTGCCTGGGCCTCCATCACCCGCCGCTCCCACCCCACCCGGCTGTTCGCCTGCCACTGCGGCGTCAGGACCGCGATCCCCACCAGCCCCACCCCCGCCAGGATCAGCAGCAGCCCCGGCACACCAGCCAGCAGGCCCTCCACCCCACCACCCCCACCACTCCGCGATGTCTGCTGCTCCGGCATAACTCAGCTATCGACCACCGGCCGTCCGGCACGCCACCCGCAAATCACCGCCTGATCTGCCCCTTGCCCGCGTTACAATCCTGGGCTTGACCGAGCCCCCGCCCGCCATGCCCCCACTGTCCCTCCCCCAACTCCCGATCGCTCCGCATGTCCCGGCCAGGCCCCAGGACGCGGCAGCGTCCGCCTGTGCGACCGGCGCGTCTCATGTGCACCCTGCCGATCACCAACAACCGGATACCACTTCCGGAGGCGGGGGCCCGTCGGTCTACCTCGAGACCTTCGGCTGTCAGATGAACGTCCTCGACAGCCAGCTCGTTACCGCCCAACTCCGCAGCCTGGGCTACCGCTTCACCGATCACTGGCCATCCGCCGACGTCGTGCTCTACAACACCTGCTCTGTCCGCGAGCAGGCCGAGAACAAGGTCTGGTCCCGCGTCGGCATTGTCGGCAAGCACAAGCGTGACCACCCGCACGTCGTGCTCGGCGTGATTGGCTGCATGGCCGAGCGCGACGGCGAGGCCATGTTCAAAAAACACCCGCAGGTCGATCTGCTCTGCGGGCCCGGTGAGCTTAACCGGCTGCCCCAGCAGATCGACACGCTGGTCCAGACCAAGAAGGCCCATCCCGATCAGCTCTACCTCGACGCCGACGCCCGACAGGTCGCGCTCCAAGGTTCCAACGCCCGCCGCTCCGCCACTCTCGCCGCCGCCGCGGACGAGCTGGAACACGTCGATCTCTCTCGCTCGTTCTCCCCTGATTTGCCCGAGAATAACGTCGCCAACGGCCGCTCGGCCTACGTCCGCATCACCCGCGGGTGCAACAAGCTCTGCACCTACTGCGTCGTCCCACACACCCGCGGCCAGGAGGTGCACCGTCACCCCGACCACATCGTGGACGAGTGCAAGAAGCTCGCCGACCACGGCGTTCTCGAGATCACTCTCCTCGGCCAGACAGTCAATCATTACCACTACGACCTGAATCACGCGTCGGAGGTCGGCGGGGTCTGGCAGCCACAGGTCGGTACCGTCATCTCGCCCAACGCCGGCAACGGCGGGCCGTCCCCGGTCTTCAACGACACAACCACGACCTTCGCCAAGCTCCTGAAGCGCATCCACGACGAGGTCCCCGCCATCCAGCGGCTCCGCTTCGTCACCTCGCTGCCCCGCGACTTTGGCGACGACATCCTACGCATCATCGCCGACTCGCCCCGCATCTGCCCGTACCTGCACCTGCCCGTCCAGTCCGGCTCCGACCGCGTGCTCGCCCGCATGAACCGCGGCTACCGCGCCAAGCACTACTACAACCTCATCGACCGTGTCCGTGACATCCTTCCGGGGGCCACCCTCGCCACCGACATCATCGTCGGCTTCCCTGGCGAGACCAACGCCGACTATCAGAAGACCCGCGACCTCGTCGAGTACTGCCGTTACAAGAACGCCTTCATCTTCAAGTACTCGCCGCGTCCCGGAACCACCGCGCATGACCGCCTGGCCGATGACGTCCCCGACGCTGTGAAGCGGGCGCGGAATAATGACCTGCTCGCGCTGCAGGCCTCCATCAGCGCAGAGATCCACGCCGCACAGGTGGGCAAGACCCTGAGCGTGCTGGTCGAGGGGGCGAGCAAACAGTCGCAAAAAGAGAGGCAAGAATTTGCGATTCCTCGGGGCCAGACCCAGCTGACCGGCCGCAGCGATACCGACCTCATCGCACACTTCGACGGCCCCACAGACCTCGCAGGCAAGCTGGTCAGCCTGACCATCACGGGCGCGTCTGGCCTGTCCCTTATGGGTGAAATTACCGGCAGCTGACGGTTCAGAAGTCGCGGGTGCCTACCGAGACTCGGGGTCCATCGGGCCTCGTCCGGCGGAAGGTACGCGATCGATAAAGCGCCAAGAAATCAAAAAAAGTGCTGTTGCGAGTGGAAATCCTCACGCGGCGTGGCCCTAATGTGCTGTGAGGCCAAGGACGGCTGTTCAGCGGTGCAGTGACTTGTTTGTTTCACGTCTTCTCGGCCTCACGATTTCCACCCCTTTCTTCCTAGATCAAGGAGCCTGCAATGCCGAACATGGAAAACTACCTCGAGTACACCAGCTATCAATGGGAGGCGGCGTCACAGATCCTCGTGTTCGGTTTTGCCTGCATGATCGCTGGGCTGGTTTACTTTCTCGCTACCGCGTACCTCGCAGCCCCCAAATATCGCATGTCGAGCTACCTGTCGGGGGTGGTCATGATCTCGGCCGCCCTGATCCTCTACAACCAGAGCCAGAGCTGGGACAACAACTTTGTCTATAACGCCGAAACCGCTACTTACGTGGCGACCTCCAGCCTCGGGCCCGAGGCGCAAGGCCAGACGTTCTCTAACGGCTACCGCTATCTCAACTGGGCGATCGACGTCCCCATGCTGTTGATCCAGATCGTCTTTGTGGTGCCGTTGGCGGCGGGTGTGAAGGCGTTCCCGTTGTGCGTGAAGTTTGCGACCTACGGCACCCTGATGATCGGTTTTTCCTATGTCGCCCAGTTCTTCGAGTACGGCTTCCACCCCGACCCGGAGATCGGCACCGCGGGTGCAAGGACCGCCTTCTGGGTCTTCTACGGGCTGGGATGGTTGGCTTACCTGCCGATCCTGTACTACATCTACACCGGTGTCTTCAAGGGTATCGACGATCGGCTCTCGCCCCGGGCCGCCAGCGTGACCAAGGGTATCTGGATCCTGTTCCTCATCTCTTGGACCATCTACGGCTTTGTCATCGCCATCCCCGCCTTCTACTGGGATGCCGGCGGTGCCGTCTGGCGTCAGTTCCTGTTCACCATCGTCGACGTGACCAGCAAGGTGATCTATGGCGCGATGCTCGGGCAGGTCGCCATGATCCGCTCGGCTGAGGACGGCTTCAAGCCCGCGATGGAGACGATGAATATGGTGCACGAGGACACATCCACGCCCGATGCGTGACTGTTGACTTAGGCCATCCGTCAGAACCCTTTACGGTGATCGGATCGGGACATGGCGACATCATCAACCCTCCGGTCCCGTACCGTCGGAACACTCGCCCCCAGCCGGTCAACGCTGGCCGGGGGCTTTGTATGGAATGGAATCTCATCCCGCTTGAAAGACACGTGGCCCGTGCTGGCCTGTATGGCTGCACTGCTGGTCGGGCTCGCACTGACTCACACCGCTGTCGCCGCACCCTGGGGGCCCTTGACCGCCTGGCCTTGGATTGTCGCCCTGCTGGTGTTTGGGATGCCGCACGGTGCCGCCGACTGGGCGGTTCATCAGGCTGAACGACGACACCGCGGCCGATCGTTGGGTCTGCCCAGCTTCACCGGCTATCTGCTCGTCATGGCTATCGCGGCGGCGGCCCTCGCGTTCGCCCCGATCCTCACGGTCACGGGCTTCTTCGTGCTCACCGCTTTCCACTTCGGCATGGCAGACGCCACACACGCCTTGGGCTCGCCAAGATCAACCGTACGCCGAAGCCGTGCCGTCTGGTGGGCCTTGGGGATTTCACGCGGCACGCTCGTGTTGGCGGTGCCGTTCGCGATCGACCCCGAGAGGGCCTGGCTGCCGTTTGCCCTGCTGACACAGACCGGTCTGGACGACTTGTATCTGCCCGTCGCTGCGCTGCAAGCGGTCTCGGGGCTCGCCGCCGCAGCCCTGGTGATCACGCTGATCATGGCCGCCGTATGTATCCCGCCTCGAGCCTGGCGTCAGCCGCGTCACTGGTTCATCGTCGAGTCCGTGGCTGCCGTTGCGCTACTCGCCCTCACACCGCCGCTCTTTGCGGTGGGGGCCTACTTCCTCTGCATCCATGCGCCCAAGCACACGCTCCGCTTGGCCGGCCTCACGCGTTGGATCACGCCGCATCACCCAACGGCTCCCAGGACCGCGTCATTGCTCACCCGCCTCCGCCATGTCCACCGCGAGTCCCTCCCGCTCTGGCCGCTAAGCATCGCCATCATCCTCGCCTGGGCCTGGCTCCTCCCCGACGGCCTCGCCGCCACCTCCCTCGCCGCTGCCTCCATCGGCTTCTACATCGTCACGACGCTGCCGCACCACCTCCTCGGCACCCGGCTGCCCGACGTCGCCAGCCCGTGCTGACCCACGCTCAACGCCAATTCAACACACGCGTTGAGACTAGAAAACGCTTGACGCCGGGACCTACGCGTTTACTCTTAGCTAAGACCTGCCGTCTAGACCAACCCACAGGATGAGGTATGAGAAAGAACCGATCGCGTTTTGATATGGCTGTAACCGCGTGCGTCGTCGGCCTAGCAGGTCTCGCTGCATCCCCGCTCACACCGGCCGATGCCAGCACCCTGGACGCCTTCAACACCGGCGACGTCATCGTTGACTTCCAGTTCAACGACGCTAACGGCACCACCATCCCGAGCACCGTCAACACCGGCTCCGCAGGTGGTTCGTTCGATAACGACACCGACTCGGCGAACGTCGTCACCAACGGCCTGGGTCAGCTCGACGCCACCGGCAAGAACAACACCTCCTTCGGCTCAAACTACGTCGATGTCGACGACGTCACCGAAGGCCGTATTGTTGGACTCTTCGAAGTCTCCTGGGACTTCGACGAGTCGGTCTACGACTCGGGCCAAGACGAAGAGTTCCGGCTGTCGCTGATCAACCGTGACCCACGCTCGACTTTCGTAACCGCCGAGATCTACTTCCAGCGCACCTCCGCCACCGAAGTCACACTCTTCGGCAACGCCGTCGGAACCGGTGCCACCGACACAGTGGACACCCTCTTCGGCAGCAGCGGCTCGCTGCTCACGCTCATCGATCTCGACCTTGATGCCGGTGACTACGAGCTCCTCTACTCCGCCGACGGCGGGACGACCTTTCTATCTGCCGGCGGTGGCAGCCTCGGCCTCGACCCCGATGATGCCTCGGCGTTCCGCAGTCTCGCTTCGGTCAGGCTGGTCCTCAACGAAGACTTCTCCGACGACACCGTTCTGATCGATCGATTCGCCGTCTCCGTGGTCATCCCCGAACCCTCCACGGTTGGGCTCTTTGCCGTAGGCCTGATCGGGTTCACCCTTCGCCGTCGTCGCCACGCTGCTTGACCGCTGGGTCTGCGTGCAAACCAGGTTGGGCCACGAGTGGGCCAGATATCAGACCGCAGTGCTGGCTTCGCGCACCACAGCACCGGGTGCGGTGCCGGTCACGCTCTTGAACGCCCGGCTAAACGACGCCTCCGACTCGTAACCCAGCCGGTACGCCACCTCGCTCACCGTCACCCCGCCCCCACGCAGCCACGCCGCCGCTTGGCTCATCTTCCATTCCCTCACGTACTGCATCGGCGTCTGACCCACCAACTCCGCGAACCGCGCTGCGAACGCCGAGCGTGACATCGCCGCCGCCTCGGCCAGCTCGGCCACCGACCACGCCCGGCCCGGCTCGCGGTGCACCGCCGACAAGGCCCGGCCGATCTGGCTGTCCTGCAACGCGCCCAGCCACCCGCCGCGGGCCTGCGGCTCGGTGGCCATCCCGTGACGGATCGCATCGATGATCAGGATGTCCGCCAGCCGGGCGACAATCGTCTCGCCCCCGGGCCGCAGCTCCTCCACCTCCGCCGCGATCATCTCCAGCATCCCCCGCATCCGCGCGACCGCAGCACTGCCCCCAGCCGGATCATCCTGACCCACCGTCAGCGTCCGCGGCAGTAGACCTACCAGCCGGGTCGCCACCGCGTCCTCAAAACACACCGCCCCGCACATCATCCCGCACCGCTGCACGCCCCCGTCGATCCGCAGCACCTCGTATCGCTCGCTGAGCATCACCCGGTCAAGCCCGAACAGGTCCGGTGCCGTTGCGCCCGGCTCGTGTACGACCCGGTGCCCCTCGCCGTGTGGGATCATCACCAGCGACCCGGGCTCGACCCGCAGCGGCTCCTCACCCGACTGCTCGATCCACGCGACCCCCTCCGTCACCACGTGAAACAGCAGGCAGCCCGGCATCGCCGGCAGCGTCATCCCCCACGGGGCCGACAGCTCCGATCGGCAATACAACGCCCCGCTCATCCGCAGCCCGTGCAGCGCCTCCCCCAGCGGGTCCGCCACCGCCGGGAACGCCCCGCTGACCGCATCGGTGACCTGCGTCATCCCTCAACTGTAACCCCATCGTGCCCAAGGCCGCAGGTTTGGACGATCGGTCATGCATCCCGGACGCCCGGTCATATCGATCTCGCCGACGTCTCCATAACCTCCATCCCGTCGCCAAAACGTCCGGCAACCCCACCCTTAACCCTCTCTCGACCCGAAAGGAACCCGCCATGCAAGCCACTACCACTAACGCAACTGTCCTCGTCACGGGTGCCACCGGCAAGACCGGCCGCCGCGTCCTCGCCCAACTCCAGGCCCTCGGCCACACGGCCCGACCCGGCTCCCGCCACGCCGACATCCCCTTCGACTGGGATAACCCCAAAACCTGGGACGCCGCCCTTGCCGGCTGCTCCGCCGCCTACCTCTGCTACTTCCCTGACCTCTCGGTCTCCCAGGCCCCCGCCACCGTCGCGGCCTTCGCCGAGACCGCCGCCCGCCACCGGCTCCAACGCCTGGTCCTCCTGTCCGGCCGAGGCGAGCCCGAAGCGCAGCGCACCGAGCAGCTCCTCCTCGACGCCGGCCAACGCCACCGCATCGACGTCACCGTCGTCCGGGCCAGCTGGTTCGCCCAGAACTTCACCGAGGGCGTCTTCGTCGACTTCATCCGAAACCGCCACGTCGCTCTACCCACTACGCCCCACGGCACCGAAGTCGCCGAACCCTTCATCGACATCGATGACATCGCCGATGTCGCCGTCGCCGCCCTCACCCAGCCCGGCCACGCCGGCGAAATCTATGACGTGACCGGCCCCCGCCTGCTCACTCTGCCCCAAGCCGTCGGCGCGATCGCCGAAGCCCTCGGCGAGCCCATCCGCTACACCCCCGTGACCCCCGAGCAGTTCGCCACCGGCCTCGCTCAGCAGGGCGTCCCCGACGACTTCATCGGCCTGCTCAACTTCCTGTTCACCGAGCTGCTTGATGGCCGGAACGCCCACGTCTCCGACGGCGTCCAGCGTGCCCTCGGCCGCCCACCCCGCGACTTCACCGGCTTCGCTCAAGCCGCCGCCCACACCAACGTCTGGAATACCCCACAACCCGCCTGACCTCTCGATCTTTTCACCTATACCCCTAAATCAGGACCCCCGCCATGCTCGACCTCACTTTCATCATGCTTACCGCCACCGCCGCCCTCGCCGCCGCGCTCATGGCCGGCACCTTCTTCACGTTCTCCAACTTCATCATGCCCGCCCTCCGACGCACCACACCCGCCCACAGCATCGAGGCGATGCAGCACATCAACCTCACCGTGATGAACCCCGGCGCGATGGGCTTCTTCATCGGCGGTGCCGTTCTGGGGGTTGTGCTACTCGCCCTCGCCGGCTACCACCACGACCACCCCGCTGCGCCGTTCATGCTCGCCGGTGCCCTGCTCTACACCCTTGGCACCTTCGGCGTCACCGCCGCCTTCAACGTCCCCCTCAACGACGCCCTGGCCAAGCACGACCCCGATTCCCCGGAAGGCCTCACCCTCTGGCAACGCTACATCCCCGTCTGGACGCGTTGGAACACGGCCCGAACCCTGGCCGCTGTCTTCGCCACCGGCTGTTACGTTGTTGCCCTCATCCGGCTGATCCCGTGATCGATCTCGGCCGAGTATGTCCAAGCCGCTGCCTTAACAGATCGCCAGGAGTTCATACAGCACACCGTGCTTCAGGCTCGACACGGCTCGCCCGGCCCACGCCGCAACAGCCCGATCGAGCCGAGAACAACACACAGTAAAGACGCGGGTTCCGGCACGAGGTGTATGAAGACCTCGCTCTCGGTCAGAGCTCGGCCGTAGAGCGCGAACTCATCCAGCCGGGCCGCTGCCGATGACGAACCGGGGAAGAAACCCGAAGGACCACCACCGATGAGCGCCAGGGTGTTGCTCGGTGGCGTTACATCGAACGTGTCATCGGCAAAGGACACGCCCACCTGCTTCGCCAACACACCGTCCACGATGAAAGCGACCGAGTCGCCTGCGAAGTCAAGGCTGACCGCAATGTGATGGGGCCCTGACAAAGCCAGGTCGGAGGGGGTGAGGCTGGCGGTTCGGCTGCTGGACGACGAGTCGTTGGTTTGGGCCTGCACCGAAACCAGGCCCGTCCCGTCAACCGCGACATCAAAGAAGCTGGTCCCGAACCGAAAACTGTAACCCAGTGAGAACACGCTTCCGCCGTTATCCGCAGGGTTGCTGTTCCGGCCAAGCTCATCAAAATCGATGAAGAACTCGGTGGTCAGGCCGGACGACCCGAGCAAGTCGCCGAAGAGATTGGTTGCGTCCTGACTCTCAACGATAGTGGTCGTATCGCTCCTCGCAGCGAAACTGTCTCCGGTATCCTCGCCACGCCCGTCGACAAAGCGATAGCCGGTCTGCGTGTTCACGCTTCCTGCTTGCACCTTCAGGGTGTAGTCGCTGGACGCAGTTCCCAGATTGGGCGAGACGATCCCAGCTTCAAGCTGTCGATTCGTCGAGGTAAAGTTGTAGTAGAGGATTGGCTGATCCGCTAAGACCGCGTCTTGATAAAGGCCCGCCGTGGTCTGGCCCGCCATGATGATCGACACCACCCCGCCGAATACAACCCTCATTGAAATCACGCTTCTCTCCTCGTGTTGGTGTTTAGGACAACCAGTTGGATTGACGTTGTTAGCATACCTATGCGTTAAGGTCAAAGCCTGAATGGCTGGTTTGGACGAACTGTCACGCGATCCAGGCAGCGTTTCGACCCGCCGAGCGAGCGCTGGTGAGGACCGGTGCTCCTTTGAGTTCGCTTTCTCTATGCGTCAGGCCACCCGCTACAGGCTTCAGTCGGTTGGCTGTGTCTCGACCCCCAGCTCCCGCCGCATATAGCACAGCACCCCATTGGGCAGATCGACTTCCTTCTCCACGACGAACCCTTCGCGGAGATAGAAATCGTAAGCCGGCGGGGCTTTTGCAGACTCAAGCACCACGGCCTTGTACCCCCGCTCCGCCGCCCACTCATAGAGATGCTGCAGCATCGCCCGGCCAAGCCCCTTCGCCTGCTGGTTGGGGTCCGTCGCCAGGATCAACAGCTCCAGCCGGCGGTCGTCGCCGGGGTGCTTCTGCGACAGGACCCGCATGAACGCCAACGCGTTACGCAGGCCATGCGACCGCATCAGCATCCAAACCATCCCCGGCAGCTTGATGAGTGGCGGCTCGTAGCCGTACTCGAACACCAGAGCAAAACTCCTCAGCTTCGACGGGTCGTCTTCACGGCGGACACCGAACCAGTGCAGATCGGGTGCCTTCGCAAACGCTCCGAACAACGGCCCCATCATCCGCCGCGCCGCCGAACCCTTCAGCTTCCCCGGCTTGTCCGGCGGCATCAACGGGTGATCCGCAAACGCGGCGGCAACGACGTCGAGCGCGGACTGTTTAGCTTCCACCGGAAGAGTTTCAATCAACATCGCCATCCCCCGTCTCTTCAAAGTGTTTGGTGACGGGCGAGTCACCTCTGGAGGTATGCTCAGCCTGCGACTGAGCCCGCCGCACCTCAGTTCGTCGACGCCGTCGTTCGTACCACTCAAAAGGTGTCATCATGGCCCACTGGATCGGGAGTGTGATCATCAGCAGTGGCGAAAGCATCAGTAAGACGAGGCAGCCGAGCAGGCCACGGCCGTCTCGCAGGCTGCGGGGCGGGCGCAGCTGGTCGAGTTTCGACCAGCCGTGCTCGGACCAGGTGGTCAGGTCGGCGGTCGGGCTATCGGCTTCTCGGAACCAGACGTTGAGCTCGTAGCGTGTACGCTCGATCAACAGGACGCCGCCCCGCTCTTCGATTTGTTCTGGGCGTAGCGCGAGGCGGCTTGCCCACTCGACACCCGCGAGCTCGGCGGGAGGCCGACCGTGCCAAGCTTCCGCGACAAGGGTCGCCACCCAGCGGTTGAACGCACCGGTTAGCTGGTCTTTGCTGAACGGCCCGACGGCTCCAGCCGCGCTGTAGAAGCGCAGCTCGGCGAGTGCTTCGCGTTCGATCCCGCCGCCGTCTTCCAGACGTTCCTTGAGCCAGGCCTCGGCGTCGTCTTCCGGGGTGTCTTCGGGCATGTCCAGACAGGCGTAGTTCAGCTTGTCATCACCGGCGGCCCGTTTACCGATCCGGCCCCACAGCTTCTCCGCAGAGCTACCGCCCAGTAGCAGCTGGCTCTTGGCGATCATCCGGCTCGGCACACCGTGCTTGTCGAGGGTTTTCTGCAGGAACTCAAGCCCGGAGGTGTCGTCTTGCCCGGACTTGAATCTGAGCAAGGTCGCCGGCCCACGGTGCCGATCGGGGAAGGCGTGCACGGTGCGCTGCGGCGGCGTTTCGCCGAGGGCAATGATGTGGTGGATGGGGGTTTCGGGGTCTTCGACAGCACGCCAGGCGGTTATGCGGCGCACCGGGCCCACGAGCGAGCTGAATTGCCCCGGCAACGCCAAGAGCATTAGCCCCGCGAATGGCATCGCGATCACGAACAAGATCCACGATCGGCCCGCCAGGTCGTAGCCCTTGATCTCTGCCACCTTGGGGTTATCCGGCAGGTAACGCACGCTTACCGACCCGCCAACCCCGACCTCATCACTGAAGCGTTCCGGAACCCGTCGCCGCTTGCGGATTGTTTGGCCGTCGGGCGTGACAAACTCGATGCGGGCGTGCGTCGACTTGTCACGCTGTTCGATGTCCAGCACGGTGGCGGTTGTGGTCTGGACATCGGGGCTGCTCTGGAGCTGCCAGTGCCGCCACTGGCTGAGTCCAGCGCCAAACACCCCGAGCGCGATGAACACCGCGAAGCCCGTGATGCCGAGGAAGATCGCGAGCCGCATCGCCAGCGGCTCGTTAGCGCGTACCGCCATGAGCCGTGGTGGCTGTCGGTGCGGGCTTTCGACGACACGATCGGCTTCGAGATCACTCAATACTGGGCACAAGCGACGCAGCGATGCGATCAGCTCTGGCCAGTCCTCGATGCCGTGATCGAACTTGAGGTCACGCCCCGACCGCCGGTGCAGGAGCAGCGTGCTGGGCGGCATGCCGAAGCTGTGGTGTGCGTCGAGGCTGGCCCCGAGTACGTCTTCCCACGGCACGAAACGGGTGCTGATCAACCACCGGGATTCATGGAGTCCTTCTACGGTTAGCCTGACGTGTTGTGTCGAGCGGCGGAGCATGAAGACGCCGCCGACCGCGGCGCCGCCGACCATGAACACCATGAACGGGCATAGCAGCCAGAGCATGATCCGCTGGCCCAGAGTGGTGCCGGTACTCGGCCAGAGCAGCCACGCGAACAGCGCGGTCATCACGCCGCACAGGACAAAGCAGCACACCGCAAGCACGGCGTACCACCGGGGGTAACGGAACGTTGCAGCCTTCGTTTGATCTGTAGGTGGACTCCGCACCCGGTCTGGTTCAGCGCCACGCGTCATGCCGTCCAATGTATGACGGTGGTGGCACTGCTGTAAACGGTACGGCGCGTCTGGGTTGAGTTACGAGTACTCACCGAACGGGCGGAACCAGATGTTGCGGAAGCGGACGAGGTCGCCGTGGTCCTGCAGCATGAGCGGGCCGGTGTTGGGGTGGGGTTGGTAGGGCGTGATGTCGCGGTGGCCGGGCACGCTGGGGAGCGTGAGGGCGTGGTGGACGGCGACGCCGTTGTGGAGGACGGTGACGGTGGCGGGGCGGGTGAGGGTGTCGCCGTCGAAGCGGGGGCCGAACCAGAGGATGTCGTAGGACTGCCAGACGCCGGGGGGTCGGCAGGCGTTGGCGAGCGGCGGGTAGAGGCCGTAGAGCGCGGCGGCCTGGCCGTCGGCGTAGGTGGGGTTGTCGTAGCTGTCGAGGACCTGCACCTCGTAGATGCCCATGAGAAACACGCCGGAGTTGCCCCGGCCTTGGCTCTCCTTGAGCACGACCTCGGGCTCAGCGAACTCGAGGTGGAGCTGGCCGTCGCCGAGCTGTGCGGTGGTGGCGATATTCCCGGTGCCGGGCACGACCTCCATGACGCCGTCCTCGACGCGCCAGCCCGCGGGTTGGTTGTCTTTGACATTGACCCAGCCGGAGAGGTCGCTGTCGAAGAGGACGGTCGCGTCGCTGGGTGGTGGGGTGATCGGGGCGGCGTCGCCGCCGGGGGTGACGACCGGGGCGTGGGGTCGGTCGGGGTCGTGGACCTTCCAGGTCTGGCCGGGGATGACGGGGGTATCGGTGTATCCGGGACGTTCGCTCATGCGCGGGATGTTACATGAGCGGCGTCGCTTCGGGGGGAGTGATCACGGCTGGGCGGGGTGCAGGTCGATCCAGTCCACATCGAGGTGGAACGGGCCGTCGGTGGCGTCATTGAGGATCAGCCCGAGCTCGACGGTGCGGTCGGGGTTGAGCGGGGCCTCGTTGGGCATGGATCGGCCGCGCCAACTCGGCTGCATGCGGGTCAGGGCGACCGTGACGGTCTGCCAATCGCCAGCCAGGGCCGGGTCGAGCGGCAGGTCGACGCGGTGGGTGATCCGGCGGGATCGGTGGTCCGAGTCGCTGTGGGGAAGCGTGTGCAGGTCATCGATCAGGATGAGCCGGAACGGCCCGCGGTCGCGGAGCTCGGGGGTATCCGGCACCCGCAGCCGCAGCGAGATGTGCGTGGTCTCGGCAAGCGTGCCGGGAGACAGTGGCAAACGCAGCGAGGCGAAGCCGCCGCCGTTGGTGTTGATGCTGCCGGTGAAGGCGAGCACGCCGTCGGCGATATCCAGCGTGCCCAGCGATCGGCCGCCCATGACGTTGTCCAGCAACGGGTACCAGCGGGCGTTGTGTTCGGGGTCGGTGAAATCGGTGAGACGCATGGTGGAGGGCTCCGCTTCGGGCTCGGTCGTCTCGCTGGATGCGTCAGCGTATGCCGCGGTAGATAAGCCAAGTGTTACTACAATCGTCGGGATTGCGCGGACCAGGAGACACCGAACGCGTGGGACAGGACTGTGCATGATGAGTTCCTTTGATGGGCCTCTTGCATTATTGGCGGATGTAATGACTGGGTACAGCCGTCGGCACCTGAAAGCAGCGTCTGATACACAGCTCGGTTCATGCAACGGCCCTATCAACGACTGGATGATCTGTCATCTCCACAGAGCAAACCTGCAGGAACACGAAATCGTGTGTTTTGTTTATTGCGTTTTTGCTGTGTTTTACAGCGATAGAACGTAAAAATTTAGATCCCGCACAGACTTCTGATCAGATGTTGCCTACCTTTCGGTCGGCCACTTGGGGAATCCACTGTCATCGACGGTGTGACGGCGACGCGATGTCGCCGCGCTGTTCGTGTGGCCAAACAACCTGCCGGCTACGGCCTTTTCGGAGAGTGTGATGAGCAGATCAGCAGTCGATCGTGTGTTACGGGTATTTCGTGGACTGACCCCTGGGAGCGCCAACGATTCAGCCCTCCCAAAAGACGCCGCGGACTGGACGGTCGAGACCCTGACCGCCGCTTGGCAGGCCTATGTCTCAGACCCCGACGCGGTTCGGCTTGTTGAACTGCTCAGCGAGATCGACCCCTACGACCCGCAGCTCACCGATTACTTCAACGAAGAGGGCGCACTCCGCGGTGTCGCGCCCTACCGCCAACTGCGTGGTGCACTGGGCATGTCGCTCGGCGTGTTCACTCAGCAAGCAGCGATCCTGCTGACCGCGTTCGATCCGGCCACCGGTCGGCAGTGGCAGACGCTCGCCGACGCGACGTGTGCCGACCCGTCTTGGAGGACCCGCGGGCTGCGTGAGTTACTCAAGTCGGGGGTTCATGCCACCGCCGTCGCCGAGCTCGAAGACTGGCTTCTTAAGCGTGAACCGCACGCGGTGTACCCGACCTCGCCGTACCGTGATGGCGACGGCAGCACCGTCGCCCGTTACGACCATCAACAGGTCGAGGCCGTGATGACCTCGCGGACCTATACCTCGATCCGTGTGGTCGAAGACGTGCTCAATCCCCGCCGTGTCCTGCTGAAGGAGCTCTACCAGCCGCACGGCCGATGCGTGGCGATCGTCGATACCAACGTCGAGGAACACTTCGGCGACGCGATCGACGCTTACTTCGATCACCACGACATCCCGCTGGAGAAGCGTGTCGTCCGGGCGATGGAAGTCGACAAGGGCATCCGCACCGTGGAGAAGCTGCTCGGCGAGTTCAAGTCGCTCGGCGTCTCCCGGCACGAACCGGTCCTCGTCATTGGCGGTGGTGTCCTCACCGATACCGCAGGCCTCACCGCTGCGCTCTACCACCGCGGCACGCCGTACGTCATGCTCTCGACCTCGGTCGTTGCGGGCATCGACGCCGGCCCATCGCCCCGCACCTGCTGCGATGGCCACGGCTACAAGAACCTCTTTGGCGCGTACCACGCCCCGATCCTGTCGATCACCGACCGCACCTTCTTCAAGACCCTACACGAGGGCTGGCTGCGTCACGGCATCGCGGAAATCATCAAGATGGCCTGCGTCAAAGATATAAAACTCTTCGAGGCGCTCGAAGAGGCCGGGCCCGCTCTGGTGAGCACCCGCTTCGGCTCGACTGAGCCTGATGCGCGAGCCCCGATCCACACCGCATCGCAGAAGATTCTTGGCATGGCGATCCAGTCCTATGTCGAGGCTGAGTACGGCAACCTCTACGAAACCCACCAGTGCAGGCCACACGCCTTCGGCCATACCTGGTCGCCCGGCTTCGAGATCCCCGCCGGCCTCCTGCATGGCCACGCCGTCACCATCGGCATGGGCTTCGGGGCTCTCGTAGCCGAACGCCAAGGCTGGATCGATACCGAGCAACGTGACCGCATCCACCGGCTCATCGAGTCGTTCGGCCTCTCGCTCTGGCACGACATCCTCGACAACGACGAGCTGCTCTGGGCCGCCCAGGAAAAGATGGTGCAGAAACGCGGTGGCCACCTCGCCGCTCCGCTACCCAAGGGCGAGATCGGCCAGTGCGGCTACCTCAACGAGATGTCTCGTGAAGAGTTGTCCGCCTGCGTGTCCGCCTACCGCGAGCTCTGCGAGGGCTACGAGCGTGGTGGCCGAGGCATCGATCCGCTGTGCTCCGATGTTGGGCTCGAAGACCCTGCCACAGTGGGCGATTCGCTGCTCACCGACGGCATCGAGCCGGCATAAACTCAGGCCGTGTCATCGCTCGCCGAGACCAAGCTGTCGTTCCCCAAGGGGGCAGACGTTGTTGTTCCACTGTTCAAGCTGCAGTGGAGCACGCGTGCTGTCTTCGAGGGTGTCGCCGCCCGTTATGGCCCTCGCACGCTGCACGTCATTGCCCCGCCGGGGACGGCCGCCGAGGTGGAAGCTGCCGCAGATGCGGAGCAATGGGCTGTGCCGTCACTGGTCGTCCATAACGAAGACACGTTCTTTGTTGATCGATTGGGTCTGACCAAATACGACCTCGCTCAGGTCTTGGACCTGGAAGCATCGCTGTATCCGCCTGGCTGGTTCTATCAACAGCTGCTCAAGCTCGGAGCCGATGAAGGGATCGCTGGCCTGTCCGATGCGTTCTTGATCTGGGACGGCGACCTGCTGGCCGTTGATGCTTGGCCCGCCGTGCACGACGACGGAAGATTGGCGTACGCCTTCCTGCAGGACAGCTCACGCGGCAACGCCGACATCGTCTCCCGCTGGGAGCGTTGGATACGCACCGTGCTTGGCGTCGAGCCCGCGGTTGATCCGGCTGGGCAGAGTACCTTCGTGCCACACCATATGTGGTTTGTCCGCGAACACCTCGAAGCCTTACGGGCCCATTTGGCGGCTTATTACGACGACGACACCACGCCTTGGCCCGCGCTGATGATGCGGTCGGCTAACGACTTCGGCACCTTTTCCGAGTTCTGGCTTTACGCCTCATGGGCCCAGGCCCAACACCCCGATACCGCGCCTCGCCCGCACCCTTACGACGCCTTCGGCCTCACCACCGAACGCTTCTTCGAGGACGGCTCCGCACCCTTCGCCACCGCCGCAAAAAAACACATTGGGTTGAAGGATGGCGAGCCTTTCCGACCCAGCTACGCCGACCTAATCGCGTTCATCGAACACGCCTACGCCGACCTCGGCAAACCGCTGCCCTCATCACTGAGCTTCGAGGCCAGCGAGCGTCACCGGCTCAAGGGCCGTGCCAACATGCACGTTGAAGAGCTCCGCTCCCCCTGGCACACCGCTGCCGATTAGCCGCCGTCGCCCGTCATCATCTGCAATACAAACGGGTTGCCCACTCGCTCTCGACCGATCGTCGAGCCCGGCCCGTGCCCCGGCAGGATCGTCGTGTCGTTCGGTAGCGTCAACAGCCGCTCTTCGATGGACCGCATCAACGCCTCATGCTCCGAGTGCGGGAAGTCCGTCCGCCCGATCGATCCGGCAAACAGTGTGTCCCCCACAATCGCCAAGCCCTCGGTGGGTATATAGAACGTCAGCCCGCCCGGCGAGTGGCCTGGCGTGTGTCGCAGCTCCACCGCGATGCCCGAGAGGTCCAGCACCTGCCCATCTTCCAACCGTTCGGTCGGGTCCGGCGCGACCAGCGGGATCCCAAAACCGAGCGACAAATTCTCCGCCGGGTCACTGGGGTAACTCGCCTCGTCGGCGTGGATCGCAATGGGTAGCTCCGGGAACCGCTCACGCAGGGCCGGCAGCCCCGCGATGTGGTCGGCGTGGCCGTGCGTGAGCAGTACCCGCTCCGGCGTGATGGCCTCCGCCTCCAGGTATCCCAGCAGCGGCTCGGGGTCCTGCCCCGGGTCGATCACCCAAGTGCAGCCCCCGTATGTCAGCACATAACAATTGGTCTGGAACGGCCCGAGCGAAAACGTCTTGATCTGCATAGCGAATGGTCATCCTGGCATCGATGCAGCCACGGGCTGCGGAGCCAGAGAGCTTAAATCAAGACGCTGGTCGGCTGTCTAGGGGTGTTGCTTTCGGCTCACTTTGTATACAATTAACACTTGCCTCAGATCTCACCCGGAGTCTCCCATGCCCCACGCCTCCCGCCCTCTCGCCCTTGCCCTTCTGGCCATGACTTTCGCCTTCCCCACCACCGCCCAGGACTGGCAGGGCGTCCCCATCCCCGTCGACCCCGGCGAGGGCATGGAGTGGGAACTCCAGGACAACGTCTCCGACGACTTCAACTACATCGCCCCCGCCACCAACAAGGGCCCGGCGTTCACCAAACGCTGGGAAGACTGGTACCACAACCAGTGGTCCGGACCGGGCCTCACCATCTGGCGCCGCGACCACGTCTCGGTGAAGGACGGCAAGCTCACCTTCGTCGCTAGCCGAGCCGCCGACGGCAAGAGCGTCCACCTCGGCTGCGTCTCCTCCCACAACACCGTCATGTACCCCCTCTACATCGAGGCCCGCGCCAAGGTCCCCAACACCGTCCTCGCCTCCGCCCTCTGGCTGCTCAGCCCCTGCGACACCCGCGAGATCGACTTCATGGAGGCCTACGGCGCCGACTTCTCCGAAAAGGCCAACAAGTCCCAGAAATGGTTCTCCCACCGCATGCACGTCAGCCACCACACCTTCATCCGCGAACCCTTCCAGGACTACCAGCCCAAAGACCCCGGCACCTGGATCTACAGCGAAACCCCGTGGCGCGAGAACTACCACACCTACGGCGTCTTCTGGCGCGACCCCTGGCACCTCGAGTACTACATCGATGGCAAGCACGTCCGCACCACCACCGGCAAGGACATGATCGACCCCCTCAGCTACACCAACGGCGGCGGCCTCAACCTCCCCATGGACATCATCATCGACATGGAAGACCACGACTGGCGGTCCAAACAGAACGTCACCCCCACCGACCGCGAACTCGCCAACAAGGAAAACAACACCTTCCGCGTCGACTGGATCCGGGCCTACAACCTCGTCCCCAAGACCGAATAATCCACGTTCCGGTACGGCACCAGTTGTGTAACGTTTCGGCTTTAACCGCCCGCCAATAGCGTTCAGTGTGGCCTTTGCATTGCAGCCGATATCCCCCGGTGCGCGTGTGTAGCGGGAGACGCAAAGCGTCCCGCTCCGAAACCGCGGGCACCTTCGGTGCACCCGCTACACGCGAACAAAGTACGCGCTAGTGTTAGCCAGAATCCTAATACTTACATTTTTGTGCGTACTTTTTGCAGCAAGGCTCTTGTCCTAGCATGAGGCTCACGCGTCTTCGTAACCGATCGCGGTAGACCCGCAGTCGGGCGCAAGTGCTCCGGTCATGGAGCTGAAGCAGGTGAACCAATCGGTCTCAACGATCAGGAGTGACCGGCATGACACGAGTAGAGAACGCCATGGGTCTCTGCACCTTGTTTTTGTGTGTCTTTATCTCAGGCTGCGCCATCGCTCCGTCGGGTTGCCCCGTGTGCGGTCTGCAGCACGAGCACCCGCCAGAGGCGCAGAGCAGCTTCCTGCGGGCCGAAGACGTCGACTGGACCCCGCTGAACCCGGCACGCGGCGACCGGAGCCCGCAGGCCGCGAACCTGTGGGGGGACCGCAGCGAAGCCGGGGCCACGGGGTTCATGGTCAAGTTCGTGGACGGCTTCTCTTCGCCGCCGCACATCCACAACGTGACCTACCGCGGGGTCGTCCTCGAAGGCGAGGTCCACAACGACGACCCTGCCGCCGCCACGATGTGGATGCCCAAGGGGTCGTTCTGGACCCAGCCGGCGGGCGAAGTCCACATCACCTCAGCCCGGGGCCAAACCAACATCGCCTACATCGAGATCGACAGCGGGCCATACCTCGTCCGCCCGCCGGACCAGGCCTTTGACAAAGGCGAACGGCCGGTCAACGTCCACGACTCGAACCTGGTGTGGGTCGACGACGCCAACCTGGCCTGGATCAAGCAGGAACTCGGGGTCGAGATCGCGTTCCTCTGGGGCGATCCCGACAGCGATCAGCCCTACGGCCTCATGGCCCGGGTCCCGCCGGGCTTTGCGGGCACGATCCGCCATCAACTTGGACCCCTCCGCGCGATCGTCATCGACGGCTCGATCCGTCATCCCCATGACGAGGCCGACGAGCCCGCCTTGCTCAAAGCGGGCAGCTACCTGGGCACGGGTCTCGAAACATCGGGCGGCCTCTCGTTCAGCTCCGAGTCCGGGGCGGTCTTGTACCTCCGAGCCCGATCGGCCCTCGAAATCAAGGCAGATGACGCAGAGCCCGCGGCACGCTGAGGCCGCGTGGGGTGGTTATCTGCGGGTGCAGCCGTGCAAAGATGACGCGCCCGCCGCAAAGGGTGGCTTGCTATGGATGGGCTGCCTACCGTCACACAGTGTCGTGTTTGTAACTACCGCGAAACCGTGAAGGAATGGCCCGATGAACCCCAACTTCGTTGCTCCCGCTCGTCTGCTTGTTGCCGCTGTCTGTCTCTCGATGCTGTTCACGATGCCGAGCTTTGCCGGGGGGAGCAAGCCGAAGCCCAAGGCCAAGGCCCAGCACGTGAAGCTCTACAACGCGGCGTACGACCAGATCAGGAAGCTCGAGTTTGCCGTCGCCCAGAACCTCCTCGAGCGTGCGTTGAAGCTGGAGCCCAACTTCCCCGAGGCCCACAACAACCTCGCCTACGTGCTCCGCAAGCAGGGCGAAGACCACTACGAAAAAGCCCTGGCTCACTACAACAAGGCGATCGAGCTCAACCCCAAGCTCGCCGAGGCGTACATGTACCGCGGCGTCCTCTACGTCCAGATGGGCAACCAAGACGCCGCCTTGGCCGACCACCAAACGCTGAAGGCGATGGACACCAAGCCCGCCACCGCACTCGCCGCCGAGCTCGCCTACGTCATCGAGAACGGCGAAGAGAAGACCCCCGAAGGCTTCTTCGGCGTCGCCGACAAGAAGTGACAACGGGTTGATTACCGACTCCTGACCCTCTTGTTTCTCTAACGCCAAGACGCCAAGGCACAGAGACGCCAAGAAGAAGTCAGCCAGCGGCGGTGGGGGCTCGGAGTCCGTAAGCGTTACACGGGAGATCGCTTGCGAATCTGTCCATCCCGCGTGCGAACCGGGGAATATCGCGTGCGGGACGGCGGATATCGCGTGCGATCTTGGGAAGAACGCGTGCGAAACGCCAAAGATCGCGTGCGAACTCGGCCATATCGCGTGCGATACGGGGAAGATCGCACGCGAACTCCGGAAGAACGCGTGCGAACCTGGGCGCATCGCGTGCGAACTTGGCCGTCACGCGTGCGGAACGCCGCAGTTCGCATGCGTTACGCGGAAGATCGCATGCGTCACGCGGCATCCCGCGTGCGAAACCCGGAATATCGCGTGCGATCTTGGCCATTCCGCGTGCGAAACCCAGAAGTTTGATTGAAAGATTGGGCGTTTCGCGTGTATATCGGCCCTTAGCGAATGTGCTGCGTGCCACTGACAATCTGCGCTTGTCAGTGGCATTCATTGCAGCTCGACTACTCTCACTTCTTTTTTGGCGGTGGAGGTGGGGGCGGGTTTCTGATAGTTGGTCTTACCGGTGGCGGAGGATTCTTCGAAGAGTTGTGGTTTGGCTGCACAACATTTGGTTGCCTGAAAACGGCTTCGGGAGGCGGATTTCGTGAGGCGGCAATAAACTTACCTTTGGGTGGCTTATCACTCATGATTTCAGTCCTTTGATTTCTTAGGCGGGGGAGGCGGTGAGGGCTGATGCCCTGAATTAGTGTTTGCTGGCTTTGGTGGGGGACCGTTGTAGCCTCGAGTGTGTGTTGGTCTCTGTGCTCTATGTGTCGATTGTGTCTGTCTCTGCGGTTTGTCTGCCATGCTTATTCCTTCTCTTTATGGGATTCGGCTACGAGCCGATCTTGGACTTTCTTGAGTTCTTCGTCAGATACGTCAACTTCTTCTTCCTCGTTAAGAAACTCGACTATCTCGATATTCTCCGCTTCGATAATTATTCGCGATGTCATATGTAGAGGTGCCTGATCGCCATTATCTAAGAGCCAGGCGGGTTGCATCAGGATTAAATGGCCTTCACCTGGATGATCAGGCCATTCTTCTGGCCATCCATACAGTCGGCGCCCGTCTTTTAAATGGATCACGATGTAGCGTTGATGCTCGTTAAAGGCGCTAAACCACTGAGATGGCCAAGAAGGCCGCTTTGTCCAGTTCCACTTTGGTAACCAAGGTACTTTCTTGCGCCAGCGTTCATACCTAGGCCAATACCTGAGCCACTCGTGCACAGTGTTATTATTTGCTAATCGCACAGCGAGTAAACCTCCCGGTATTGCGATAGCAACTGCAAGAACAAATTCCCCTTCGGGTGTGAATGATGTTCCTAGGGCTCTATGCGATAGCCAGTTGATGGCATAGACCGCAGCTTGAATGATGGCTGTGAATATCAGTGCTTGAACGATTTGATTGAACGTCGCAGGTCGTTTGTGACCAGTAAGGCCGTAGAAGACCCATGCCATGACAAAGCCCGGCAAAAGTCTGTAGATCACTTCAACAACATCAACGTCCATGTCGTTCGGTATTATACCAAACAATATACGAACCGCGTGTCACCTCTGCATAAATTGACACTAGCCACTTCAATCGGAGTCGCCCACAAGAGTTAGGCTCATTGCATTCGTTGGCTTAGCATTTACGTAGGAATGGTTAGCCCTAACTGAGGGATTCGAGTATCTAGTCAGCCGATACTTGTCATTTCAGGTCTGGGGGCGTGACAAAGCTGGGCGAGGGCGTCGGTGGCGTATTTGACGTCTTGGGGGGTGGTGTAGGGGCCGAAGGAGAGGCGCGTTGTTCCGCCTTTGGAATGGGTGCCGATGGTTTGGTGGGCGCCGGGGGCGCAGTGGATGCCGGAGCGGGAGAGGATGCCGAAGTCGGCTTCGAGTTTTTGGGAGAGTTCGGTGGGGGTGAAGCCTTCGAGGCGGAAGGAGAAGACGCCGCAGCGGTGGGCGACGCCTTTGGGGCCGAAGTATTGGAAGCCGGGCATGGTGGATTCGGTGTCTCCGGTGTAGCCGGCCCAGCCGCCTTCGAGGCCGTCGATCATGGTTTTGATGAGGGTTTGTTGGTGTTGCCAGAGGGTGTCGATGCCATGGTCGAGGATGTATTTGACGCCTTCGGAGAGGCCGAGGATGCCGATGGCGTTGTGGGAGCCGGGCTCGAAGCGGTCGGGCATGAAGGTGGGCTGGTGGTCGGATTCGGACTTGGAGCCGGTGCCGCCTTCTTTGAAGGTGGTCATGCGGTGTTCGATGCCGGGGCGGATGTAGAGGAAGCCGGTGCCGAGGGGGCCGAGGAGGCCCTTGTGGCCGGGGGCGGCGAGGAGGTCGATGTTTAACGCTTGGACGTCGAGGGGGTGGTGGCCGAGGGTCTGGGCGGCGTCGACGAGGAAGGGGATGTCGTGGTTGCGGGCGATGCGGCCGATGTCGGCGAGGGGTTGGAGGGTGCCGGTGACGTTGGAGCCGTGGATGACGGCGATGAGTTGGGTGTGGGGCGTGATGGCGGCTTGGATGTCGTTGGGGTCGACAAGGCCGGTGTGGGGGTCGCAGGGGATGACGGTTTGGGTGGCGAGGCCGTCGGCGACGAGCTTGTTGTAGGGGCGGAGGACGGAGTTGTGGTCGAGGGCGGTGGTGATGAGGTGGGGGAGGGCGGAGGCATCGGTGGGGCGGCCCACACCGGAACGGTGTGGGCTTCTGTGGAGGGCGATGCCTTTGATGGCGGTGTTGAGGGCGTCGGAGCAGTTGAGGGTGAAGACGATGTGGGTGGGGTCTTCGCCGTTGATGAGTTGGGTGAGGCGTTCTCGGCAGACGTGCATGAGTCGGCCGGCTTCGCGGGCTTCGTCGTAGGCGCCGCGGCCGGGGGAGGCGCCGAGGTTGGCGGCGTAGTGGGCCATGGCCTGGTGGACGGCGGGGGGCTTAGGAAAAGAAGTGGCGGCGTGGTCGAGGTAGAGGCGGCGCATTTGGGAGGTTGTAGGTGGTAGGAGTTGCTAGTGGTTAGAGCCTAGAGCTTAGGTGGGGGGGAGCCGCACACATGATCAGAGATCATGTGTGGGCTTTGGGGTCTTGGTTGGGTTAGGTGAAGTATTGGTAGGCGAAGAGGGTGGCGGCGAGGAGGGCGAGGGCGTTGAGGGCAATGAGGAGCCAGGTGGTGAGGGAGAGGGGTTGGCGGGGTGGGGTGGGGAGGGGGCCGGTGGCGTTGGGGTCGTCAGTGGGGGGGGTGTCCGGTGTGAGCGGGATGGACTGGGGCAGTGGAGGGGAGTGGGGTATGGGCGCGGGTGTGGCGTCTGGGGCTGGGGAGAAGTCGAGGGTTTGGCCAGCGGGTTGTGGGGTGGGCGTTGCCGATGCGGTGGGTGGGACGGGTGGGGCGGCGAGGGTGTCGAATTCGGAGAGGTCGAGGACCTGGTCGAGGAGATCGCCGCCCCCGGAAGTTTCTCCGGATGTCATGTCGGAGGTTGCGGAGGGTGAGGTTGCTGGGACGGGACCGGGGGTGCCACCGCTGGGCTTGAGGCGGCGGGGGGTGGAGGGTTTGTTGGTGGGGATTTCCTGGGCGGCTTGGCGGGCGGCGTCTTCGGGGGAGAGGCCTTTGCGTTCGAGTTCGATCTCGCGTTGGGCGCGTTTGGCGTCGTTGTTGTGGCGGAAGGCGAGGCCGAGGTGGTCGCGGGTATGCACGGGGCGGAATTTTGCGCCGCAGTGGGGGCATTGCTTGGCGTTGGGGTCGACGTGTTTGCCGCAGGCGTGGCAGTAGCCGAGGTGGTGGGCGATGCCGGGGACGTTGCGGGCGATGGACCAGAACTGTCGGGTGGTGGGTCCGCGGAGGATGGTGGTGGGGGTGATTCGGCCGGCCTTGATCATGGCCAGGAGGGTGTCGTAGGAGCAGCCGGGGCGGAAGGGGTTTTGTTTGTCGCGGATGTACCAGGGGCCCATGGCGACCTGGGTGGCTTTGCGGGAGAGGGGCTCGAAGAGGCCGCCGCAGGCGGCGCAGCGGTGAGAGCGTTCCTGAACGTGTCCGCAGTAGGGGCAGACGATGAGGTTGGGGGAGTTAGCGGAGGCGGGGGCTTCGTTGGTTTCGGGGAGAGCGTCGGGCATGGGCGGTTTGGGCTTTGACAGTGTGCGACGGCAATCTTAGCGTGCGGAGATGATGAATCGGGTGCTGTTGGTGTTGGTCGTCGCGGGGGTGGTGGGGTGTGCGGGCAGACAAAGCGGTGGCGGCGCGGGACCCACGGACGGTGTCCGTGGGCTTCGTGGTGGTGATGCGCAGGTGGTGGCGTATGTGGGTGGGTTGGGGGTGACGCGTGGGGAGGTTTGGGGTGGTCTGGTCCGGCGGGGCGGGGTGGGGGCGTTGTCGGAGGTGGCGTTGGATCGGTTGTTGGCGGTGCGGTTGGGAGAGATGGGGGTGGAGATCGGGGAGGCGGAGTTGGAGGCGGAGCGGGCGCGGATGGTGGCGGGGTTGAACCCGGACCCGGCCGTGGCGGAGCGGTTGTTGGCGGACTTTCGGCGGGAGGACGGGTTGGATGCGGCGGCGTTTGCGGGGCTGCTACGGCGGAACGCGGGGCTGCGGGTGTTGGCGTTACGGGAGGGGGTGGAGCCGGTGGCGGACCGGGCGGTGTTGCGGGCGTTTGATGTGCGGCATGGGCCGAGGCGTCAGGCACGGTTGATTTTGACGCGGACGGTGGGGGAGGCGGAGTCGGCGATGCGGGCGGTGCGGGAGGGTCGGGACTTCGCGGAGGTGGCGGCGGAGCGGTCGATCGATCGGAGCTCGGTACAGGGGGGGCTGCTGCCGGCGATTTCGGAGCTGGACCCGAGCTATGCGGGTGCGCTGCGGGAGGCGCTTTGGCGGTTGGACGGGGTGGGGAGCGTGAGCCGGCCGATTGTGTTGGAGGAGGGGGTGGCGGTGCTGCGGTTGGAGCGGGAGCTGCCGGGTGATGGGACGGCGGTGTCGGCGGTGAGGGGGGAGTTGGAGGCGGGGCTGCGGCGGGAGGCGGAGGCGCTGGCGATGTCGCGGGTGGCGCGGCGGCTGTTGGAGGGTGGGGAGGTGTTGGTGGTTGACCCGGCGTTGGGGAAGGTTTGGGAGGGGCGGTAGAAAGAGCTGCTAGTGGTTAGCTGTTAGAGCCTAGGGATGGGAAGGCTTGCACTGCCGGGGCGAGCCCACGCTTGGAAAGCGTAGGCTTCTGTGAGAGGTGGCTCGGGGGTGGCGACCCCCGGGCTTTAGGGGGGTGGGTTTTTGTCGAGGTTTGGTGGGTGGGGTTGGGCTATTGTGTTGTGATGAAGATCCAGGTGTCGAATCGGGTTGAACGGCTGCCGCCCTACATGTTGGGGCGGTTGAAGAACTTGATCTATGAGCAGCGGAAGGCGGGAGCGGATGTGATTGATATGAACATGGGGAATCCGTCGGATGCACCGCCGGACCCGGTGGTCGAGAAGATCCGGGAGGCGGTGCTGGACCCGCGGAATAGCAGGTATTCGGTATCGGCGGGGGTGTACAACCTTCGGCGGGATATGGCGCTGAAGTATGAGCGGAAGTGGGGGGTGGAGCTGGACCCGGACACGGAGGTCATCGCGACGATCGGGTCGAAGGAGGGGTTCAGTCATATGTGTCTGGGGCTGCTGGGGCCGGGCGATATCGCGGTGGTGGCGGACCCTGCGTTCCAGATTCATACGACGGCGGTGGTGTTGGCGGGGGCGTCGACGGTGTCGGTGCCGCTCGGGAATGACGATGCGTTCCTGGAGCGGATCGATCATGTGCTGGATCAGCTGCAGCCGCAGCCGAAGGTGGTGATTCTGTGTTACCCGCACAACCCGACGACGATGACGGTGGAGCCGGGGTTCTTTGAAAAGGTGGTGGAGCTGGCGGATCGGCATCAGGTGATGGTGATGCACGACTTCGCGTATGGCGAGACGTGTTTTGATGGGTACCAGGCGCCGAGCTATCTGCAGGCGGCGGGGGCGAAGGACTTCGGGGTGGAGTTCAGCACATTGAGTAAGCCGTACAACATGGCGGGGTGGCGGATCGGTTTTTGCTGCGGGAACGCGGAGATGATCAAGGCGTTGTCGACGGTGAAAGGGTACTACGACTACGGCATTTTCCAGGCGGTGCAGATCGCGGCGATTATCGCGATGCGGGAGGGGGACAAACACATCGAGCGGCAGAACGAGAAGTACGCGGCTCGGCGGGACCTGTTGGTGGAGGGGCTGCGGAAGCTGGGGTGGACGGTGGATCGCCCGAGGGCGTCGATGTTTGTGTGGGCGAAGGTCGCGCCGGAGCAGCTGGCGGCGTTTGGCGGGTCGTCGGAGAAGCTGTGCCTAGAGATGGTGGAGCAGGCGGAGGTGGCGATGACACCGGGGGCGGCGTTCGGGCCTGCGGGTGAGGGGTATGTGCGGTTGGCGCTGGTGGAGAACGAGCAGCGGATCCGGCAGGCGCTGCGTCAGTTGGGCAGAGCATTACCGGTGGGTGAGGGGGCGGGGGTGTGAGGCAGTGCCATCCCGCTGAAGCGGGACGGCCTGGATGGCGTGAGGCGTGAATCAGGCGGCGGCGTTGTTGTGGCGGTCGTCGTCGCGGTGGCCTTCGAGTTGGCGGAGGACGCGGAGGAAGACGGCGTGGTCGGTGTCGGGGTTTGGGGTGTGCGGCGTATCCGACGTGGCTGAAGCCGCGTCGCCTCCTGCTGAGTCTTGCGTGAGATCGTCGATGCGGGCGAGGAGTGAGTTCATCACGGTGAGTTGGTCGGCGAAGTCGGTTTCGAGCTTGTCGAGCCGGGTGGTGAGGTCGCGGACGGCGGTGGTGAACGACTCGTCGATCCGGCCCATCCACTGGTCGTAGGTCTGGAGGGACTTGGCGACCTCGTGCTGGATGGACTCGCGGAGGTTGGCTTGCTCGGACTTGATCTGGGCGAGGGTGTCGTGCTGGGCGGCGAGCCGGGCCTCGGCGGCTTTGAAGAGCTGCAGCCCCAGCTTGACGCGCTGTTCGGCACGGGCGGGGTCGGTTGTGGTCGTCGGGGAGGTGTTGAAGCGGCGGGTGGGCGGGGTGGGCATAGTGAAGTTATCGGCAGGGTTGGGCTTTGGGCTGTAGGGGTCCGCGGTTGGCGAGCGGGACGCTTCGCGTCACCCGCTACACGGCCCTGGGGGGATGGGGGTATGGTTCGGGGATGACAGAGCAGCTGACGGTGCGTGAGGTGATGGTGGGGCTGGAGGCGGTGGCCCCGCTGGGGTTGGCGGAGGGGTGGGACAAGGTGGGATTGCAGGTGGGTGACCCGGATTCGTCGGTGAGTCGGGGGCTGTTGTGTATTGATCTGACGGAGGCGGTGGTGCAAGAGGCGGTGGATTTGGGGTGCGGGTTGGTGGTGGCGTATCACCCGCCGATGTTCGCGCCGCTGAGCGGGTTGGTTGAAGGGGAAGGGTCGCAAGTGGCGGGGGGGTGGAAGACGCGGGCGTTGTTGGCGGCGGTGCGGGCGGGGTTGGCGGTGTACAGCCCGCACACGGCGTTGGACGCGGTACGGGGTGGGGTGAACGATTGGCTGTGCGGCGGGTTGGGTGAGGGGGTGAGCGAGCCCATCGAGGTGAAGGGGGGGAAACGTGATGAGTACAAGGTGGTGGTGTATGTGCCGGTGGGCGAGGTGGACGTGGTGCGGGGGGCGATGACGGACGCGGGTGCGGGGGGGATCGGGAAGTATTCGGGGTGTTCGTTTGGGGTGGAGGGTGAGGGGACGTTTGAGCCGGGCGAGGGTGCGGAGCCGGCGGTGGGGGAGGTGGGGCGGTTTGAGCGGGTGGCGGAGGTTCGGCTGGAGATGATCTGTGGTGGGCGGGCGTTGCCAGCGGTGTTGGCGGCGGCGCGGGGGGCGCACTCGTATGAGGAGCCGGCGATTGATGTGTTGAAGCTGGAGGCGGAGCCGGTGTTGGGGAAGGCGGCGGCGGGGGTGGGGCGGTTGTTGACGCTGGATGAGCCGGTGGGGGTGGGGGTGCTGGCGGAGCGGGTGAAAGAGCGGTTGGGGGTGGAACGGGTGAAGGTGGCGGGTGAAGGGCGGGTGGGCGAGGTGCAGACGGCGGCGGTATGTGTGGGTGCGGGGGGGAAGTTGTTTGAGGGGGTGGAAGCGGACGCGTACGTGACGGGGGAGATGCAGCACCACCAGGTGTTGGACCTGGCGGAGCGGGGGAAGGGCGTTGTGCTGGCGGGGCATACGCACACGGAGCGGCCTTACCTGCCGGTGTATCGGGAGCGATTGGATGAGGTGATGGTTGGGGCGGGTGGGGCGGGTGGTGGGGCGGGTGGGGTGGAGTGGCGGATCAGCGAAAAAGACCGGGCACCGTTGCGGTTCTGTTGATTTCGGGGGTAAAGGGGTTGTGGCGGGCGGCGGGTTTGTCAGAATGCGGGAAGGTGGGAGGTCCGGGAGTGGTTCCTGGTTCTTGGTTTGTGGTTTAGAACGGTGGGCGTGTTCGAGAGGCCGGTTAGGCCGATGAAAGGAGCAGAACGATGAAGGTGATTCTCGGGTTGTTTGTGGTGCTGGGCGGGATCGGTGCGGCGGTGTATTACAGCGGGGCGTTCAGCATGGATGTGGAGGGTGAAGTGCAGGCGTTTAAGGACGGGGTGAAGCCGGGGATGAGTTGGGAGGCGGTGATGGAGGTGAAGGCGGCGAAGAAGGTGGAGTATTGGATGGACCTGGATTGGCGGCTGCCGATCGATTTGGATGTGGATCAACACAAGGCCCGGCTGGCGGGGCCGAATGCGACGGCGTTCCGGTTCCCGTATGTGTTTTCCGCAGACGACCAGTACTACGTGGAGTTCAACGAGACCGGGACGGTGTTGGCGGTGACGCCGAAGCGGACGCTCAAGGACCTGCCGGGGGCGACGGGTTACTGAGGGGGCCTGCCACGGCCGCGAATTTGATTGGGGGTTGGGGGCCTGCAGTGATTGCGGCGGAGCCGGTTGGTGGGTACACTCTGCGGCTCAATGCGGGGCTGTAGCTCAGTTGGGAGAGCGCTTGTATGGCATACAAGAGGTCAGGAGTTCGAGCCTCCTCAGCTCCATTGGGACGGGTGATCGGTTAGGCGGAGAAGGGTGTAGTGGGGCATCCGGAGGGGTTTCTGGGCGTGGTCTCGGGTTTAGGGGGCTGTTCAATTTGCCTATCCGGTTTGGTGTCGTAGGGTTGTATGGCCCACGCGGGCGTCGCGGGGCGGGCGCTGTGGGGGCTTGGGTCTTGCCGGTTCCTGAGAGGGTCTGCGGTGTCTGAAGGTTACTTGGTGCCGACGCCGGAGCTCGTGGATCACGCCGGGACGGGGATCGAGGAGCCGAGCCTGGAATTGGCGACGGAACTGGTGCGGACTCACGTAGGCCTGGGGCTGACAGTGGTGCGGTCGGAGCGGCTGTACGGGGGGAGCATCAACCGGGTGCTGCGGTGGGAGACGGACGGCGAGCCGGGGTACGTGGTGGCGAAGTTGAACACGGCCCGATCGCTGCGGGCGTTTCGGGGGGAGTTCGATTCGCTGCGGTGGTTCGGGGCGAACACGTCGCTGCCGGTGCCGGAGCCGATCGCGGTGCTGGAGCCTGATCGGGAGGGCGTAGGGTATGCGGGGTCGGGGTTGTTGATGGAGTGGGTGCCGGGGGTGACGCTGGCGTCGGCACGGCTGTCGGAGCGGGGGCGGGCGGTGTTCGAGTCACGGCTGGCGGGGTATGTCTCGGAGCTGCACAGCCACACCCGGAGCAGCTACGGCTCTGCGGTAGGCGGCGAGTCGTACGGGGCGTGGATCGAGTGCTTCTCGCCGTTGATCCACGAGGAGTACAGCGCGGTGCGGGAGAGCCTGAGTTCGGGGAGCCGGGAGGTGATCGACGCGTTGTTGGCGCACCTGCCGCGGTACCTGCCGGAGCGTTCAAGGCCGACGGCGACGCACGGCGACCTCTGGGCCAACAACATCCTTGTGGACGATTCCCACCCGGATCGCCCGGTGGTCAAGGCGTTGATCGACGGCGTCGCGCGGTACTGCGACCCGGAGTACGAGCTGGCGTACCTGACGCTGTTCCGTGCGGTGGGCCGGACGTTCTTTGAGCGGTACCACGCGGTGCACCCGAAGCGGCCGGGGTTTGGTTTTCGCAGCCGGGTGTATTGGCTGAAGACGATGATGCGGCACGTGCGGGTGTTTGGGGAGCGGTACGTGCCGAGCGTGGAGTCGTTAGCGGCAGAGCTGCGTCGGATGCAGCCCGAGTATGCGGCGAAGATGCGGTGAAGGTTTAACGGGACGCTTCGCGTCTTCCGCTACACGGTCTTGCGGTCGAGAGGTTGGGGTCAGGGCTGGGTCGCGGGTGCGGTGGCCGCGGGGACGACGGTTGAGAGTTGATCCGTGAGTGACCAGACGACGGTGTGGGTGATGGATTCGCCGGGTTGGAGGTGGACGCCGTGGCTGAGGGTTTCGAGCTCGGTGTACCGGGTCTCGTGATAGACCTGGAGGTTGGAGGCGTCGAGGTGCATGGCCGTGGGGTTGTGGCGGGTGGTTTGAACGAAGTATCGGGGTGTGTCGGGCAAGTCGGTGTACTCGGCGGCGACCCATTGGCCAAGGGTGCCGATTTTCCCGCCGGGCGGTGGCTTGGTGGCATCAGCGGTGTCGTGAGCGGGCAGCTCGAAACGGATCATCTCGGGCGAGACGGTGGTGACGCGGTCGCTCATCGGTCGGTCCCCGGCAAGGCCGATCCAGCCGGCATCGCCCACTGGCAGCGGGCTGTTAGGCGTGCGTTCAAGCAGCGTGTGGTCGGGGTTGATGATCTGAGTGACGGTCCAGATGTTGATGGGCAGGGAGCTGGGCTTGATCTTGGTGGCAATGGTGGTGGTGGTCGCGCGGGGTTGTGTTGGGTGGAGGGTGAAGGAGCGGGTGAGCTGGATGCCGGTGGCGGGGCAGACGGGGGACTGGATGGTGATGTTGGAGGCGTTGGAGTTGCGGACGAGGGTCCAGGGCTGGCCGTCTATGACGCCATCGGGGGGCCAAGAGCCCTTGCCGCCGTAGGCGAGGGTCCATCGGCCCTGGGGGAGGAGCCAGACCTTGTCGCCGCCGAGGTTGGCGTAGGGCTGCCGTGGGTGGTCGGTCCGGGGCTGCCGCCAGTTGGCGAGTTCTTTGGGGGGTGCGTGCCAGAGCAGGTTGGGGCCGTCGACGGTGCCGAAGACAACCGCCCGGCCGGCGGTGGGGGAGACGCCGAGGCGGGCCGAGCCGTTGGTGAGTGTGAGGGTGTCGGGGAAGGTGAGGGTCTGCCCGTCTTCGGAGACGCCAAAGCCGTCGGCGATGGCGGCGGGGCTTGGGGCTGGAGTGGTGGGGGTGGTGGTGCAGGCGGCAGGCGTCAGGAACAGCAGGAGAAACAGCAGGCCAATCCGGCGCGTGAAGTGACGGGTGACGACGCTGAGCATGGCGGGCTCCTTTGGGCGGTACGGCGGAGAGAGGGGGGACACTGGGGGGCTTGAGACAAGATGGCCGCGGCGGGACTCGAACCCGCACTGGGGCGATTTTAAATCGCCTGCCTCTGCCGATTGGGCTACGCGGCCGGGCTTTGGAAAGCGTGGCCCAGTGTAGAACGCCGATCGAAATGGCAATTTACACCAGCACTTGGCAATAGGTCAACGCGCATAAGATAACCCCTCAACCCGTCTTTAATCTTCAATCAACCGGCCTTAAAGGCCCGGTCTATGTCGTGAGCCAAGACCCGAAGGAGCTGTTACCCATTCCGGGTGCATCCAGAATCCAGTGGATGGCGTTGGCCAGCTTGCCCTGCATGGAGGACTCAGAGGCGAGCACCGACCAGATGTGCGTGGGGCTGGCCGCGGGTTGAACGCAGGCGATGAATCGCTCTTGGTCTGACCGGCGGCCGTGGATGTAGAGGTTGCCGTACGGGTCGCTGAGGAAGCCCGATGGGATCGCGTCATCCGCTGCCGAGAGCTTCGGCGTGGCGTCTTCTGGGAAGAACTCGAAGTTGATGCGGTCTTCCCAGGCCGGTGCCGGGACGAGGGCTGTCGTCGCTACAGCGATGGAAGCGCGTCCTATCTGACCAGAGGGCCGCTCGAAGTTGAGCATCACCGGCTCATTGAGCACGTAGCAGCGGGTGCCCATGGTGTGCAGACGAGGGAGGAACGTCGGCGGGTCTGCGGCCGTCCAAGAGACCTGATACCGGATCGCGCTGTTGCGCGGCGTTCCTGCCCCCGCATGCTCATAAGTGAGCGGCCGGAACTCCGTTGTTGATGAGTACCCGCGGATTAACCCCGCCCCAAACGCCGCGAGGCTGGCGGCACCGCCCCGGTCGGTAGAACCGTCCGCAGGCCAGAAGCGAACGTAGTCTCTGGGCGACAGCGATTTGATGTAGTTCACAGGGTCGTACAGGTCGGGAACGAACGACCTGGCAATCCCCCACTGGCTGAAGTTACCGCCAGTGGCACCCACGACAACAACCTCGCCTTGCGAATCAAGCCTCATGTTGTGGCTGAAGGAGTACCGCTCGACCCCGTTGTAAATGAACGCGTGCCCGTTGGTGAAGATCGCGTTGCCTGGGCTTCCATCATCCAAGAACGGCCCGACCTGCTGCAGCAGGCTGAGCGTGCTGGACAGCTTGTAGAGCACCCCGCCGCTGAGGACGAACACGTTGCCGTTGGTCCGCTCGACATCGATCTCGCAAGGGCCGCGATAGGTGTGGAGCCCGGCGGTGTCGGTGTGGGTGTAGCTATGGAGCTGCTGACCGGTGTCGCGGTCGATGACGTGGACCTCCCAGCTCATATGGGACTCTCCGTCCTTGCGGACTGAGGTATCAACGACGGCAACCACGCCCTGCGGGCCGACTGAGATGTTGGCCAGATCAGGCGTGTGGTCTGTCGCCAAGCCAAACGTCATCTGAGAGTCGTTCGCCGCCCACGGCAGCGTGTAGGTCCACAGCACCGACCCGTCCTTGACCTTCACGACCTCGTGACGGCCAGAGGGCTCGTCGTAGCACAGTAGGTAGATGGCGGCGGTGGCGATCACCGCGCCCGTCCTTGCCCCCAGCCGTGATGCCTGAAAAGCTCCCAGCCGCGTCGCGCTTGGAAACGCTCTTAAACGGCTCATGAACCACCCCCCACATCCTCTGACCAGGCACGGCCGTCGCGGTTCTCGTCCTCGTAGGCAATCGGCTCGCCACTGACCGTCAGGCCCGTCTCGACGCCCGCCTGGACCATGATGGCATCGCCGACCTCGTAGGGGGGGATCACCACCCACCTCTCCTCGGGCCCGCTGGCGTCGTTCACGGTGACCGTCTGCTCATCCACAGTGCTGAGCGTGGTGGGCCGCTCGTAGTTCGAGGCCGTGTGCCGCAGCTTGTAGGGCTTGGCCACCTTGATCGCCTGGCTCTGGCCGGGCAGGTTGAGCGTGCATTCGAGGTAGTCGTTGTGGATCGCCGTAATGGTGGCCCGCTGCGGGATACCGGCGGCGGGCGGGTCGTGGGTGGTCTGGGCGAGGCTGCTTCTGGGGGTCAACGCAGCACCTCCAGCTCGCTGGCGAGCACGGGCGCGGGGGCGGTGGCATCGGCGACGGTCGTGACCTCGACGGTGTTGTCCTCGATCGCCCCCTCGGCCGACCTCGATCGCACCACGACACGGACCACAGTGCCGTCGGGGAAGGTGCCCAGGTCCTGGATGCCCGACCGAGCCGCACCGACGGTATGGGCCGGGGCGTTGAAGTCGTGTGGGGTTGATCCGGTGGCCACATAGACCAGGAACCCGGCGGGCGGGGTTTCCTCGAAGGTGCCGACGTAGCGCCAGCGGGCCCGGACGCCACCGCCCGCGTACAAAGACAAGGCGAGAGCACGCGGGGCGTTGGGCACCGGCAGGATCAGCTCGCCCTGGTCATCGAACGCCACACGCCGCAGACGCCGGGCCACCGCGTCCGCGTCGGGCGTGCCGCAGCGGTTGACGACCCGCACCCAGTAGAACGCCTCGCTGTTGGGCGTGCCGGTGACGACCTGGCTGATGGCCACGCCGGGACCGAACGACGCAACGAGGGTGTCCGGGCCTGTGCGGGTGTCGCGGCGGAGCAGCTCGTGCCTGGCCGCGTTGTCGGGCCGGAAGCCTTCGGGGGCGAAGCCCGCGGGTCGGTAATCGAGAGGGGCCAGCATCACGCGACCAGGACCTCCGTCTGGGTGTGCTGGCCCGTGGCGTCGAAGGTCACGGTAAAGACCGGCGTCGTACCGTCCTGGGCCAGGAACGTCAGCGTCTTGGTGGCATTGCCGTTGTCCACCAGACTCGTCTGGCCGGCAATGAACGCGAGGAGGACCTGCTCGAAGACGCTGCGGGCCAGCCCATCCACGGGGCCGCCCGAACCACCGGAGCCGGTGGACGCGTCTTGCAGCGCTCGCCCGACGGTGCCGGTCGTGTCGTGGTTGCCCGCGAGCACCCGGTCGAGGATGAGATCGCGTGTTGCCGCTGCGATGGCTTGGGCGGTCAGGTCGGACGATGTGAGGTCTCCGGCGATCTTGTCGGCCACCGCCTGGAGAAAGGCCGTCGAGTCGCCGTCGTTTACGAGGGCCTGCTCCAACGCGGCGGCCAGGGCGGTGGCGTCTCCCAGGTTGTTCAGTGCCGTCTGGTTGGCGTCTGCGGTCGCCTGGGTCGTGGCCAGCTGGGGCACGATGAAGATCTTCAAGCCGGGCACCAAGTGCTCGAAGGCGGTGCCGAGCACGTCGCGGGTCACCGTGACCGTGCTGCCCGAAAGCCCTGTGACCTGCATGACCTCCAGCGAGCCCTCGACAATCAGGTAGTCGCCCACCGTGACGGAAGATGCGTTGCTGAGGTCGAAGCTGGGGATGCCGGTGGACCCCGTATCGTTGGACGGGATCGAGGCGATAGACGGACGTGCGGCGGCGCTGGCCAGGAGCAGTCGGTCGAGCACCGAACGCAGCGCTCGCCGGTCGGGGTTGGCCTGGGCGACGATCGCGGGGGGGATCGGGTAGCCCGCGGGCAGGGCGTTGCCGAGCCCGGTCTGGACTTGGGCGTTGATGTCCTGGGACGAGAGGCAGGTGGCAGCGGTGATGAACTTCTGCCGCTTGCCGAGGGCCGTGTCGTAGCTGGCCCCGTTGATGTTGAGGAAGTAGCCGTAGTAGTCGCTGGCATCCGTGGCCGTGTCCAGCACCGCGCCGTTCAAGTATAGGGTCACCAGGTTGTCGCGGTCACGGGTCACGGCGATGTGGTTGAGGTCGTTGGCGACCCACGCCCCCGAGGCAATGACGCTGTTGCCCCTGCGGAACTGCAAGACGTCGGCGCTGCTGTCGGAAGTCTGAAGCCGGACGCCATCGCCCGCGTGCTCTTGGGCAAGGATGCCCCCAGCCACGGTTACACCTTGCGTCCACATCGCCAAAGCGAACTCGGGCTGGCGGCTGACGACCCCTGAGTCTTCGTTGGACCGTAGGTAGTGGTACACCCAGCAGCCAACGCCTCCGGGAGCACCGGTCAGCACTTCGATGGCTTTGCTCGACGGGTCGCCGGGCAGGATCGAATCGACGATGTTGTAATCCGTCCCCTCGATACCCTCGACCCAGCAGGGCCGGTTGCCGCACAGGTCATCGCCGACCAGGCGGCTGACCGAGTCGCCGTTGAACCGTGTGGCGGTCTGCGCGTTGCCCCGGAAGTCCAGCGGCCAATACACGCGGCGGTCGGCGTCGGCGCGGGCGAGCTGAGCCATGACTAAGGCGTCATAATCCACGGGGCGATTCAAAGCGGCGATCGACGGCTCCCAGTAGATCGCAGCTGGATGCGTCTCGTGCCCGTCGTACACCGCCTGGATTGCTGTTTCGGTGCCTTCGAGAATTGCGGCGGCGGGCAGGCCGAGCTGGGCGTAACCCTCCACCCCCGTGGCGATGAGGCCCGAGGCGGTGTAGCTCCCGAGCGTCCCCGCGACCAGCGTCAGTGTCGTCCAGGCCGACTGATCTGCTCGGCGGTAACGGATCGACAGGTTGGCCGTGTCGTGTGCCGGTGCAGCCAGCGGGTTGCCGGCGCTCTGCTCGATATAGACCGTCAGGTTGAGCTGGGTGCCGGTCGCGTTGGAAGGTCGTAACGTGCTCATGCGGCGACAAGCTCCCCGAGAGTGTTGCGGCGGTTGGATGAGACGACATGGCCGAGGGTGTTGCGGCGTACTGGGCTGGCCAGGGCAGCAACCTCGGCCGGCGTGAGGGCGTGGTCGTAGATGCGGAGGTCATCGACCTTGCCGTCGAAGTCTTGATTTCCATTGGTGGTGTCGCCGATCTCAACCGTCGCATCCGCCAGGGGCGAGTTGTACGAGGCGATTGGACCCGCATTCGTGACACCATCCACGTACGTCGTAATGGTCCCGGCGGCATCGTCCAGCACCCAAGCGACGTGCTGCCAGACCCCAGCGGGTTTGACGAACTCTGTTGAAGCACCCGAGACCGTGGTGATCGAGCCGTTACGCCTGCCGAACACAGCCAGGTAGTCACCTGTTTGGTTGATAAAGAAGTACGTGCGGTCATCAGCAACATCCCACTGAGCGATCAGCGACATGTGCTTGCCGCGCGTGCTGGCCGCAACATTGAGATTGACCCACGCGGTGATCGTGCAGGTCGTGGGCAGCCGGAAGCCGCCGCCGATCGTGATACGGCCGGTATTGGTGAGGTTGATCGCTCGCCCGAGCTTGCCATCAACGAAAGACTGCGAGCCGGCCGCCGTCGCGGTGTGCGTGCCGGTCGCGTCGTTGTAGTCGTCTTCGAGCTGGAGATGCAGAACCAGGGCCATGAGGTTTCAGTTCAAGCGTTCGCGGATGCGGGTGTGAGTCGTGCCGGGGCCGTGCACATCGGGGGCGTAAGTGCCGGGGAGGCGGTTCAGGTTGGCTTCCAGCTCGGGCCATTGTTCGAGCTTGAAGACCATGACCGGCGGTTGATCGTTCTCACGGAGATCGGGCAGCAGGTCCACTTCAAGGCCCAACTGGTTGCCGGACTGCTGAGCGTCGCCGTCGAGCCGCACGGTGCCCGGCCAGAGCGTGACAACGTTGCCGGTGAATATCGCGGTGCCGACGTTGTCGTTGGCCTCCAGCGGCCGGCCGCGGGGGCGGGAGCCGGTGTCGGCTAGGTGACCGATCACGTTGCCGGTGATCTCGACTGAGGGCAGGCCGAAGGCTTGAAGCCCCACGCCATCCGCCATCTCGTCGGTGGTGACCACGGGGCTGAGCAGGACCGTATTGCCCCGCATGGCCGAGTCGCGGGCGGTGACGAACGCCCCCAGCGGCGAGTCGAGGACCACGTTGCCCTCGAATACGCCACCCGACCGCATCTGGGCTCCGTGCGAACCGGCCGACACCAGCCAGTTGTTGCGGATGACGCCCGGACCGTTCCGGGTGCTCATGTAGATGTTGTGGTTGAACCGGTTGCGGACCGACTCCTGCACATCCGGGTGCCAGCCGTTGCGGAAGAAGACGTTCTCTTCGGCCACGAATCCATCGACCGTGTCGATGTAGACGCCCTGCGACTTGCCGGAGTTGTTACCGATCCAGGTGGCATAGTTGAAGCGGATGATGTTGTGCCGGAGGACTAGGCCGTTGCCGCGGTAGCTGGTGTCGATCTCGCCCTTGTTGGGCCCGTCCTGAAACCGGCGGATCGGGGTGAAGACCAGGCCGTCGCTGAAGTACTCGAAGATGCAGTCTTCGACGGTGATGTTCTCGAAGTGGGCGAGCCAGTTGATGCCGGCACAGCGGGCACGGGCGTCGTCGACGGTGAAGCCGGGGCGGTTGGGGTTGCGGTCCTCGTTGATCGCGTGGAGCCCATCTATACGCAGGTTCCGGGGGGCGTCTTGCCCCCGGTTGAAGACCTCGATGAACGGGCGATCGACGTCGAACTTGGGCCGCGGGGCGTTGGCATCGCCGTAGTAGGTCAGCGTGATCGGCTCGTCGGCCGACCGCCCCGACTTGTTCCAGTTGCCGACCCGCTCCTGCCACACGTCGCCCCGCCGGAACAGGACGATGTCGCCGGTGCCGTCGCGGACCTCACGCATGGCGCGAGCCACCGTGCGGAACGGGAGCTGGGGCGACAGACCTGTGTTCTCCTCGTCGTGGCCCCCGGAAGAGCTGACGTAGATCGTGCGGCCCCCCGTGCCCCCGACTGGCGGGGCGGGTGGGGTTTCCGGGGGGCGGGGGCCGTTGACGGTCAGAGCGTGCCGGGCGATGTCGCCGACACGGGCGGCGGCGGCGTTCCGCGGCCAGGCTTGCAGCTCGTGTTGGCCAGGCAGAAGGTCGAGCGTGACCGACCACGGGGCCTCGGTGAGCACCGCGACCGGCACGACCTCTTCGGCGGTGGCGTCCCACGCCTGCACCAAGACATCGACATCGGGCGGGATGCCCGAGACGTTGAGCGAGAGGGTGGCCTTCGGTTCGATTGAGTTAGGCGGGTCGGCCCAGGTCACGGAGAGGGCCGGTTCAGCAGGCGGATCAACCGGGTCGGGCTGCGGGGCCGGCTGAGGGGCGGGGGTCGGGGCGGGCTCGGGAGCAGACGCAGGGACGCTGGCCCGGACCACCACCGGCTCGCGGGTGATCGACACCTCGACGCCGCCGAGCTCTTCGCTAAGGGCGGCGGCCGTCTCGATCGCCTTCTGCTCCAGCGTGTGCGTCGAGTAGGTGTCGCCAGTGACCGGGTCGGTGACGATGAAGCGCCCGCCCTTGGTTTCGATCGGGCCGGCGGAGAGCGCCGTGGCGATCAGCACGAATCCGATCACCAGGAACACCATGACTGCGGCAGAGGGGACGGCACCCCAACCCATCTCGATGGTCTCGTTGGGTGGCGGCTCCGGGTAACCCGGTGGCCTCGCGTCCACACCAGGGTTGCCCGTGGGCACCGGTTCATGCTGGCCTGAATCCTTCTTCATCGCGGCTTCCTTTCCGGTTAAAGCGTCATCCAAACGACGGGTGCTCCATCACATCCGCCGACGGCGTCGCGGTCAGCAGCGCCTCGCCCGTGTTCCCCGTCCCCGCCAGCGTCGGCCGGGCCACGCCCCGCGGCGCATCGCTCACCCGATCGAACGACGCGAACGCCGTGGACGTGTTGCCCGCCACGTCCCGGACGACGACGTCGTAGTCGAACACCCCGCAGCCCCCCGGCAGGTCCACCGTAAACTCCAGGGCCGCCGCCTCGATCGACGCGGTCGCCTCGAACCCGGCCACACCCGCCAACGCCGAGACCGCCTGGCTGATCGCGTCACCGCCGCCCGCGGGCTGACGCACCGCCAGCTCGTCGGTGTCCACCCACTCGGGTCGGACCTGGGGTTTCACACGCACACGTGCCATCAGTGACTCCCCCCTTCGTCGATGATCAGGTACGAACGCAGCTGTGCGGCCAGGTCGGTGTTGATCGGCCGGGGCAGCACCCCCGTGCTGTACGCATCCCCCCCCCCGGAACCCCCGCCCCCGGAAGTGCCCCCGGAACTCGCAGCCGTCCCGCCTACCGCCAGCCGGTCCGAGATCGCCGCCCGCACCATCTGGCGGTCTTCGGGATACAAGACCAACTCCACCGACTCCACGATCGGGAAACGGCTGCCGCCGAAGACCGACGTCGAAAGCGACACGTCACGCCCCGCAATCGCCGTCGCCGCCTGGCCCACCCTGAACTGCGTGAACATCATCAGCCAGGTCTCGATGTCCAGCTGCACGCCCAGGCCGGCAAACGCGTCCCGCTTCCGCTCGGCCAGGCTCTGCAGGCTCAGCGACAAACCCTCGGTCTCGTCCCGCTCCAGACCGCCCCACGGCTGCACCCGCTCCCAGTCGCCGCTGGTATTGATCACGCTCGACGGCGAGGACCAGACCTCCTGCCCCGACACCAGCAACCGGGCCTCGCGTGGGTAGACGGTGCCGGTGTCCTTGGTCGCCAGGGCCAGGTGCCCCGCGGCGTGGTCCGCCTCCACCACGCCCGTCACCCGGAACCGCAGGTCCCCGCTCCTCAGCAGCGCCCACCAGCTCGCCTCCACCGGGCAGTCCACCCCGCCGAGGATCGCCTCGCGGTTGATCCGGGCCAGGTTCGGCAAGTTACTCAGCTCGATCCCGCAGAAGCCGTCGAGCGACCGGGCCTGCACGGGCACCACCCCCCAGCTGCTGCCGCCGTCCTCCGAGACTTCCACGATGAGGCCGCCGCGACGGCCGGCCCGCGTCAGGGGCAGCAGCGGCCGGACTCGCGTGGACCACGCCAGCTGCGTGCCCAGGTTCGCCGCCGCCCGCGCCTGCGTGAGCGGGGTGTCCCCGCCCAGGCCCAGCTGGGTCGCCCAGTCGAAGCCGCCTTCGGGGTGCTGGTAGCCGCCCGATGTGTAACCCACGGCCGCGAACGCCCCCGTGCAGTCCACGCCCCAGCGCCGCCCCACCTGGCCGTAGCGGTCGTACTCGGCCCCGCCCGACACGTGCCGGTCGTAGTAGGCGGCGTAGCCCGAAGGCACCGTCGTCGGACGCGCCAGCTGCATCGCCTGGCTGACGGTGTCGGCGAAGACGTCGTCGGGCGACCACAGCGGCAGCAGCTCGACCGTGGTCTCGATCAGCTGACGCGCCACCGCCCGCACCCGGTTCACGCACCGCCCGGCATCCCGCACCAGCAACGCCGCGCTGATCGTGTTGTCGCGTGCCTGCTGGGACCCCGAGGGCTCATCGCTGTCGATGTCCTTCCGCTTCTTCAGCTTGATCGGAGCCACGCCCCCGGAACCCCCGGAAGCCCCGGAAGCCCCCCCGCCCCCGGAAGTATCTTCCGGAGCCGGTTCGACCTCGGCCTGCCGGTTGACCAGGCGGATGACGTAGGTGCGGTCGACGCCCTCGGTGCCGTCGAAGTCGGGCTCCACCACCATCACCCAGCCCGCCGCGTCACAGAGCGCCTGCAGCGCCCGCAACGGACCCATGCCCTGGACATTCACCTCCGGCAGCACCGCATCAAACCCCACGAACGCCGCGGGCGTCGTGCTTCCCTCTGCGGGGGCCGCTAAACCCGCGATCGCATCCGGGTGCAGACAGCAGGTCCGGGAGAGGCTTGCGGAGGACGGGTGGGCGGGGCCGTAGAGCCACATCCCCAGCACCGACAGCACCGCCTCGCCAAACGTCCACATTGTCCCGTCCGGGTCCGCGTCGTGCGTGAACACCGGGGCCAGGTAGTCCGCCCCCTCCCCACCCCCAGCCCGGAGCTTCGCCGTGCCGTGCTTATTGGGCCGCCCCCGGAAATTGAACACCGCGGGTAGGGAGGGGGTCTCGGGCACGAGGAGGTCCGAGGTCTCACCGCCCCCGGAACCGCCAGTATCTGACCAGCCCTGCTGCGGCATCCACCGGCCGGCGATCTGGTGGTCCGGCGTCGTCTCGTCCAGGTAGGGCAGCGGCACCGCTCGCCAGCCGATGTCATCGAAGTCGTCGCCGATGCCCAGCTCCTCGCGGAGCACCACGCCCTCAAAGAGCACCAACTCGGCGGGCACCTCGCCCGACGACTCCTCGCCGCCGCCGAAGTCGATCGGGTAGCCGACCACCTTCACGTGGCTGCCCGGCTCGACGTAGCTGCGGGCGTCCTCGATCGCCACCTGCTCCAGACTGCCCAGCTCGCCGTCGGGGGGCAGCACCGTGAACGTCGCCAGGCCCATGGTCGCGCCGTGGTCGATCTTGATGACCTCACACACTTGGTCATAGACCAGCGCATAGCCGTCGCTCTCGCCGTTCAAACGGCTGGCCGCCTCGGCCGCGTAGCGGACGTACACATCGACGGTGACCGTGGGCACCACACCCCGGTCGAGGTCCACCGCCACGGGGGTAAGCACGGAAGCTCCGCTCATCCGACCGCCTCCTCCCAGACCATGGACACGCGTTGACGCAGCCAGACGTCGCCCGATGTGTGTCGGAAACCCTGGGCATCTCCGGGTGTCTGGACGTGGGCCAGATCGAGCTCCGGGTAGTCGATGTCGTGCCAGGTCACCGTGTGCCGCGCGAGGTCGGCCCGCATCCGGTGGTACTTATCGATCTCGGCGTTGAGTGCCTTCCGGTTGGCCCCCTGCAGGAAGCCACGCAGCACAAACCGCGTCCCGCGGGGCTGGCCCTTCCGCACGTAGCTGCGGGCCGAGCCGGGATAGCCCACACGCTGCCGGGCGATCGGGCCGGGGAACCGCTGCGACCGCCAGTCGATGCGGTCGTTCACGAGTTCGGTGTCAATGGCGTAGACGACGGTGGGCATGGGTCAGGTCAGGCGTTGCGGCTCAGGCGGCGGAAGCCGGTCACGCCCCGGCTGGCCTCCCAGTCGTCCGGGCCCAGATCGGGCGCAAGAGCCATGGGCTGCGGGGCGTTGATCAGGAAGATGTTGACGTTGTCAGGGACCGTGACGCCCGCGTCGGACAGCACCCGCTCGGCGTCGGGTGGCAGGAAGGGCAGGCGGTCGCCGATCGCGTCGAAAGCGTCGGGGAGGGAGGTGACGGGTTCGGGGGCGGGGGGCGGAGGCTCGGAAGATGGGGGCGTTTCTGGCAGCTCATTCAGGCGATCGATGGCCTGCTGGAATGAGTCGAACTGAACCCGCCTGGCTTCAGGCAGATCATCCACATCCGTGACGCCCCCGAAAAACGTATTGAGAACTCGGCGTTGCCGGGATTGCAAGATCCCGATGGCACTCTCGCGTGGGCTGCCAAAGGCACCTCTGTCGAAAGCGAAAAGGTCTAAAGATCGCTGGAACGGGCCCACCCCGTTGGCAATCAGTATCCGTTCCAGACCCTCACGGATCGCGGCTTCTTCACCACCGCCGAAGTCGGCATTAACCACGTCTTGAGCCTGAGCCAGCAACTCACGCTGAAGCGCGGCGTTCCGTTCCCGTGCCCCTTCCCCTAACCGATCAATGGTCTCCACCGCCAGCTCGCGGAGCTGCTCTTCATCGGCGGCGATGCGGCTTCGCGCCGCCTGCAGCCGCTGGGCCTCTTCCGTGCCAGACGCGAACAACGCCCTAGCCGGGGCCAGCTGCTGAGCCTCGACCGAGAACTCGTCCAGGAACGCCCCCCTCAACTCGTCATCGCCCTGCAAGGCAGTGATCGCATCTGCCCCACGCTCAGGACGCTCGCGCTCGGCGAAGAACGAGGACAGCTGCTCGGCGATCTGGATCACAGCCGTCCGTGTCGTCTCGCCACGCAGGTCGGCAGCACTCACCGACTGAGCCGCGAACAACGCCCCCGCGTCTTGGGGCGTGAAGCCCTGGGCCACTAGGCCGGTGATTGCCTGGGGGATGTTGCGGAACTGCTGGCCCGAGTCCGCGATACGCGACTGGGCTCCGACCTGCTGCAGGAAGCCAAGCGCCGCCAGCGGGTCTTCGAAGTTGGTGGCGGCCTGAGTGTCGCCGATTGCCCCGGCGATGCTGACCAGCTCGTCGGGCTGGTCAGGCCGGATGTCCGCCGCCAGCTCCACCAGCTGGATCGATCGGTTCAGGTCACCGCCAGTCGCAGACACCGCCCCCGACAACGCCTGGGTAATGGCGGCCCGATCGATACCTGAATCCAGTGCAATCCGACCCGACGCATCGATCGCCGACGCCACCTCCTGATCTGACGACCCCACCAAGTTCAGTTTCAGCGAGCGCTCGGCCGAGGCCAGCGTGACCTGCTCGCCAAGTGCCTCGCGCTGCCGCTCGATGATGTCGTCCAGCTCGGCCTTGATCAGGCGATAAGCCGCGAGTAGTCCGCCCACGCCGACAAGCCCGCCTACCAGCGTCTTGGCCTGTCCCGCTGCGAAACCAAACGCCCCGCCGAGCCCACGGGTAGAGCCGGTCGCGTCATCGCTGGCCCGGCTGTATTGACGCACCGCGTCGGACGCCCGCCGCTGGGCCTGCTCTTCCTGGCCCAACACTCGGGCAACCCGATCGATCTGTTGCCTGCGGCGAGCACTGGCCCGCGTCGCCTCCTCGGTCGCCCGCTCCCCGCGATCGACTGCATCCGCATGACGCTGTTCGGCACGGCTCAGCACCTGCAGGCGGTCACGCAAACCACGCAGCCGCTGGTCATAGCCGCGACGGGTCGCAATGACGGCCTCGACGGCCTGCTGCTCGCGTCGGTGGCTGCCAACCAGCTCATCGACCCGCTGGCGGTATGACGACTGGGCGTCTTCGCCACGGGCGATCTGCGAGGACAGTGCAGCGATGGCTTGCTGGCGTTGCTCCGACGTCTGGCGGGCCTGGCTGTCTACCGCTTGGCCGGACGCCACCGCCGCCTCGTGCTGTTCCTCCGCCGCGACCAGAGCAAGTAAGGCCGAGCGGGCTTCGGAGACCGCCCGCTCCTGCTGCTGCATGGCAGTCGAAGAGTCCCGCACATCGGCTTCAAGCCGTGCGAGGTCTTCGCTGGCCGCGTCAATGCCTGCGTCGTCATAGACGGTGCGGACGATTTGTTCGATGGGATCGGGCATGGGGAATCGAAGCAGTCAGCAGCAGGCGAGCAAGCCGCGCAAGGGCCAAGAATGGATCAGGCGTTCGCCGCTGAGGAGACAGCCGTAGCGACGAAGTTGAGCCGGTAGACACCAAGCCGCACCTGGGTAATCGAGCCCTGGCCTTGCCGGAAGAAGGTGCCGGTGAAGGTCTTGGTGCGGAGGTTCGACGTGCCCGCCTGCTTATAGCCAATAGTCATGTTGCCTCCGCCGACCTGATCGGCCAGCGTTTCCAGCGTGGCCTCGGACTGACTCGTGATGGAGCCGTTGATCGGGTCTTGATCAGACTGGACGCTTTCGTAGCCGGAGGGCAGCAGTTCGTCTTCGTAGCGGATCGGTAGGGTCGGGGGCGGGTTCTTGGTATAGCTCAGCTCCTGGATGCCTGGGTAGTCATCGCCGCCATAGGTGAGGGCGCGGGGCTTGATCGTGATGAGTTCGGCTTGAGTGGCCATGGGTGCTCCTTAAAGCGATAGTGGTGACGGCAGTGAATGGGGTCTAGCTGAAGTCGGGGCGGCTTCCGGGGAGGGTGTCGAACATGACGTCCCAGCGGGAGCCGATCCTGCAGGCCCGGTCGCGGTCTTCCACGCCGGTGACGACAACGCCGGGATCGCTGTCGCGGTGCGGTTCGAAGGGGAGACCTTCCAGCGGCGTCCCGTCCGGGTCGTCGGCGGTTGCGAGGAGGCCGTCGTGCATCACACGGAAAGCCTCGAACGCCCGCATAAACGCGTTGTCGTCGTGGTCGCTTGGGTTCCGCTGGCTGGGGTCGTCTCGGCGGATAAGCGTGGTGATCAGGCGGAGGCTGTGACGGCGGCGATCCTCGTGGGGCTGATCTTCATCGACGTCGAAGTAGACCAGGAGCCGCCAGTCGGCTTTGAGGTCGTCGATTGAGGCGTAGCCCAGCTCACTGTCGGCCACGCTTTTACCGGCCGCTGCGATCATCACATCGCGGACCGATTGCAATACCTCACGATGGGTGGTGGTCTTGATCATGCCGGCACGCTCCTGAGCCACTGGTCGATGATCTGCGGCCCGCGAATCTCCACGAACTCCATGACGCCCTCGGCCAGGGCGTCGGTGCCCTCGATCACCACCTGATCTTTCAGGACGAACAGGAGCTTGCCCTTGGCGAGGCCCTTCCGCGCACCGCGTTTGAACCGCCCGCCCTCGGCCCCGAAGACCACCAGGTTGCCGGCCTTGCTCCGGAAGATGCGGAGTCGTTTGCCGTACTGGTCGAACGCGGCACGGGGGCTGAGCCGGGTCTGGCCGCTGGGATTGAGGTTGTCGGCCACCGGCACCCAGAGGTGCTTGGCGTTCTTGGGCGTGATGGTCGTGGCCTGATCGCCGAGGATGGCATTGGCGTATTGCGACGCCGGACCTTCGCCGACCCCGATCACCCCCTCGAACGGGCGTGTCTTGCGGTGGTCCATCGCGTTACGGAGCGTCCCGCTCCGCAGGCCAACCGGGTCACCGCTGAGTTTGACATTCTTCACGTAAGCCTCGCCCTCGGCGAGGATCTGATCCGTCCCGCGGTCGAGGGCTTCGGCAATCACGATCGAGCGTTCGGGCCACGACGCGACCACGCGCTGGCTGGACTCGGTCAAGCCGACCTGGACGGCAGCGCTCATGATCAGGACTCCCAGGAGATTCACGCCATCACCCTCCGCAGTGCCGTCGCCGCCGCGTGGAGCGTGGCGGTGGAGGCAATGTCGAGCAGCTGCTGGCCGTCGCCATCGCCCACCTGGACCGACTTCAGGCCCTTGTCGGCCTTGGTGTTCCAGAACGCGACGGCCGTGTCGATGACGCCGCGTTGCAGGTCGGCCGGGGGATAAGAAGCACCATCGGGGGCCGGGGACGCGGGATCGGCATAGCCGCCGGTCAGGGTGGCCTCGATGAGGCGATGGCCGGAAGGCCATCGGATGCTCTGGGTCAGCAGCTTGCCGTTGCCCATCATGGCCACGTAGTCCTCGCCATCGCTGAGGGTTTCCCAGGCGTCGTCGAGCGTCCAGCGGCGGCGGACAAGGCTCACAGACTCGACCGGATAGCGATCGAGGTAAACCAGCTTGTCGCCGATCGGCCCGTAGGCGCGGGGGTACTCGATCACGCCGGCCGCACGGGTCAGCGGACGTCCGGCAATCCGCTCGGCGGCGGCGCTGGCGGCGGCCAGCGTGGACGTGAGCTCGGCATCATCGGCGGTGCCGGTGAAGCCGAGAGCGTCTTTGAGATCGTCGAGCGTGGCGAGCATGGCGTTGGGGAGTGGCGGTTAGATCAGGGTGACTTTTTGGCGGCCTTCTTCTTCGTGGTCTTCTTCTTGGTGGTCCTGGATGGCGAGGCGGACCTTGTGTTCGTGGCGGGAGGCGAGCCGCCCTCCACGTCTTCAGCAAGGGCGTCGGCGTGGGCGGGCGGAGTTGGTGGGGCGGGTGGGGCGGTCTGGTGGAGGACGCGGTAGGCATCCGCGGGGACCTGTCGTTCGGCCAGCTCCTCAGCCGTGGTCTTGACCACGCTGCCGCGGGTCCAGATTGCGCCATCCCGTAGACGGAGGTTTCGATTGAGCTCGATCGTCAGGACATTGGGCATCGGTGGGTTCCTTGGGGGTGGGGTCGCGTTGCTGCGCGAGCGAGTGGCGTGGCGTGATGTCACGGCGACCGTCAGGTCGGGGCTGCATCAATCCTCCGGGTCGGGATCAGGGGCGGGCGGGTCGGCGTCGGGGTCGGGGTCGGGATCAAGGGCTCCGATCTCGACCAGAGATTGAATCGCAGCGGCCCGCCAGGCCTTGGAGTGGATGTTGCCTTCGGGCACCGCGAGCTCGTTTTCTTCGAACAGATCGCGGACCTCGGCGGCCGTGAGCCCGCTGCCCGTTACCAGGGTGGAGTTGTCGGGTTCATCCTGCGGCTGCCCAGGCACTTCGCGGAGCACGTCGAGAGGAAGGCCGATGCGGGTGGCTTCGGCCTCGGTGAAGGTCTCGCCTTGGAGTCGGCCGGCGTGGTTACAGGTCAGTTCAAGCATGGTGCATCTCCGGCTGAAGTGGGGTTGAATGGCCCTGGCGGCGGGTGCATCGCCAGGGCCCGCGGTGACTCGCAGGCGTTAGCCCGCGGTGGGTGTAGCTCAGGTCGAAACGGTGAAGCTCGCGCCGTTGCCGGCCGTGGGCGTGTTGACGTGGGTCAGCACCGCCAGGGCGGACAGGTAGGTGCCCGCCGCGCCGTTGCCGGCCGTGGCCTGGAGCTGCACGTACCGCTTGCGAGGGCTGCCCAGGTCAAGCTCCACCCGGATGAGCTTGCTGTCGTCGGCGGCACCTGGGGCGGCGGTAAGCTGATCGAGCGCGTCGAGCACATCGGCGGGCGTGCCGCCGAGGGTGGTCGCGTTGGTCAGGGTGTCGGACTCGACGAGCTTCAGGACAGAGAGGTCCGCGTCGATCGAGCCCAGCTGGACGAAGAACACGAGACGATCGGCCCCGGCGGCCTGGACCGTGCCGAGGTCGATGACGTTGGACACAAACGCGGCGTCATCCTTGATCTCGGCCGGCGGGATGGCGTTGAGGTAGTAGTGGTGGTCGGGGGTGTGCATGGGGGGTTCCTGGTGATTGATGGGTGAAGTTGAGCTTGCTGAACAAAGCGAGCAAAACCCGGCTGGGGCTCGACGAGAACCCCAGCCGGGCGGACTCGATGCGTTACGCGGCGGCGGGCGTGATCAGGCCGACCACCGGACCGGCCTCTTCGGCCGAGCCGAGGGTGTGGTTGTTGATGGCGTAGCGGGCCCGCGCCTTGACGCCGACCTCGTCGGATTCCCAATACGCCTCGCGGCTGGTCTCGGCAGACATCTGCTGCCGGTCGCCAAGGGTCGAGCTCTGGTACAGGTCGCCGTAAAACGCGGCGATCTGGCTGTTTCCCGGCGTGCGGGGCAGAACGTGGGTGATCTGAACCGGCACACCCCAGGCCTGGAGGCGCGGCCCCATCTCGGCCTCGGAGCGGGTCACGCCGCCCGAGTCGGTAATGAGCTTGGCCAGGACCTGGAAGTAGAACTCGTTCGAGCAGTAGAGACGACCCTGGCCCGGCCGGACGTAGCGGGCCTGGCCGTAGAGCTTGAGGATGTCGTCCTTGGTGATGCCGGTCCACTGGTCGCCGGTGTTTCCTGAACCGAGGACCAGGCCGCCACCGTCGTCGGTGCCGTTGAGCTGTCGGAGGATGGTGGTGATCCCCAGCTCGTTGTCGTAGGCCGGGGTACCGTCACCGATAAGGGCGTCCTCGTCGAGGGCGACCGAGAAGCCGAGGGCCATTTCCGTGGCGATCATCTCGGCGATCGCCACCGCGGCGTCGGCCTCGGTCTCCACCGGGTAGCTGGTGAGGATGAACCACTTGTCGGCGGTGAGGTTGACCGGCTCCAGGGCCATATCCGATCGGGTCATGGTTTTGCCGATCCCGACCTTGCGGGCGCGGAAGCCCGAGACGCGACGGGTAAAGCTGAGCTTGTCCCGGCTCATGGGCATGCGGAAGGCGGCCGCGGGGAACACGCCGTAGTCCTCGACCAGTCGCTGAACACGACGCGAGTGCTCAAGCGGGATCAGGGCGTCTGACCCGGTGACATCCTTGACGCGGCCGAAGAATTCCTTGTGGTCGGCTTCGAGCGCTTCGGCGGCACGGGTGGACAGGTTGCCCTCCGCAGTGAGCCGGATGAAGTTGAGCCCGAACTCGCGGGCCTGGCCCTCGGAGCCGAAGCAGCCGCGGTAGTTGCCGACGTCGTCGAAGGCGCGGCGGGCCGCCGCATCGAGCTGACGCTGGACATCGGTGGTCAGCGTCTTGACCTCGTCTTCGAGCTGCTTGATGGCGCTCTCGGCCTCCTTCACGCGGCCCTCGTCCTCGCCCCAGGCGCGGATCTCGCTGATCGAGTCGGACAGCTCTTTGAGCTTGCCTTCGGAGAGTTCTTCCTGGGCTTTTTCAATGAGCTCCTGGAGCTCGGCTTTGGTGACTGGCATGTTTGCTTCCTTCGTGGTGTGGCGTAATGGTGGCGGTGGTGGATCAGCTACTCGGGGCAGGGCTCGAGACCATGCCCCGCAGCGCTTCGGCCAGGCCCTCGTCATCGAGGGCCTCGATGTCTCCGGTGCCCTTGCCGGCACCGGCGTCGTCGGAACCAGGCCCGGCGGCCAGCGTCGCTTCGACGACGTCCTGAATCAGCGGCACCATGGGGCCGTCCGGGCTGTGCAGTTGTTTGATCTGTTCGGTGAGCTTGTCGAGCTGACGGGTGATCTCGGCGCTGGCAGTAGGGTCGCCTTCAGAGCTGCGGCCAGCCGCGCCGAGAGCAAGCGGGGCCAGACCCAGCTGCCGGACCACGGCGTCGCGGTTGGCAGGGATGGCGACCGCGGAGACCTCGATCAGCTCGACCTCGGTAAACACGCGGGTCCTGGCGCTCGACCCGTCGGCACGGGCCAGGTCCCGCATCTCGTACTGGTGCGTAAGCCAGCCGACCGAGAACGCCCGCATGTGTCCCTTGCGGTAGAGGTTCCAGTACCGCAGGGCCAGCGGGTCCACGTCGTCGAACTCGCAGACGCCGACCAGGGCGGCTTTGTCGCCGGTGCCTTGAACCTCCATGCTCCGCCACTGACCAAGCACGGTCGGCTCGGCGTTCGCCCAGGCCGAGTAATCGTGAGCGGCGACAAACACCGGGTTGTCCATGAACGTGCCGAGGTGACGCTGGAACGCCGACGGCAGAACGATCTCTTCGTAGCGGTCTACGCTGGCAGTCGAGACCACCGCCTCGATCTGACGCTTTTCGGTATCGATGTCTCGGACCTGAGCACGCGAGATGCCGAGGTCGGCCCGCACGGGTTCGAGCTCACGCCTGCGGGGATCGAGCAGCCGAGCGGCCTCGTTGAGATAGCGGTCAAGCGTGCCGGGCATCAGGCGGCCTCCTTGCGGCGGTTAGGGACGGTCGTGCGGGTGCGGCGCTCGTCGAGGCTGCGCAGACGGACGGTGTCGGTGAAGCCACGTTCGAGGTAGCGGGCCAAGACCTGCTTGACACTGTCGCCGGGGAAGCGGGCGATGGTGGTGCAGCCGCAGTTGATGTCGTCCTCGGGATCGTTGGTCGCGCGAGGGTGTGGGCAGGTGTTACCGGTCTGGGCGACGCGGAAGTCGGCGGCGGCAGGGATGGGCGACTCGAAGGTCTGCGTCTCGGTATCGAAGTGCCAAGGGCGTCCGGTCTCGCGACGCGACCACAGCCACGACTTGAGGGGCGTGCCGACTTGCAAGCGGCCCTGGTGGCGGGCCTCCTCGACGCTCCGCCCGATCTCGGTCCGGGCGACGGTGTTGGCCCGGCCCGCCTCCAGGTTGAACTGCTTGCGGACACGCTCGGCGATCTGGGAGGTTGTTTCCTGCTGGGCGATGCCTTGGGCGATCGACTCGCCGATCTGGTTCCGGACCCGCCGGTTGATGTTCGTCAGCATCAGCTCACGGCGGCGGATACCCGCGGCAACCTCGGGGTCAGCCAGGCGGAACGGATCAAGCTCGGCCGCGTCTTGATCGGACGCGTCGGCGTGCTCGGCGATGGCTTGTTCTCCGCCCAGGCGGAACGACTCACGGATCATCGGCGTGACGCGGGCGATGAGGGATTGGTTGGCCTCGACCAGGTCGAAGAGGATGCGGGCGATCAGGTCGCGTGTCTGTGCCGCTGGCCACGAAGCCCGCACCGAGGCCTGATCGGGCGTGTCGTCGCCCAGCTCGATAGACAGCTTCCGCA
>JBCCOW010000018.1:0-57951 GCA_039025195.1 Planctomycetota bacterium
ACCGTAGGTAAATAAGAAAACTTATCCACAAGCAAAACATGAAAATTTATCCAAAAAATTACCGAAGAAATTTCACACACCTTGAATTGGCTCAATCGCGATTTCTCTCATTGTGGCATTATTCTTATCCAGCAGCGCTCTCACTTCTATGGCGATCTCACCTCCGTCCGCAGCTCCGTCCGCCGCTCCGCCGCCTTCGGCGCCATTACCTGGACCAGCTCCCGGGCGAGCTCGGCGGGCGCGAAGCGGTGGGGATCGAGCACCAGCTCGTCGGCCTCGATCTTGGAGAAGTCGAGCACCTCGTCGACCAGATGTTGGAGGGCCTTGGCCGAGCGGGACTCGTTGACGCGGTTGACGTTGACGGTCTTGCCGTCATCGACGAGCTCGACGGCGATCTCGGGGCGGAGCGTCTGGGTGAGCGTGCCGTTCTTGCCACTGACGGTAATGTCGCTGCCGTTGACGGTCACGGTGGTGCCGGCGGGAAGCGGGATGGGTTGTTTGCCGATACGGGACATGGTTGGGCTCGTGGTTGACGAACGGGGTGTTCGGTGGGTGGGGTTAGGCGTGGCGGCGTTCGACGAAGCGGCACTTGAACGGGAGCTTGTAGGCGACGCGGGTGAGGGCGGCACGCGCGACGGATTCGGGGACGCCGGAGAGCTCGTAGCAGATCGTGCCAGGCTTGACCCGGGCGACCCAGTACTCGGGCTCGGCCTTGCCTTTACCCATACGGGTCTCGAGGGGCTTCTTGCTGATCGGCTTGTCGGGGAAGACGCGGACGAACAGCTTGCCCTGACGGGACACATACTGACGGGCGGCGATGCGGCCGGCCTCGATCTGGCGGGCGGTCATCCAGCCGCCCTCGAGGAGCTGGAGGCCGAACTCGCCATAGGCGACGAAGTTGCCGCGCGAGGCGTTGCCTTTGAGGGTTCCGCGCTGCTGCTTGCGGAACTTGACGCGTTTGGGCATGAGGGGCATGGCGGGCTCTTGTCAGTTGGGTGGTTTAAGAAAGTACGGTGTAAGTAGCGGGGGTTTGTTTAGACCACTTCCGAAGCGAGGGAGACGATCTTCATGTAGCTCTGTTCGCGGAGCTCACGGGCGACGGCTCCAAAGATGCGGGTGCCGCGGGGGTTGCCGTCGTCGTCGATCAGGACGACCGCGTTCTTATCGAAGCGGACGTAGCTGCCGTCTGGGCGACGCACGGGGTAGTTGGTACGGACGACCACGGCCTTGACGATGGTGCCGGTCTTGAGGTCGCTGCCGGGCAGGGACTTCTTGACGGAGCAGACGACACGGTCGCCGACGGTGGCGGTCGGCCGGGTCGATTTGTTGCGGGCGGTCTTCTTGCCGAGGACGCGGATCACATAGGCGATCTTCGCGCCGCTGTTGTCGGCGACATCGACTCGGGATTCTTGCTGGATCATCTTGATTAGTCCGGGGTGAGCGGCGGGGCTGGCGGGTTGAAACCCGCCGCTAAACGTTTGGGTCACTCGGTGGTTTCGGCCGAGGCTTCTTCTTCGATCGGGGCGGTCGTGGCGTGGGTCACCTGGGCGGGGGCCTTTTCGACCACGCGGACAAGGCGGAAGGCCTTGGTCTTGGACAGCGGGCGGCAGCGGGTGATTTCGACGCGGTCGCCGAGGCCGGAAGCGTTCTCTTCGTCGTGGACGTGGAACTTCTGCTGGCGGCGGAGGCGTTTGCCGTACTTGGGGTGGACCTCTTGGTAGTCGACGGCGACGGTGCGGGTCTTATCGCGTTTGTCGGAGGTGACTACGCCGATGGTGAGCTGCGGCTTACGGCGGGTTGGGGTTTGCGTGTCGGTCATGGTGTTGTGCTTGGGTGGTGGTTACGGCTTAAGCGTCGGTATTGGCGGCGGCGAGTTCGCGGGCACGCTGCTCGGTGAGCAGGCGGGCGATGTGCTTCTTGATCTTGCCGAACTGGCGGGGGTTTTCGATCTTCTCGGTGACCGACTGCTGCCGGAGCTCGAAGAGGCGGCGCTTGGAGTTGCCGAGGTCTTCGGCGATCTGGGCGTCGGTGTAGTCGTGGACTTTTTCGGTCTTCATGGCAGGGTTGGGTGTTAGTGGGTCGGGCTATTCAATGGTGCAGAGCAGTTCGCCGCCGACGCGTTGTTCGCGGGCCTGGCGGTCGGAGAGCACGCCGTTGGGCGTGGTGAGGATGGCGATACCGAGGCCGGCGAGGGGCCGGGGCAGGTCCTTGACCTTGGTGTAGACGCGGCAGCCGGGCTTGGACTCGCGCTTGATCTGGTGGAAGAGCTGCTCGCCGTGGGGGCCGTACTTGAGCTCGATGCGGATGAGGCCTTGGCGGCCGTCGTCGATGACGTCGTAGCCGGTGATGTAGCCCTCGGACTGGAGGACGTCGGCGATGCCGCGGCAGACGCGGGAGTTGAGCACGCGGACCTGGTCGGCCTGGTTGCGGGCGGCGTTCCGGATGCGGGTGAGCATGTCGGCGATAGGATCGGATAGGGCCATGGGCGTTTAGGGCGTAAGTGGTGAGCTGGCGTTCGTGTTCGTTCGTCTTTGCGTCGTGCGGGAGTTTTTCTTCCGGGGGTTACCAGGAGGACTTCCGCATGCCGGGGATCTTGCCTTCGAGGGCGAGCTCGCGGAGCTTGATGCGGGAAAGCTTGAACTTGCGGTAGACGGCACGGGAGCGGCCGGTCAGGGCGCAGAGGCTGCGGACGCGGGTCGGCGAGGCGTTCCGGGGCAGCATCTGGAGGGCAGCGTAGTTGCCTTCCTTCTTGAGCTGGATGCGGCGGTCGGCGTACTTGTCGACGGTGGCCTGGACCTTCTTGTTGCGTTCGATGGTGGATTTGGAGGACATAGGGGTTCTCGTGGGAGGCGGGTTGAAACCCGCCGCTAAACGGGGTCCGGTGGGTGGGGTTAGGCGGCCTTCTTCTCGGCGGGCTTGCGGAAGGGGAAGCCGAGCTCGGTCATGATGAACTTGGACTGTTCGTCGGTGGAGTTCTTCCAGACGAAGGTGATGTGCATGCCGTGGGTAAACTGGGCGGTGGTCATGTCGACCTCGGGAAAGATGCCCTGCTCGGCGATGCCGAAGGAGTAGTTGCCGCGGCCGTCGAAGGACTTGAAGCTGAGGCCACGGAAGTCCTTGATACGGGGGATGGCGAGCGAGACCAGGCGGTCGAAGAATTCCCACATGCGGTCGCCGCGGAGGGTGACCATGGCACCGTTCTCGTAGCCCTCGCGGACCTTGAAGTTGGCGACCGACTTCTTGGCCTTGGTCATGACGGCCTTCTGGCCAGAGATCATCTCGAGATCCTTGAGCGTCTGCTCCTTGGCACGGGCGTTGATCTTGGTGCCCTCGATCTGCTTGCCGAGGCCGACGCTGAGCATGATCTTGTCGAGCTTGGGGATCGCCATGGGGTTGGTGATGCCGAACTCGCTCTTGAGCTTGTCGGTGACGCTGCTCTGGAATTGTTCTTTGAAGCGGGGGGTCATGGTTCAGGAGGGGGTTGGGTGTGCGGGTTGTTTCAGGCGCTGGCTTTGGCTTTGGCTTTGCGGATTTCCGGGCCGATCTGTTCGCCGTTGCGGACGGCGATACGGACCTTGGAGCCGTCCTCGCGGGTCTCGAAGCGGACGCGGGTCGGCTTGCCGTCGACGCAGGGGCTGACGTTGGAGATGTGGATGGGCATCTCTTTGGTGACCGGGCCGATGTTCTGGCCCTCGCGGACGTTGCGATGCTTCTTGCGGAGGTTGATGCCTTCGACGACGCAGCGGTCTTCGTCGGGGATCACGCGGAGGACCTTGCCCTGCTGGCCCTTGAAGTGGCCGGCGGTGACGATGACGTTGTCGCCTTTTCGGATGTGTCGGGCCATGGTGTTGCTCGTGTGTTTCGGTGTGTTCGTTTGCGGAAGTATTCGGTTTAGCGACGGCCACGGGCGCGGGCGCGGGCGCCGGCGGCGGAGGAGGCGGTGTCGTCTTCGGTGGTGGCGTCGTAGGGGCCCTTGTAGACCCAGACCTTGACGCCGATGGTGCCGTAGGTGGTGTTGGACTCGGTGAAGCCGTAGTCGACGTGGGCCTGAAGGGTCTGCAGGGGGATAGCCCCGAGGCGGACGTCTTCGGAGCGGGACATCTCGTGGCCACCGAGGCGGCCGGAGAGCTGGATCTTGACACCCTTGGCACCGGCGGACATGGTGGCCTCGGCCTTCATCTTCATCACGCGGCGGAAGCCGGCCCGTTTGGCGATCTGCTCGGCGATCGACTCGGCGATGAGCTGGGCTTCCTGGTCGGGGTATTGAACCTCCACGCAGTTCATGTTGACGTTGCGGCCGGTGAGGCGTTGGAGGTCCTCGGTCAGCCGGTTGATGTTGTCGCCACGCGGCCCGATGACGATACCGGGGCGGGCGGTACGAATAATGATCTTGAGCTCTTCGCGGGTGCGTTCGATGATGACATCGGAGACGGCGGCGAAGGGGCCCTTGGAGGAGCGGTTGAGTTCACGGTCGAGGAACTTGCGGATCTTGTGGTCTTCGATCAGCAGCTCACCGTAGAGCGCCTTGGGGGCGTACCAGCGGGATTTGTGGGCTTCGGTGATGCCGACGCGGAAGCCGAAGGGGTGTACTTTTTGGCCCATGGTTTGGGTGCTTTCGTGGGGTGTTGGTCGTTGGGTTTCGGTCTTTGGGGGAGTGGCTCGTGGATCGGCCCCGGGTCATTGAACCGGGGCTAAATTTCAGGCCTCGTCGACGGAGACGGTGATGTGGCTGGTCCGTTTAAGGATGGGGTGGGCTCGGCCACGGTCTTTGGGCTGGAAACGCTTGATGGTGGGGCCGGAGTCGACGCGGGCGTCGGAGACGATCAGGCGACGGACATCGGCCTCGGCCTGGTCGGCGTTGGCGAGCGCGGCGTCGAGGGCCTTGCTGATGATGACGGCAGCGCGGAGCTTGGACATGGCCAGGATGTCCTGGGCCTCGGCGGCGGGCTTGCCCTTGATCAGGTTCGCGACGGGGCGGGCCTTGAGCGGGCTGATGCGTGCGGTTTTGTGGACGTTGGTGTAAGGCATGACGGTGATTGGTGTGGGTTAGCGGCCGGCGGCGGCACGTTGGGCCTTGGTGCCGGTGGTGTGGGCACGGAAGGCACGGGTGAGGGCGAACTCGCCGAGCTTGTGCCCGACCATGTCTTCGGTGACGAAGACCTGAAGGTGTTGCCGGCCGTTGTGAACGAGGAAGGTGTGGCCCACAAACTCGGGGACGATGGTGCAGGCGCGGGCCCAGGTCTTGATAGGTTCGCGCTTGTCCATCTGGTTCAGCTTCTCGACCTTGCGGTAGAGCTTGAAGTCGACGAAGGGGCCTTTTTTGAGTGATCGTGCCATGGGGATTTTTCCGTGGGGCGACAATGCCGCTAAAGCGGCATCGCCTCAAGTGGCTCATTTCAGTTTGAGTTGGCCGTAGCGTTTGGAGACGCGGCGGCGGATGATGCGTTTGTTGGAGGGCTTGCCGTGCTTCCGGGTGCGACCGCCCTTGGCGAGGACGCCGGTCTTGGAGGCCGGGGGCCGGTTACCGGAGGACGAGTTGTCACCGCCGCCCATGGGGTGGTCGTGGTGGTTCTTGGCCATGCCGCGGGTGTGGGGCCGCTTGCCGAGGTGGCGAGACTTGCCGGCCTTGCCGAGGGTGACCTTGTTGTGGTCGGTGTTGCCGACCTGACCGATGGTGGCGATGCAGCTAAGCGAGACCTGGCGGATCTCGCCAGACGGGAATACGAGGGTGGCCCACTGGCCCTCTTTGTTGGACAGGCGGGCGTAGGTGCCGGCGGAGCGGCACATCTGGGCACCCTTGCCGGCGACGATCTCGACGCAGTGCACGTTGAGGCCGGCAGGGATGTGGGCCAGCGGCATGCAGTTGCCGACGACGGGCTCGGCTTTCTCACGGCTGGTCACGACGGTCATGCCGTCGGTCAGCCCGATGGGAGCGATGATGTAACGTTTCTCGCCGTCCTCGTACTGGACCAACGCGATGTTCGAGGAGCGGTTGGGGTCGTACTCGATGCCGATGACGGTGGCGGAGCCGAGCTTCTTGCGGGAGAAGTCGATGCGGCGGTAGCGCTGCTTATTGCCGCCGCCTCGGGAGGAGACGGTGATCTTGCCGTGGTGGTTACGACCGCCGGACTTGCCCTTCTTTTCGAGGAGGGACTTCTCCGGCTTGGTCTTGGTGACCTCTTCGTAGAGGTTGACCGAGGCGTTGCGGCGGCCGGGGGTGGTGCGTTTGTAGGTTCGGATGGCCATGGTTTGAGCCGTTGTGTGGCGTAAAGGTTTTGGCGACGCGGCCCCGGGTCATTGACCCGGGGTTAAATTCAAAACAGTTCGATGCGGTCGTCGGGATGGAGGCGGACGATGGCTTTCTTGGTCTGGGGGCTGACGATGGTGCCGTAGCGGGTGCGCTTCGAGACGCCCTTGCGGGTCTGGGTGGCAACGTGCTCGACGCGGACGCCGTAGAGCGACTGGATCGCGGCCTTGATCTCGGGCTTGCGGGCCTGCTTGGCGACCTCGAAGGTGTACCGGTTCAGGGGCTGGCCTTCACGGCGGCCCTTCTTGATCGGGGTGGAGGCCTCGTCGGTGGACTTCTCGGTGATGATCGGCTTCTTGATGATGTGGATCGGGTCGAGCATCAGGCGGCCTCCCCTGCGGTTACGGTTTGAGCGGCGACGTCTTCAGCGGTCACCTCTTGCAGCTTCACGCCCTCGGTGACCTTGGCGATGTACGACTCGAACGCCTCGGCCTCGGCGACGAGGTAGCGGTGGCTGAGCAGGTCGTAAACGTTGAGGCGTTCGACGCCGGTGACGTCGGTGCGCTCGAGGTTGCGGGCGGAAGTGGCAGCGTGGCCGCGGGTGTCGCCGAGGGCGACGAGGCAAGTCCGGTCGATGTTGAGGGCAGCGAGGACGGCCTTGAACTGCTTGGTAGAGGGCTTTTCGAAGCTCAGGCCTTCGACCAGCTTGATCTCGCCATCTACGGCCTTGGCGAGGATGGCGTTGCGGTTGGCGAGGCGACGCATCTTGGTCGGCATATCGAGCCGCCAGGAGTGCGGGGTCTTGGCCTTGGCTGAGCCACCGCCACGGAGGACGTTGGCCTTCTTATCACCGCGGCGGGCGTTGCCCGTGCCCTTCTGCTTGTAGAGCTTTTTGCCGGAGCCGCGGACCATGCCGCGGGTCTTGGTGGGCGAGTTGGTGGGGCGCTTGTTGGCGTGGTAGCGGACGTAGGCCTGCTTGAGGAGGCCGGGCCGGATATCGCCGCCGAGCTTGGCGGGGTCGAGCTCGATCGAGCGGGTTTGCTCGCCCTGCGGGTTGTAGACGTGGACTTGGATCATGGTCAGGCTCTTTGAGAAGCTGGTGCTTGGCGTCGGTTACGCGGCGGCTTCGGCAAACTCCTTGGCGGCGACGGCCTTGCCCTTGTAGAGGCGTTTGGCGGCGGAAACGACGAGCAGACCCTGCTTGGGGCCGGGCACGGGGCCCTTGACGAGCAGGAGGTTTTTGTCGGTGTCGACGGCGATGACTTCGAGGCTGCGGACGGTGACGCGTTCGTTGCCCATGCGGCCGGCCATGCGGATGCCCTTCTTGGGCTTGCCGGTCCCGAGGTTCGAGGCACGACCGCCGACGGAGCCGGGCGAGCGGTGCTTACGCTCGACGCCGTGGGAGGCTTCCTGGCCCTTGAAGCCGTGACGCTTCATGACGCCGGCGGTGCCTTTGCCTTTGCTGGTGCCGACAACGTCGACGAACTTGACGCCCTTCATGGTCTCAGCGGTGACAGCCTGGCCGAGCTCGAACTCAGCGGCACCGCCCTCGGGGAGCCGGACTTCACGGTGGACCCGCTTGGGGGTGAGGCCGGCCTTGGCGTCGTGCCCGATGAGGGGGAAGGTGGAGTTACGGCCCTTGATGTCGCCAAAGGCGAGCTGGACGGCTTCGTAGCCGTCGGTTTCGGGCGTTTTGATCTGGGAGACGTGGCAGGGTCCGGCCTGGATGACGGTGACGGGGACGTTCTTTCCCTCGTCGGTGAAGTAACGCGTCATGCCGAGTTTTCTGCCGAGGATGGCGGGCATGTTGGGAATCTCCGGGGGCGGCTGATTGGGTTGCGGTTGGTTCGCTGTGCCTGATCGTGTCTTCGCCAACGGGGCGGAGAGCAGAGGATCGGGCCCCTGTTTGAGGTCCGGTTGTCGCGGTAAGCCGGGGCCCGTTTCCGGGTGGGCTCCGCGGGGGTCAGTACGGGTGACTGACCCTAGGGGTGACGGCTCGCTTGGAGTCGTCGGCTGGCGTTCCGCGACCACCGGTCGCGGCTTTGTGGCACTAGGCCTTGATCTTCACGAAGACGCCGGCGGGGACGACGAGGCGGTTGAGGGCCTCGACGGTGCGGGCGTTGGGTTCCTTGATGTCGATGATCCGCTTGTGCGTGCGGATCTCGAACTGTTCACGGGACTTCTTATCGATGTGCGGGCCACGCAGAACGGTGTAGCGTTCGATGCGGGTCGGCAGGGGGACCGGCCCGGCGACGCGGGCGTTGGTCCGCTTGGCGTGGTCCACGATCTCGCGGGCCGAGGCGTCGAGTGCCTGGTGGTCGTAGGCTTCCATGCGGATTCTGATCTTGCCACCGGTCATCGGGCGGTTTCCTCGGGATCGGCCGGGTTAACAAGCGGGGCCGTGGGGTCAATTCGGTTCAGCTCGGCTGCTGCGGGAGGGAGAGCCCGGTTAAGTCGAGCCCGGCAGAATAGCAAACCTAAAAGCCCTGTCAAGATGGGATGAGCGACAGATCGGCGGAAAATACCCGTTTTTGGCCCGATGTCAGTCGTCGATCGGGCGGCAGACCTCGGCGAGCACCGCGTCTTCTACATAAATGGGCGTGTTCCGTCCCACGGCAAGGGCGAGGGCGTCGCTGGGGCGGGCGTCGATCTCGTGGGACTCGTCGCCGCGGGTGAGGTTGAGCTGGGCGAAGAAGGTGTGGTCGTGGAGGTCGGTGATGACCAGGGAGTCGAGCGAGTAGCCGAGCTCGGTGATGACGCTGTCGAGGAGTTCGTGGGTCTGGGGCCGAAGCGGTTCGTGGCCCATGAGCCGGCGTTCGATGGCGGCGGCCTCGTGGAGCCCGATGACGATGGGGAAGATGCGGGCGTCCTGGGGGTCGGGGCCGACCTCGCGGAGCTCGACGATGTGGGTGTCGTCGGTTTCGCGGATCAGGATGCGGGCGAGTTCCATCTCGACTTGCATGAGTGCCCTTCGGGTTGGGGATCGCAGGCGTTGGGATCAGGCGTCTGGCCGCGATAGGCATGCATGATACGCCCCGTCGTGCCAGGACGTTCCGTGCCCCGCGGGGAGCGCCTGGTGCTGGCGGTTGAGGGCGAGACCGGCGGAACGGGCCAAACGCTGGGCCTGGTTGCGGTTCTCGGCGGACTCGACGGAGCAGGTGCTGTAGAGCAGCCGGCCATCGGGGGCGAGCAGGGACAGGGCCTTATCGATGATGCTGCGTTGGAGCTGGACGAGGTCGCCGACGGTCTGGGTGCTGTAGCGATAGCGGGCTTCGGGCCGGCGGGCGAGCACGCCTGTGTTGGAACAGGGGACGTCGAGGAGGATCAGGTCGAACTCGCCTGTTGGGGCGGTGGGGTGGGTGTCCCAGAAGACGTGGACGTTGGCATGGGCTTGGGCGGCGGCGTGGAGGTCGTCGAGCGTGTCGGGGTTGGGATCGTTGGCGTAGACCTCGGCATCGGGGTGCAGCCGGGCGAGCTGACGGGTCTTGGTGCCTCGGCCGGCACACAGGTCGAGGATGCGGCGGGGGGCGGGATCAAGCTCGGCGGTGGACGCGACGGCGAGCGTGGCGGACGGGTCCTGCACACGTCGGTCAGGGTGCTGGGCGAGGTAGACCGGGAGGTCGCCAGCCTTGCCGGTCCACAGGGCGTGACCCAGCTGGTCGTGCGGGGCGGCCTGCTCCGAAGATTGCCAGTCGGCTTCGACCGTGAGCAGGACGGGCGGGGTGCGGGTCGCGTGCTCGGCCATCGCCCAGGCGGTGTCCTCGCCGCGCTGCGCCAACCAGGCTTTGAACAGCGGCTTCGGGCAGCTCAACAGCACCGCGGGGTCGCCTTCAGGGAGCACAGCTTCGGTGAGTTGCAACGATCCCTTGTCGAGCGGCAGGCGGTTCGGGCTGGGTGTCCATGGTGTGTAGTCACGGTCGCCGGCCAGCTTGGCGAGCTTGCGGAGCACCGCGTTGGCCATGCCCGCAGCCCCGGCGCGGACGTGCCGCCGGGCGATATGCACCATCTCGTCGACCACGGCATAGGCGGGCAGGCGATCGAGGAACAGCAGTTGCGCGGCACCGGTGAGCAGGACGCCCTGCATGCCGGGCTCGAGCCGGGCGAGCTGCTTGCTCAGGTGCTTTTCTAGGAGGAACCGCAGGGTCAGCCAGCGTTGCACGGTGCAGCGGGTGATGGCGGTGGCGAGGGCGGCGTCGGCGGGCGAGAGGTTTGTGGTGTCCGGGCCGTCGAGGGTCATGTCGGGCCAGGTCGCGGCCTTGGCGGCGATCGCGGCGGCGGCACGGTCACGGGCGGTGGCGTGAACGTTCTTGGGTAACGGTGGCCTGCGCATCGGGACACGGTAGCGGCAGCGGTGGGGTGCAACCGCCTTAATCCGCTTCGGCCCCCAACGCCTTGCGGACTTCGCCCACGAACTCATCGACCTTGAATGGCTTGAACAGCACGCCGGCGAGCCCTTCGGTTGAAGCGCGGACGATGCTGTGGTGCGGGTCGTAGCCGAAGCCCGTCATGAGCAGGACGGGCGTGCCCTCTTTGATGCGTTGGGCGGCGGCGAAGATCTCGTAGCCGTTGCGGTAGGGCATGCGGATATCCGAGACGATCAGGTCGAAGCCGGTGCTGCCCAGTAGCGAGCAGGCCTCGTAGCCGTCCTTGCAGATCTCGACCTCCGCGCCGCGTCGCGTGAGCACCGACTTGATGGTCTCGCGGATGTTCGACTCATCATCAGCCACCAGGATGCGCTTGCCCCCGATCACCGGGTCCACCACCTCGGCCTCGCCCTCGTCGCTGCCCACCACGGCCTTCGGCCCTTGCTGCACCTGCTTGATCGTCTCGCGGATGCGCTCAACGTCACGCAAGATCGACTGCAGCGGGCCCGACGCTTGGGCGTTGTCCTGGTCGAGCAGGCCCTGGCAGTTCGTGGCGATGTCCGCCAACGGCTCAGCCATCTCGTGGACCACCGAGTCGGTGATGCTCGTCGATGTCGTGTACCGCTCAACCACCAACAGGTCGAGGATATTCAGCGCCAACGCGACATAACGCCCGAAGATCTCGGCGAACTGGCGGTCGTCCTCGTTGAACGCACCGGTCTGTTCGGACTCGATGTTGTAGACGCCGATGACCTCGTCGAAGAGCATCAGCGGGACGGTGAGCGAGCTCTTGCCGTGCTGCAGGCCCAGGACATAGCGGGGGTCTTTTTCGGTGTCGTGACAGATATAGGATCGTCCGGTCGCGCCGACGTAGCCGGAGATGCCGTTGCCCTCGGGCTGGGCGTAGAGGTCGATCTCCAGCGCTTCGGGCGGGAGGCCCTCGGAGATGACCATCTCGAGCTTTCGGCTATCGCGATCCAGCAGGCGGATATTGAAGTGGTCGAAGTGCATCAGGTCTTTGGAGAACTTGATGATCTTGTCCTGCAAGAGCTTCAGCCGCTGTGGCGGGGCGAGCTTGGACAGTTCGTTGGCGTCAAGCCGGGCGAGCTCCCGGCCCGACGCGTCGATCGCGTCGATCTTCGACTGCAGCCGTTTGGAGTTCGTCGAGTCCCAGACCACGGCAACGACCTGCTTGACCTGGTCTGCGTCGTTGTTCTCGATGATCGGCGAACAGATCACCTCGAAGTACCGGTCCTCCGACTCGAAGGTGCTTTTCTTGCTCTTGTACTGGATGTGCCCGTCTTCGCCGGCCGCGGCGAAGCCCCCGGCCTGAGCGTTGAAGATCCCCATCGCCTGCTGACAGACCCGCTTGACCTTGTCCGTGATCGGGTCGCTGAACGTCTTCATCCGCTTGTTCGACCAGGACATCTCGCCGGCCTGGTCCACGATGCACACGCCCTCGCCGATCGTGTTGAGCACCAATGACGAGCGGTCGCCCACCAGCTCACGCTCCATCGGCAGGTAGTCGCCGACCTCAGCGAAGACGGCCCGGTAGCCGCCGTCCCGTAGGGCCGACATCGCATCCTCTGTGCTGCTCACCACCCGCACGTCGTAGTGCTCACCCAACAGCTCCGACACGCCCGGACCACTACCCAGACCACCTCCCGGCCCGTCCACCGCCGCACCATTCAGAATCAACACACGGGGCTTATCAGCGTCGGCCATCGGCATCTCGTTCAACAGGGAGTCCGCAGGGTCTTCTACTACATCCCATATTGATACCCGAACGTGACTTACGCAACACCCACCCACCGCGATTCCAAGACCCGCTCACCCCACCACCCGACACCGCTGCGATTCAGGCCTTCCGCGTCAGCACCCGCCCCGACAGCTCCAGCAGCAACGCCCGCCCCGGCGTGCCCGGCAACGCCCCGCGAACCCGCTCCATCGCGTCTTCCACCAGCCCCTCCGCACGCTCCCGGGCCGCCTCAATCGCACCACTAGCTAGCGCTAAACCGGCGAGCTCGGTCGCCTCACGCTCACGCACCTCGCCGGGTAGCGTGTCGTCCGCCTGCCGTTCCAGCCGGGCCCACACCCCATCCCGCGTCACCGCACGCCCCCCGCCAATCTGCCCTGCTTCGACCCGCTCCAGCAGCTCGATCATCGGCAGCGTAAGCTTCCCCTTCGCCAGATCACGCCCCAGGCTCTTGCCCACCGTCGCCGGGTCACCAGTCAGGTCGAGCAGGTCGTCGACGATCTGGAACGCGATGCCCAGCTTCTCGCCGAACGCCCGCAGCGCCTCGCCCGTGCTGGCCGGCCCCTCATCCTCACCAATCACCAGCCCCGGCAGCCGGCAGCACAACCCGCACAGGCTGGCGGTCTTCCGGCGGATGATCTCGAAGTAGGTCCGCCGGTTCAGCGACCAGTCGTTGCGGTGAGCCAACTGCAAGAGTTCGCCCTCGCACACCGTGTTGGTGGCCTCCGCAATCACCCGTCCGAGACTCACTTCTTGAGAAGGCCGAGGCAGCGAGGAGCACAGGTGATAGGCATGTGAGATCAAATAGTCCCCCAGCATCACCGCCGCTTCGTTGCCCCGCAGCGAGTTGACCGTCGCCCCCCGCCGACGCACCTCCGCCTCGTCGAGCACGTCGTCGTGCACCAGCGTCGCCATGTGCACCATCTCAACCACCGTCGCCAACACCGCGAACGACTCGCCGTGCTTCTCGAACCCCTCGGGCCCGTACGCCGCCTCTGCCGAGGCCAGCAGCAGCGTCGGGCGGAGCATCTTCCCCCGGTACCGCTCGACGTAGCCCACCAGCGTGTTGACTGGCTCGATATCGCTCAGCAATTCAGCTGCAAACCGCTGCTCGACATCAGCCAGCCGCTGCCGCAGCGTTTCACCCACCGCTCCGAGTTCGGGAGCCATCAGCATCATCGTTGTCGATGATAGCGCTCAACCCGCCACGAACACGCGTAAACCCACCCGTGAACCTCCATTGCGTGAAGCCCGTACCGGTTTCAACCGATAATGACCGGCGCTCAAGCCGGCGGTGTCGACCCCTTGACACCCCCCACGACTGGCTCGTACGCTCCGGTGCCGCTTCTTGCGGCCAGCCGTTCATCGCCGCCTGATCCTGCCTGTCCCGCCTGTATTGCCCGCCTCACCGTCCGACGCTGTACCCCGATGCCCCACGCCGCCGCCAACCTCGATTCCACCATTGGGAAGATCGTGGTCGATAAGGGCCTCGCCACCCGCCAGGACGTTCAGACCTGCCTCGACGAGATCTCCAAATCCAGCGAGGGCTCGGACCCCAACCAAAAAAGCCTCGGCGAGCTCCTCGTCGAGCACGGCCACATCACCCAGGCCCAGCTCCAACGCATCCGCCCCGAGCTCGAAGAGCATTCCGCCGGCCGACAGATCCCCGGCTACCAGATCATCTCCAAGCTCGGCGCCGGGGCCATGGCCACCGTCTACCAGGCGAAACAGCTCAGCCTCGACCGGGCAGTCGCCATCAAGATCCTGCCCCAGAAGTTCTCGAACGACGCGTCCTTTATCCAGCGTTTCTACGACGAGGGCCGGGCCGCCGCGAAGCTGAACCACCCCAACATCGTGCAGGCCTTTGATGTTGGGCAGGCCGGGGAGTTCCACTACTTCGTGATGGAGTTCGTCGATGGCCGAACGGTCTACGACGACATCGTCAAGAAGGGGGCCTACGACGAGGCGACCGCCATCGACATCGCCATCGGCGTCTGCAACGCCCTGGCCCACTCCCACGAGGCCGGCTTCATCCACCGCGATGTCAAGCCCAAGAACATCATGCTCACCAACGACGGGCTCACCAAGCTCGCCGACATGGGCCTCGCCCGAGCCGTCACCGACCGCGAAGCCGCCGAGAAAGAGGCCGGCAAGGCCTACGGCACCCCCTACTACATCTCCCCCGAACAGATCCGCGGCGAGATCGACGTCGACGCCCGCGCCGACGTCTACTCACTCGGCGCCACCCTCTACCACATGGTCACCGGTAAGGTCCCGTTCGACGGCCCCAACCCCTCGGCCGTCATGCACCGCCACCTCAAGGACGAACTCGTCCCCCCCGACCACGTCTCGCAGAACATCTCCAACGGCATCTCTGAGGTCATCGAGTTCGCTATGGCCCGCAACCGCTCCCAGCGCTACGCCACCGCCAGCGACATGCTCGAAGACCTCAAGGCCGTCGCCAAAGGCGAGCCCCCCGTCCTCGCCCGCAAGCAGTTCGACCTCGCCGCCCTCGCCGGCCTCGACGACACCAACAAAACCGCCACCACCGCCTCCCTCGACGAGGGCCCCAGTGATCTCACCGCGCAGCCCATCTTCTGGTTCGCCGCCATCGGCTGGGTCCTCGCCGCCGCCCTCTTGATCGCCGTCGTCATCCTCGCCGCCTCCGGCTGACCCCAACCTACTCCCATCCCAAGCCCACACGAAACCCACGGCGTCTCGCCATGGGCCGCCCGCGATCCCGCACCTTCACACATTTCCCACATTTCTCACGGGACTGCCCGAAATAACCGGTAGCATCCAGTAATTCACCGATTCATCCTGTGGACACCCCTACCCCCGGAGCCGACCCGCCATGACTAGCCCCCTCCAACAGCTCGCCAACACCGGTGCCACCCTCTGGCTCGACTCCGTCGATCCCGACGAGATCGCCAAATACAAACCCCACGGCATCACCGGGGCCACCTCCAACCCCATCATCATCTCCGGCCTCCTCGAGTCCGGCCGATTCGACGAAGTCCTCACCGCCGAGTTCCAAGGCCACGACTCCGACGAAGACATCGCCTGGCTCATGACCGACTACCTCGTCCGCGAAGCCCAGGGGCAGTTCCTTAAAGACTGGGAAGACTCCAACGGCGAGACCGGCTGGGTCTCCTTCGAGCTCGACCCCCTGCTCGAAGACCCCGACAACACCATGCCCGTCGCCGACAAGGCCGCCCGCTACATCGAGCTCGCCAAGAAGTGGGCGCAAGGTCACAAAAACCGCATGATCAAGGTCCCCGCCACCGAGGCAGGCCTCGCCGCCCTCGAAGGCATCGCCGCCGCCGGCATCACCCTCAACGTCACCCTCATCTTCTCCGAACGCCAATACCTCGCCGCCCGCGACGCCATCTGGAAAGGCCGACAAGCCTACGGGGACCTCGACAACTTCAAGTCCGTCTACTCCATCTTCGTCTCCCGCGTCGACGTCTACACCGAAAAACACTGCCCCGACCTGTCCGATGACGCCCAAGGCCTGATGGGCATCTACAACGCCAAACGCATCGGCATCCTGAACCACGAGTTCTGGGCCGACAAAAACCTCCCGCTCCAGCAGGAAATGATCTTCGCCTCCACCGGCAAAAAACTCGACTGGCAGTCCGAGGACTACTACATCGCCGCCTTCGCCGGCTCGGACATCATGACCAACCCCCCCGAAACCAACGCCGCCATCCTCGAATCCACCACGACCTTCACCGCTCAGTCCCGCACACTTCCCGACGCCGCCATCGTCGAAGAGCTCGACACCAAGATCGATATCGCCACCCTCGAAGACACGCTCATGGCCGAGGGTACTGCCAAGTTCGCCGACCCCCACAAGAAGCTCATCGCGTCCATCGCCGACAAACGCGCCGCCCTGGTCTGATTCCAATCCCAAGCAAACCCCCACGAGGCGATACCGCTTCCGCGGCGCTGTCACACGCGCCACGACACCACGTGTAGCCGTCGGCCCGCGGGGCCCCGCGTCTCCCCCAACCACCACTCCCCTTGACCAACCCCCCCCGCCCCTCGATACTCCTGCTCCAGGACTACTTAGCCCGAAGCCCTCACCCACCGCCCCCAACACGCGAATCCCCCTCCCCACCGCGTGACACCCCTCCCCGGAGCCGATGCGGATGACTCACCCCCCCCGCGATCCCCGTCCCGTCTCGACCCCCCGCCTTCGACATAAGAGCCTCGCCCTCCCCCTGCTCTTCTGCATCGCACTGCTCCCCGCGTGCCAGTCCACCACCAAGCCCGACGCCCCCCGTGCCTCCCGCGCCCCCGACCGCACCAGCACCGACATCCCCCTCGACGCCACCACCGCCGCCGACCTCGGCTACTCCGTCGCCTGGCTCACCAACATCCAGCTCGGCGAGGGCCAACGCATCGCCCACACCGCCTGGCTCGGCGACACCATCATCGTCGTCGAAGCCCCCCGCAACTTCGTCTCCGCCGTCGACGCCAGCACCGGCGAACTCCGCTGGAAGTCTCTCGTCGGCGACGCCCTCGAATCCCTCAAGCCCCCCACCCGGCTCGACAACCTCATCCTCATCAATTCCCAGACCCGGCTCTTCCACCTCTCCGCCCGCACCGGTGCCACCCAGCGCACCATCCCCCTCTCCGAGGTCGTCACCAGCGGCCACACCCTCCAAGACGGCATCGCCTACTTCGGCTCCGCCGACGGCATCGTCTTCGCCCACAACGCCACCTCCGGCGCCCTCCGCTGGCGCTACCAACTCCCCGGCGAATTCCGGCACCCCCCACTCGTCACCCCCCTGTTCGTCTTCGCCGTCGATTCCGAAGGCAACTACGCCATGCTCGCCGCCAACGACGGCGTCGTCCGCTGGCGCAACCAGACTTTCGGGCCTGTCACCGCCGCACCCGCCCTCGGCCTCGGCGACGTCCTCGTCGCCTCCCGCGACCAGTCCCTCTACTCACTCGCCCGCGCCTCCGGCCGAACCAACTGGGTCTACCGCACCGAAGCCCCCCTCACCGACGCCCCCTTCATCGCCGGCCGACTCGTATTCCAGGTCAACCCCGACCAAGGCCTCGTCGCCCTCGACACCTTCACCGGCCAACCCAAGTTCACCCTCGAAGACACCTCCCTCCAGCCCATCACCACCCTCGCCGGCGACCTGCTCATGCTCGGCACCTCCGGCCTCTCCCTCATCAACCCCGCCACCGGCCAAACCGGCGACGCCTTCGATACCGACCCCCTCGCCGACGTCCTCACCAATCAGCCCAACGACCCCCCGCTCGTCCTCATCACCGTCGACGGCCGCGTCTGCCGACTCAGCCCCCTCTAAACACCCTCCACACCAGACGTGCCCCAGAACTCTCCCGTCAAACTCCAAACCGCCCTCCTCTCGGTCTCCGATAAGACCGACCTCATCCCCTTCGCCAAGCGACTCCACCAGTCCGGCGTCACCCTCATCTCCACCGGCGGCACCGCCAAAGCCCTCGCCACCGCCGGCCTCCCCGTCACTCCCATCGAACAGGTCACCGGCTTCCCCGAAATGATGGACGGCCGCGTCAAAACCCTCCACCCCAAAGTCCACGGCGGCCTCCTCGCTCTCCGCGACAAACCCGACCACGCCGACTCCCTCACCCAACACGGCATCACCCCCATCGACCTGGTCTGCGTCAACCTCTACCCCTTCGAGTCCACCGTCGCCGACCCCGACGTCTCCCTCGAGGACGCCATCGAGAACATCGACATCGGCGGCCCCTCTATGATCCGCTCCGCCGCCAAGAACCACCGCTACGTCACCGTCGTCACCGACCCCAACCAGTACGACACCGTCTCCAACGAGATCGCCCAGCGTGACGGCCACACCTCCCTCGCCCTCCGCCGATCCCTCGCCGCCGCCGCCTTCACCCGCACCGCCGCCTACGACCAGGCCATCTCCACCTGGATGCACCAACGCTTCGCCGGCACCCCCTCCCACGAAGCCACCGGCGAAGACACCGACTAATCCACCCCAACCCCATCCCCGCCAAAGCCCACAGAAGCCAAAGGATTCTGTGGGCTCGCACGCCCTACGCTCCCCCCGTGCACAACGACCTCCAACTCAAAGCAGCCGCCGCCCACGCCCTCATCGCCCACACCCACCTCGACCCCACCCGCTGGCGTATCGCCATCGACGCCGTCGCCCCAATCGGCGACCCCCTCCACACCCTCCGCGTCTGGATCACCCTCCACCCCCTGGGCTTCTCCCTCCCCACCGCCGTCCCCCACGCCCTCCTCGACCACGACCCCGCACTCCTGCCCCTCAACCCACTCACCGACGACGACCACCACGCCCTCGCCCAGCACCTCCAGCGCGAACTCCACACCGACCACCTCGTCACCCTTCAGATCGAAGCCCTAAAAATCCAACGCGACTAACTCCCCTCGAAGCCCACGGTGTTTCACCGTGGGCCGTGCATCACGCCGCCTCCGCCTTCGACCGCACCCCCTGACCATCCGCCCCCCGCCCCACCGCCACATACCCCACCCCCGCCGCCAACCCCGACACCTCCACCCCCCGCCACGCATCCACCAACACCCCACCCCGCATCACCGAACCGACCGCCGCATACTCCGGCCAAGGCGTCGCCAACACCACCGCCCCGCCCGCACCCGACACCTCCTCCACCGCCGCCCGCCCGTCCCCCGCATAACCCACCGCACCACCCAGCGTCTCCCGCGCCGCGTCCATCCCCATCGGGTCGTGCACCACCACCCGACGCCCGGTCGCCGCCAACCGCTCCGCCACCATCAACCCCTGGCTCTGCTCCACCACTCCCGTCCCCGGTTTATACGACAGCCCCAGCACCAGCACGGGTGCATCCGCACTGGACACCCCTTCCACCATCCCCACAAGCCGGTCCACCACCCCGTCATTCACCGCGTCCACCGCCCCCGGCAACCGCACATCCGCACCGACCGATCGCCCCAACGCCGCCAACGCCCGGTTATCCCTCGGGAAGCAAGGCCCCCCATACCCCGTCGCCCCCTTCAGACACTTACTCCCCACCCGCGAGTCCAGCCCGATCGCCCCCGTCACCACATCCACATCCGCCCCCGGCAGCCCCTCGCACACCGCCGCCACCGTGTTCGCAAACGTCAGCTTCGTCGTCACAAACGTGTTCAGCGTCAGCTTCGTCAACTCCGCGTTCACCAGATTCATCCGACGCACCGGCGGCGCATTCAGCGTCACCCGCCGCGAGAACGCCTCCAACGCATCCCCCGCCGCCGCATCGCTCTCGCCGATCAACACCAGGTCCGGCGTCAGGTAGTCCCGGATCACCGACCCCAGCGCAATGAACTCCGGGCTGTAGCAAAGCCCGAGCCCATCATCGCCACCCACAACCCGCCCGCTTGCCGACTCCAACGCCTCCCGGATCGGCCCCGCCGTCGACCCCGGCATCACCGTCGACGTCACCACCACCACATGCCGACGACGCGACATCCGAAGCGCCTTACCCACCTCGCGAACCGCCGCCAACACCGCGTCCAACACAAACCCGCCGTCCTCCCCTGACGGCGTCGGCACAATCAAAAACGTCATCTCCGCACCACCACCACCCACCGCCTCCACCACCTCCGTCGTCGCCCGCAACCGGCCCCCAGCTCTACCGACCCGCTCCATCAACGCGTCCAGCCCCGGCTCCTCCACCGCCGCCTCCCCGCGGTTCACCGCCGCCACCCTCTCCGCATCCCGATCCACCGCCACCACCTCCACACCCGCCGCCGCCGTCGCCGCCGCGATCGGGGCCCCCAGCTTTCCCAGCCCCACAAAGCAAACCCGCTCCGGCATCTTCATCTCGTTCTGCATCCGTGCATCCTACAAAATCAAGCCATCAGGCAATCAATCAATCACGCAACCTTCCACACCGCCGACCGTCGGTAAGACCACACCCCACCCCCCAAATCCGAACCCCCCGCACAAGACACCACACCCTGCGGCGTCAGCCGATGCGTCGCGTCCATAAGCGTGAACAGGTTCCGCTTCCCCCCCGCCATCGTCAGGTTCAGCCGAGCCTCGGGCCCCTGCCACACCCACTTCCGACCACGCCCTTCCTCCACCCCCGTGTGCTCGTAGTCGTGCTCTTGATGGATCGCCGAGACACACGCCGTCGCATCGACCACCGGCAGCTTCAAACACCGCGCCCGATAGATCATCCAGTTGTCCCACGCCGTCCGCCCGATCGCAAAATCCGGCAACCGCCCCCAGCACCCCTTGGGCGTCACGAAGTAATCGATCGCCGTCGGCCCATCCTCAACACCCACGCTCCTTGCCAACGCCTCCAACTCCCGGCACGAAGCCTCCCCTGACACCCGCACGTTCGTCCGCCGCCCCACCATCAGGTACTGCTTCTTGGCTCGACCTACCCGTTCGACGGATTCAACAAAATCGGGCAGCAATGCTATATCTGCATTCAGATAACACAGCACCTCACGCCGCTCCGTCCGAGCCTCGGCAGCGTCATACAACCCCGACAGCAACGGCGTCCCGTAGCGGTTGACAAGCACATCCGGTACATGCTCTACCGCAAGCTCACCGCAGAGCTTAGCAACTCCAGAGCCTTTACCCATCACTACCACCCGCACACGTTCTGATCCCAGCGCAAGCCAGCTATTCAAAGCATTTCGCTGCGTCACCGCGTCATGCCCCACCACCGGCTTCAGCGTCGTAAACAGCGTGATCGGTCCGGACACCATCGCTCCTCAGGACGGGGCCTTCGCGGTCACCAAAACATGCCAACCAAACCGCCGTTCCACCGCACGGAACACCGAAGCCGGCACCATTCGCCACGGCATACGTTTCCGATACTGATACTTCACATACTCCTTAATCCGGTACGGGAAGATATGGTCGATACTGACTGATTCTGCCGTAAACCCCGCTGATTCAATCAAGTCACGGGCGCTGTCACGGGTGTAGCTGTAAGTCACCGGGCAACCCGTCTGGGCCTCGCTCTGCTCCGCGATCAGCCGATCGATATCCCAAATCTTGAACCCTCGGCTCGCTAGGATGCCCAGCACCTTGGTCGCGTAGCGGTGATAGACCATGACCTTCAGCGTGCCCCCCGGCCGGATGATCCGGCGAGCCTGCGCCAGCACCGCCCTAGGGTTCGGCGTGTGGTGGATCACCCCGAAGCTGTAGACCAAATCGAAACCGTCATCGCCCACAAGGTCACTCAAGCCCTCCGCGTCACCCTGCACGAAACGGACCCGATCGCTCATCCCATAAACGGACGCTCGTCGCTGGGCGAGTTCGATGGAGGCTTCTGACAGATCGACCGCCGTCACGTCGGCCCCCGCCTGGGCGAAACTCATCGTGTCGGTCCCGATCCCACAACCCACTTCGAGCACCCGCTTGCCCGCCCAGGCCGGGAAGTCGGCGAAGCCGGGAATGTGTGGCTCGATCCGGTACTTCCGGTCGCGGACTTGATCGAAGTAGGCACGCGTCCCGACCGGCTCCGGGCTATGTCGAATGTTGCAAGGCCGGCGGTTCCAGTAGTCCGCCACCGCAGCGATCGGGGTCTGTGAAAACACGCTCATCCGTGGATGATCTCCTCAAAGGTGTCGCTGACCAGCCCCCAGTTTTCTTCGTTGTAGATCCGTGGCTCACGTCGGCGGCGCATGCCCTTGGCGGTGTAGTCGAACTGTTGGTTGGAGGTCTGGGGGATACCGGCTTTTTCCAGCCGTGCGTTGAGCTTGGCCTCGCCCTCCTTGGACCAGCCCGAACCGACGGCGTGCTCGACGTGATAACACCGCATGGGCGGCTGCAGCACCTGCTCACGGCAGCCGCTGAAGTAGGCGGCGGTACAGAGCACCGAGTCGAGGTGCATCGAGAACATCTCGAACTCGGGGTAGCCGCGGAGCATCGCCCAGCGGTCACGGTGGAGCAGCGTGAAGTCGCCGCAGCCGTTGAGGTGCAGCCGCTTGCGGGTCACGACCGGGACCAGGTCCCAGTCCTGCAGCTTCTCGAGCAGCCAGGCCCGGTGGTCCATCGGATGATAGATGCGGTGCTCGTCCTGAGTGCGCAGGTCGAGCGTCGCGTCGCGGCCGTTGACACGGATAATGTTCTGCTCGCACCAAGCCAGTTGATCGTCCAGCGAGCCCTCAGCAGGCACACCCTCAGCGACATCTGTGCGGTCGATACGGACCAGCCGATCACGGCGTAGTTTCTTCTTAGCGAGGCATTTAATCAGGGCGTGCGAAAAGAGCAGGTCGATGTTGGTTGCGAGGACGAATTCGCCGCGGGCACGGCGGATGCCGACGTTCTTGCCGATCATCTGAAACAGAGGCAAGGCATCGCTGTGCTCGAAACGGCTGTGCGTGTCATTGGGCACGGTGATGAAACGGATTTGGCCGTACTGACCGCCCTCGGGCAACCGCAACGCCTCGTGTAGGCGGGCGTTTTCTTCCGGGGGATTCCACTCGACGAGGATGAGTTCGAGTGGCAGGCGGAAGCTTTCGGCCTGCTGCATGAGGCCATTGATGAACAGGTTCATCCGGCCGAGCAGGTCGCCGCCGTGGTTGTCGTTGCGTGCGGTGGCCACGACGGAGAGGTAGGGCGTAGGGGAAGCGGGGGCGATCACGCGGCGGCCTCCGTGTCGTTACGGATGCCGATGACCAGCTGGCTGCGGTCGATCCAGCGGAGGGCGGAGCACGCGGTTTGTAGTTTGTCGGAGAGGTGGCGGAGGGCGGTCATGACGCCGGCAGGGGCGCCGCCCTGGCTGAGGACATCGGGGTCGGGGCAGGCGTCGTGCCAGAGGATCACGCCGCCGGGGCGGAGCAGGGGCAGGGCTTTGCGGGTGTCGCTGACGACGGTGTCGGGGTGGTGGCCACCGTCGATGAAGACGGTGTCGAAGAAGCCGATGGGGTAGGCGGCGGTGTCCCAGTCGCGGGAGTCGCAGAGGACTTGATTGAAACGGTGGCCGAGTTGGGCGTCGTGGACGAGGCGTCCGATGAAGCCGTGGGCGTCGGTCTGGTAGTAGACGTGGCCGCCGCCCTCGCGGAAGTCTTGGGGTGGGCCGGCGGCGGGCGGGAGGTCGGTGGGGTCGTCGAAGATGCCGGCGTACTGCCAGTCGCCAGCGTCGGTGGTTTCGCCTTCGGGGAGGTTGAGGGACCAGACGGTGGCGGGGCTGTTCTGGAGGACAAGGCGGGAGCCGAAGCCTTCCCAGGTGCCGAACTCGAGGTGGCGCTTCGGGGCGAGGGCTTTGACGATCGCGGCGAGGATCGGGGCGTCGTCGCGCTGCATGGACCAGGCGTCCCAAGGCGTTTCGGTGCGGAGGTCGGCAGCGTCGAATCGGCCGGTGTGCAGGAGTTCGTCGAGCTGCTCAACGGGTAGAGCAGCGATATCGCACAGCGGAGTGGTTAGGCTAGAAGCTGTGGTCATCCGGCGGCTCCATAGGCAACGGTGTGATCGTTGAGCACCTCGCGGAGGTCGTTAACGGTGCGGACCCCGGCGGCGTCGATCCAGTTGAGGTACTCGCCGAACGGGACGATCGTGTTGTCGCCGCGGATCAGGCGTTCCCAACGGTCGGAATCGTCGAGCGTGGGGATGAAGCCGCTGTAATAGTGGTAGTCGCAGGTGCAGCGGTCGAGGCCGCAGGCGACGGCGTGGGGTTCGGGGGTGAGTTGGCCGGTGGTGAGGCTGCCGAGCCGGGTGGGGAAGCCGTGGCAGCAGCCGGCGATCTGGCCGTCGGCGTGGGTCTGGGGGAACAGCAGGTCGGAGCCGGCGTGGCAGGCGGTGCCGCGGGAGTGGAAGCCGCTGGCGAAGGCAAGCCAGGCGCTGTTCATGGTGATGCGGGTGGCGAGCTCAGCCCAGTCGTCGGCGGTGTACTTCATCGCTTCAGGGGGCTGCCCGGTCGGAAAGAGCATCAGCGGGGCAAGCACTGCCCCGATCCCGCGGTCGACCAGCTCATCGAAGAACTCGGCGAAGCGTTCGAGCATCGGCTCGTCGATCACGAGCTTGACGGCGATGCGGTAGCCGGCGTCGCGGAGGCGTTGGACGTGGCCGAGATAGCGCGGCCAGCGGCGGATTTCGACGGAGTGAAAGGTCGTGAGGAGGTAGGGGCAGTCGTCGGGAGGGAGGTGGTCGAGGACGGTGAGGAGGCCGGCGCGTGACTTGAGGTTGGACTGGATGGCGACGCGGTGGCCGAGGGCGGTGAGTTCCTGGAGGAAGGGGCCGAGGCCGGGGGCGAGGAGGGGTTCACCGCCGGTGAGGAGGATCTGGAACGGGCCGTGGAGGGTGAAGAAGCGGGTGAGGTTCGCACGGTGGTCGGGGTCGGTGAAGGGGCCGAAGTCGTGCTGGGGCGAGGATCCGGAGACGCAGTAGACGCAGGTCTGGTTGCAGGCCCGGTAGAGGTCGAGGACGACGTGGGGATGGCATTGGCCGGCTGGTGTACGGAACGGGGCCGGCTGCGTTTCGGCGCGGATTGACCCGTTTGCGGAGGGCCATTGCGGCAGCGGGATGGCGGGTGATGAGGCCATGCGGATAGGACGGACATCGGCGATGTCGAGTTATTGGCCCCAGAATGTGTCGCTGGCGTGTCAGGCGGCGCGGAGGTCGTTCGGCGTGGCAGAGAGGCCTGGCGTCTGAGGTGTTTGTGGCTGGAAGGCCCGGCGGGAGGTGGCCGACTGATCGCGGTAGAACTGCGGCTCCCAGAGCTTGAGAACGGGGAGCCCGGTGCGGTTGCGGAGGTCGGCGTAGGCGGGGGTGATCTGGGCGGGGTTGAGTTCGGTGAGGACGATGCCGTCGAGCGGGCGTTGCAGCTCGGCGGCGGAGCGGACGATGGGCAGGCCGCGGTAGGTCTGGCCGACGAAGGCGTCGCGGTCGTCGAGGACGCCGACGAGGTCGAGCCCGAGGAGTTGGCAGGCACGGTGGGCGGCGAAGGTGTTCTTGGCGAGTCGGCCGAGGGCAACACGGCGGATACGGTGCGTGGCGGACCAGTCGGTGACCATCTTGGCGGTGCGGTCGAAGCCGAAGATCGATTCGAGAGCATCGGCATTAAGTACGAGCCGGCCGTCGTAGCCGCTGCCGGCGAGCCGGCCTTCGAGCTGGCCGCGGAGGGCTTGGAGCTTGCCGAGGGTGCCGCCGTGGTGCCGGGCGATGAGGCGGTAGCGCTGCAGCCAGTCGGCGCGGTAGACGGCCGCTAAACGCGGGGGCAGGTAGCGGTCGGCGACGATGAGGTTGTTGCGGACATCCCAGCGGAGGACGCCGCGGCGTTGGCCGGGCGCTTTGTCGTGGAGGTAGACCAGGTCTTCGTAGCGTTCGACCCGCCAGCCGGCCCGCCAGAACCGGAAGGCGAGGTCGTACTCCTCGGCTTGACGCCTGAAGTCCCAGGGCAGGCCGCCCACCTCACGCACGGCCTCGGCGCGGAGGACGACACCGCAGTGGATCATCACGGTCGGCAACGCACTGGCTTCGAGCTTGCCATCGGGCAGCTCGACACGGCCACCCACCGCGGCGAGATCGGGGTGTTGGTCGAGGAGGTCAAGGCTGGCGGCGATGGTCCCCGGCGTGGGGAGGGAGTCGTCGTCGAGGAGGAGCCAGGCGTCGCCCTCGGCGAGGCTGAAGGCGTGGTTGCGGGCGGCGACCCCCTCGTTGCGGGGCCGACGGATCACGCGGACGCCGAGCGGATGATCGACGGCGAGCTGGGCGGAGCCGTCGCGTGAGCCGTTGTCAACGACGATGACTTCCCACCAGCCGCGGGGCAGATCGATGGCTTCGAGCAGCCCGTCGAGCGTGGCGCGTAGGCGGTCGACGCGGTTGCGGGTGACGATGATCACACTGAGCTTCACGCGGCACCCCGCTGGGGTTGAGTGGGGGTACGACCAGCGACGAGGCGGTTGACGTCGGTTTGCGTGACGTGGACTTCGGGCAGCTCGGGCTCGTCGATCAGGCGTTGGCGGATTTCGCGGAGCACGCGTTTGAGACCTGATTTGTAGGACTTGGTGGACAGGATGTGTTCACGCTGCTGCTGCGCGAGCTGGTTGCGTTCTTCGGCGTGTGTGAGGAAGTGGTCGAGGCGTTGGGCGAGCTGGTCGCGGTCGCGGAACGTGATCTGGTCGTAGCCGGGGGGCAGTTGGCGGTAGGCCTGGAGCTCGGCGTTTTCGGGGGTCAACGCGTGGACGGCGGGCAGATAGGGGCCCAACGTGTCGCGGCCACCCTCGGCTTGCTGCAGTTCATCGCGGTAGCCGACGAGCTCGGCCCAGTCGTGGTCAGCGAGGGCTTGCCGCGCTTCGTCCCAGGTCTGGGTCTGGGGCGGGAGCTTGTCGGCAATGAGCTGGCAGAGGCGCCACCAGGCATCGTCGGTGGGGTGGGCGCGGACGAGGAAGAAGCCGCCAGCGGCGAGACCGTCGAGGAGGCGTTGGTGGAGGCAGGAGAATGGCAGAAGCTGGAGGTTGACAGCAGCGCTTCGGGTGAGGTGGGTGAGGTCGGGGCCGTAGCCGACGGGACCGCGGGCGTGGGCTGCGAAGTCGGGGTGGTGTTCCCAGCCGTCGCCGTGGAGGCCGAGGGTGAGGCCGTTTGCGTTGGCGTAGTCGCGTGCCCAGGCGAGGGCCTGTTGCCGGTAGAGCGTGTTATTGAGGCGGTTGAAGAGTTCGAGGGACCAGACGGCGTCATCTTCGCCGAGTTCGTGGGCAACGCGTTGCTGGAGGGCGGGCAGGGTCGCGATCCAGTGGCCGCGTTCGTACTCGGCGATGAGGGCTTCACCGGTGCGACGGTGGGCGGCGGTAACGGGTAGGCCATGGCCACGGCGTTCATCGAGGAGCTTGCCGAGGAGTTCGGCGGGGCGGGCGGAGCCGTGGGAGACGAAGACGAGGTCGTCGCTTGGCGTGTCGGCTTGGTGAGCGGACGGCTCGGGCTCGCGGGTGAGCTTGTGGAGGTAGACGCACTGCCGCTTGGGGTAGTCGAACTGCTGGGGGTAGAGCGAGGAGCAGGTGAGCACGAAGTCGCGGACGCCGATGGACGCGCCGGCGGACGGCGTGGCGAGCGTCGGCAGGTCGTCTTGAATCCAGGTGAGCAGCGGCAGGTTGTTGGGGAAGAGGCCGTGGTATTCGCGTCGGAGGTGGTCGATGAGGAAGACGAGGTCGGGGCGGAAGGTGTTGAGCGTCGCCCGGCAGGTCACGGCCGAGACGCGGTGGGCGGGTGACGGCTCGATGAGCGTGTGCGTGTCCCAGCCCAACTCGGCGAAGCCGGCCTCGGCGTCACGGGTCGCGTGCTGCAACACGGTGGTGAAGCGGGACGTGTAGAGCAGCACCCGCGGCCGACGCTTGAGTGTCTTGGCCCGCTCTCGGCCTTCGGCCAACGCATCGACAAAGTGCTGCCGATCCCGCCCGGCGTAGTAGCGCTCCACGCGCTCGGCCAGGCCCGCGTGCCATGCCCGGTACCCCGCGACCGCCGAGCGATAGCCGGCGGTGAGCGTCGCCCGTTCCTGCTGCTCACGGAAGCCGGTCATCCCCTCACGCAGGTCTACCGTGACCATCGGCGGGCTCATCGCCGGGTCGTCCCGCAGCATCCGCTCGAACCGCTGACCCGCATCCTCTCCCACAAACCACCGGAACCGCCCGCCATCCAACGGCCCGCCGCCACCAGCTATCGGAGCCCCGTCCTTCGTCCCGACGCCGACACGCTCCGCAGACCAGTTCCGCCGTGCCATCAGCCCCCGTACCGCGTCCTCGGAGCCGGCCCAGACATAAACGAACCCGCAGCGCCCGAACCGGCCGTCGTCCAGCGCCGGGCTGTCCCACGCCAACCGCTCCAGCAGTTCGGCACTCCCCGCGTCATCTCCCACCCCCAGTAGCGCGACCGCCCGGCCCTCCATCAATTGATCCCGCAGGCCCGCCCAGACCCCTTCCGCATCCACCGTACCCCAACCGCCGCCCGTCACCGCGTCGGGAAGTTTCCCACAGCCACCACGGATCGCCTCGGCAAGGTCCGGCTCCCACACCGACCAAGCGGTCAGGTTCGCGTTGAGCCGGGTGGCTCGTGCCTCCGGGAACTCGGCGTGAATCGCGCAGGATGGATCGGGACCCGGCTCTCGCACACCACCGCTATCGACCAATGCCTTGAAAAACCCACAAAACCCACCCGTCCACCGCCGAAGCGCGGGCTCTTGCCTTCGATTCCCGCCCCGATTACACTCTGCGGCTCGGCAAACGGGATCGGACCCGAACCCTTTGCCAAAACGCAGCCCCGGATGGGCCCCGAGTCCTCCGGATCGCACGCTGCGGGTGTAGCTCAGTGGTAGAGCGTCACGTTGCCAACGTGAATGTCGTGAGTTCGAATCTCATCACCCGCTTTTTCCGTCCCGCCGGTTTTCGGCTGGGACTTCCGGGCCACTCAAACACGGTGACACGGCGGTAAATACCTAAGCGTTATTCCACGCGACGGGCGGTCAGATCGGCGTCTTCGGGGTCCTCAGCACGCCGCGGGTTTTCTTCGTGATACCGCGCGATGCAGCCCTCGATCTCGGCGTACGCGGCCGAGGCTTGGTCCCAGCCCATGGTCTTGACCTCGCCGCCCTCGAGCTGCTTGTAGGTGGCAAAGAAGTGCTCGACCTCCCGCAGGAAGTGCGGCGGCACCCGCCAGAGGTTGTCGTACTCGCTGAAGATCGGATCGTTGCTGGGCACGGCCAGGACCTTGAAGTCGTTGTCGCCCTTGTCGGTCATGCGGAACAGCCCGATCGGCCGGGCCTGGATCAGGCAGCCGGAGAAGGTCGGCTCGTTGATCATGACGATCGCGTCGAGCGGGTCGCCATCCTCAGCGAGGGTCTGCGGGATGAACCCGTATTCGCCGGGATAATGGGCCGAGCTGTAGAGGTAGCGGTCGAGCTTGAGCAGGCCCGTGGTCTTGTCCACCTCGTACTTGTTGCGGGTGCCCTTGGGGATCTCAACGATTACGTTGACCACCGACGGCAGCCCGTCTTCGGGCCCCGGGCTGACGTGCATGTAACGGTTGGGCAGCGGCATGACGCCTCCTGGATTCGGGTGGCGAGCAGCCGCAGCACCCCTGTTTCGCCAAACGCACCGCCGCGGAACACACCACGCTTCGCACGCATGACACGCCCGGCCAAACGCCGGGCCCTAATCTAAACCCGTCTTCGGCTAAATTCGCACCACAGTTAAAACCGTTGTAACCCGCAAAACTTGACAACCCCGCTTCGGCCATGAACGCCCCCAACGACGTATCCCATCCCCCGCCCCCCTTCGATCGCTTCCACACCACCCCCCTGCCCGCTGCCAACCCGCCGGGCATGAGCGTCGACCATCTCGGCATCCGGACCCGCCAAGCGTTCTTCCAGCCCAACCCAGACGCCGACGTGGGCAAGCCCCGCTGGCCCCCCGCCATCGACGAGGAATGGCCCGAATGGCTCGACCTGATCGACGCGGTGTGCGATGCAGATCCTGACCACGGCTTCACCATGGTCGAGCTCGGTGCAGGCTTCGGGCGATGGATCACTCGAGCCGGCGTCCTCTGCCAACAACTCAAGACCGGCCCGATCCAGCCCGTCACCCTCGTCGGCGTTGAGGCCGAGCCCGACCACTTCGCCATGATGCGGCAGCACCTCGACGACAACGGGCTGCTCCAACACCCCGAAGTCACCACCCAGCTCCACCCCACCGCCGTCGACGCCGAGCCCGGCGAAGTCCCTTTCCACATCGGGCACCCCGACCAGTGGTATGGACAGGCCATCGCACGCGGCGACGCGGCCGGCAAGATGCAAGCCTTCCCGCAGGCCACCGTTCAAACCGTGCCTGCCCTGTCGCTCGAACAAATCCTCGAACCGCTCACGCACGCCGACCTCCTCGACCTCGACATCCAGGGCAGCGAGCACACCGTCCTCGTCGCTGCCACCGACGCCCTGCAAGCCAAGGTCCATCGCGTCCATATCGGTACCCACAGCACCGCGATCGAAGCCGACCTCCGCACGCTCTTCAACGGCATGGGCTGGCGTCCGCATTACGACTTCCCTTGCGGCCAGACCGCCGAAACCCCCTGGGGCACGATCGCCTTCGGTGACGGCGTCCAGACCTGGATCAACCCTCAAACACCAGCCTGAAGCCGCTATCCGGCTATGCTGATCGATCGCAAAACACCAAAGACACTAAGAAAAGACAAAGACGAGAACCCATGACCGACACCCCCACCCCACCCGAAACCACCACCCACGAAACCACCCCCGCCCGCACCGGCGATGCCGAAACCATCGCCCACATGGACCGCCTGCTCGAAGACGCCGGCGTCCGACCCAACACCCTCCAGGGCAAACGCCTCCGCTCGATCCTCCACACCGCGCTCAAGCTCCAGGCCGACGAAGCCACCACCGGCGAGGTCAAGCTGATCTCCCAATCCCTCAAGGAGCTCCGCTACGCCCTCAAGGTCTTTCGGCCCTACAAAGACACGCCCAAGATCAGCATCTTCGGCTCCGCCCGCACCCCCGAAACCCACCCCGACTACCTCGCCGCCGTCGACTTCGCCAAGCAGATGGCCAACGCCGGCTGGATGGTCATCACCGGCGCCGGCGACGGCATCATGCGGGCCGGCCACCACGGTGCCGACCGCCAAGCCTCCTTCGGCGTCTCCATCCAGCTCCCCTTCGAGACCAACGCCAACGACATCATCGAGGGCGACTCCAAGCTCATCAACTTCCGCTACTTCTTCACCCGCAAGCTCACCTTCATGTGGCAGTCCGCCGCCGTCGCCCTCTTCCCCGGCGGCTTCGGCACGCAGGACGAGGGCTTCGAGGCCCTGACCCTCATCCAGACCGGCAAGGCCCCACTCGTCCCCATCGTCCTCATCGAGCCCAAGGCTGAGGACGGCGGCGCCGGCTACTGGACCCACTGGGACAACTACGTCAAGAAATCCCTGCTCAACCACGGCTGGATCTCTCCCGAAGACCTCTCCCTCTACGCGATCTTCAACGACACCCAGGCCGCCGTCGACCACGTCCTTCAGTTCTACCGCAACTATCACTCGCAGCGCTTCATCCGCGACCGCTTCGTCCTCCGGCTGCACCGCCCGCTCACGCAACTCCAGCTCGAAACCCTCACCAAAGAATTCACCGGGCTGATCGCCGAGGGCAAGATCGAACAGCACCAAGGCCCGCTCCCCGAAGAACGCGGCGAATACCCCGACCTCGTCCGCCTGCACTGGCACAGCACCAAACGCGCCTACGGCCAGCTCCGCCAGCTCATCGACCGCGCGAACGCCTTCGATCAAGTCAACACCGCGTGAGCCTTTTGTGTAGCGGGAGACGCGAAGCGTCCCGCTCTGTCCACGCGGGCACCTTCGGTGCACCCGCTACACGCACAACAAAAACTTTAATTGATGGCCCCCACCACGACCTCGCCCGACCCTGCCCTCACCGTCACCGTGATCGTCGCGCCCTCACACCCGAGCGTGATCGTCGCGTCGGTTGTCTGGTCCGGCGCACCGAACGCATCAAAGCCCAGCTCGTTGTCGCCGCCCACGCTGACCGAGTCGATCGTCACCCCCACGAGAGCCGAGACCGTCCCACTGCCGTAGGTCACGATGTGATCTTCCTTGGTGAACAAATTCATCAGCGGCGTGGACGACGCCGACGACGCCGCGATGTGATACCGCTCGTTCGATGCGTCGAACACCATGACACGCGTGTCCGAGGGGTGGGCGATCGACTCGGCCCGGACATAGTCAAGGTCGGCCGCCAAGAGGGATGCGGCACTCCGCAGCCGGTCGGCCTTCGTGCCCGAGAACATGGGCAGGGCCAACGCCGTCACAATCCCGATAATCGACACAACCAGCAGGATTTCAACGAGCGAAAAGCCCGGCAGTGTCCGTCGCATACCGTCTGTATCGACCAACCGACGCACCCTCGTCACTCCCCGCGGATCCGGTTCTTAAAGGCCCGTGACGCATCAACCAGGGCGTATTTCGGGCCGATGTTCCTGATATGCGATCCAGCCCCCCTGCCCCCGCTGCGCCCCGACCGCATCGGCAGACTCGACACCTTCACGCGCAGCCCGGCTTCACGCTCGTCGAGGTCCTCGTCGCCTCGACCATCCTCGCGTTCATCACCCTCGCCGTGATCAACGCCATCGCCGTGGGCCAGCAGCAGGCCATCGCGGCACTCGACGACGGCCGGGCCGCCGCCCTCGCCGAGGCCACCCTCGAAGAAGTCCTCGCGTTGCCCTACGCCGACCCCGGCGGTGACACCACCTTCGGCCCCGATGCCGGCGAATCCACCCGCGCCGACTTCGACGCCCTCGACGACTACCACGGCTGGTCCCAGGCCGCCAACAGCATCACCGACCCCGCCGGCGTCGCCTACCCCAGCACCTTCCAGGACCTGCAGCGCAGCGTCACCGTCGTCGACCGCACGGTGTCCGTCGCCAGCCTCGGCGGCGATCACACCGGACGCGCCATCACCGTCACCGTCACCGACCCCGGCGGCCGAACCGTCACCCTCGAACGCTTTATCGCCGAGCCCCCGGCATGATCCGCCCCACGCACCCATCACGCCCCGGCCATCGCCGCATCGCCCGACGCCGAGGCCTCACCCTCGTCGAGCTGCTCCTGGCCATCTCCGGCACCGTCGTCATCGGCGCTGCCATCGTCGCCATGCTCACCTCTTCCGCCTACGCCACCGACGAGGCCAACGACATCCGCGCCCTCGTCGTCCGCCACAAGGCCACGTCCGCCCGCCTCGCCGCCAACATCCGCGAGTCCAAACAGGTCCTCGCCGCCGGTGCCGATTACCTCGTCTTATGGGTTGCCGACACCGATGGCGACGATGCCCCGTCACTCCTCGAACTCCGCCGCATCGAGCTCGATGGCGTCTCAGACACCTTACGCATCCGCGACGCAGACCCCTCGGCCACCGACGTGGTCTACACCCTGGCCGACAACTTCGCCCTCCTGACCGACGCCCTCGCTCTCGGCTCCGACTTCCCTGCCATCGACCTCTCCGAACAGGTCTCTGCCCTGTCGTTCACCCTCAACGATGCCGACCCGCTCGCGGCCACCCTCGTCACCGTTCGCTATTCCCTCACCGAGGGCAAGCTCACCGACCAGGGCGTCGTCATCGCCCGGCTCCGCAACGCCACCTAACCCACGATGCTCCCAGCGACTTCAAACCAGCCTCTACCCATCGCAAGCCCACAGATGGCACAGCCTTCTGTGGGCTATCGCCTGCCTCGCAACCCCCACCCCCGCGGTGCCGCGTACCTCATGGTCATGATCGCCCTCGCCCTCGGCACGATCCTCGCCTCGGGCTTCCTCCTTGCGCAGCGCACCGCCACCGCCGTCGCCGCCAACTTCCCCTCACACACCTCCGCCCGCGGCGTCGCCGAGTCCGGCCTCGCCCTCACCCTCAACTACCTTCAAACCAGCACCACTTGGCGTACCGACAAGACACCCGGCGCTTGGATCACCAACCAAGGCCTCTCCGGCGGCAACTTCTCCGTCACCGTCACCGACGCCACCAACGACTTCAACGACGACACGTCTGAGCCCGTCATCGTCGCCGTCACCGGCAACGTCAATGGCGTGTCCCATACCGTCTACGCCCAGGTCACCGCAGGCTCAGCAACCCCCGAGCGAGACCTCTTGTTCATCGTCAGCAACCCCACCAACCCCGTTGCCATCGATGAGAAGAAGATCGACCTCTTCGAGGCATGGGGCTGGACCGTCACCCTCGCCGACGACAACGACTCACAGGCCGACCTCCTCGCCGCCGCCGACGCCGCCGACGCCGTCTTCGTCGCCTCAAGCACCAGCGGCAGCACCCTCAACACCAAGCTGCTCACCACCACCACCGGCATCGTCATCGAGGAGAGCCATCTCGTCGACGACCTCAGCCTCGCCACCAGCGGTAACGGCAGCCAGAACACCACCCAGCTCAACATCACCGACAACACCCACCCCATCACCACGGGCCTCTCCACCGGCACCGTCACCTTCGCCTCCGCCAACCAGAACGTCCGCGAGTACTCCGGCCTGGCCTCGGGCGTCACCTCACTCGCCCAGACCCCCTCTGGCGACGACGCCCTGATCCTCGTCGACACCGGTGGTGCCCTCACCTCCGGCACCGCCGCCGCAAGACGCGTCTTCGTCCCCCCTGGGGGCTGGGACATGGACCCCGACATCACCAACACCGTCATCGATACCATCCTCGAGCAGGCTCTCGACTGGGCCGCCGGAGGCTCCGGCTCTGCCGCCACCTGGCACACCGACTTCGACGCCGACCCTACCGCCTCCGACCCCAACAACGACGGCACCAACGACTTCGCCATGCGCTCCGGGTCCTTCAACACCGCCCAGCTCTCCGCCGGCGTCTGGTCTGCTCCCTCCGGCACCCAGGCCCTCGATACCGACCCCCAGTGCGACTTCGATAAGCCCACCCGCATGATCGTCCGCATGCGGAACACTTCCATCGGCGGACGCGGGGCCGTCGCCTGGATCAACTTCGACTACAACGGCTCCAACTTCGCGCCCATCTACGCCTCGCTCATGCTCCAGGCCAACGGCACGCAGACCCTCCAGCTCATCAACAAGTCGGGCAGCTCCACCTACGCCACCCTCCACGAAATCACCGGCCTCGACAGCGGCTTCCAAGACATCCAGCTCGACCTCGACCCCGACTCCGACCAGGTCCGGCTCACCGTCAACGGCTCCATCCAGGGGTGGTACAGCTACAGCAGCTATGCCTACTCCGGCGGCGAGTCCGCCCAACGCTTCGCCAGCATCGTCCCCTGGGGCTCAAACGCCGAGTTCGATACGTTCACCGTCGACTACAACAACCCCAACTCCGTCAACAAAAACATCCAGACCCTCGCGCTGTACGAGTTCAACGAACCCACCGCGATCACCCCCACCCTCGTCTCCCACTGGACCCTCGACAGCCGGACCGCCATCGCTGACAGCACCGAAATCTACACCGCGTTCGGCGACTACGGCGAGGTCAGCGGCGGCAGCGTCATCGACAGCTACAACTCCACACTCGGCCCCTACGGCGGTGCCAATAGCGGCGGCGACGCCCGCGTCGCCACCAACGCCACCAGCACTAACAAACTCCAACTCGACGACGGCACGATCACCGGCGACATCCTCGTCGGACCCGGGGGGACTCCCTCCTCCGTGATCCAACTGACCAACGGCGGGTCCTACTCCGGTACTGCGTCCAACCTGACCAACGCCATGGACCTCGCCAGTGTCCCCGCGCCAACCGACATGCCCGCCTCTTCTGGCAACCAGTTCGACAACGCCAGCAGCCGAACGATCGGCTCCGACGGCACCGACACGAAAGTCACCTACGACAATTGGTCCTTTTACAACAACGCACAGGTCACCATCCGGGGCAACGTCAAGATCGACGTCCAAAGCGGCCTCACCCTTGAAGACGGTGACATCGTCCTCGCCCCCGGTGCCACACTCCTCCTCTACGTGGCCAACCGTGTCCGGCTGGAGAACGACTCCACCATCAACAACGACTCTACTCGCGCCGGCGACCTGACCCTGCTGATCTACGGCGGGACCTCCAACTCCGACCTCAATATGACGGGCAACAACATCATCGCTGGGGCTATCCGTGTCGGCGACGACCTGCTGATGCAAAACGGCAGCATTATCTACGGCACCGTCTTCTCCGAAGACGACCTCCGCGTTCAGAATGGGTCCGCCATCCATGTCGACATCGCCACCGACCTCGCCGGCTCCAACTGGCCCGACGAAGAGGCCGTCTCCACCGGCATCACCAACAACGGCGCTTCCCTCACCATCGGCACCCTCGGCAACGCCGCCCAGTTCGACGGCTCCGACGACTTCATCGAGGTCCCCCACGACCCCGCCTACATGCTCGACCAGGGCTCGCTCTCCTTCTGGTTCTATGCCAACAACACCTCCGGCGACCAGGGCCTGGTCTCCAAGGACTCTCAGAACTACGACGACGGCGGGCACCTCGACGTCCAGCTCGACGGCTCACGACTCGAAGTCCGCATGCAGACCACCTCTTCGTCGGTCGAGGTCTCGCGATCCAGCGTGTCCTCCAACAACTGGCACCATGTGTTGGTCTCCTGGGGGCCCGCCGGCCTTGAGCTCTACTTCAACGGCACGCTCGCCGACTCCGACAGCTGGGCCACCGGACTCGGCACCTCCGCCGGCGGCTCAGGCAACGCCAACCCCTGGACCTTCGGCGTCGGACAGCAATACTCCAGCGACGACTCCTCCAGCGGCTGGAACCGACCCTTCCAAGGGCGGCTCGACGACATCCGGCTCTACGCCAACCAACTCGATGCCACACAGGCCACCAACCTCGCCGTCGGCAACGATCCCGGCGACGCTCCCGACAACACCATCTACGACACGTCCGGCTACGGCGTGTCGTACGACCTCAGCCCCCAAGACCCCGCCAACGTCACCTGGACCGCCGACGGCCTCCGTATCGATACCGGGACCGTCCTGACCAACACCGCCGCCGCCACCAAAATCCGCGATGCCCTGATCGCCTCCGGTCAGTACACCTTCCTCTTCCGGATCACTCCCGAGAGCATCACCGACCCCAGCGACCGCGACCTTTTTTCCTTCGAGGGCGCAAGCTCCACCAACTGGATGGAGATCGAGCAGGAAGGCACCGGCAGCCAGACCAAACTCCGTACCTCCGCCGGCGTCTTTGATCAAGACACCGGCAGCGTGTTCTCTGCGGGTGAACACGAAATCCTTTACAGCTTTGATGGCACCACCGTCAGCCAATACGTCAACGGCACCCTCTCCAACTCCTGGCCGCACTCGGGCGACCTCTCCGGGCTGCCCGCCGATGTCCGGCTCTTCCTCGGCCGAGACGGACCCGACAGCGGCACCGAGTTCTTCCTCGGCACCTATCACCGCTTTGCGATCTACAACAAAGCCTTCGACCCCATCAACGCCAATCTCGTCTACAACGGCAGCAACCCGAACTATGACGCCGAAGAAGTCTCGTACCAAGCAACTTGGATTGAAACCACCGCGCCGTAGGCATTACTTGGATTGCTCAATTGCCAATCCTGCTCGATCAAGCCTTCGTGCTCAATCCAACCATCACTCAAGCCAGGAACCGCTTGCGGATCGCCACCATCTGGGCCTGCAGCACCTTGCCCGGACAGGACGTCGGGTTGTATTCCTGGTGCGTGCGGATGCGGGCGGTCGGCACACGGTACGCCGACTGCAGCCGCTTGAGCAGCCCGACCAGCGACGCGGTCTGCTCCCGCGACGGGCTCTGCTTGTCGAAGTTGCCCAGCACCAGCACACCGATGTTGTTCTCGTTCTGATCTTTGACGTGAGCGCCCTGGTACTTCAGTTCCCGGCCCTGCCAGACCCGGCCGCTGCGGTCCACGATGAAGTGGTAGCCGATGTCGGCCCAGGCCCGGTCCTGGGTGTGGATCCGGCGGATCTTTTCGAGCCGTGCGGCGGTGCTCGCCCGGTCCGCGAAGTACACCGCGCTCCAGCCCTCGTGGTGCACCGTGATCCGGTTCACCCGCCGCATCGGATTGATCTCCGTTAGCGTCGGCGGTTGCCCCGTCCACGCCGACCGCGGCAGCATCGTCATGCCCGACGTGCCCCGACCCGTCGTCGGCTGCACGGGCACCACCGCCGGCTTCTCGGCCGCCACCACCGTCGGCTGAGCCGGGGGCGGCACCGACACCGGACGACCGATCGGCTGACCCGCGGGCACCGGCATCCCCGACGTGTGCGTCTGTGTTTGACCACCCGGCCACACCGCGCCCGGCCGCCTCGAACCGCCCGCCCCCATACGCGATCCCCCCACCGCACAACCCCCCAGCAGCGTGAGCCCACCTAGCCCCAGCAAGCCGCCCATGCCACCCGACAGCACGCCCCGCCGGCTCACACGTTCACTCGAAACGTCTTGATCTTGATGCTTCTGTGGTTCCATCTCGGCTTAGTATCCCATCCCTTGGCGTTCGATGCGAGTCCAGCGCAACACCACGCCGACCGCTCCACGCTTCTACCGCGTTCCCAACATCGGCACACCACTCAAGCCCGCGTGAATGCCCGGCCAAAACCCAGGTCTAACCCCGGATTTAGCCCCCGATCCCGCCCAATTACGCCGCGATCGGCTGAGCCTGCCCACTCTGCTCCGCCGCCGGTGCCTCTGCCCCTAACGCCGGGTGTCCTAGCGGCAGTGCCAGCACCACCATCGGCCGTGTCGTCCCCAGCGGGTCCGGCGTCTCCTCACTGACCACCCCCATCTGCAGCACCGCCCGCACCTGCGCTTTCAGCTCGTGCGGCTGATACGGGTGCTGCGGGTGCAACGGGTCCAGCAACACCCCAGGGTGACGCATCGACACGACTGCGACCACCCCGCCCGGCTTCAACAGCCGCTTCGCCTCCGTCAACACTCCGACCGGGTTGTCGTGGTGCTCCAGCCGATCCGCCAACAGCACCACCGATGCACACCCGTCGGGCAGCGGGCTCTTCCGCCGATCCGTCATCTTCTCGAACCTCGGCCGAGCCCCGGGATACTCGTGACCCGCCACCAAACGCTCAGCCAGGTCGATGTGCGGCACACAGCGGTCCACCCCGATCGCCTCGATCCCCCGCAGCCCGATCAGGTGCGCAACCAGCCCCGACCCGCAACCCAGCATCACGATCGGCCCAGCGTCCGCCGCCTGCCCGCCGCCCGGCACGTACCGCAGCGCCGCCTCGATCGCGATCTTCGCCCGCAGCTCCACCGCCGCCTTCAATGCCGGCTCCTTGCCGAAGCGTGCCCACTCCGTCTGCTCCATGCTGGTGGGCAACGCGGATGCGCTCGTCTCGGCGTAACCCCTGGGGCCGCCGAACACGTTGGCGTTCCAGCACAACCCGGTCCCCGCGTAGCGCTCCCTCACCACGTCCAGGTCGGCCGCGATGCGGTCGAAGCCCCACTTGTCGATAAACGTCTGTCGAGACTGGTCGATGCCGTCGGCCGTGTCCGCACGGGTCGACCGGTCCTCCCGCAGCATGTGGCGGTGCACGAACTCGACCTCGGGGATCGCGAAACACGCGTACCCCAACCGCCGGGCTTCGAGCCCGAAGTCGACCGTCTGGCCCCTTAAGAACGTCTCATCGAACCCGCCGACGCGGTCGTAGACGGCGCGTTTGCAGCAGTAGAAACAGCCCATCACATGATCACACTCGACGGCCTTGACCACCGCTGTCCCCGGCAGGCCCTGCCCGATGTGGTGGTAGCCCTTGGGGTGCAGCACCCAGTCGCCGAAGCTGTGGACCTTACCGCTGGGCAGCACCTGCTTCGGCCCGATCACCCCTACCCGCTCCGGCAACCGCTCGAACGCCGCAACGAGCTTCTGGGCAAACCGCGGAGTATTGATCACCACATCCCCGTCCAGCCGGACCAGGATGTCACCCGACGACTCGCGGACCAGCTCGTTGGCGATGACCGACAAAACCCCGCAGTGCTCGCGTTCCAGCAGCCGCATCATCGGCCGACCCGCCCGCCAGCCGCTCTGCCAAGGCGTTGCCGCCTCCCGCCGGAGCGTCTCCAGCGAGTCATCCGTCGACCCGTCGTCCGTTGCGATGATCTCCAACGGCGTCGGGTCGTCCGCCAGCGTCTTCCGCAGGCTCGCCAACAGATCACCGATCAGGTCGGTCTGCCCGTCCCGGCTGGACTGACGCCCGTTGTTGTAGTTCGGGATCAGGATGGACACACGTGGCGTGGTCATGCCCGGTCTATCGGACCGCCGACCATCGCCTCGCCAAACGAACCGCCCCGCTCGATTCACCGGCCCAAGCGGCAACGTCCGATATCCACACCATGATCGCGATCCCCTCTGACACACCCGCCACCGATCTCGACACCATCGCCCAGACCCTCGAGCGGCCGCTGTTCTTCATCGCCTCCTGCTCCAAGTCCGGGTCGACCTGGCTGCAGCACCTGCTCGACGCCCACCCCCAGGCGGTCTGCCACGGCGAGTCGTTCTTCCCCGTCAACCTCCGCCCGCTGCTGCGCGGACTCGCCCGCCAGTACAACCAGATGCACAAGTGTGGCCATTCCCGCAATCAGCATCAGCGGTCCGGCGATCTCACCGAGGCCGACCTGACCACGCTGTATCGCCATGCGGTCGCTCTGGTCATGGGCCGATGGGCTGCGGGCGAGCCCGACCCCGATGCGATCGTCGCCATCGGGGAGAAGACCCCCGACAACGCCCCGCACACCGCGGAGTTGCTCAGCGACTTCCCGACCGGCCAGGTCATCCATCTGATCCGCGACCCCCGCGACGTCTGCGTGTCCGGCTACTTTCACAACCTCCGCGAGAAGGGCGACGCCTTCAAGCAGCGCTTCCCCACCCTCGCGTCCTACATCCCGCTCATGGCCGCCCAGAAATGGAAGCCCTATATCGAGCAGGCCCGCGCCGGCGGCGTGACCGCCCCCGACCGCTTCCACGAGCTCCGCTACGAGGCGCTGCACACTAATGCTGTCGAGACCCTCGCCGACGTGCTGCGGTTCCTTGGCCTCGACGACGACGAGGCGACCGTTAAAGCCTGCCTGGAGTCGGCCTCGTTCGGCAAGCTCAGCGGTGGCCGAGACCGCGGCGACGAGGACCGCGGCAGCTTCTACCGCAAGGGCCAAGTCGGCGATTGGCAGGAGCACTTCGACGACGCTTGCATCGAAGCGTTCAATGCGTGTGTGGGCGAGTTCGCGGCATCACTGGGCTATGCCTGATGTTGTTTAACGGGTGCACCAAAGGTGCCCTATGCGACACACGGGACGCTCCGCGTCTGCGGCTACACGGTCTGAACGCCAAAGAAAAGAGCGGCGCCTTGTTGAAGGCGCCGCTCCGCATCAGTGATCGGAGCTCGCGTGAGCGAAGGCTCCTTAACGCGAGGCCCGAGGGCCTGGTCGTTAACCGAGGAGGGAGAGCACTGACTGGGGCTGGTTGTTGGCGATCCCGAGGACACTCGTCGAGGCGTTGACGAGGATCTGGGAGCGAGTCAGCTCGGCGGTCTCCGCCGCGAAGTCGGTATCGCGGATGGCAGACTCGGCAGCCGAGGTGTTTTCCAGGGCCACACCCAGCGACCGGATGGTGGCACCGATGGTGTTCTTCTGGAACGCACCGAGGCGACCGCGGAGGCTGGAGAGCTGACCAATGGCGTCGTTGACGATGCTCTGGGCCTGGCCCAGGTCGCCGTCTTCGACGTTGGCGGACCGGGACGAACCCAGGTCGTCCAGGAAGCCGTTGGTGAGCGACCCGAGGTTTCGGCTGGCGACGTTCTCGATGCCGACCGAGACCTGGTTGATGATGTCGACGTTCGGGCCCAGGTTAAACCGGGCACCGCCACCGGTGATGGTGAACGCGTCGAGCGACTGCAGGCTCTGCGAGCCCGAGGTGTTGAGGTTGATCTCGACATCGAGGAAGTCGGTGTTGATCGAGGCGGTGCCGCCGCGAGCGGTCGCCGCGATACCGTTGATGATCGCACCGACGTCTTGGCCCTCGTCCCGGACCGGGTTGGTCACGGCCGAGAGGTTGGTGAACCCGACGGTGATGGCCGAGTTGGAGTTGTTGGAGTTCAGGGCCGCGACGCCGCCGTCGGCACCGCCGTCAGTAACGACGTCGATGGAGACGAACTGGTCGGAGCCGAGCTCGCTGGAGTCGAGCCGGATGCCGCCGCCGGACACCGCCGCCGAGACGCCGGTGACGTCGGTGAAGGTGTTGATGGAGGTGGCGACGTCGGCCAGGGCCGTGCCGGAGGCGAAGGTGAACTCACGTGAGCCGAGTGCACCGGCGACCTCGAAGACGAACCGGGCGTCGGAGGACGAGAGGTCCAGCGGGGTGCCGCCGAGCGACAGGAACAGGCCGGCGGCCTGAGCCGAGGCGGTCACGAGGACCTGGACGTCACGGTTCTCGCCGAACTCGAGCTTCGCAGCGTTGATCTGGAAGTCGACGACCTGGCTGGTCTGGGCGGAGATGGTGAAGTCGAAGGTGCCGTTGAGCAGCTTAGTGCCCTGGAAGGACGTGGCCGAGGCGATCCGGTCGATGGTCTGCAGGATCGAGTCGATCTGCAGCTGGTTCGCGGCCTTCTCTTCGTCGGAGAGGCCCGCATCGTTCGCCGACCGGCCAACGAGGCCTTGAACCTCGAGCAGCAGCGAGTTGATCTCTTGGAGACCACCCTCGGCGATGTTGACGACCTGGTCGGCACGCTCGGCGTTGGCGATCGCGGCCGAGATCGAGGCCTGTTCAGACCGCAGGTTCTCGCTGGCGATCAGGCCCGCCGGGTCGTCGGCACCGCGGTTGATCCGCAGGCCGGTGCTCAGACGTTCAAGGCTCTGGTTAAGCCCGGTGTTGTTCTGTCCCAGGATGCGCTGGGACGTCAGGGACTGGACATTGGTGTTGATGCGACTCATGGTTAAGGTTCCTCCGTGATCACGCTGTTCTGTGTCACGTGTTGGTTAACGGCGTCCTGCCGGGTGGTTGACGTTCACAGATCTCCGACCTGATGCGTAGGTTGGGGTGCGGGAGGCTCCGAGCCTGCCGCGAGGCGAGCGGGTGGTGGCGGCTCGGGGCGACCGTCCTGGTCAATCCCGGGCGTGCCTGCCTGTTCGGGCCGCGGACCCAAGCGAGGCAGGCCAACACCTGCTGGCCCCTGCTTGTTCGGCGGGAGACGGCCGAGCCGTCCACCGCCCGGAGGCGTCCGGCTTATCGGAACCCCGACAAGCCGTGTCCCCCGAGGCCGGCATCACAGGCCGGCCCACCGGCAGCATCGACACAACCGGCAGGGCCCTTAACCTCCCCCCAAACACAATTTTTGGCATAACCGTTACAACCGGTACCGCTTCACGCCAGACGCTACCGGCCCAGCCAGTCCAGCGCAGCAAAAAGCCCCGGCATCAGCGACGCCGGGGCTTGGGATAGGCGGGGTTGTTGCCGTTGAGGCCTTAGCCGAGCAGGTTCAGCACGCTGGCCGACCGGTTGTTGGCGATCGAGAGCACGCTCGATGCGGCGTTCACCAGGACCTGCGAGCGGGTGAGCTCGGCGGTCTCGGCGGCGAAGTCCGTGTCACGGATCGCCGATTCGGCCGCGGAGATGTTCTCCAGGGCCACGCCCAGCGAATTGATCGTCGAGCCGATCGTGTTCGACTGGAACGCACCGAGCCGACCGCGGAGGCTGCTGATCTGGTTCACCGCCCGGTCGACGACCGCCTGGGCGTCGCCGACCTCGCCGTCGACCACGTTGAGCAACCCGCCGGAGCGGAGGTCATCGAGGTTGACGTTGACGGTGGCGAACCGGTCGTTGGTGTCGGTGTCGGGGTTGGTGATGGTGGTGAACCCGAGGTTCCGGGTGGCGATGTTGGGCAGACCCAGCGCGACCGCGTTGGCGTCGCTGACCTGAGCCCCCAGGTTGAACCGGGCACCGCCACCGGTGACGGTGAACAGGTCGATCGTGGCAACCGACTGGACGCCGGACGTCGTGAGCGTGGCCTCGAGGTCGAGGTTGTCGGTGGTGATGGAGAAGTTTCGGCCGTCGGACTGAGCGGTCACGCCGTTGACGGTCACGCCGACGTCTTGGCCCTCATCACGCAGTGCGTTGGTCACCGCCGACAGGGCGGTAGCCCCGACGGTGATGCCTTCATCCGGGTCGGTGGAGTTGAAGAAGCCGACGTTCCCAGCCTGGTCGCCGTCGTTGATGATGTCGATGGCAACGAACTGGCTGGAGCCGAACTCGGTCGAGTTGAACCGCACGACGTTGCCGGACACGACGGCGGAGACGCCGGTGGTACCGGTCGAGGCGTTGACGGCGGTGGCGATGGAGTCGAGCGTCGCACCGGAGGCAAAGCTGAACTGCTGCGAGCCGTCCGCACCGGCGACCTCGAAGACAAACTCGGGGTTGGTCGTCGACAGGTCGAGGCTGGTCGCACCGAGCGAGATGAACACGCCGGCCTGCTGAGCGGAAGCGGTCACGACCGCTTCGACCTCGAGGTTACCAACGGGCACGTTGGCGGCGTTGATCTGGAAGCTGTCCAGGTCATCGGTCTGGTTGGATACGGTGAAGTCGAAGCTGCCGTTAAGCAGCTGCGTGCCGTTGAAGCTGGTGGTCGAGGCGATCCGATCGATCGTTTGGAGAATCCCGTCGATCTGGGCCTGATTCGCGCTGCGTTCGTCGTCGGACAGGCCCGCCTCAGAAGCGGATTGGCTCACCAAGCCTTGAAGCTCGGTCAGGAGGCTGTTGACTTCCTGAAGGCCGCCCTCGGCAACGTTGACGAGCTGTTCGGCACGCGTCGCGTTGGTCAGGGCAGCGGAGATCGAGGCCTGCTCCGAACGCAGCGATTCAGAAGCGATCAGGCCCGCCGGGTCATCGCTACCCCGGTTGATGCGGAAGCCGGTGCTGAGGCGTTCGAGGGATTGGGTCAGCTGGTTGTTGTTCTGTCCCAAGATCCGCTGCGAGAGAAGAGAACTGACGTTCGTATTGATCCGGCTCATGGCTTTCTACCTCCAAAAACGGTCGAGCAATCCCCCCAGTGTTCACGGGCCGACGGTGTGGTCGTATTGAGTCGGCGACTGGTTGTTCCGAGTCCGGCCCACACGCTGTGAACCGGCGACCCGACTGGGGCTCGGCCGAGCCTTAGTGGCACGCCGAGGGTGTCGATGTCCTGGATCGGACGGCTCGACGGATGTTGACATCGTCGCCCGCCGCAGCCGGATGCAACTCCACACACCGCGCAACCCGAAAGACCCGCCCCAACCCCCTGCATAGCACGCACAACCGTCACAGACCGAACCCGCTCGGCGTTCCACGCCCCTACCCACGCCGACGCGGCCCGACCCACCAAGCCCGATAACCACCACAACCCCAGCGACGCCGAATTTCCGACCACCCATTACTTGCTCAGTCCACACCCGCTTGCGTAGGAACTCAGCCCAGCCGGCCCCGCTTGGCTTCCTCAAGCATCCGCTCGAGATCGCGGATGTGTGCGTCCTTGTCCCCGCCCTGCAGGTCCAGCCGACGCGTCCGCAGCAGCGTCTTCACCCGCGTCAACAGCTCCAACTTGTTCACCGGCTTCGTCACAAACTCGTCGGTCCCCGCCTCAACACCACGCTCGATGTCGCCCAGCTCGTTCAGCGCGGTCACCATGATCACCGGGATCCCCGACGTTGCCGGGTTGCCCTTGATCCGCTGACACACCTCGAAGCCCGACATCCGCGGCATCATCACATCCAGCAGCACCAGGTCCGGCTGCGGCTGGTCTGCGTCCTCGATGCGGTCCAGCGCTGTCTGCCCGTCGTAGACCGCCGAGACCTCCAGCGGCAGCGACTCCAAATAAGCCTGCAGCAGCTCGACGTTCTGCTCGTTGTCGTCCACGATCAGCACCCGCATGCCCGTCGGGTCAAAGCCCTCCGGCTCGGGCAGCGTCGCGGCCAACGCTTCGTTCTGTTGTTCCAATGTCATGGGACACGTCCTCGGCGTCCGAGCGGCTCGGGCTTAGAAAGTTCCCCGCCGTCTCAGAATACGCCAGCGGGCCGCGAGCGTCGATCACCCCTTTTAATCCCCGGCCGTTATCGGTCAAGCGATCGTTGCCAGCCGCGTTGAATGGGGTTACACTTCGGGGCTACCCAAATTCCGGCCCAAACCTCATAAAACGCTCCTCAACAAGGCTTAACGCCCCAGACGACAGACTCGTCAACCCGGTCTGGGCCCGCCCCACCCACCCCACCCGCCACGCCGCACCCCAAAACCGCCATGCCCAAGATCATCATCCGAAGCCGACTCCCCTGGGAAGAACGCTGGACCACCCCCACCCTCGACCAGCTCTGGGAAGAACAAAAAGAGCACCACAAGCGTGTCCTGCCTTCGTTCCTAGAAGGGACCCAGGCCTTCGACGGCCTCGAACAGTCTCTCCAATGGCACGGCGAGGCCTGGATGTGGACCGTCGAAATCAACTTCCCCGAAGCCGACCTCGGCGGAAAAGCCGCCAGCCAGGACGCCTTCGCCTACATCGTGCCCCGCCCTGAGACCCCGCTGGTCTGCATCCCGCTCGACGAGGCCTTTGTCGAGGCCGTGCCGATGCGTCGCCTCAACCGCTTCATCCGCGACGGCATCAAGGGGGCCAAGCAGTCCATCAACACCTACTGGGGCAAATGGACGCCCTCCGCACAGACCGAAGTCGATCACCTGCTCGATCTGGTCAAGCGCAAGCACAAGTTCTTGCTCGCACAACAATCAAGCTGATTCAATTCTCCACTTCATCACCGAAATCGGTTGACCTCCCCGGCTTCACGCCGATAATCCTCCTGTCGAGACGACACGCAGGACCACGGCCGGTCAACACCCAAGCCCCCCGGCGTGAACCCTCGACCGAGCGTCGCTAAAAGCCCCGTGCTCAGGCGACGAGCGTGGTGGCCTCCCGACGGGCGAGGCCGACAAGCCTCCGGCGGCTAGGACCGATGGATCTGGGCTTAAGGGTCACAGTCAGAACCCGACGAGCGAAATCGGAACCCGGCGACGGCTGGAACAACCGCGATCGGCTAACCCTCCCCGCGAGACACCCCGACCGCCCTGAACGAAAAGAGGTGATCCAGTGACTGACTGTAACGACTGTATGTGTAGGAACGGGGCGTGCTAGCTCCGCTCGACGGAGCCGGCGCTAGACCGCTCCGCGACACGCCTTACGGCTCCCCCCCGCACCCGCGGGCGGGAGCTTTTTTTATGCCCACAACTAACGACCTCAATTCTTTATAGCCGCGATGCGACGCATCGCCTGTCCCCCGCCTGCTACCCTCGCGCTATGCCGACACAAGACGTGTCTTCCCTCCTCGCCCTCACCCTCACCCCAGGCCTCGGGCCCACCCTCATCGCACGCTGCCTCGACGCCCTCGGCCCCGCCGACTCCCTCCTCCACACCATCCAACACCACCCCGACCGCCTCACCGCCATCAAAGGCATCTCCCCCAAAGGCGCCACCGCCATCCAGGCCGGCCTCCGCCAGGTCCACGACGACGACCTCGTCCCCCGCGAACTCGAACGCGTCGAGAAACACAACGCCCACCTCCTCGCAATAGACGACCCCCGCTACCCCGCCCTGCTCCGACACATCCCCGACCCACCCCCGCTGCTCTGGGTCAAGGGCCAACTCACCGAAGACGACGCCCTCGCCCTCGGCATCGTCGGCTCACGCAAAGCCACCCACTACGGCCGTGAACAAGCCCACCGACTAGCCGCCGACGCCGCCCGCGCCAGCCTCACCGTCGTCTCCGGCGGGGCCTACGGCATCGACGCCGCCGCCCACCACGGCTGCCTCGACGCACAAGGCCGAACCCTCGCCGTCATCGGCTCCGGCCTCGCCAAGCCCTACCCCCAGGACCACACCGACCTCTTCGCCCAGATCATCGCCCCCGACCCGGACACCGGCCAACCCCGCGGCGCCGTCCTCTCTGAACTCCCCTTGCTCACCCCACCCCACGCCACCCACTTCCCCCGACGCAACCGCATCATCTCGGGGCTCGCCCTCGGCACCCTCGTCGTCGAAGCCGCCCTCCGCTCCGGTGCCCTCATCACCGCACGCCAGTGCGCCGAAGACCACGGCCGAGAGCTCATGGTCCTGCCCGGCCGCGTCGACTCCAAGCAGTCCGCCGGCTGCCACAAGATCCTCCGCGAAGGCTGGGGCACCCTCGTCACCTCCATCGCCGACATCCTCGACACCCTCGGCGAGACCGGCCAACTCCTCAAAGCCCAGACCATCGCCGAAAACCAAAGCGCCACCCAAAACGCCCCCGCCACCGCCGACGCTTCACCCACCACCCCCGTCCACCAAGCCATCCTCGACAACCTCACCGACCCCCGCTCCCTCGACGAGCTCATCGCACTGACCGACCTCGACGCCAGCACCCTCCGCGCCCAGCTCACCCTCCTCGAAATCCAAGGCCGCATCCAGCGCACCGGCGCCCTCTTCAAACGCAAAAGCTGAGGTTTAGCCCGGTCGCTCGCGACCGGTCGCCTTACCATCCCCCTCCCATGCCAACCCCCGAACTCCCCCTCTACGACCTGAAAACAACCGAAGGCCGCGACGCCTACGCCCAGCGCCTCGCCCGCCTCAAAAACACCGCCTCCTCCACCTCGGACGCAGCCGCCACCGTCGCGTCCATCCTCGCCGACGTCCGCACCCGCGGCGAAGACGCCCTCGTCGAACTGATGCAGAAGTTCACCGACCCGGACTACACCGCCGACTACATCCGCGTCGACCCCGCCACCTTCGCCCCCGCCGCCGACGCCCTCGACCCCGCCCTCCGCGACGCCATCTCCGCCGCCATCGACAACGTCACCTACTACCAGCAGCACATCAAACCCACCGACCCCAACCCCATCGACCTCGCCGGCGCGACCCTCGGCCTCCGCTGGACCCCCGTCGACTCCGTCGGCCTCTGCGTCCCCGGCGGCTCCGCCGTCCTGTTTTCAACCCTCATCATGCTCGCCGTCCCCGCCCTCGTCGCCGGCGTCCCCGCAGACAACATCCACATCATCCACCCCCCACCCACCACTGACATCTCGAAGCCCACGGATTCCATCCGTGGGCCGCGCCCCACCCCCGCCCCCGCCGTCCTCGCCACCTGCCACCTCCTCGGCCTCAACAACCTCTACGCCATCGGCGGCGCCCAGGGCGTCGCCGCCCTCGCCTTCGGCACCCACACCGTCCCCCCTGTCGACCTGATTGCCGGCCCCGGCAACGTCTTCGTCCAGCTCGCCAAAGCCCAGGTCGCCGGCCACACCGGCACCGACAACGGGTTCTACGGCCCCTCCGAAATCGTCACCCTCGCCGACCACACCACCCACCCCCCCCGCGTCGCCGCCGACCTCCTCGCCCAGGCCGAGCACGACCCCGGCAAGTGCTTCCTCATCGCCTGGCAGCCCGACGTCATCTCCAACATCCAAACCGAACTAAAGAATCAGTTCCAAAAACTCACCCGCCAGGACGCCATCGCCGACGCCCTCCGCGACGAGTCCTGCGCCCTGCTCGCCACCGACGAACAACACGCCGCCACCCTCGCCAACCAGCTCGCCACCGAGCACCTCTCCCTCGCAGTCAAAGACCCCGACGCTTGGCTCACAAGAATCCGCCACGCCGGCGAGGTCTTCCTCCACGACACCACCCCCGTCGCCGCTGGCGACTACTACGCCGGCCCCTCCCACTGCCTCCCCACCGGCACCACCGCCCGCTTCACCTCCGGCGTCTCCGTCTACACCTTCCTCAAACGCACCGGCACCGTGAGCTACTCCCCCCAAACCGGCGGGATGCCCAAAACCGCGATCCAACGCATCGACACCCTCGCCACCGCCGAATCCCTCACTGCCCACGCCGCCTCCGCCCGCATCCGACAAAACTAGCACCGAGGCAACAATTAATGTGGCCGGTAGTGTAAACTGGGCATGAAACATTCATTTGCAACGAGGAGAAACAAACATGCGTCACACCACCAGACTCTTGACGTGGATCGCCACCGCATCCGCGTGCTATGCCCTAGCACCCTCCGTGCTGGCGGACGTCACACTGCTCAACGACGACCGGTCGATCTCCGTCAACGGCTCCCTCACCGAAACCAGCGGAGGGTCCGGGTTCTCCGGCAGCAGCAGCCCCCCCTTCGACGGGGCTGACTTCAACGACGCACTGGACCAAGACGTCAACGCAACCGTTGGCGACGGGATCGTCATCGGACGCGCGATACAGGACTCATCGATCCTGATCGAACCCGACGGCTTTGTCATTAACGGCTTCCTCCGCAGCGAGGCCGTGGTCAACGACCCAACCCTGGCGGAGTCATCGTTCATCAGAGGCGACGCCGACGGCGAGTCGGTCTTCGACATCACGCTAGAGCTCCAAGAAACCATGGAGATCTCCATCATCGGACTATGGGAAACCGACGGGCTCACCGAAACCGACAACATCCTCTTCGGCGGCTTCGGCCTCGCCGTCAACCCGGCCGTCCTCACCTCGGGCAGTCAAGACACCTTCGTGTTCGAAAACGTGGTCGGCCCCGGAATCTACAACATCCTCGCGCTGACCCAAAACCTGGCCGACACCAATGTCGACATCAACGCCGGCTTGTTGGAGTTCCGCATCGTCGGACAAGTCATCCCCGAGCCCAGCAGCTTCCTCGTGATCACCGCCGGCAGCCTGATCGTCAGCCTTGGCCGCAGGCGTCGCTCCGGCGGCCGAGGACCGTCTCGACACAACGGCTCCTGTTGAGTTCCTTCGCTACCCACACCACCATCGGCTCAACTGCTGCTTCTTCGTCCTACTCCTGCCCCCGCCCCCCATACTTCCGCATCGCCTCCACCACCGCCTTGTGCACCTCCAACGGCCGCGCCAGCATCACCCAGAACGCTTCACTCAGCCCGGTCCCGGCGGTCGAAAAACCGATGGTGCCTAAACCAAACAACCGCTCCCGCACCGTGAACACCAGGTCGGTCTGCTGCAGCTTCGCCAGCGTGCACTGAAACACCTGAACCGTCAGCACGCCCTTGACCCGGATCACCCGGCGGTCCGTCAGCACATACACCCGCGACAGCCATTCCAGCAACTGCCAGAATAGCCGTGCCCCGCCGACCCCGAACCCCAGCAGGATCAGGTCGCGCGAGTCCACCACCCGCGGCAGCCGACGCTCGCCCAGTCCCAACCAGCCCAGGTCCACCACCGCATTATTCAGCGTCACCAAGCCCGCCGTCACCACCGCAATCCACGCCAACGGCCGCAGCGCCGCCAGCACGATGTACCACGGACTCGGCTTGACCACCAGCAACACCAACTCTCCCCCGTCCAACAAGTCGGCCGGCAGCAACGTCGCCGCGCGGGCCGCCACCGCCTCGTGATCAATCTCACCTGCACTCACCCCTGCACCCGCCGCCTCCGCCGACACCTCCCGCACACCGACACCAGGCTCGGCCTCGCCCGCAGGCCTCACGCCCCTACCCCCGCCTCGTGCGTGTCACCACTGCTACTCACCGCCGTGACCTCCGGCTTCAGCGTCACGATCTCCGGCCAGTTCCGGTAGTACCCGTCGTAGTCCAGCCCGTAACCCACCACGAACTCGTCGGGGATCGTGAAGGCGGTGTAGTCCGCCGCGGGCGGCTTCACATCATCCCGCAGCTTGTGCAAAAGCACGCACGTCTCCACGCTCGCCGGCCCCCGATCCCTCAATACCTCCCGCACCAACGCCAGCGTCCCGCCCGTGTCAAGAATGTCGTCCACCACCAGCACATGCTGCCCCGCCAACGACTTCGGCAGCTTCGTCAGCCCCTCCTCCACCGTCGAGCCCCGGCTCCGCGTGGCCGTCCCCGGATAGCTGGTCACCGACATCAGCGACAGCTGCATCCGCACCGGCAGCCGACGCACCAGGTCTGCCACAAAAATAAAGCTCCCCGTCAGGATCGGCACGATCATCAACGGCTCGGGCTCCCCGTCCGGCCCCACCGGCAACCCCGCCGCGACCTCTGCCGCCAGCTCGTCCAACCGCGTGGCAATCGCTTCCCGCCCGATCAGCACACGGTCGATATCACGCTCCATCGCCGGAGTGTACCACCGCCCACAAGCCGCCCCACCACACGCCCCACGACAACCCTTGACCCCCCCCAACCCTTACACGACAATAACGGTCTCGCACAACACCACCGCCCACCACTCCACCCCACCCATGCCCCACCCTTCCCGCTACCCCCAACGGCGCGATCGCATCACCCCCGCCCTCGCCGCACTCCTCCTGCTCACCACCGCACTCCTCCCCGCCTGTTCGTCCTCCGACGAGACCGCCCTGCCCGAGGTCGCGCCCGGCCCCACCTTCCAAGGCCCCCGCTTCCTCCGCGGCACCGTCGCCTCCTACGCCACCCTTACCAACACCGGCCCGCTGCTCGTCTCCGGCTACGGCCTCATGGTCGGCCTCCACGACACCGGTTCCCCAGAGGTCCCCTCTTTCCTCCGCGATTGGCTCCTGCGTGAAATGGCACGGCAGGGCGTCGGTCAGGTCCTCGCCCGGCAGGTCCTCGACGCGTCGCCCGAGCAGATCCTCGCCCGCAACGACACCGCCGTCGTCGAAGTGCTCGGGCTCATCCCTGCCGGGGCTGTCCAGGGCACCCGGTTCGACCTGCTCGTCTTCCCCGCCGACACCCAGACCACCTCGCTCAACGGCGGCAAGCTCTGGTCCGCCCAGCTCTCAGTCAACGGCCTCGACAACCCCAACCGTTTCCTCCAACCCCTCGCCCGCGCCGGCGGACCCGTCTACCTCGACCCCATCCCCCCCAAGCTCGGCCCCGGCCAGACCCACGACCACCGCGCCGCCGTTATCGTCAACGGCGGCGTCGCCACCTCACCCCGCACCGTGCAAATCCGTCTCAACCAGCCCTCTTGGCGCATCGCCCGGATCATCTCCGATCGCATCAACGAACGCTTCCCCCGCGACCCCCTCGAGAAGCTCGACACCGCCGTCCCCCGCTCCTCCGTCCTTGTCCAGGTCAACATCCCGCAGCGCTTCCAGGCCGACCCCGAACGCTTCCTCAACCTCGTCCAATACCTCTACACACAGCGCACCCCCAACTTCATCACCCAGCAGGCCCGCACCCTCCTCGAACTGCTTAACACCCCCGCCCACCGCGAGGAATTCCTCACCGAAACCACCTACGCCCTTCAGGCCCTCGGCCCCAACGCCATCCCTGTCCTCCAGGACTACTACACCATCGGCACCCCCACGCCCGTCCGCCTCGCCGCCCTCCGTGCCGGTGCCCTGCTCGGCGATGAGCAGGCCATCCCCGTCCTGGTTCAGTTCGCCAGCGACGCCAACCCCGAGACCCGGGCCGCCGTCGCCCGCCCCCTCGCCGACCTGCCCTCCACCTTCGACCGCACCGTCGCGATCCGCCAGCTGCTCGACGACCCCGACCAAGACGTCCGCATCGCGACCTACGAAGCCCTCGCCGTCAACAACGACCCGATGATCGAGCGCTTCGCCGTGCGAAACCCCCAGACCAACGAGATCAAGTACCTCATCGACCTCGTCCCCACCGCCAACCCCCTGATCCACATCACGCCCGAGCGTGTCCCCCGTTTCGCTTTCTTTAACCGCAACATCCCTCTAGTCGAAAACCGCCTCGGCCAAGCCTTCGACAACCGCCTCATGGTCCGGGCCGGCCTCATGCCCGTCGCCCACCAGGACGACCCCGCCCCCAATGGCAACGGCAAACCCAACGCCGAGGCCGAAGCCAACCCGCCCCAACAGCTCCCCATCGCTGACCTCTTCTATCAGCCTCCCCTCCGCGGCAGCGCCCGCAAGCTCCAGATCGGGCCCACCGCCGTCGATCTCGCCTACGCCCTCGGCCACGCCCCTACCACCAAAGACGCCCAGCAAGGCCTCGGCCTCTCCTTCTCCGAAGTCGCCGCCGCCCTCCAGGCCTTCCAGTCCCAAGGCGTCATCGAGGCCCCCATCCACGTCCAGACCAGCCCCCTCGCCGCCTCCATCTACCAGGCCCGGGCCGACGACGAAGACGTCCAACGCTCCACCACCGACATCGACCTCTCCGACATCCCCACCCTCGGCCAACCCGGAACCACCCCCACCGAAACCCCAGCCGAGTCCGAGCCCGAATCCGACCCCCCCACCGACGACCGATTCGAGTCCCTCGATAACCCCGCCCCCCTCCCGCGCTGACCCCGCGTCGCGTGGTTGCTTGCAACCATCCGCCCCGCATCCAACTCCTTTTCCACCCCAAACTTCACGCCCACCCCCACAGCCTGCCGATCTCCGATAATGTCTGCCCGCAGACAGCCCCAGGCCACGCGGAGCGTCGCCTGCCTCACTCAGGACACGACACGGAGGTCACCCCCAGCATGAGACTGGCCAAACTCACCCTCGCCGGCTTCAAATCCTTCGCCGACAAAACCGAAATCGCCTTCGACCAGCCCATCGTCGGCATCGTCGGCCCCAACGGCTGCGGCAAGTCCAACGTCGTCGACGCCATCAAATGGGTCCTCGGCGACCAGTCCCCCAAGTCCCTCCGCGGCGGGGCCATGCTCGACGTCATCTTCAACGGCTCCGCCGCCCGCAAACCCGCCGGCATGGCCTCCGTCACCCTGACCTTCGACAACCCCCTAATCCCTTCTCCACCACCCGGCCCCGACTCCGACCCTACAACCTACAACCTACAACCTACAACCTCACGGGCTTTGCCCGTGAACACCGACCAGGTTCACGTCACCCGCCAGCTCTTCCGCGACGGCACCTCCGAATACCTCATCAACCACAAACGCGCCCGACTCCGCGACATCAAAGAACTCTTCATGGACACCGGCATCGGCACCGATGCCTACTCCGTGATCGAGCAGGGCAAGGTCGCCCGTATGCTCGAGTCCAACCCCGCCGAACGCCGCCAGATCTTCGAAGAGGCCGCCGGCGTCTCCCGCTTCAAAGCCCGCAAAAAAGAAGCCATCCGCAAGCTCGAACGCGCCGAACAAAACCTCGCCCTCTGCCGTCAACGCCTCGACGACACCGAACGCCGGCTCCGCTCCGTCAAGATGCAGGCCGCCCGCGCCCGCTCCTTCCAGGAGCACAACGCCCGGCTCCGCACCCTCCAGCTCCAGTTCAACCTCGCCGAGGCCCACCGCCTCACCACCGCGCTCAACGAAGCGCAAGACCAGCTCGAACAGGCCGAAGCCGACCGCCAGGCCGCCGCCCGTCAGCTCGCCCAACACGAGACCGCCGCCGCCGAAGCCCAGACCCAACGCGACGCCCTGACCTCCCAGCTCAAGCAGGCCGAGCACACCCAACGCGACCACCAGGCCGCCAAAGACCAGGCCACCCAAGCCGCGCAGCTCCACGGCTCCGCCCTCGGCGACCTGCAGAACCAAGCCAAGAACGACGCCGACCGCCTCGACGAACTCACCGAGTCGCAGCGTCAGCTCGCCGAACAGCACCAATCCGCCCTCGACCTCGCCAGCGAGCTCGCCGGCCTCCAAGCCACCGCCGCCGACCGCCTCAAATCCGCCCAGGCCGAGCAGCAACAACTCACCCAGCAGCTCGCCGCCGCCCGCCAGACCCTCGAACAGCACCGCGCCGCCATCGCCGACCACCTCCGCGACGCCGCCGCCGCCCGCAACGAGGCCCGCGCCCTCGAAACCTTCCGCACCGCCCTCACCGAGTCACGGGCCAAACTCGACACCCAACAAGCCGGACTCACTACCAAGCTCGACACGCTGACCACTGACCGCGAAACGATCACCGACCAGCTCAGCAACACCGAGCAGCAGCTCTCCACCACCACCACCACCCTCGACCAACAAAAATCCCTCGCGACCGGCCTCGCCGACCAGCTCCAACAACTCGCCGCCCAGCTCGGCGACCACAAACAACAACGCTCCGCCCTCCACTCCCGCCTCGACGCCCTCCAGGAGATGCAGGACAACCGCGAAGGCGTCGCCGACCCCATCAAGCAGCTCCTCGAATCCGACGACACCCAAAACACTTGGGTCCGCGGCATGCTCGCCGACCTCCTCGACGCCAACGTCGAGCACGCCCCCATCGTCGAAGCGGCCCTCGGTGACGCCCAGCAAGCCCTCATCATCAACCGCCTCGCCGACCTCACCACCGACACCGGCTCCGCTGCCCGCGACGCTCTCGCCGGCCGCGTCACCTTCCTCGCCCTCGACGAACCCCTGATCACACCAACCCCAATAGCTGCGGGCACACCTGCCCGCAGCACGCCCCACGACACGCTCTCGACCCACACCGCAACCCACCCCCTCGCCGCGGGCCTCCTCCAACGCGTCACCCCCCTCCTCGACCTCGTCCGCTACCCCGCCTGGCTCGCCCCCGTCCTCCGACGCACCCTCGGGGCCACCCTCCTCGTCCCCGACCTCGACGCCGCCCTCCTCCTCCGCGCCCTGCTCCCCACGGGCCACCGCTTCGTCACCCCCACCGGCGAGCTCCTCGACGCCTACGGCCGCATCACCGCCGGCCCACCATCCGCCGCCACCGCGGGCCTCATCTCCCGCCGCTCCGAAATCGCCCAGCTCCACGCCCAGCTCACCGAGCTCGACGCCCTGATCGCCTCCGACGAATCCACCCACCGCGGCCTCGCCCAGCAAGCCTCCAACACCGAGCAGCAGGCCGCCCAGACCACCGCCGCCCTCACCGAACTCCGCCAGGCCGTCACCCAGCTCACCGGCAAGGCCGACCACCTCGCCGACCAGATCACCGCCCTCAACAAGCAGGCCCCCGCCCTCGCCGCCGAGGCCGAATCCATCGACCGCAAGCTCACCGACGCCGAGCAGAGCCACACCACCTTCACGCAGCAGGCCACCGAACACGAACAGGCCGCCGACGCCCGCGAGTCCGACCGCGCCGCCGCGGAAGGAGAGATCGAGCAGCACCAGCAAGCCACCGACGACGCCGCCGAAGCCGTCGCCGCCGCCCGCGTCGAGTCCAGCAAGCTCACCGAGCAGTTCGCCGCCGCCCAGCGTGAAGCCCGCCAGGCCGAGGTCGCCGCCGCCGACGCGACCCGCCAACGCGACCGCCTCGAGACCCAGCTCGCCGGCCACCGCCAACGCGTCACCGAACTCGAAACCCAGCAAGCCGAAGCCGAGCAATCCGCCTCCGACGCTGACCAGAAACTCCAGCAGTCCATCACTCACGTCGAGCTCGCCCAACGCCACCTCACCGAACACGACGAAGCCGCCGCCACCACCCGGGACGCCGTCACCCAATCCCGCAGCCAAGTCGAACAGCTCGACAAGTCCGTCAACGCCGCGACCCTGGAGCGTCGCGAACTCGAAGTCAAACTCGACGCCGTCCGTCAACGCACCACCGACCAACTCGACCTCGACCTCGACACTGAATACAAGACAGCTCTCGAAGCGCACCAACGAGGCGGGCCCGCTTCAGCGGGCCTGTCGCCCAACGACGACTCCCCCCAACCCGCTCCGCCCAACAACCCTTTCGACATCAACCACACCCAAATCGCCGCCGAGATCGACGACCTCCGCGGCAAGATCACCCGCCTCGGCAACGTCAACCTCGACGCCATCTCCGAACAAGACCAGCTCGAAGCCAAGCAAGACGACCTCGCCGACCAGGTCAAAGACATCGAGGCCGCCGAGAAGCAGCTCCGTGAACTCATCGACACCATCAACACCGACTCCCGCACCCGCATGGAGCAGACCTTCCAAGAGGTCCGGGACAACTTCGCCGGGCAGCACGGCATGTTCCGTCGCCTCTTCGGCGGCGGCAAGGCCGAACTCACCCTCCAGCCCGACGAGGACGGCAAGACCGACATCCTCGAGTCCGGCATCGACATCACCGCCAAGCCCCCCGGCAAAGAACCCCGCGCCCTCTCGCAACTCTCCGGCGGCGAAAAGACCATGACCGCCATCGCGCTGCTGATGGCCATCTTCAAGTCCAAGCCCTCCCCCTACGCGATCCTCGACGAGGTCGACGCCGCCCTCGACGAAGCCAACGTCGAACGCTTCACCCAGATCATCCACTCCTTCCTCGACAAGTCCCACTTCATCGTCATCACCCACCACAAGCGCACCATGCAGGCCTGCGACAAGCTCTACGGCATCACCATG
>JBCCOW010000019.1:0-56724 GCA_039025195.1 Planctomycetota bacterium
CCCCAATCGCACAAACACAAACCCGCCCACGACCGCCACCACGCCTCCGAACCGTGTGCTCACCCTCGGCACCCCTTCCGCTGCCCGAACCGCAACCCCAACACCCACCCCCACACGTCCCACAACGGCGTCTCCTCCAGCTATCACAAACACACCAACCCCAGCCGCAACCACCAACACCGTCCAACCCCGCGACAACTTCTGGGTCATTGCCAACCGGCTCTACGGCGACTCCAAATACTGGTCCGTCATCGCCCAGGCCAACCCCACCATCGACCCCACCAAGATCAAGCCCGGCGACGAACTCCGTCTCCCCACCCGCCGACAGATCGCCGACTTCGACGCCAGCGACGAACCCCCGCCGGTCCCGACCGCGCCGACCGGCGGCCGGACCTACACCGTCCGGGCCGGCGATAGTCTCACGCTCATCAGCCAACGCGTCTACGGCTCCGCCCGGTTCTTTACCCGCATCCACGCCGCCAACCGCCAGCTCATCGGTGCCAGCCCCGACAACATCCGCGAAGGCATGGTCCTCGATCTCCCGGTCATCGACACCTCCGCCAATTAGGCTCTTTCCAAAGTGGGACAGGCATCCTGCCTGTCGGTCGACCGGCCCAATCGCCTACCACGCCAGCGCTGCACACGCAAGCCAAACACGCCGCGTCGATCCACCGTTGAAAAACTTCTCGCGTGGATTCATTGGACCCCGAGCAGCCGCCCGATAGACTTATTGGAAGACGACTTCGCTCGCCTTCGCGGGGCAGGATCACGGGCCAAATGCTCCTGAACCTGTCGAATCCCAAGGGAGCCGGTTCGGGCACGACGGCCATGCCTCCATGAGTGGAAGGCCCGGTTGACCCGGCGACGCACCCACCTTGAATTGGGGTTCGGGACATCGCCCGCCCTACCCGTGAACGTGAGCTTCGAAGGCGACCCAACCCCTGGGTCGTCTTTTTTATTCGGCCATCCCACCCCATAAAACCCCACGCCGTTACGCCTGGTTGTTTGCGACCGGCACTCCCGCCGTAAACTCCGAGTATGCCCGCAGACACCACTTCCCCCCAAACCCCGCCCGACTTCGCGCCACTTATCCAGCGCCTTACCGAGCAGTCCGCCGCCCACCCCGACCTCCATCACGTCGGCGCCACCTTCCTCCCCAGCCGAAACCGCGTCATCGAATTCATCGAGGTGATGCGTCGACTCGTCTTCCCCGGCTTCTTCGATCCCGACCGGCTTACCCCCGACACCCTCGCTGATCACACCCGCGACCTGCTCACCCAGGCCGACGCCCTGCTCTACGAACAGACCCGCGAAGCCCTCCGCTACAAACTCAACCTCGACGGCTCCGGCAAGGGCGATGACTGCGAAGCCTGCGATATCCAGGCCCGCGATCTCACCAACTGCTTCTTCAACCAGCTACCCGAGCTCCGGCGTCTCCTGCTCACCGACGTCCACGCCGCCTTCGACGGCGACCCCGCCGCCCAGTCCTACGACGAGGTCATCTTCTGCTACCCCGGGCTCGACGCCATCTTCACCCACCGCATGGCCCACTGCCTCTACACCCACGGCGTGCCGCTGCTGCCCCGCATGATGTCCGAGCTCATCCACAACGACACGGGCATCGAGATCCACCCCGGCGCGACCCTCGGCGAGTCCTTCTTCATCGACCACGGCACCGGCGTCGTCATCGGCGAGACCGTCGTCATCGGCGACCGCGTCAAGGTCTATCAGTCCGTCACCCTCGGCGCCCTGTCCACCAAAGGCGGCCAGGACTGGCGTGGCACCAAACGCCACCCCACCATCGAAGACGACGTCACCATCTACGGCGGGGCGGTCATCCTCGGCGGCGAAACCGTCATCGGCAAGGGCGCTACCATCGGCGGCAACATCTTCGTCACCCGCTCCATCCCGCCGGGCCACACCGTCACCGCCGAGATGCCCAACCTCATCCTCCGCCCACCAAAAGCTCCCAAAGGCGAACTCCCCACCGACTTCGATCCCAGCATCTAGCGCGTGTCTCGTTGCGTGTAGCGGGTGCACCGAAGGTGCCCGCGGTTTCGGAGCCGGACGCTTCGCGTCTCCCGCCACACGCTTTGGGAATCTGCTCCAATCGCACCGTCTGCTCGTTTAGCGTGGCCGCTTGCGGCCACCACGCCTTGCCATGACCGTCACGCAAGCCATCCGGAGCGCGGAGCGATATCTCACCGGCAAACCCGTCTCTTACGGCGTAGACGATCCACGGTCACGCGCACTGATCCCGATCGGCGAGTTCATCCAATCCGACCCCGAACCCATCTGGGACTTCGTCGTCAAATGGGCTAGACCCACCGACGATGAGTTCCGTATCGACCTCGGCTGCTATCTGCTCGAACACCTCTTCGAGCACCACCTGGATCGCTTCTATGAACGGGCTTTTACGCTGGCCGGACTCTACCGCTGGTTCGCCACCGCCTGCTCGGCCTGCATGATCCCGCGTGAAGAGTTCTCTGACACAGATCAGCAGCGGTTCGACCGGCTCATCGCCCACGCCAAACGGGTGGCCTACAAGCACAGACGGCCCCTCGATCACCTGTTGCTCCGGCGCTCGCGCCCTACAATCTGGCATGGCCGATACCGTCACGGTCGACTTCAGCAAACCCGTCCCGCTGTTCCCGCTGCAGCAGGTCGTGGTGCTGCCACACGCCGCGGCCCCCCTGCACATCTTTGAAGACCGCTACCGGGCGATGCTCCACCGCGTGCTCGACTCGGCTGGCCTGATCGCCATGGCCACCTTCTCCGGCGAAGACTGGAAAGAGGACTACAACGGCAACCCCGAACTCCGGCCCCACGTCTGCCTCGGCTATGTCGCCCGCCACGAACGCCTCGACGACGGCCGATACAACCTCATCCTCCAGGGCCTGGCCCGCGCCCGCATCCGTGAAGAACTCGAGGTCCACGACGACGGCTACCGGCTCGCCCTCCTCGAGCCCACCGAGCCCCGCACCGACGAACCTGTTGACGATCAGCCCCTGCGGCAGCAGCTCGAAGAGCTCCTCGCCGACGAACAGCTCCGCTCGCTCGCCGCGGTGAACTCCGTCGACGACTGGCTCACCGACGAGATCCCCACCACCGCTGCGGTCGACCTCACCGCCGCCGTCTTCTGCCGCGACAACGAGCAGCGCTACTCCCTGCTCGCCGAGCCCGACCCCATCAAACGCACCCGCTTCATCATCCAGTTGCTCCGCCAGACCCGCGAGACTCTAGTCCGCGCGAAAAACCAGGGCCTCCCTACCGACGACGACGGTCATCCTTTGAACTGAATCACACCGACTCGTGCTTACTAGCCGCGAGGCGACGCCTCGACTGGTTCATGTGATGTCACTCCGCGTGGTCTTCAGTTCTGTACCACACGGTAATCCGGAAACGCGTCCAGAATTCGAATTCAGTCACTGCGATGACGCGTTCAGCGCCTATCGATTCATTGATGAATTTCCGAGCCGATTCGCGAACCTGCTCGTCATTTTGAGATTTCCGCCACCAGAAACCTAGTCGGGGACCGTGAAAAACCTTGTAAGCCACGCTCTGCATTAACTGAAAGTAACACACCGATATACTCACCGCATAGTGGACATAGAAGCCCCCTCAACCCCACCACCCGAGATCGACGTCTCCGACGACCCGCTGCTCGCCGGGCTCACGCCCCCGCAGCTTGAAGCGGTTACCCACATCGACGGCCCCGCCCAGGTCCTCGCCGGGCCCGGCTCGGGCAAGACCCGCGTGATCACCCGCCGTGTCGCCCACCTGATCCACCGCGTCGGGATCGCCCCGTGGAACATCCTGGCCATCACCTTCACCAACAAGGCCGCCGCCGAGATGCGTGACCGCGTCGGGCAGCTCGTCAGCGAGCGTCAGTCCCGCGCGACCAACGTTGCGACGTTCCACTCGCTCTGCGCCCGTCTGCTCCGCCAGTTCGCCGACCGCCTCGGGCTCCCGCCCGGCTACTCGATCTACGACACCGCCGACCAGAAGCGCGCGATGAAGCAGGTCCTGTCGGACCTCGAGATCAACCCCAAAAACTTCGCCCCCGCGTCCATGCTCTCGGCGATCTCCAACGCGAAGAACGAGCTCGTCGGCCCAACCGAGTTCGCGACGAATGCCGGGACCTTCTACGACCGCACCGTCGCCAAGGTGTACAAGCGTTACGCCGAGGTCCTGGAGAAGAACAACGCCCTGGACTTTGATGACCTGCTCATGAAGACGGTGCAGCTGCTGCGTAAGCACCCCGACGTCGCCGAGGAGCTGCGGGACAAGTACCAGTACGTCCTGATCGACGAGTACCAGGACACGAACCACGCCCAGTTCATGCTCGCCTCCGTCCTCGGGGCCCACGGCAACGTCATGGCCGTCGGCGACCCCGACCAGTCCATCTACGGCTGGCGCGGCGCGAACATCCGCAACATCCTCGAGTTCGAGTCCCACTACCCCGACGCCAAGGTCATCCGCCTTGAACAGAACTACCGCAGCACCAAGACGATCCTGCAGGTCGCCGACACGCTGATCCAGAACAACACCGGGCGTAAGCACAAGACCCTCTGGACCGACAACGACAACGGCGAAGCAGTCCGTGTCGCCGAGTGTGGCAGCGAGCTGGACGAGGCGAAGCACGTCATCGACCGCTTTGTCGAGTTGAACCAGGCCGGCGTGCCGTGGGGCGGGATGGCGGTGTTCTACCGCATGAACTCGCTGTCGCGTGTGATCGAGGACGAGCTGCGTGACCGCGGCATCCCGTACCAGATCGCCCGGGGTACCGCGTTCTACGACCGCAAGGAGATCAAGGACGCGGTGGCTTATCTACGAGTCGTTGCCAACCCCGCCGACGAGGTGAACCTGCTGCGGGTGATCAACACGCCGTCGCGCGGGATCAGCAGCACGACTGTGAAGGCGCTGCAGGCTCGCAGCCTGACGGATGCCCAGCCGGTCGATGTCGTGATGGAAAACCCGATGCGGATGACGGAGATCAACACGCGGGCCCAGAACGCCGTGGCCAAGTTCAGCCGGATGGTCACCGATTGGCGGGGCACCGCAGGGCTGATCCAGGGCGAGCTCGCCGAATCGAACACGCTGATCGCCCCGAGCCTCCGCGAGTTCGTCGAACGCCTGATCCGTGAGTCCGGCCTCGAAGACCACTACCGCAAGGACAAGTCTGACCCCGACCAGGAACGCCTGGCCAACCTCGGCGAGCTGGTCAGCTCCGCCCAGCAGTTCGAGGAACGCCTCGTCATCGAACGCGTCGAAGAGCAGGGCGAAGACCCACCCACCCTTGCCGAGAAACTGCTGGCCTTCCTCGAACAGATCAGCCTTGTCTCCGACATCGACGGCGTCGATGCCGACCAGGGCTCTGTGACCCTCATGACCTTGCACGCGGCAAAAGGCCTGGAGTTCCCCGCCGTCGCCGTGGTCGGCTTCGAGGACGGTTTGCTCCCGCACGACCGGGCCAACAAAGACTCCGACGAACTCGAAGAAGAACGCCGCCTCGCCTTCGTCGGCATCACCCGCGCGATGCAGCACCTCGAGCTGACCCACGCCCGCCGCCGCACCGTCTTCGGCCAGAGCAATCTCACTATCCCGAGCCGATTCCTTGGCGAACTCCCCGAAGAGGCTATCGACCGCATCGAATCCGACGGCGACGGCCTGGATGCGTTTCTCTCAGGAGGGGGTGGCCGAGCCCAACGTGAACGGGCAGCGCAACGCGAGTCGCTCTACCCCAAGGGCACGGTGGTGCGTCACCCGCAGTTCGGGATCGGGCGTGTTATGGCCGTCAACGCGATGGGGGCCCACACGCGGGCCACGATCCAGTTCAACACCGTGGGCAAGAAGACGCTGGTCCTGGAATACGCCCGGCTCGAGCCCGTGATGGACCCGCACCTCGGGACATCGCCGCGGGTCGAGGACGAGGTGGATGATGATCTGCCGTTTTAAATTTTTGACAGGATTAACAGGATGCACAGGATTGGATTGAATGAAGTCGCCTTATGTCTTTGCTGATCCGATGTGCTAGTTCACCATGAAATCTTGGATATGGTCCATCGTGTTTGCCGTTTTACTTGGCCTCCTATATGGAACCGGGCTTATGGTGCATGCTTTTGGATGGTGCGAAGAGAATATTGGCGGCTGGTTTGTACCAGCTATGATTTCGTTGTGCTGCCTTGCTTTTATCGTTGTTCCGATCGGTCGTGGTGTTCGCCAAGGTATCCGTGAAGCCAAACACTAAGCGACCTGCCTTTCGGATTCCGGTGAGCCATAATTTGAACCACGAAGATACGAAGGACACGAAGGAAAGATGGGTGCTCTTCGTGTCCTTCGTATCTTCGTGGTAATTTTCTCAGGTCATGCAGCGGACCCGTATCAAGATTTGTGGCTTAAAAGACTCGGCGTCGATCGATGCGGCGGTGTTTGCGGGTGTTGATGCGGTGGGATTGGTGTTTGTGGCGGCCTCGCCGAGGGCGGTGGACCCGGAGCGGGCGGCGGGGTTGGTTAGTCGGCTGCCGGCGATGGTAGAGCCGGTGGGGTTGTTTGTGGATGAGCCGGTGGAGGCGGTGGCGGGGTTGATCGAGCGGGTGGGGCTGCGGACGGTGCAGTTGCACGGGCGGGAGGGGCCGGGGTACGTGCGTCGGTTGAAGGCGGGTCGGCCGGGGCTGAAGGTGATCAAGGCGTTGAGCTTTGAGGCGGACGAGGTGGGGCCGACGCTGGAGGTCTGGCGGGGGGAGCACCAGTTGGTGGACGCGTTGCTGTGGGACGCGCCGCCGTCCGGTGGGCTGACGGGGGGTACAGGGCACACGCTGGACTGGGCGGCGCTGGCGGCTTTGCGGGATACGGGCCGGCTGGAAGGGCTGCCGCCGATGATCTTGGCGGGGGGGTTGACGCCGGAGAACGTGGGGGACGCGGTGTTTCGGCTCCGGCCTTACGCGGTTGACGTGAGCAGCGGGGTGGAGTCGGAGCGGGGCGTGAAGGATTCGGAGAAGATCGCGGCGTTCTGCGCGGCGGTCCGGGCGGCGGATAGCGCGGAAGCGGGGGCGGGTTAGTTGCGGTAGGCGTCGAGCATCCTGGCGATAATCTCGCCGCTGATCGCGCTGTCGCCAAAGGTCTCGACGCGGGCGGCGATCTCGACATGACGGGGGTTGTCGGCGGGGCTGATCGTGACGCGGATTCGCTTGTCGGTGGGCGTCCGGGCGGTGACCAGCTGTTCGACGCCATCGGGCTCGGTCTGGATCACGCTGTAGCCCAGCTCAGCGAGGGTCTTCTTGGCGACGGCCGTCGCCCCGGCGATGTCGTCTTCCACGACCGCCTCGGTGTCGCCCTTGGTGTACGCCACGATCAGGCCCGTCGCGGTGGCGGCGGCGACCGCGAGGCAGCCCGAGAGTGGCGCGAGCATTGCCAGCAGCAGCAGGCAGGCGGCGGAGCGACGGATGGCAGAGCGTAGGTGATGCATTGGAGGTTTCCTTTCGCAGTGCATTATCCTAACCCGACGCGGCGGGGCGGATTGCCTCTAAACTCTCGGCCCTATGGCACGTGTCCTCACCGGATTACAACCGACCGGGCAGCTCCACCTCGGCAACTACGCCGGGGCGATCCGGCAGCTCATCGACATGCAGGGCGAGCACGAGTTGTTCGTGTTTGTCGCGTCGTTCCATGCGCTGACCGCGATCCGTGACCCGGAAGAGCTGCGGGCCAACGTGCGGCAGGTGGTGGTGGATTACCTCGCGTTCGGGCTCGACCCGGCGAAGTGCCATATCTATCTGCAGCACGATGTGCCGGAGGTGACGGAGCTGGCCTGGGTGCTGGGGTGCCTGTGCCCAAAGTCGCAGATGGACAAGGCCACGACCTACAAAGATAAGACGGCCAAGGGGCTCGCGGCGAACATCGGGCTATACACCTATCCCATCCTTCAGGCGGCGGACATCCTGTCGGTCGACCCGGACTTTGTGCCGGTCGGGCAGGACCAGCGGCAGCACGTCGAGATCACGCGGGACCTGGCCCAGAAGTTCAACCACCACTACGGCGAGGTGTTCAAGGTGCCGGAAGGGCGGTACCGTGCGGAGGCAGCGGTGGTACCGGGGGTGGACGGCGAGAAGATGAGCAAGTCGTACGGGAATATCATCGACGCGTTCTTGCCGGAGAAGAAGCTGCGGAAGGCGGTGATGAAGATCGTTTCGGGGAGCGAGACGCTGGAGGAGCCGAAGGACCCGGAGGGCGACACGACGTTTGCGATCTTCCGGGCGATCGCGGGGGCGGACGACCCCCGGACGGCCGAGCTGGCCGAGCGTTACGAGGCGGGGGGCATGGGGTACGGCCACGCGAAGCAGGCGCTGTTCGAGCTGCTGATGGACGAGTTCGGGCCGGCACGGGCGCGGCGTGAAGAGTTGCTGGCGGATGCGGGACAGGTGGACGCGGTGCTGGCGGACGGGGCGGCGGCGGCGCGGGAGGCGGTGAGTCGTGTGGTGGCTCGGGTGCGGCAGGCGGTTGGCCTCTGACCGTCTGCGGTTATGCTGGAGTAGTACGGGAGGTTTCTGGGATGCTTGATGACAACTACATCGATGACGAGACGCGTGAGGCGCGGGCGGCGTATCGGCGCAGCCGGCTGATCCGTACGCTGGTGCTCAATGGGCTGGCGTTTGTGCTGCTGGCGATCGCGGCGGTGCTGGCGTTTGGCGAGTTCAGCTGGCAGTTGTCGGTGCTGCTGGCGGTACCGGCGTTCGCGCTGGTGGTGATCGCGAACCAGGGCGGCGATGAGTAGACCACTCGCTTTACGGGGATCAAGCGTTGATCAAGAACCACCGGCGAGAAGTACGTAAGGCGAGGCGGGCATACCGACGTGGCAAACTTATCCGGGCCTGGGTGTTGAACCTGTTCGCGTTATTGATGGTGGCGATGGCCGCGTTGGTCTTGTTGACGGGTTGGTGGGGCATCTGGGGCTTCGCGGGACGCGATGGCGGCGTGGCGGGCACGTTTGTGACGCTGGCGATCATCGCGTTGGTTGTGGCAAATGTGGGCGATGATGACTGACCTGTAAGCGATATCCGCCGGTCGCAAGCGACCGGGGTAAAAGATGACCTTCGAAGTGAGGGTGTCAAGCGCAGAAGGGTCTACGCGCTGCGGGCGTAGGCGGACATCGCGGTCTGCTGGGCGTACGGATTGGACGGCTGGGGGCCAGGCTGTTTGGGCTTCCCATCGGGACCGTCGTCGTCGCCGTTCTGCTGCATGAGCATGGCCCACGTCTCGCGCTCGAATTCGAGCAGCTTGATGGCTTCTTCGAGCGGCTCGGCGACCCGGCTGGTGCTGGCTTCGACCAGGAGCTTGTAGATGTAGGTGTAGAGGGCGGAGAGCTTCTCACAGAGCTCGGGGGCGAGGTCGTGCTTTAGCGAAGTAGACAGCTCGAGGACGATCTTCTGGGCGCGGGAGAGCGACTCGTAGGAACGCTCGAAGTCCTGCTTGGCGAGGCCTTCTTTGCCCTGGTGAATGAACCTCAGGCAGCCGTCGTACAGCATCATGCGGAGCTCCTGCGGGGAGGCGGTCATGATCTGGGTCTTGAGGTACGGATTGACGGCGGGAGGGTTGGGCATCGTCGTCAGTGCTATCGGCGTGAGGGGGAAGCGTGCTGCGGGTAATGTCTAGGTCTGGGCTTTATTGGACGTCGCCGGTTGGGCGACCGTGATCAATGGTCAGTTAGCCGCCGGAGTTGCCGGAGAGGGAGGCGAGGGCGTTGCTCTGGTCTTGTAGGCCGGCGAGGGCGGATTCCATGGCGGCGAACTCGGCTTCGAGCCGTGCCCGGCTGGCGTCGAGCCGAGCGTTGAGGTCGTCGATGCGATCGTTGTTGAGCTCGATCTGGTCGTCGAGCCGATCGAGGGCACCATCGACGACGCCGTCGCCGGTGCGGGTGAAACGGTCGAAGAGCTCGTCGAGCTCGACGCCGACGCCGCGGGCGATGACGGTGTCGCGGTCTTCTTCGCCGGTCTCTGGGTCTACGGCGAACTGCTGGAATGTGAACAGGGCCTCCACCGCGTCTCGGTCTTCGGCCAGAGCTTCGGTGAAGGCGTTCTGGTCGAACTGCAGGCGGGCCCCGGGGCCGACGCTGATGCCGACCTGTGAGAGTGACTGGAACTGCCCGGTGAGCTCTTGGTTGAACCCGATGACGGAGTTGAACATCGAGCTGCGGACGTTGGCGATCGTCGAGTCGCCCAGCAACAGGCCGCGGACCTCGTTCTCGGCGTCGTAGCTGTCGTACTGGTCGAGCGTGTCGGCGGCGGAGTTGAAGGCGTTGACGAAGTCGGACGCGGCGGTGATCAGCGACTCGTTGTCCTGGCTGATGGTGATCTGGACGGGCTGATCTGAGGTGGCCAGGAGGTCGATGGTGACGCCCGGCAGGACGGCGTCGAGAGTGTTGGAGGTCGAGGTGATGACCAGGGCGTCAGCGGGATCGGCCCCGCCGAAGAATGCGACGGCGTCCTGGGCTTCGCTGAGGTTGGACTGGCCGAGGCCGAGGCCGCCGTCGTCGAAGACGAAGGCTCCGGCGGTCCCGGTGTTTTGGGCAGCGAGCGCGAGGCGGTAGGGGTTGCCGAGCGAGCCGTCGTCGATGACCGAGGCGGTGACGCCGACGTCGGCGTTGGCGATCTTGAGGGCGACGTCGTCGAGGGTGTCGGTGGCCTCGAGGGTGATGGTCTGGCGGAAGCTGCCGTCGATGCTGCCGCCGGGGTTGGCTGCGGAACCGAGGAGGTTGAGGTCGGCGGCGGTGGTGGAGCCCGAGTCTTCGACGGAGATCGCGAAGGTGCCGGGGCCGGTGTCTTCGAGGAGGATGCCGTTGCCGGCGTCGTTGATGCGGGCGTTGATGGCGAGGCCGCGGGAGTTGATCTCGTTGATGACGTCCTGGATGGTGTTCTCATCGCCCTGAGTCAGGTCGACGGTTGCGCCCTGGCCGGTCGAGTCGATGATGCGGAACCGACCACGGGCGACGTCGAGCGAGTCGAGGGTGGTGGCTTCGGTGATGTACTGGCGGTCGAGGGAGCCGGTGTCGGCGACGCCGTCGGCGAAGGTGCCCTGGATACCGAGCTGTTGGGCGGCGTTGCCCGAGAGGTCGGCGATGGTAAGGCTGCCACCACCGACGGAGTTGTCGGTGATTTCGAGGCCGTTGCCGGCGGCGTTGAGCGAGGCGGAGAGGTTGAGGCCGGCGTCGTTGAAGGCGTCGAGGAGGTCGGTGACGGAACGGGCACCACCGAGATCGATGTTGGCGGTCGTGCCGGCGGCGTTGGTGACCGTGATCTGGGCATTGGTGGGGGGGGTGCCTGTCGGATTGAGGTCGACGGTGGTGACGGAGGACACGGCATCGTCGACGATGATGCCGAGGTCGGTGCCGCCTTGGGAGCCGTTCTCGTTGACGATGCGGAGGTTTTCGGTGCCGCCGGTATTGTCGGTGAAAGTGAGGGTGTTGTCGGGGTTGATGGAGACGGTGACGCGGCCGTCGGTGCGGTCGTCGACGATGTCGATGAGGTCGCCAACGGTGGTGAGGGTGTCGAGGTTGACAGCGTAGCCGGTGGTGGCGTCGTCTCGGGCGAAGATGGTGAGGTCGCGGAGGGTGCCGAGGCCGTTGGTGCTGACGCCATCGCCCTGGAAGAGGTCGGCGAGGTTGGTGGCGGCGGTGACGGGGACGGTGCCTTCGCCGACGATGCCGCCGATGCCGGTGCCGCCCTGGAGTGAGCGGAGGAGCTTGGAGTTGATTTCGGCAACGGGGCGGCCGCCGGTCGCGGTGCCGCCGGCGATGGTGGAGCGGTCGAGGCCGAGGTCTTGGAGGGCGAGTGAGGAGCCGGCGGTGAAGCTGATGGAACCGGAGGCGGCGGTGAGCTGCAGGGCGGTGCCGTCGGCGTTGGTGGAGGCGGTGACGTCGCCGGCGGTGGCGGCTTCGATGGCGTCGAAGACGTCCTGGAGGGTGTTGGCCTGTGAGAGGTCGATGCCGAAGGTGCCGGCCCCGGTGGTGATGGAGAAGTCGGAGCCGGCGGCGGTGCGGATGCCGTTGCCGTCGTTGAGGGCGGCGAGGACGGTGTCGCCGCCGAGGGTGTTGATGTTGGTGCCGGTGAGGGTGTTGTCGTCGCCGTCGAGGTCGGCGGTGGCGGAGCCGGCGATGCCGAGGGAGGTGGCGGTGGTGGAGAGCCCGATGTCGGCGACGACGAGGTCCTGGAGGGTGGAGCCGGTGGCGTCGGTGAGGGTGAGGCGGTCGCCGTCGGCCTGGGCGATCACGTTGACGCCGGTCGCGCGGTTGATGGCGTCGGTGACGTCGTTGACGGTGACGGCGGCGGAGAGGTCGATGACGTCGGTGTTGCCGGCCCGGTCGGTGATGCGGATGAGGCCGCGTTCGATGCCCTGGCCGCCGTTGAGGTTGGCCAGCTGGGTGACGGAGTCGAGGCGAGCGTCGCCGCGGTCGAAGGTAAGAGTGCCGCCGTTGGGGGCGACGGGGGTGCCGGTGCGGTCGGCGAAGCCGTTGGTGATGGTCTGCTGGGAGGAGACGAGTTGGCCGACGCGGAAGGTGTAGTTGCCGGGGACGGCACCCTCGCGGGAGGAGACGGCGATGACGGACTCGTTTGAGCTGGTGGCGGTGGTGGCGGAGAAGACCGACTCGGTGGTGAACCGGGCGGTGGTCGACTTGACCGCGAGGAGGTTGGCGTTGACGTCCTGGAAGGCGACGCGCTGCGACTCGAGGACGGTGTTGCGCTGCTCGACGATCTGGCGGGGCCGGGACTCGATGGCGATGAGCTGATCAATGATGTCGGCGGAGTTGATGCCGCTGACAAGACCGACGCTGCTGCTGATTTGGCCCATAAGGTCGCCTCCGCGCTGGGTTTCGCGCTGAAGGGGATATCGACTTGGGGGAGGGGCCGGCTTGAGAAGGGGGGGCGGGTTGAGGGGTGCCCAAAGTTGGGGAGGAAGCGGTGGGGTGGCGTGGGGCCCAGGATTATCGGCGGGGCGTGGGTTTTTGTGGGAAGTGGGTCGCAAGCGACCCGCGCTACGAGAGTCAGTGGTCGGGGGGGGTGTTGGTGACGGGGCGGCGGGCGGTGTCGAGTTGGGGGGCGGGGCCGGGCTCGGCGAGCATGGCCTGGTAGGTGGCCTGGACGAGGTCGGCGGGGAGGGCGTAGCTGGCGACGCGGCCGGCCCGGGCGATGTTGATGCCGATGGCCTGACCGCGGGAGTTGAGCAGGGGCCCGCCGCAGTCCCAGGGCTGGAGGACGGAGTCGTGCTGAATGACACGGGTGAAGCCGTCGCGGCGGTGGGAGATCTGGGTGCCCATGCGGTTCATACGGGCGGTACGGCTGGTGGGGGTGGGCTCGAGGCGGGAGAGCTCGATGCGGAGTTCGAGGTCGGTGCCGTTGCGGTTGAGCAGGACGAGGACCTGATCGCCGGCCTGGCTGGTGGTGAGGGTCTGGGCGATCTCTTCGACGGAGCGGACGGTGCGGCCGGCGACGTGGGTGATGAGGTCGCCGGGGATAATGCCGGCCCGAGCGGCACCCATGGCGGGGTTGACATGGCGGACGAGCAGGCCGGTCTTGCTGGGATGGGTGGGGTCGATCTGGACGCCGAGGACGAGTCGGCGTTTGGCGATGGGACGGGGCGGGACACTGACGATCCCGATGGCTCGGGCGACGCCGTTGCGAGAGGGGGTGAGGACCCACTGGCCGACGGTGACGGCTTGGGCGGTGTCTTTGGCGGGCTTGGCCCAGGTGATGGGGGTGAGGTTGTTGGCCTGAACCTTGAGGAGGGCGAGGTCGGTGGACTGATCGATGGCGATGACCTCGGCGGGGAGTGCACGGCCGTCGCTGAGGAGGCATTCGACGTCGCCGGCGAGTTCGCTGGCCTTGGTGAGGATGTGGCCGTCGGCGGAGACAACGGTGCCGAAGGCGGCGTGGTGGCCGTCGACACGGATGGCGACGACCTGGCCCTGCGACTGAGCGGCGACAGGGCTGAAGGCCTCGACGAGCAGGCGTTTCAGGGGGTTCTGGGCGGAGGTCGGGGTGGGCGGGGCGTCCTGGGCTGAGGCGACGGGCGCGAGCAGCAGCGTGAGGGTCAGAAGTGCTGCGGTGAGGCGGGTGTGTGAGGTTGGGATGGGCCGCTGGATCATAGGGCGTCGTGGTGGTTTTGGGATTTATGGTGTGGCGGCAGGCTCGGGTGCGGTCGGGCGTGGGGTGAGAGTCAGGTTGTGGGTGTGGGTTTTGGACCGGCGTAGCGTGGTGAGTTGGAGGCGGTCGCCAGCACCGCGCTCGTTGATCAGGGCGGCGAGCTCGCGGAAGCTGCGGACGCGTTGGCCGTCGACATGGGTGATGACGTCGCCGGGGGCGAGGTCTGCGGCGTGGGCAGCGGTGTCGGGGAAGACGTGATCGATCTTGGCACCCTTGGGGTGGTTGTCGCCGGAGACGCCGAGGAAGCCGGGCGCGACCTCGCGGGACGCGGTGAGGTCGTCCCAGCGGTCGAGGAAGACGCCGACGGGTGCGTGGAAGTTGTGGCCGGTGGGTCCGCCGATGCGGGAGTGGATAGCGATGACCCGGCCGTCGAGGTCGAAAAGGGGTCCGCCGGAGTCGCCGCCGATGAGGGTGCAGTCGGTCTGGAGGGTGGCGGGTCGTGCGGCGATGACCTGGCCGAGACGGGCGACGACGGGGCGCTGCGGCTGGAAGCCTTGGGGGTGTCCGAGGGCGAGGGTCCATTGGCCGATTTCGGGGAGGTCGGCGGGTCCAAGTTCGACGGTGGGGAATCGGCCGGGGTCGGTGATGCGGAGGAGGCCCGAGTCGTTGGCGGGGTGTCGCCCGAGGGAGACGCCGTTGACGCGGGTGCCGTTGGGAAACGTGATGATGCAGGGTCGGCCGGGCTGGCCGGAGACGTGGGCTGCGGTGAGGACGTAGCCCTCGTTGCCGATGACGACGCCGGAGCCGGAGCCGCCTTGGATGCGGACGGAGACCACCGCGGGGTTGACGCGTTCGATGACGTTCTGGACCCGGGCCTCGAGGGCGAGCAGGTCGGCGAGCTGGTTGGCAGGTTTTGCGAGGCTGGCCGGGGCAATGACCAGTAGCGTGATGAAGAGCGCAGCGACGGCTGCACGCGGTCCATCCATGGTTCGGCTTGCGCGTCCGATGCTGTGCCTCACACCTTCATCATGCCCCGCGTCCGATAGAAAGTCCAGTGCGGGACGGAAGAACTGGGCGTTTGGGTGAGGAGATAGGGATTTGGGGCGGGATAGGGGGCGTCGGCAGGGCGACCGGTAGCAAGCGACTTGGCTAAACCTCAAGTGGCGGCGTTGGCGGTTAAGCGGATCGTTATGATCTCAGGCCATGATCCAGCCGCAGTTCTACAACACGCTGACGAACCGGGTGGAACCGCTCGTGCCGATCGAGCCGGGCCGGGTGACGATGTACAACTGCGGCCCGACGGTCTACGACTTCGCTCACATCGGGAACTTCAAGACGTTCCTGTTTGCGGATGTGCTTCGGCGGACGCTGGAGCTGCTCGGGTTCGACGTCCACCAAGTGATGAACATCACGGATGTCGGGCACATGACCGAAGACCAGCTCGCCGACGGCGGGGGTGAAGACAAGATGGCGGTCGCGGCCGAGCGGCTTAAAGCGGCGAAGAAGTCGGGCGAGGCTCACGCGACAGCGGTGGCGGACGCGGACGACCCGTACCAGGTCGCCGAGTTCTACACGCAGGCTTTTATCGAGGACGCCCGGGCGCTGCGGATCCGAGTCGCGGAGGGCTACCCGGAGAATATGCCGCACGCGACGCAGCACATCGGCGGGATGCTGAACATGATCGGCCGGCTGATCGACAAGGGGCACGCCTACGTCGCCGCGGACGGGGCGGTGTACTTCCATGTCGAGAGCTTCCCGGAGTACGGGCAGCTGTCCGGCAACCGGATCGAGGACCTCAAGGGCGGCGCGGGCGGCCGGGTGGTGGCGGAGAACCAGGCGGGCAAGCGTCATCCGGCGGACTTCCTGCTGTGGAAGCAGGACGCGGCGCACCTGATGAAGTGGGACCCCCGCGACTTCGGCCTCGACCTCGGGGAGGGTTACCCCGGCTGGCACATCGAGTGCTCGGCGATGGCCCGGGCCATGCTGGGGCGTGAAGAGATCGACATCCACACCGGCGGCGAGGACAACATCTTCCCGCACCACGAGTGCGAGATCGCTCAGTCGCGCTGCGCCCACGGCACCGACCGGTTCGCCCAGTTCTGGATGCACAGCCGACACCTCATGATCGAGGGCAAGAAGATGTCCAAGAGCGCGGGCAACTTCTTCACCGCCCGGCAGGTCTTTGGCGGGGACTTCACGGGCCGGCCGGTCGACCCGGCGGTGCTGCGGTTCGAGCTGATCAAGGCGAGCTACCGGTCACAGATCGACGTGTCACGCAAGGGGCTGGCGGACTCGGCGTCGGCGGTGCGGAAGCTTCGCGACTGTGCGGCGGGGTTGGGTGAGGCGTGGGAGGCTTCCGCAGATGCCGAGCCGATCGGGCTGGACCACCCCGTGGTGAATCGCTTTGCGTCGGCATTGGCGGACGACCTGAACACGGCAGGGGCCTTGGCGGTGGTGTTCGAGTTTGTCGGGCAGCCGGTCACCGATCAGGCAGAAGCGGCGGCGGTCTTACGGCGGTTCGACAGCGTGCTGGCGGTGGTTGAAGCAGGCGGTGAGCCTTCGGCGTCCGAAGCGTTCGATGCCCAGGGTGTGTGCGAGGCGTTGGACGCCGCGCGGGCTGCGAAAGACTACGCGGCGGCCGACAAGCTGCGGGCTCAACTCATCGAAGCGGGGTATGAGGTGAAGACCACGGCCGAGGGGACTGTGGCGGCGAAGCTGCTGGCGTAATGCGTGTCACCGGTACTAAGCAGGCAAACGGGACGCTTCGCGTCTGCCGCTACACAGCGAAGTGATGGGTTGCGTGGGTGGGCGGGTGGGTCAGGCCGCTTCTTCGATGACCGCGATGCCCTCGTAGGCGTACCGTTCGGCGATGAATTGCTCGAGCTGACAAATCTCGGCGATCACAAAACGGAAGGGTTGATCGGTGCGGGTTTCGAGCATCTCGATCGCGCTACTGAGCGTTTCGAGGGTGGTCGCACACACGAGCTCGTCGTCTTCGATCCGTAGCGGCAGGACGAGGCTGTCCCAGGCCTGCTGTGCGGTGAGCGTGCGGAGACACTGCGGGTCGTCGGCTTCGGTGGCGAGGCTGGTCTGAGGAGAGCGACGGAGGTGCAGCTCGGTCAGAGCAGAGAGGATGTCCTCGTGGTGCAGGTCAAAGTGCTCGCGGGCCAGGACGCCGAAACGGCTGGGGGTGTCTTGTTGCTGCTGCTGGTCGAGGACCTGTTGGACCTGGGTTTCGTTCAGCAGCCCGCGAGTGATGAGGATCTGTCCGAGTCGGCGTTCGGTCATGGCCGGGGTCTCCGAGCGGGCGGGTGAAGCAGGCCGCCGTCCAAAGCGCATCGGCCAGCGGCGGCCTGGGGATTAAGTTTCCGCTCTAAAAAACAAGACGTGCGGGGGCCCCAGGCGTTACACCCGGAAATGAACGTTTTGCGAAGCCTTGGAAGTGGCTTACGGGCCGGCCCCGCGGAGGGCGGCGTAGCGGTCGGCCTGGGCGGCGAAGGCCTCGGGGCCGGTGGTGGGGTCGGTGGGGTCGGTGGGGTCGGGCTCGACGGTTTCCAGCTCGAAGGAGTGGCGGACCACCGCACGGAGCTCGTCGAGCCCGGCGAGGGCACCGGTGCCGATGGCCTGGGTCAGCCCATTGCCGAGGGCGGTGGCCTCAAAGGGGCCGACGACGACGGGGCGGTGGATCGCGTTGGCGGTCATGCGGTTGAGCAGCCCGTTCTGGCCGCCGCCGCCGACGATGTGGAGGACCACGGCGTGGCGGCCCGTGACGGCTTCCACGGCCTGCAGCGCGTGGGCGTATTCGAGGGCGAGGGTTTCGAGGCAGCAGCGGACACACTGGCCGGGGGTCTCGGGGGCGGGCTGGCCGGTGGCGTCGCCGAAGGCTTTAAGTTTTTCGAGGCTGCCGCCGGGAGCCGCGAAGCTGGCATGATTGGGGTCGATCAGCGTACGGAACGGCTCGCTGGCCTCGGCCTGCTCGGTGAGCTCGGCATAACTCAGCGTCTGACCCGCAGCGGCGAACCCCGCACGCACCTGCTGTACCAGCCAGAGCCCGGCGATGTTCGTCAGGAAGCGCACCTTCCCGCCGACGCCGCGCTCGTTGGTGAACCCCGCGGCACGAGCGGCGTCGGTGACGATTGGCTCGTCCAGCTCCATGCCCAGTAGCGACCAGGTCCCGCTGGACAGGTAGGCCCAGTCGCCGGTGGCGGCGTGCTCGGGCGAGAGGGGGACAGCCGCGATCGCGCTGGCGGTGTCGTGCGACCCTGGGGCGACCACGGCCGGGGCATCGCCCAGCCCTGCCGCCTCAGCGAGTGCGGGGCGGAGCGTGCCGATCCGGCTGCCCGCGGGGATGACGTCCTTCAGAAAATGGTGCGGCAAGGCCAGGCGGTCGAGCAGATCACTCGCCCAGCTGGTCGCGTCCGGCTTCAGCATGGCCGAGGTCGAGGCGATGGTCAGCTCGTTGGCCTGCTCCCCGCTGAAGAAGTAGTGCAGCAGGTCGGGCATGAACAGCAGCCGCTCGGCCAGTTCGAGCGACCGTGGCTCGGCGTGTTGCTGAGCCTCGACCTGGAACAGGGTGTTGAAGTTCAGCAGCTGGATGCCGCTGCCGGCGTAGAGCGCCGCTTCACCAATCCGGTCGATGGCCCGCTGCATGGCCGGGGCGTTGCGGGCGTCGCGGTAGGCGTGCGGCAGCCCGAGCAGCTCGCCCTGACCCCCGATGAGCCCGAAGTCGACGCCCCAGGTATCGACGCCCAGGGCCACGATCGGTGTGTCCGTCTGTTTAGCCAGGTCGGTGGCCTTACCAAGGCCTTCGACGAGTTCGAGCCAGAGCCCGGTGGTGTTCCAGTGCGTACCCGAGGGCAGTTCGACCAGACGGTTGGGGAAGCGGTGGGCTTCCTCCAGCGACGCGGTCTGGCCATCGAAGCGGACGATCATGGCCCGCCCGGACTCGGCGCCGAGGTCGAACGCGAGGAAGCCTTGGTCGGTGGGCATAGGATCGATCCGGTGTGGAGACGGGGAAGAGGAAGGAGGGTGTGAGAGGATACCGGGTCAGTCTGCGGGGGCACGCATCAGCCGGACCGCGCTGCTGAGGTAGGGCCAGCCGCTGAGCACGGTGACCGCGACGGTGGCGTAGACAAGCACGTCGCGGACCCAGGTGAGCCAGCTGAAGGCGTCGAAGCCATTGCGGACCGGGTCGAGGGCGACGATGCCCAGGACGACCGGCACGACGACCGACTGCAGGATCATCTTGAGCTTGCCGAAGACGTTGGCCCCGAACTTCACGCCAGAGCCTTCGAGCTCGCCGCGGATGCCGGTGACCAGCAGCTCCCGGGCGAGCACGACGACGACCATCCACGGGTACACCCCGGAGGCCATGTTGAAGAACGACCCGGCCGCGACGGCATCGGGGTCGACGAAACGCGGCCCGGCCAGGTAGATCAGCGCACCGATAACCAACACCTTGTCGCAGAACGGGTCCATGATCCGCCCGAAGGTCGATTCGGCCTTCCACTTCCGGGCCAGGTGCCCGTCGAGGGCGTCGGTGACCGCGGCGAGGATGAACAGGACGACCGCGATCATCAGCCAGAGCCAAGGCATCTGCGGCTGCGGCTCGCCATAGCGGTACTGGTTGAGCACGAGGAAGAACGCCCCGGCCAGAACCAGCCGGAGAACCGTGAGCGCGTTGGGAACCTGCTGCCGCATGCCTGAGCCGCATGCTAAACCAACGGGCGGTCAGCGGTGCGGTTTACTTCAGGTTGTCCAGCGACAGCCCGCCGAGACCGACGCCGCCGGCCCCGCCGAGGTCCATGCCGCCGCGGAGTTTGGACTTGTCGATCTTGGGGCGAGGCTTACGCGGTGTGGTGTCGACGACCTGCTCGGCGGGCGACTCCTTGCGGAGCGACAGTGAGAGCTTGCGTTTGCCCGGCTGGATGTCCTTGACACGGAACGTCTTCACGTCGTTGATGTTGACGATGTCCGTGACCTTGCCGACGCGGCGGTCGGCGAGCTCGCTGATGTGGACCAGGCCTTCGACGCCCTGTTCGAGTTCGACAAACGCGCCGAAGTCGGTGACGCCCGTGACCTTGCCCTCGTGTTCGGTGCCCTTGGCGTACTTGGTCTCGGCACCCTGCCAGGGATCGCCCTGGACCGCCTTGAGGCTCACGGTCATCCGCTTCTTCTCGGGGTCGATGCTCAGGACCGACACGGTACGGACCTGCCCCTCTTCGACGACCTCGGTCGGCTTGTGGATGCGCTTCCAGCTCATCTCGCTGATCGGGAGCAGCGCCTCGACGCCCGGTGCGACCTCGACGAACGCGCCGAAGTTGGCGACGCGGGTGATCCGGCCGGTCACCTCCTGCCCGTTGGCGAAGCCGGCGGCCTCGTTGACGTTCTCCCACGGGTCGGGCGTCGCCTGCTTCATGCCCAGCGAGAGGCGGTCTTTCGCAGCGTCGATCTTGAGGACCTTGACGGTGACTTGGTCACCGACCTTGACGACGTCGCCGACCTTCTTGACGTGCTGGTGGCTGAGGTCGGTGATGTGGACCAGGCCGTCAAGCCCGCCGAGGTCTACGAAGGCGCCGAAGTCTTTGATGCCGGTGACCACGCCTTGGCGTTCGTCGCCTTCCTTGAGGTCGGCTAGGAGTTTCACCTTCTGCCGACGGCGGACCTCTTCGAGGTGAGCCCGCCGGGACAGCAGCACCTTCTTGTGCTTGTGGTCGATCTCCTGAACCTTGGCGTCGATCTTCTGGCCGACGAATTGTTCGAGGTCTTCAACGTGGTGGACATCGAGCTGGCTGGCGGGCATGAAGGCGCGGATGCCGCCGATCATCTCAAGCTCAAGACCGCCCTTGTTGGTCTTGGTGACGCGGGCCTCGACGACGCTGCCGCGGTGGAGCTGGTCCCAGGTGCTGCGGGAGATCGCGCCCTCGCGGGACAGGAACATCAGGCCCTGGCCCTCGTCGACCTTGTCGACCACGAAGTCCATGATCGAGCCCAGACGGGGCGGCCGCTCGAACTGGGCCAGCGGCACGACGCCCTGCAGCTTGTTGGTCTCGCCGGTGAGATCGACGAAGACATCTTCGCCGCGGATCGCGCTGATCCGGCCACGCTTCATCTCGTAGTGCTTGGCCCGCTCGGGCTCGGCTGTGGTCTCGGTTGCGGCTTCGGCATCACCTGTCGCCACGGCGTCACCCTCCGCAGGAGCAGCGGCGGCTGCCTCGGGCTGGGGGGTATCCAGAATCGCGTCCATCGACCCGCCCAGCTCGGCCATCTCCGCGGCGACCTGCTCGTCGAGCGTCGGCTCAGCGGCAGCTTCAGCCGGAGCGGCTGCTACGGGTTCTACGGTCGGCGGCGTGGTCGGCTCGGTGGCGACAGGCGCCTCGGCCTCGACCGCCGCAGCGGTCTGGTCAGGGGTGGGTTCCACAACAGCGGGCTCTACGGGCGTAGGGATCGCGGCGGGGTCGGGGTTGTCCGTGCGTTCGGGGTCCATGAAGCAGTCCAGAGGGCGGGTCGTGTCTCCAACGGTGCAGTCTACCCGCCGGGGCATGGGCGATTCAAACCTCGGCTACTGGAAGCCCGGCGGTGGGTGGGGCCAATCGCTTGGGCGGCCGACTCACGCCCGGGTGATCGGCGATATGGAACCGCAGCGGTGCGGCCGTCCACACCCCCGCGTAATCGATCCCGATCCGACGGGTGACCGCGATCCGTGAGCCCGGCAGAGCCCGGCTGCGTGCTTGTTCGACAAAGAGGCTTGAACTCACCGTGAGGTCTTCCCGGTTCAGGTCACCGTCGATCGCCATCGCCTGCGTCAGCTTTGCCGGCCCGTTGCCAAGCTCAAGATCACGCTTAGCGATCGGCCGGTACCGACGCATCATCTCCTGTCCTTCGACCGGCTCGACCGCCCGGATCAGCACCGCCTGCGGGACGCCCTCCCCCGCCGACGCGATGTTGATCAGGTGGTGCATCCCGTAGGTGAGATACACGTACGCCGTGCCGCCGGCCATCCACATCGGCTCGGTCCGCTGCGTCCGCCGATACCCCGCGGTGTGGGCCGCCAGGTCGTACGGCCCCAGATACGCCTCGGTCTCCAAGATCAGCCCCGCCAACCGCGTCCCGTCAGCCATGACCCTCACCAGCCGCTGGCCGAGCAACGCCCGCGCGACGCGTACCGTATCGCGGTCGAAAAACGCCCTGTCTAACCGCTTCGCCTGAGGCATCCCGCGAGTCTAGCCGCGCCGATCCGAGCCTCGGTTACACTCGCTCCTGTGACGCCGAAGACCCTCATCATCCGCACCGCCGGCACTAACTGCGACGCCGAGCTCGCCCACGCCTTCCGCCTCGCCGGGGCCGAGCCCGTCACGCTGCACCTCAACCAACTCCTCGCCGACCCCGCGCAGCTCGAGGCCTTCCAGCTCATCGGCTTCCCCGGCGGCTTCTCCTACGGAGACGACATCGCCGCCGGCCGCATCTTCGCCAACCGGCTTCGCCACGGCCTGCTCCAACCCCTCCAGGCCGCCATCGCCCGCGGCGTGCCGGTCATCGGCATCTGTAACGGCTTCCAGGTCCTGGTCAAGCTCGGGCTCCTCCCCGACCCCGCCGCCGCGATCCAGACCACCACCCTTGCCGACAACACCTCCGGCCGGTTCATCGACCGCTGGGTCCCCATGTCCGTCAACCCCGACAGCCCCTGTGTCTGGACCCGCGGGCTAGTTGAGGATGGCACCTCCGAGTTCGAGCTCCCGATCGCCCACGGCGAGGGCCGATTCACCGCTCCTGACGCCGTCCTTGATGGTCTTGAAGCCCACGGGCAGGTCGCTCTGCATTACGGGGAAGATGTCAACGGCTCCGACCGCACTATCGCCGGCCTCTGCGACCCCACCGGCCGCGTCCTCGGCCTCATGCCGCACCCCGAACGCTTCACCACCGCCACCCACCACCCCGCCTGGACTCGCAAGGCTCAGGCCGAGCCCGACTGGCTTACCCACACCACCCCCGGCCTGCGGATGTTCCAGTCGGCAGTGGAGTCGGTCTCAGCTCGCGAATCGACGGCAGCACCGGCGTAATCAACTGGCTCATTCGGCAGCCGGATCACCGTGCCGCTTGATTAGCCGCTCGACGTCTTTGAGGTCTTTCTCTCGACCAGCTGCCCGTTTGTTAGCGAGCAGGTCTTCCAATCCCATGACGAACACCGGCATGTCGACAACGGTCGCGGGCAGCTTACGTGGCCAGGCGGTATCAAAGTCCACGCCTTCAATGGTGGTCAGCACATCGATACGCCCTGGCGGGACGCCGAGGTGTAAGCCAAAACGTGGCGAGGCAAAATCAGACTCTTGAGAATCTCCCAGCGGAGCACCGAACTCCAGCAAAGCCCGCCAGACCCGAGTGGCGTTTTGGGGTGTTGGGCAACCCAGAGATCGATATCACCCGTACTGCGGGGTACATCGTGTGCCGCCAGCGAGTGGGCACCCACCACCAGAAACTCAGCCCCGTGTCGTGTGAACAGGGAGATCAGATCGCGAAAATTCTGGTCGATGATGTCCGACAAGCTGCGTGCTCCTTATCACCCGGCTGATCTCGCAAACCATCTCGACCCGCTCAGCGACCGAAAGCTTGGAGAGATACTCCCAGTCGTCCGTCCCCGGATCACAGCCCTCAAACTTCCGCACCATCCAGTCCGACCGGTCTTTACGCGGCTGCTCCATACGGTTATCTTACTCGGTTCGCTTCACGAACTGCGTCCCCCGCAGCCGATGAACCGTAGACAACGCGGCCGTAACCGTCGGCCGCCCCCCGTTTTTCTCGCCATGCGGCGGGGCGGGACACCTCCTCACGGAACCGGGATTCATCCCTTCTCATGGTTAACAAGAACCTCATCGCCACCCTCGACATCGAAGAACAGCAGGCCGTCGACATGCTCGCCGACGAGTTCGGCACGGCGGTCGCTGACGGCGACATGGAGTCGCTGCTCGAAGACCAGATCGGTGACTTCAAGCCCGGCAGCATCCTGCAGGGCAAGGTCATCGGCCGGGCCGGCGACGACTTCCTCGTCGATGTCCAGCTCAAGTCCGAAGGCATCCTCGACAAGAACGAGTTCGACGACCCCGCCAGCGTCGAGATCGGCGACACCTACGAGGTCCTGCTCGAACAGCTCGAGGGCGAGACCGGCACCGTCGCGATATCCAAGCGGAAGGCCGACCGCATCCGCGGCTGGGAGAAGATCATCTCCGAGAAGGGCGAGGGCGATTCCATCGACGGCACCGTCATGCGGAAGATCAAGGGTGGCCTCCTGGTCGATATCGGTGTGCCCGTCTTCCTGCCCGCCTCGCAGGTCGACATCCGCCGCCCCCAAGACATCGGCATCTTCATCGGCAAGACGATCGAGGCCCAGATCCTCAAGATCGACACCGAACGCCGCAACATCGTCATCTCCCGCCGGAAGCTCATCGAAGAGCGTCGCGCCGCCCTCCGCAAGGAGCTGCTCGAACGCATCAACGTCGGCGACATCGTCAAGGGCAAGGTCAAGAACATCGCCGACTTCGGCGCGTTTGTCGACCTCGGCGGCATCGACGGCCTGCTCCACATCACCGATATGTCCTGGGGCCGGGTCAACCACCCCACCGACGTGGTCAGCCTGGAGCAAGAAGTCGAGGTCAAGATCCTCAACATCGACTTCGACAAGGAAAAGATCGCGCTGGGCCTCAAGCAGCGTGACACCTCGCCGTGGGAAGACATCGAGGCCAAGTATCCCGCCAACACCCGCGTCAGCGGCGCGGTCACCAACATCATGTCCTACGGTGCCTTCGTGAAGCTCGAAGACGGCGTCGAAGGCCTGGTCCACATCTCCGAGATGTCCTGGACCAAGCGGATCAACCACCCCTCCGAGGTCGTGTCCATCGGTGAAGAGGTCGACGTCGTCGTGCTCGACATCAACAAGGACAAGCAGGAGATCAGCCTCGGCATGAAGCAGGTCGAGGTCAACCCCTGGGAGCTCGTGGCCGAGAAGTACCCGCCCGGCACGATCGTCGAGGGCAAGATCCGCAACCTCGCCAGCTACGGCGCGTTCGTCGAGATCGAGCCCGGCATCGATGGCCTGCTCCACGTCTCGGACCTCTCCTGGACCAAGAAGATCAGCCATCCCAACGAGCTGGTCAAGAAGGGCGACGACGCCCGCTGCGTCGTCCTCGAGGTCGATCAGAACAAGCAGCGCGTGGCCCTGGGCCTCAAGCAGCTCGAGGAAGACCCCTGGGACGAGGCGATCCCGTCGGCCTACCAGCCCGGCATGATCGTGCAGGGCAAGGTCACGAAGATCACCAACTTCGGCGTCTTCGTCGAGCTCGAAGAAGACCTCGAAGGCCTGCTGCACATCTCCGAGCTGGCCGACCACAAGGTCGAGAACCCGCAAGACGTGGTCAAGGCCGACCAAGAGATCGAGGTCAAGATCCTCCGCGTCGATCTGGACGACCGCAAGATCGGGCTGTCGCTCAAGCGGGCCCAGTGGACCGCCGACCAGGAAGCCGCCGCCGAGCGGACCGAAGGCTCTTCCGGGGGCGGCTCCGCCCCCACCGGCGGCGGCCTCGGCGGCCTCGACGACCACGGCGCCCTCGGCACCGACAAGATCACCTTCGGCGAGGGCGGCGCGTCCGCCGGTTAAGCCGATCGTCACATGATTCAGATATGTGTAAAGCCCTGGGCATGCCCAGGGCTTTTTTTGTATTACCTGGCAGACTCGTGGAGCACTTTTGGTATTAACTGCGAGGTATATCTAAATTTAAATGCGAGGTATATCTAAATTTAAACAAGACGCATAAGGCCGGGTTCATCTGGCCATCTACAGTTGTTAGGGTACTCCACTGGTCAGAACCGGCCTTATCTGTTATGTCGAATCCCACAACTCTTCGATTAATTGAAAGACTTCCTCATAACCTTCTCGGTGGTCTGTGTTCGCCAGCATAAAGAAGTTGTCACGGTGACGTTTGGTATAGGTGATGTACTTGCAGTTCATCAAGCGATTATTCATCGCTATTTCCTGCGAAGAAAAACTCAATTGATCGAGTCGGCGTTGCTTTGAACTTCTAAATATGAAATCACGGACGTAAGCGTAATTTTCATCAACCTGTCCAAAATTTGGCATCAGTATGAACGTGGCGTAAAGAATCCCGATCTTGCCATCAATTGCCGGATTATCTGCACCGGTTTCAGCATAGCGAAAAAATATCAATCGCTTGTTTGAATCATCGGGATCGGCGAAGTCAACAAACGGGGTCAGCTTTGCATAACGCCGGATACGCACAGGCAGCTTGGGTATCTTGACATCCGTACGAAGTACACCGCCGGGGACCAACCCTGATGAAAACCTCTCTGCCACATCCCTGATGTAAGTCTCATGTCGCCTATGAATGCGATGTTGCCATAGGTGAGTAGCGATTCCACCAACTACTGCGAAGCACAGCAGCGCAAGGAATGTGAGCAAGATTTCCATACCTATGAACTATTGAAAACTCACAGAACTTATAGTTCGTAGCGTCGAGTGAACTTGTAAACCCCATCATGAGACTTCAGGTGGTTCAATCGTTCGGACGCTCCTGCTGGAGGATGTTGGGATCGCCGTCGGGGAGTTGAATGATGTTGGCGTTCTGGGTGGGGCGGTTGCGGTTCTCTTGGAGACGTCGAGCGAGGCGGGTGCGTTGGGCTTCGAGGTCGGCGTGGTACCACTCGCGCCAGTCGGTGAAGCCGGCGGCGCGTGCCTCGGCGGGGTCGAGGGTGATCATGATCGAAGTCTTGTCGGGCTGCGACGGGTCGACGAGGACCGACTTGAGCTGGACGGTGCGGCCGGAGCGGAAGGCGTTGAAGTAGGCACGCTCGGTGCGGGAAAGGCGGGGTTGGGCGGCGGGTCGAGGTTGGGCTGTGGTGGGGCGGGTGGGGGTGGGGCCGGCCTCGATGAGGAGGGCGTCGGCCATGGCTTCGCGGTTGGCCTGGACCAGGAGCTGGGCGTCGCGGACCTCGCGGCGGACAGTCGCGGTGATGGATGCGTCGGTGGGCAGGGTTTTGCTCAGGTCAGCGAGCATCTCTTCGAGCATCCGGCGGGTCTGGTCGGCGGAGGCGGCGTTGACGGCGGCGAGGACGGACTTGAGCCGGGTCTCGGAGGCGTCGGGCTGCTCGCGGAGGACGGCCATGACCTCGGTGAGCTTGGCCTCGATGTCCCGCTGCTGCTCGACGGTGGCGAGGACACGCTTAACTAGCGGGTCGTCGGCGTGGTCCTGGGCGAGCTTGCGGACCTCGTCGCGGAGCTCGCGGAGGGCGAGGGTCTGGGTGGTGTCGGCGACGAGGGTGGTGACCTGCTGGGTGAGGCCGGCGGCGAGGGCTTCGAGGTCGTCGGCGTCGGGGGCGGCGTCGAGGCGGGTCTCGATGGCCTTGAGCCGGTCGGCGACGGCCTGGTTCTCGGCGGTGGCGACACGCTCGGCGGCCCGCTCGATGGCGGCGGCGAGCTGCTGCTGCGTGAGCTGGCGGTCGAGCTTGGCGATGGCCTGCTGCAGGGGTTCGGAGACGTCGGGGGGCAGGGCGTCCTTGAGGTCGGCGATGGCGGCGAGGACCTGGGCGCGGTCCTGGTCTTCGGCGTCTTTCTCGGCGTCGAGCCGGGCGAGCACGGCCTTGCTGAACTGCTGGATCTCGGCGGGCTGCTGCTCGACGACTTGGCGGAGCTGGGCGAGCTCGCCGGCGAAGTCGCGCTGCTCCAGCAGCTTGGTCATGGATTGGTTGAGCAGGGCGACGGCCTTGGCGTTGGCGTCACGCTGCTCGGCGGTCCAGGATGCGAACTGCTCGGCGGTGGGGCGTTTCTCGAGCTCGTCGAGAACGCGGCGGAGCATGGCGTAGGCCTGGTCGGACTCCTTGGCCATGGCGAGGCGGAGGGTGTCGGCGAGCTGCTGGCCGTCGGGGGCTTCGTCGAGGCGGTCGAGGACACGGGTCAGGGCGGCCTCGGCGTGACGCCCGTCGTGGCGGATGACGGCCTGGATGTCGGCGATGAGCTGGTCGTGCTTGGGGGCGGCGGCGAGCTCGGCGAGCACGCGGTCCATGGTGCGCTTGAGATCGGCGGTGTCGGCGGCGAGCTGTTCGCGGAGCTGGTTGGCGAGGGCTTTGGCGTCGGGCTGCTGCTGGAGGGTGTCGAGCCGGGCGAGGACCTGCTGGATGAGGTTATCGCTCTGGGCGGCGTTCTCGCGGAGGGTGGTACGGACGATCTGGGCGACCTGGAGATCGGCGGCGGCGGCGTGTTCGTTGTCGAGGGCGAGGCGGGCGGCGAGCTGCTCGGCGGTGCGGGCGATGCGCTGGTGGTCGGCGGCGATCTCCTGGCGGAGGGCGGCGGCGATGGCGGCGGCGTCGGGCTGTTCTTCGAGGACGCCGAGCACGCGGGTGAGCAGTCGGCGGGTCGCTTCGCCGTCTTTGGCCAGGGCGATGCCGAGCTGGGAGACGACGCGTTGTTCGGAAGGGTCTTGGCGGATCGTGTTGAGGGCCTCGTCCAGGCGGGTCGCGAGTCCGGTGCTGATGCCGGCGGGCAGGTGCTTGATGTCGTGGGCGATGGCGCGGAGGGTGGTGTCGGTCGCGGAGGCGGTGGCGCGGAGGGCGGCGACCTGTTCGAGGACCCGCTGGTCTTCGCGGGCCTTGGCGTCGAGGGCCGCGATGAGCATGCGGGTTTCTCGGTCACGCTGCTTGAGCGAGTCGGACAGCGCGGCCTGGGCTTCGGTGCTTTCGGTGAGGCCTTGCGTGAGGGCGGTCATGCCCGGCTCGAGCTGGGTGACGATGCCCTGGGCGACGGCTTGCTGGCGTTTCTCGGTCAGGGCGAGACGCTCGTCGATGTGGCCACGTAGCTCGGCGTTGGTGGCGAGCAGCTGGTCGTTGGTCTGTTTGAGTGCGGCGACGTCCTGGGCCTGCTGGGTTTGCTGGTTGAGGGTCTGGTATTGGAGGGCGACGCCGGTGCCGACGAGGGCGAGCAGGGCGGCGGTCGTGAAAGCGCCGCCGACGAGGAGGCCGCGTCGGGCGCGGGGGCTGAGGCGGGGCTGGGCGGCGGTGGGTGCGAGGAGGGCGGCGCGTTCGGAGGCGCCGGTGAGGGCGTCCATGCGTGCGAGGACGAGGACGGTGTTGCCGATCTGGAGGTAGTCGCCGTCGGCGAGGGGGGCACGGGAGGTGATGCGTTCGTGGTTGCGGAACGAGCCGTGCTTCGAGTCGAGGTCTTCGATGTACCAGCGGCCGCCCTCAGCCCAGAGGCGGGCGTGGTGTCGGGAGACTTTGTGGTCGGAGAGCGAGACCTGATCGCCTTCGCGCCCGAGGACAACCTCGTCGCCGGGGGCGAGTTCATAGGTCCGACCCTTGTCCGGGCCGCCGGCCACAATCAGGATCAACACAGGGGGACTCCGGGGGCTCCTGGAACCGATACGGGCGGGCCTGGGAGGCCCTGGGAGAGACACATAAAATACGCCAATAAGGGGTTTGGGTCAAAGATTTCGGGGGTTTGGTGGGGCTGGGTCCGGGAATGTCGGGGTGGGTCAGTCGCGGCAAGCGGAGAGGTAGATGACCCAGTCGTGCCGTGCGTGGGTGCGATGGGTGTTTGAAGCGGGGCGGTAGTGGCCGTCGCTCTGGTTGGTTTCGGGGTCGTATCGGTCGCACCAACAGGTGGGCTGCTGGAAGCCGGCTTCGATGAGGGCGTCGGTGAGCTCGGTCGGGGTCCAGAGCCGCCAGTCGTAGCGGAAGGCGTTTTTGCGGGTTGCTCCGTTCGAGAGATCGAAGTGGATGCGGCAGTCGATGCGTCGGGTGAGCGGGTCGAAGCGGCGCTGCTCCCAGTGGTAGGTGAACGGCGGGAGTGTGGGGTCATTGGGGGTGACGGGGCGGGACTGGGTGCCGGGGGTTTCAGAGCCGGGGCCGCCGAAGAGGTCGAGGAGGAGGGTGCCGTGGGGCCGGAGGTTGCGTCGGGTGTGGCGGAGGTAGGCGAGCAGGTCGGCCCGGGTGTGGAGGTAGCCGATGGAGAAGCTCAGGACGGCGACGGTGTCGACGCGTGGGCCGCGGAGGGCCATGATGTCGGACTCGACGAGGTGCAGGTCGCGGTAGTCGTCGGGTGGTCGGCGTCGTTGCGCGGCGCGGATGGTTTTGTGATCACACTCAACGGCGAGGGCTTGGCGTTCGGGGTGGGAGTCGCACCAGGCAGCAGCAACGGCGGCGGTGCCGGCGAAATCTTCGCGGAGCAGCAGCGGGATCGCGCCGGTGTCGCCGGGTGATGATTGGCGGTGATATTGCCAGACCCGCTCGGCCATGCGGACTTCTGCAAAGGGGTGCTGGACCGCGGCTTCATAGAGCGTCAGGTTGGTGGGTGGGCGGGTCACCGTCGCGAGCGGACCCATTGCGCAAGCAGCTCGTTGCGGGTCATGCCGAACGTCTCCTGCAACGCTTCTTCGTCGGTCTTCCCGGCCTTGATCGCACGGATCAGCTCGATGTACTTCCGGCGGTCCTGCCGGATGAGGTACCGCGTCACCGCCTGGGCGGCGCCGTAGTACTCCGGCTCGAGCGGGATGTGGTTCTCGTCAAAGAACCGGTCGGCGTCGGGCACCCAGCCTTGGCTGGCCAGCTCCCGTGCGTAGGCGAGCTTGCGGTCGGACGAGGCTTGGCTGACCATCCGTGAAGCGATCGTCTCGGCCATGCCTTCATTAAGCCAGGAGGGGACGTCTTCACGGCTGTAGTAGCGGGCCAGGAACGCGTGTGTGCTCTCGTGGACGAGCAGGTTGAAGAACCACTTGCGGGCATCGGCCTTGCGCATCCCCGGCAGCAGCACGGGCCCGAGGACCACCATGTCGAAGTCACCGCGCCGCGAATAGAAGCCCCCCGCCCGGGACGCCATGCCCTGCGGGATTCCGAGCACCTCGACGCAGAACCGAACGAACTCCTGCTTGTCCCAGAACGCGTAGACCGGCAAACGGCCTGCCCAGACGTGCTGCCCGACGGGCACGTTGAATTGATCGCAGAGCTGTTCGTAGAGTTTCGTGTAAATCTTCCGGAGGGTCGGGTCGTTCGAGCGCGGCCAGCCTGAATAGATGATGAAGTGCGGGGTCTCGATGGCGTGGACGCTGGGCTCGATCTGTCGGGCGGCCTCGAAGAGCAGCTGCGCCCGCTGCAGGTTGGCTTGCACCTCTTCGGAGGATGGCAGCAGGTAACGCCGCTCGGGGCGCTCCCGGTCATTGCCGCCGAACGCTGCGGGGACTTTGAGCCGACCGCCACGGTAGACCGCGGTCAGCTCGGCGAACCGGGGGTCGTCCTCTTCAAAGATCAGTGACTCGGCGCGACGCACATCGAGCAACAACGGGGCCGAGCGGACGCCGGGCTCGATCAGGCTCATGCGGAGCGCAAACTCCGTGAGCCAGCTGTAACGCTGGGTGGCTGTCCAGCGTGCGAGGGTGACCCAGGCGTTTTCGTCTTCGGCGTCGTCGGGACGCATCTTGATCGCAGCCGGCGGTAACGCCTCGATACTGAGCTGGATGATGTTGGCCGACCGCGTCTCGGAGGGCCCACCGCGCTGCGGGCGATACAGGAAGCGGATGCCGTCGTCACGCAGCAGCAGGCCTTCGGCGTCGAGCCCGGTGGTGAGCACCGCGGAGAACTGCAGGGTCCTCGCTGAGACCGATGGCGTCGGTGCGATGAAGAGCGAAGCAAGCAACAGGGCCAGGAGCACGTGAGTACAGAACCGAACACGTTCGGGCGTGCGGTGCAGCGGCGAGCCAGATGGTGGCAGGTCGTTCATTGCTCACGCCGAGTTTAACTGGCCGAGACGGGTTCGTCGTAGTTCAGCAGGCCCATGTCACGGTCGGCGGGCTGGAGCTGCATGTGGATCATGCCGTGGTACAGGCCGGCGTCGGCCATGAGCTGATCGTGCGTGCCCTGCTCGATGACCCGGCCGTCGGCGAGCACGAGGATCAGGTCGGCGTGGCGGATCGTGCTCAGCCGGTGGGCGATGACGAAACAGGTTCGGCCGGCGATCAGCGTCGAGAGGCTCTGCTGGATCAGGCGTTCGCTGGCGGTGTCGAGGTTGGAGGTGGCTTCGTCAAGGATGAGGATGCGTGGGTCGGCGAGGATGGCACGGGCGATGGCCAGGCGTTGCCGCTGGCCGCCGGAGAGGCGGACGCCGCGTTCGCCGATGACGGTGTCGTAGCCGTCTTCGAGCTCACCGATAAAGCCGTCGGCGTTGGCGGCACGGGCGGCCTCGGTGACTTCTTCGTCGGTAGCGTCTTTGCGGGCGTAGCCGATGTTGTCGCGGATGGTGCCGTCGAAGAGGAAGATGTCCTGTTCAACGATGCCGAGGAGTTGGCGGTAGCTCCCGACACGGATCTCGCGGAGGTCGGTGCCGTCGAGGGTGATCCGGCCGCTGGTGGGATCGTCGAAGCGGGCGACCAGGTTGCAGAGCGTGGTTTTACCCGCTCCGGACGCGCCGACCAACGCCACCACACTGCCGGGTTCAGCGGTGAAGTCGATGTCTTGCAGCACGGGCTTGTCGCCGGCGGGATAGCGGTAGCCTACGTTCTCGAAGCGGAGCTCGCCGCGGACGGTGTCGGGGTCAACCGTACGGTGCCCGGGCGACTGGTGCAGCTCTTCGGGTTCTTCGAGCAGGTCGAGTGTGCGGTCGAAGCCGGCGAGAGAGTTCTGCAGCCCGGTGGCGGTGGAGGCCAGTGAAGCGATCGGGCCGAGCAGCGCGGCGACATAAGTCAGGAAGGCGACTAGGCCGCCCACGGTCAGGGCGTCGCCGGGGGCGAGCGTGCCGGCAGCGATCGCGGCTCGGTCGTCGAGGATTCGGAGCCCGCCGATGAACAGGATGAGCGCGGTGGCCAGCGGGATGAGCAGCGCCCAGGCAGTATCGACCCCGCGGGACCACCACCAGGCGTAGAGGTCTTGGCGGACCTGCAGGGCACTACGTCGGACGAACTGAGCCGACTCGGTCCGCCGGCGGGCGAAGCCGCGGACCACGCGGACCCCGCCGAACGCCTCGGCCGAGTGGGCATCGATCTTCCGCCGGGTCCGTCGGATATCGCGATACATCGGCCGGATGCGTGAGATCCAAGTACGGTGCGTCAGCCAGACGACCGGCAAGATCACGAGTGCAACCGCGAGCAGCCGCAGGTCCACCCATACCAGGATCGCCAACGAGCCGACCAGCTGCGAGATCGCCCGCCAGGGGTTGTAGACCATCTCGAAGACCAGAGACCCGGGGGCGGACGCGTCGTCCCGCAGGATCGACGACATCCCGCCCGACTTCAGCTCGTGGACCCGGTGCAGCGGCAGACGCGACGCGTGATCAAACACCCGGCGTCGGCTGCGCACCATCATCCGCTTGCTGATCTTCGTGGCCGTCCATCGCCCCAAGAGCCCGACGCCCACGCTAGCCATGATCAACAAGATCGACCCGATCAGGATGACCGTCAGCAGGACGCTCGGCGTCGAGGTCTCGCTGTCGTACCCGAACACGCCGGTCAGCGACTCGACCCACCCCGTCACCGCGATGTCGCCCAGCACGTGGTCCACCACCAACTTCGGAGCGTACAGCGGGGCCAGCCCGAGGATCACTGACACACTCAACGCCACCAGCGCCAGTATCAAGGGCAACCGGTCTGCCCCGAGCATCTTCCAGAACTGACTCAACAGCTCGCCAAAGCCGCGCTGCCGCGTGACCTCCCGTGGCCGGCCGCGGCGATCGGTCGGGATCGATGCCGTGCCGTCCTTTACACGCTGCTTAAAGTCTCGGCGATAGCGGGCAAACGCCCGGCCGCTGGCGGCTTCTCGAACCATGAGCACAGTTTAGCGCACGCCACCCGTGGCTCGGGCATTTCGTCATAATGCTTCCCCCCTAACCATGCCTGACACCCGCGAACACCTCCGACTGCAAGCCAACGCCGACCGCCAAGCCAATTGGCAGCGTTGGGGCCCTTACCTCGCCGAACGCCAGTGGGCCACTGTCCGCGAGGACTATTCACCCGACGGTAACCCCTGGGGCTACTTCCCCCACGACCACGCCCGCTCCCGGGCCTACCGCTGGGGTGAGGACGGCCTGCTCGGCTGGACCGACCGGCAGTGCCGACTCTGCTTCGCGCTGTCGCTCTGGAACGGTAAGGACGACATCTTGAAGGAACGCCTCTTCGGCCTCACCGGCCACGAGGGCAACCACGCTGAGGACTGCAAAGAGCTCTACTACTACCAGGACGCCACCCCCACCAACAGCTATGCCAAGGCCAGCTACATCTACCCGCAGGCCGAGTATCCGTACGACGACCTCGTCGCCACCAACGCGGGCCGTACCAAGAAGGACCCCGAGTACGAACTGGCTGATACCGGTGTGCTCGATGAGGATCGCTTCTTCGAGGTCACCGCCGAGTACGCCAAGGCCTCGCCGAACGACACGCTGATCCGTATCACGGTCCGCAACGCCGGGCCCGATCCCGCCGAGCTCCACCTACTGCCCACGCTCTGGTACCGCAACACGTGGGTGTGGGGCTGCGCCCACGACGGCTGCACGCTCAAGCCGCAGCTCCGCCTCCAAAACGACGGCAGCATCCGTGGCGAACACGAGACCTTGGGCGTCAGCCATTTTTGGTTGGACACCGCCCCTAGCGGCGATTCACCCCCGCTGCTCTGGACCGACAACGAAACCAACCACAACCGCTTCGACGACGGCCTCCCCTGCTGCAAGTTCACCAAAGACGCGTTCCACCGCTGCGTGATCGATAGTGAAACCGCGGTGGTCAACCCTAAACCCTATGGCACGAAGGTTGCTGGGCACTACACGCTGAAACTCGCTCCCGGGCAGTCCATTACCCTTCGCGCCCGCTTGGCCCTCGACAGCGAAAAGCCCGAACAACCCTTCGGCGAAACTTTCGATTCGACATTCCAGCAACGCCTCGACGAGGCCGACGCTTTCTATAGCACCGTCATCAACTCCGACCACAACGACGATGAGCGTGACGTCGCCCGCCAGGCCTACGCCGGGCTGCTCTGGACCAAGCAGTTCTATCACTACGTCGTCGAAGACTGGATCGACGGTGACCCCCACCAGCCCGACCCACCCGAATCACGCAGCCACGGCCGAAACAGCGACTGGAAACACGTCTTCGCCCGGGACGTCCTGTCCATGCCCGACAAGTGGGAGTACCCCTGGTTCGCTGCTTGGGACTCGGCGTTCCACATGATCCCTATGGCGCAGGTCGACCCGCAGTGGGCCAAGAAGCAGCTGCTGCTGTTCCTCCGCGAGTGGTACATGCACCCCAACGGGCAGATCCCCGCCTACGAGTTCGCCTTCAACGACGTGAACCCTCCCGTCCACGCCTGGGCCTGCTGGCGGGTCTACAAGATGACCGGGCCCCGCGGGAAGCGCGACCGCACCTTCCTCGCGTCGTGCTTCCAGAAGCTCCTCATGAACTTCACCTGGTGGGTCAACCGAAAAGACCCCAAGGGCAACAACGTCTTCGCCGGTGGCTTCCTCGGCCTCGACAACATCGGCGTCTTCGACCGCTCCCAGCCCCTGCCCGAGGGCCAGACCCTCGCCCAGTCCGACGGCACCGCGTGGATGGCGTTCTACTGCCTGACCATGCTCGCCATCGCCATCGAGCTCGCCCAGGAATGGCCCGAGTACGAGGACATGGCCTCCAAGTTCTTCGAACACTTCATCGCCATCGCCGACGCCATCCACACCATGGGCGAACGCAAGCGCGGCCTCTGGCACGCCGGCGACGGGTTCTACTACGACCACCTCTCCGCTAACGGGCAGACAAAAGCCATCCGCCTCCGCTCACTCGTCGGGCTCATGCCGCTCATCGCTGTGGAGATCTTCAAGCAGCCCAAGATTGACAAGCTCAAGGGCTTCAAGAAACGCATGGACTGGTTCCTCAAGTACCGCCCCGACCTCGCGGAGAGCGTCGCGTTCATGCAGTGCGACCACCGTGTCGACCACGACCGCATGCTGCTCGCCGTACCGTCACAAGACAAGGTCCGCGATGTGCTCCGCTACATGCTCGACGAGTCGGAGTTCCTCAGCCCGTTCGGCATCCGCTCGATGTCCCGCGTCTACGCCGACGAGCCCTACCGCTTCCAGTTCCACGGCCACGACTACACCGTCGCCTACCAGCCCGGCGAGTCCGACAGCCTGCTGTTCGGCGGCAACTCCAACTGGCGCGGCCCCGTCTGGTTCCCCATCAACTACCTCCTCATCGAAGCCCTCCAGCGCTACCACCACTTCTACGGCGACGCCTTCACCATCGAATATCCCACCGGCTCCGGCCAACACCACACGCTCCAGCACATCGCCAACGACCTCCGCCACCGCCTCGCTTCCCTCTTCCTCCAACAGCCCGACGGCACCCGCCCTTGTCTCGGCACCCCCGGCCCCGTCCTATTCCACGAATACTTCCACGGCGACACCGGCCGCGGCCTCGGCGCCTCCCACCAGACCGGCTGGACTGCATTAGTTACTCGGTGCCTGTGACCAAGAATATTCGGCGTCGCGAGGCCCTATTCCCTCGCTGGTTGATGCCTTTTCATCGTCTTAATGGTCTGCTCGTAGAAGACCCCTTCTTCGTCACCCGTGTAGGCGTAAACAAGGTAGGCCGTCGCAACTACTGCGGTTAACCCGTTCGCCTGTGGTTCTTCCTGACCGATGAATGTCATCCCAATTGTGAACGGCTCGGGAGCTCCGCGATCGTCAACCAAGCGGTACGTCGTACAGTGGAGCGGTCCGATCTTTTTACGGTGCGGGCTTGTTAACCGGAAATTGGTCGATCTAAGGTCGTCATCATCTCTTTTGAGTTCTGTCTGCTGAATGACGTCTCGAAAGAGTGGCCGTTGTTCGTCTACAAACTCGAAGACATCGATGTAAATGCCTTCTTCGGGGTGGGCTTTAACTTCGCCGTCTGGCGACTTCCATAAGGGCGTCCAGAGCTTGTAACGCCACAGGATATCCACGCCTTTGATCAACGGCCCCACTCCGTTTACTTTCGGCCCGCGGAGTTCTGCAGCCTTCCACCCCTCGGGTACGACTATCGAAACACGGCACTCCGCCAAAGCAACGCGGCCATCCTGATCCGGCACCAAGTGGTCATACTCAATCGACCAGCCCGCCACGAAAAGGCAGAGCCCTGAGAGGATCAGAGACAGTCGCCGGAACTCGGATGTAATCATGTCGTGCTTTCCATGCAGACTAGGACAAGCAGGCAATGATCGCGGGAGGGCTCGAACCTCCGACCTACGGCTCCGGAAACCGTCGCTCTATCCAACTGAGCTACGCGACCTTTCGGTGGACCTCGCAGTCTAACTCCGCTCACGTACACGGTAAAGCAGCTAGGACTGCCGAACCTCAATAGCCGGCGGGCTACGCCCGCCCGGCCCGCTACACTTGGCGATCCTATGGCAGGCTCCACCTTCGGCACCCTGTTCCGCGTGACCACGGCCGGCGAATCGCACGGTCCGGGGAATCTCTGCATCGTCGACGGCTGCCCGCCGGGGCTGCCGCTCAACGAGGACGACCTGATCCCCGACCTGCAACGCCGGAAGCCGGGGCAGTCGCGGATCACCAGCCCCCGCAAAGAGGATGACGCGCCGGAGATTCTGTCGGGTGTCTTCGAGGGCCGAACGACGGGGACGCCGATCGCGGTGCTGATCCGGAACCGGGACCAGCGGTCACAGGACTACGGCGACATCAAGGACAAGTACCGCCCAGGCCACGCCGACTTCACGTTCGACGCGAAGTTCGGGTTTCGTGACTACCGCGGCGGCGGCCGATCCTCGGCCCGTGAGACCTCGGCCCGTGTCGCGGCGGCGGCGATCGCCAAGAAGCTGCTCCGCACCGTCCACGGCATCAACATCCTCGGCATGGTCCACCAGATCGGGGACATCATCGCGGACTTCCCCGACCCGAGCTTCATCACGCTGGAGCAGGTCGAGTCCAACCCCGTCCGCTGCCCGGACGCGAAGGCGGCCGAGGCGATGGAGCAGCTGATCAAGGACGTCCGTAAGGAACAGGACAGTATCGGCGGGGCGGCGACGCTGGTGGCGACCGGTGTCCCCGCGGGCTGGGGTGAGCCGGTGTTCGATAAGCTCCGGGCAGACCTCGGCAAGGCGATGTTCTCGCTTCCCGCTGTGATGGGCGTCGAGTTTGGGCAGGGCTTCGGCGTCGCCACCGCACGCGGCACCGAACACTCCGACACGTTCATCCCAGCCCCCGGAAGTGAGCCTCCGATCGGCACGGACACGAACCGGCACGGCGGGATGCTCGGAGGTATCTCGTCGGGTCAGCCGATCGTGCTGCGGTGTGCGATCAAGCCAACATCCTCGATCCCGCAGGACCGCCCGACCGTGGACCACCGAGGTAACGCCACGACCCTAGCGACGCGTGGCCGGCACGACCCGTGCCTCCTGCCACGGTTTGTTCCGATGGGCGAGGCGATGCTGGCGTTGGTGTTGGCCGACCACATGCTCCGGCAGCGGGCCACGGGTGTGCTGGAAGGGCCATGATCCTCCGCCACCCCACACCGTCCGATGCCGGACCGATCACTAAGCTGCACATACACACTTGGCGGATCGCCTACGGCCCGCTGGTGCCTGCGGGCACGTTCGATCGTCTCGACCCCGAGCCCCACCTGAAACGGTGGACGGATCGGTGCCGGGATGAGCCCGAAAATGTGGTGGTCTGTGAAGAGACGGGACGGATCGTGGGTTTTGCTTTGCTCGGGGCTGTTCGTGATACAGACCTTGATCGCAAACACACCATCGAGCTGTATGCGTTGTATGTCGATCCCGATTTCTGGCGAAAGGGTATCGGGCGCAGATTGGCAGAAGCAGCCGAACGCCTAGCGGTCGACCGCGGTTTCCGGACGATCGTGTTGTGGGCCCTCAAAGACAACCAGCGTGCCCGCTTGGCGTATCAACGCATGGGCTTTGCGTTGGACCCCGAGCAAGAAAAGGACGCAAAATTCTTCGGGCTCAACCTGCGGGAGATCCGTTTCACCCGGGCCTTGCGGTGAGATAAACAAGCCTGAGCGGCGTACGTGTGGGTCCGGGGCTCTATGCTTTTTACGATGTCGTTGATCAAGCCGCCGAAACTTGGGTCGTACCGGGACATCCTCTACCTGCTGTGGAAGTACGGCCGGCGTGACATCCTCGCCGACGCGGGGATCGACAAGCCCGACCAGCTCGACGACCCGGGCAGCCCCGAAGAGTTCGCTAAAGACCTCGAACGGCTGGGGCCGACCTACATCAAGCTCGGACAGATGTTGTCCGGCCAGCTGAGTGTGCTGTCGAAGCCGTACACCGACGCGATCGCCCGGCTGCAGGACGACGTCAAGCCGATCGCGTTCGAGACCATCGAGCGGACTATTGAGGAGGGTCTCGGCAAGCCGGTTACTGAGCTGTTCGGCTCGTTTGATCGCGAACCACTGGCGGCGGCATCGCTGGGGCAGGTCCACCGGGCGACGCTGCCGGACGGGACGCCCGTGGCGGTGAAGGTGCAGCGTCCCGGCGTGGAGGAACAGATCGCGGGAGACTTCGACGCGATCGAGCCGATCGCCAAGCTGCTCGACCGCTTCTTCGACGAGCGTTACGGGTTTGTCGAAATGCTGGAGCAGGCCCGGGCGATGGTCCGCCAGGAGACGGACTACCGGCTGGAAGCGGCGAACCTGACACGGGTGCGGTCGATCGTGTCCGGCGAGCCGCGACTGGTGGTGCCTAAGGCCTACAGCGGGCTGGTCAGCAAGCGGGTGCTGGTGATGGACTTCGTCTCGGGGAAGAAGGTGACGGATGTGCCGGGCGAAGAGATCGCGACACTGGACGGGGCCGGTCTCGCCGAGCTGGTGTTCAAGGCATACCTCGACATGATCCTGGTGCACGGCGTTTACCACGCCGACCCGCACCCGGGGAACGTGCTGCTGACCGAGAACGGGGAGCTGGCGTTGATCGATATGGGCATGGTGGGCCGGGTGCCGCCGCGGCTGCGGGATCGGCTGATGCAGCTGATCCTCGCGGTGGTTCAGGGCCGGGGCGACCACGCCGCGGAAGTCGCGATCAAGATCGGCATGCCCGCCCGTGACTTCGACCAGCGCCGGTTTGTCCTGCGGGTCAGTGATCTGGTCATGGCTCAGAAGGACCGGTCGATCGAGGACCTGCGGTTCGGCGATGTGATCGTGAAGATCGCACAGGTCTGCGGGGAGGAGCGTCTGCGAGTGCCGCCCCAGCTGACCGCGATCGGTAAAGCCATGGTGCAGCTCGATGATGTGGGGCTGTGCCTGGACCCCGGTTTTGAGCCCAAGCAGGCGATCGATGACCACACGCCACGCCTGATGACCGCGACGCTCTGGCGGACGCTCACGCTGCGGGGCGGCTTCGACTACGCCCTCGAATTCAAGGAGCTGCTCGAGCGGTTGCCCGGCCGGCTCAACACGCTGACCGACAACCTCGCCCGTGCCGACCGTGGCTTCCGGATCGACGCGATCGACGAAGACCGGCTCATCAGCGGCTTCGAGAAAATTGCAAACCGCATCACGGTCGGGCTTGTCGTCGCCGCGATGTTCGTCGCCGGTGCGCTGACCATGCGTGTCGATGTGGCGGGTAGCATCGGGGGCTACCCCATGATCTCGCTGCTGCTCTTCGCGTTGGCGGTCGCGGGGGCGCTCATGCTGCTGATGAGCATCTTCTTCAACCGGGACGGCTGATTGGCCCTGAGGTCAGGAGGCAAAACCGGCTTTCTTAAGCAGTTCCATATCGACGGGCTCGGGCTGAGCGGGAGTTATGATCGCGCCCACCCGCTCGACGGTGGCGACGATGGTCTTGACCATGGCGTCGGCCTCGAAGTTGATCGCGTCGCCGGGCTTGGCAGCGTCGAGCGTGGTCTTCTGGAGCGTCTCGGGGATCAGGGCGACGTCGAATCCGTCGTCGAACAGCTCGGCGACGGTGAGGCTGACACCGTTGAGCGTGACCGAGCCCTTGGCGATGACCCAGCCGCGCATCGTCTCGGGGAGTGACACGCGGAGCCGCCAGTCGGCGGGGTCGTCCTGCACGGAGACGACGGTGGCGAGGCCGTCAACGTGGCCCTGGACGACATGGCCGCCGAGGGGTTCGCTGGCGAGCAGGGCGCGTTCGAGGTTGACCGGGTCACCGACGGCGAGCTGGCCAAGGTTGGTCTTATCGAGGGTCTCTTGAACAGCATCGAATCGCAGCAGGCCGTCGCGGGGTGTCTCAGTCAGGGTCAGGCAGACCCCGGCAACGGTGACCGAGCCGCCTTGCTCGAGCGGGCCGAGCAGGTCGGGGGCCCGGACAGCGAGGGCGAGGCCGCGGTCGTGCGGGGCAAGCGATTCGACGGTGCCGAGGGCCTGGACGATGCCGGTGAACATGGTTGGAGTTTAGCCGGGACGCGGGGCGACAACCGCACGCTGACCGCCTGATATCATCCGCGGTTCGACCTATTGAAACCGAGACCTATGCCCCTACGCACCCACCACTGCAACGCCCTCCGCCCCGACCACACCGGTCAGACCGTCACCCTCGCCGGCTGGGTCAACAACTACCGCGACCACGGCGGCGTCCGCTTCATCGACCTCCGCGACCGAGAGGGCGTCACGCAGGTCGTGTTTCATCCGGAAGCCGGTGAGGCCCACGCGCTGGCCCAAAAGCTCCGGCACGAGGACGTGATCACGGTGACGGGTAAGTGCTTGGAGCGTGCGGGCGGCCCCAACCCGAAGCTGGACACGGGGCAGATCGAGGTGGACGCGGTCTCTTGCGAGGTGCTGGGCAAGGCCGAGACCCCGCCGTTCAACCCCGAAGAAGCGGGCAAGGTCAACGAAGAGACCCGGCTGCGCCACCGCTATCTCGACCTGCGTCGTCCGGAGATGCAGAAAGCGCTGCGGACGCGGTCGAAGGTCGCCAAGGCGATCCGGGACTACTACGACGGCGAGGGATTCCTGGAGGTCGAGACGCCGTTTTTGTGTCGATCGACGCCGGAGGGGGCACGCGACTTCCTGGTGCCGTCCCGGCTGCAGCAGGGCGCGTTCTACGCGTTGCCGCAGAGCCCGCAGCTCTTCAAGCAGATCCTGATGGTTGCGGGGTGCGAGCGGTACTTCCAGATCGTCAAGTGCTTCCGGGACGAGGACCCGCGGGCGGACCGGCAGGCGGAGTTCACGCAGCTGGATATGGAGATGAGCTTCGTCGATCAGGACGAGGTGATGGCCATGAACGCGGGGATGGTGCGGAAGGTGTGGAAGGACGTCGCGGGGCTGGAGGTGCCGGGGGAGATCCGGCGGATGCCGTACGCCGAGGCGATGAGCCGGTACGGCAGCGACAGGCCGGACCTGCGGTTTGGGATGGAGCTGATCGACCTGACCGAGCTGGCGGGGGGCACCGATTTCAAGGTGTTTAAGTCGGCGATTGAGGCGGGTGGCAGTGTGCAGGCGATCCGCGTGCCGGGCGGGGCGTCGATGACCCGGAAGCAGACCGACGCGTTGGCGGAGTGGGTCAAGCAGTTCGGGGCCGGCGGGCTGCCGATCGTCAAGGTCGAGGGCGGCGAGCTGAGCACGGGCGTGGCCAAGTTCCTGGCTCCCATCAAGGACGGGCTGATCGAAGCGACGGGTGCCGAGGACGGCGACCTGCTGTGCTTCGGCGTCTCGCCGCAGACGCCGGTCGTGCAGCGCGTCCTGGGCGAGCTGCGGGTGAAGCTGGCCAAGGACCTGGACCTGATCGACGAGAGCCGCAGCGAATGGCTCTGGGTCGTGGACTTCCCGCTGGTGGAGTGGGACGCCGACGCGAAGCGGTGGCACAGCCTGCACCACCCGTTCACCGCCCCGGCCGACGACGACCTCGACAAGCTCGGCTCGGATGACCACGACACGATCGCGTCGATCAAGTCCAAGGCCTACGACCTGGTCCTCAACGGCTCGGAGCTCGGCGGCGGCTCGATCCGTATCCATCGGCCGGACATCCAGCAGAAGGTCTTCGCCCTCCTCGGGATCGACGAGACGGAAGCCGAGGAAAAGTTTGGCTTCCTGCTCGACGCCCTGAAGTACGGCGCCCCGCCCCACGGCGGCATCGCCTTCGGCCTTGACCGCATGGTCATGCACCTGCTCGGCACCAACAACATCCGCGACGTCATCGCCTTCCCGAAGACGCAGAACGGCGCGGACCTGATGACCGAAGCCCCCGCGGCGGTTGACACCGACCAGCTCCGTGAGCTGAACCTGCGGGTGCAGCTGCCCCAACCGGCACCGACCAGCGCTGGCTGACGCCTGGCGTTTGTTGATCGTTTCACGCTTCCCGTGCGGGGCTTCCCTGCCGCACGGTCACCCGGGCTTACCCGTTCGGCCGATAGGACTCTCCAGATGTGTGGCATCGCGGGCATCGTGCGGTTCGATGATCAACCGATCGACAGCGGTCGGTTGCGGGCGATGCTGGCGGCGGTCAAGCACCGCGGGCCGGACGGCGAGGCGATCTCCAAGCACGCACGCTGCGGGCTGGTGCACAGCCGGCTGTCCATCATCGACCTGCTCTCCGGGCAGCAGCCCATGCACCTTCCGGGGGTGCCGCCGATGACCTCGGGTGAGGACGCGGTGCAGAGCGACCACCACGGCCCGCTGCACCTGGTGTTCAACGGCGAGATCTACAACCACCGTTACCTCCGAAAGCTCCTCGAACGCCGGGGGCATCAGTTCCGGTCGAGTCATTCCGACACCGAGGTGTTACTCCTTGGCTACCGCGTCTGGGGCAGCCAGCTGCCCAAGCACCTGCACGGCATGTTCGCCTTCGCCATCTGGGACGAGGACAAGCGGGAGCTGTTCCTCTGCCGGGACCGCGTGGGGAAGAAACCGTTGTATACCTACCGGTCCGGTCGGGAGCTGCGGTTCGGGTCGCTGATCCCGGCGTTGGTGCACGGGGCGTCACCGGACGAGCCTGGGACGGAGGTGGATGACGAGGCGTTGCTGACTTATCTGCGTTACGGCTACGTCTTTGATCGGCCGCTACTCCGGGGCATGAGCGAGGTGCCGCCTGGGCATTGGCTGAGGGTGGATGCCGAGGGCAACGAGGCGTGTGATCGGTACTGGCGGCCGCCACCGATCAGCCGGCACAGCACGTCTCTCGGCGCGGTGGATGCGTTGGAAGAAGTCGTGACCGAGTCGGTTCGGTATCGGCTCGAGGCGGACGTCGAGCTGGGCTGCTTCCTGTCGGGCGGGATCGATTCGTCGGTGGTCGCAGCGTTTGCACAGCGGGCACGGCAGGAGCGGGGTGAGTCGCCGCTCCACACGTTCACCGTCTCGATGCCCAACGCGGCATACGACGAACGGCAGTACGCGGAAGCGGTGGCGAAGCACCTCGGCACGCCGCTGACCGTGCTGGAGACGCCGGCCGAAGCGGGGTTTGATGATCTGGATCGATTGATGGCTATGGTCGGTGAACCGACCGCGGACAGCTCGCTGCTTCCGACCTATTGGCTGTGCAAGGCGGCGGCAGAGCATGTGAAGGTCGCGCTGTCGGGGGACGGGGGCGATGAGTTGTTTGGGGGGTACGACCGCTACCGGGCGATCCGGCTGCTGCAGGGCAAGGCGGCATGGGTGCGGGCGATCCCTTCGAGCCTGTTCGATGACCGCAATCCCAAGTCGACGTCGGCTCGGCTCTCACGTTTGGTCCAAGCAGCCAAGGCGGGCCAGCACCCGGCGCAGCACTACCACGACATGGTGCACCTGTTCCGCGACCCGGCGATCGCTCGGCTGGTGCCGGGGCGTTTCGATGATCGGCTGGAGGAGACGCCGCCCGTGCCGGACTGGCCGGAGGAGGCGGACCACGCCCACGCAGCGATGCGTTGGGACCTGATGCACTACCTGCCGCACGAGCTGCTGCGTAAGGTGGACCGGGCGTCGATGGTGGTGCCGCTGGAGGTGCGGTGCCCGCTGCTGGGGACGGGGGTGTTGGACTTGGCGGGGCACCTGCCGGCATCGGTGCTGATGCCGAGGAATCGGCCGAAGGGCCTGCTGCGTCAGCTCGCGGCGCGGGTGCTGCCGGCGTCGATCGTGAATCGGCCGAAGCGGGGGTTTGCGGTGCCGATGCGGGACTGGCTGCGTGGGCCGCTGCGTGACGGGCTGGAGGACCGGTTGTTCGGGACCGGGGCACACCTCGACCGGTTCGGTATCGACACCCGACGGGTGCGGGAGATGGTCGAGGCCCACGACGCCAACCGCGCGGACCACACGCACCGGCTGTTCGGGCTGGTCCAGCTCGCGGGCTGGGCACGTTGGCTCGACGGGTGCGGCTCGGCTGTGGGTGCACGACGCTGACCCGCTACTCACGAAGCCCCGGTACAATCATTCGATGCGAAAAACAGTCGGTTTGATGTGCGTGCTGCTCCTCGTAGCGTCCTGGTCCATTGGGGTTCATGCAGAGGCGAGCGACCCGCTGCTGAAGGTCCGCCCAGCCGAGCGGGTCACGGTGATGACCTACAACGTCGAGAACATGTTCGACATCTTCGACGACCCGTACACGGGTGACGAAGGGACGCCGGTAAAGCGACGGGAGGCGGTGGCAAAGATCGCGAAGGCGATCGCGGCGGGCTCGCCGGACGTGGTGATTTTCCAAGAGATCGAGAACGAGTTCGTCATCGCGCAGATGGCGCACGAGTTCCTGTCCGGGATGGGCTACCGGTACATTCTGTGCCCACCGACGAACAGCGGCCGGGGCATCCATCTGGGCGTGATGAGCCGGTACCCGATCAAGCGGTTGTCCAGCTATCGGCTGCGAGAGTTTCGACACCCCGATGATGGGCCGGAGGTGATGCGGGGCTTCTCGCGGGACGTGATGCACGCCACCATTGACGTGGGCCACCACCAGCCTTTGGAGGTCTTGAACGTGCACCTCAAGTCGAACAGCTCGCGCGAAGGCGATCCGTTTAGCAAGAAGCAGCGGACCGCCGAGGCGATGGAGCTCAAGCGGATCGCGCGGGAGATGGTTGACACCAATCCCGAGGCATGGGTCGTGGTGGGCGGCGACTTCAACTCCGACTTCGAGCGGCGTCCCGGCGACGAACGCGATTGGCCGGCCACAGCCCACCTGCTTGCATCCGACCCCGACGGATCGAAACTGCTGACCGACCTGCACGCCGGGCAGCCGCGGAGCGCCCGGATCACGCTCCCGAGCAAGGGGCGGTTCCCGTCAGCGGTGTTCGACTTCGTGCTCGCCTCGCCGGCATTGGCCAAGCGGGTGGTGCCCGGCTCGGCACGGGTGGTGAGCAACGAGGCCTTGACCGGCGGCTCAGATCACTTGCCGGTTTTCGCTACCTTCGAGCTGGCGGACTGATCCGGGGTTGGAATATCACAGAGATTCGGAGACACAGAGACACAGAGGTGTTTCTTGTGTGTCGCGGTTAGTCGGTTTCTCGAATTGCGAAGCGATGCTCCCGCTGGTGTGTCGATGTGGGTACGCCAGTCCGAGAGCCGGGAGCTCTCTGTGTCTCTGTGTCTCTGTGTCTCCCAAACTCTGTGATATTGACGCCGATCAACCCGCTGCGGCTGCGATCATCTCGGGGACGGCGGCGCGGAGGGCGGTGACCACGGCGTCGCGGGAGGCGGTCGACCAGGGGCGTGAGGCGGGGGCTTTGGGGGCCCCGTTGCGGAGGCGGTCGAGACGCGCATGGGTCTGACGGATGACGGCGGGCGAGGGCGGGTCGGTCTGCCAGATGCGGATCGAGTCGTGGGCGGTCGGGAGCATGCCCTCGGAGTGGTAGGCGAGTTCTTCGAAGAGCTTCTCGCCGGGGCGGACGCCGGTGATCTGGACCGGCATGTCTTGGTCGGGCTCGAAGCCGTGCAGGCGGATGAAGCGGTGGGCGAGGTCGAGGACGCGGAGGGGCTGGCCCATGTCGAGCAGGAAGACCTCGCCGCCCCCGGAAAGGGCACCAGCTTGTAGGACTAAGCCGGCAGCCTCGGGGATCGTCATGAAGTACCGCTGCATGTCGGGGTGCGTCACAGTGATCGGTCCGCCGCGAGCGAGCTGGTCCGCCCAGATGGTGAGGACGGACGAGACCGAGCCGAGGACGTTCCCGAAGCGGACAGTGGAAAAGACGGTGTCGGGGAAAAGCCGACCGACGTGCTGGATGTAGAGCTCGGCGAGCCGCTTGGAGGCGCCCATCACGGACGAAGGGTTTACGGCCTTGTCGGTCGAGATCATGACGAAGCGGGAGACGCCGGCGGCGGCGGACGCGTCGGCGAGGTGGCGGGTGCCGAAGACGTTGTTCTCGATCGCCTCGGTGGGGTGCACCTCCATCATGGGCACGTGCTTGTGGGCGGCGGCGTGGAAGACCACATCGGGCTTGAGGCGGCGGAGCAGGTCGGCGGTCGCGCCGCGTCGGGTGATGTCGTGCAGCTCGGCCCGGCGGGGAAGCTGGGGGAAAGCCCGAGCGAGCTCGCGGTCGATTTCAAACAGCGGCGACTCGGCCCGTTCAACGAGGATTAACTCGGCGGGGTGGAACCGGCAGACAGTGCGGGCGAGCTCGGCGCCGATGGACCCGCCGGCCCCGGTGATGAGCACGCGTTGGCCCTCGAGGCTGGCGGCGATGATGGGTTCATCCAGTGGTTTCGGCGTGCGGTCGATGAGCAGGGCCGGGTCGAGCGAGCCGGAGGTGCTGCGTGTCGGCAGCGCACCAGTGACACGGGAAGAAGTCCGCCCGGCGAGCTGGTCGTCGAGCGTGGGCAGGAAACGCCAGGTGACCGCGGCGCGGTCGAGCAGGGCGGTGGCCTTGGCGATCGCCTTGGGCATGGCCAGCGGGAGGCTGAGCAGGACCTGTTCTGGAGTATCCGTATTGAGCACCGCAGCCAGGTCGGAGAGCCGGCCGAGAACGGGGCAGCCGGGGTCGGCGTCATCCGTGGCGGACTCGGGGAGCACGGCCCCGATGACCGCGACAGGGGGGTCGGCCACGGCTAAGGTATGGATCAGCTGTCGGAGGCTGCGGGCAGTGCCGATGAGCAGGGTGGGCGTGTGACGCTCTGCCATAGAACTGTTATCGGCGGGTCGGGGCGGAATCTTCCGGTTTTGACGTTTAGTGGGCTTGGGCGGGTTAAGGGGGGTGCTGATCCCGACGATGCGAGGGGCAGAGTGGAGCGAGCCCGCGTGTTTTGGCCCGTTGATTGACCCTGTTTGGAGCCCCGGATGTCCCGCCTGATGCACCCTGCCACCGAGATGCGGGCCGAGCCGCGCCTGCCGCTGCCCGCCCCGTACACGCTGGTCCGTGTCCGTTTGCCCGAGCACGCGACGTTCTGCATGACCGGGCACAGCTACGACGTGAGCCTCTCGGGGATGCGGTTCGAGCTGGACGACCGGTTGCCGGTTGGGCAGACGATCGAGATGCGGGTCATGCTGCCGGGGGCGAAGACGGCCCAGTTCACCGCGACGGCCGAGGTGGTCCGGATCATCTCGGACCGCGACGAGGTCGGCCCGGTCAAGATGGCGGTGGCGTTCCGGGCGTTCGCCACGACGCTGGACGAGTACCGGCTCAAGACGTACCTGATGGAGCGGGGGCTGTACAGCAACCCGATCGCGAAGGCGGCTTAAGTTGTTTGTTGGGTGTGTGCCACGCAAGCGTGGTCGCTACGACAGCGGGGCGGAGGCGGAGAGATTGAAGAAGCGGTGCGCGTTGGCGTCGGTGGCAGCCTCGAAGTCGGCGTAGGTCATGCCGCGCTGCTCGGCGAGGAACCGGGCGACGTCGGTGACATACTTCGGCTCGTTGGTCTTGATCTTCCGGTGCGGCGCGGGGGTGAGGTACGGGCTGTCGGTCTCGACCATCAAGCGGTCGAGCGGGATGCGGTCGGACGCGTCGGCGAGGTCGCCAGCGGACTTGAACGTAACGATCCCGGTGAGGGAGACCATCGCGCCGTAGTCCAGGATGGCGTGGAGCTCGGCGGCGGAGCCGGTGAAGCAGTGGAAGACGCAGCGGGGGCCGGGGATGTCGTACTCGCGGAGGACGGTCAGTACTTGGTCAGTGGCCTTGCGGTTGTGGATGACGATCGGGCGGTCGGCGTGGTCGTGGGCGAGTTGCAGCTGGGCTTGGAAGATCGGCCGTTGGACTTCCGGGGGTGGGGTGGGGTAGTGGTTGTCGAGGCCGAGCTCGCCGAGGGCGACGCAGCGGGGGTCGGCCAGGAGGTGACGGAGGTGGGCGATCGCGGTGTCGGGGTCGGTGATCTCGTCGGAATGGAGGGGGTGGATGCCGGCGGTGAACCAGACATCAGGGTTGCTGTTTGCGATGGCTTGCGCGGCGGTGGCGTCGGCGGGCGAGGTGCCGACGGAGATCGTGCCGGCTAGCCCGGCGTCGCGGGCCCCGGCGAGCACCTCGGGCAAGCGGTCGCGGAGGCCCGGGTAGGTAAGGTGGCAGTGCGTGTCGATCATGGGTGCTGAGGTTAGTCGGCGTGGACGGTGAGCGTTTGGGGCGGGAGGCAGCGGTCGTCGGTGCAGAGCGTGACGCGGAGTTTGATGGGGGTGTTGGGTGTCGGCGGATTGATAGCGAGGGTGTGGATGCCTTCCATCGGTGCGGACGGCACCTCATGGAGTACGTCGGGGTCAGCGGTCAAGCCATCGGGGTCGATGTGATAGCCCGGCGGGATGGTGAGTTGGATCGCAGTTGGGTCGTGGGTGATTTCAGCGGTGGCACGATGAGGGTGGGCCAGGGCTTGCGGGAGCTGGAGTCTGCGGGCCAGGGCGTGGACGGCGTGGGTCATCGCCGGGCTGCGGGAGCGGAGCCGGTTGTGCAGGGCGTGGAGGTCGCGGTCGACACGCTGCAGCCAACGCGTGTCATCGGTGGCGGCGTAGAGGTCGAGCAGCGCGTGGAGCATGACGGCGGCTCCGCTGGGCGTCGCGCCGTCGTCGGTGTCGGCGGGCGTCGCGAAGAGGGCATCGGAGCTGCTCGCATCGCGGTAGCCGCCCTGCGTGAGGGCGAAGCGGTCCAGCACGGTTTCGGCCAGCTCGATGGCGTGCCCGAGGTAGACCGAGGACCGGGCGTGCTGCGGTTGAGCACCGTGGAGGGCGAGCAGCGCAGCGATGAGCTGGGCGTGGTCATCGAGGAAAGCGGGGGTGTTGGCTTGGCGGTCCAGCATGGCGCGTTGGAGGCCGGTGTCGGGGTTGTAGAGGTGCTCAAGCAGCGTGTCGGCGGCGCGGCGGGCGGGTTCGAGGAGTGAAGGATCGTCGAGAGTTTTTGCGGCTTCGACGAGGCCGAGGATAGCCATGCCGTTCCAAGCGACGAGCACCTTGTCGTCGGTGATGGGCTCCTTGCGTTGATCGCGTAGGGGCAGCAGGGTGTCGATGACGCGTTGGAGCAGCGGGTCGTCGGGGTCGTAGGTCTCGGGCAGGAATAGGACGTTGGCGGGCGGATCGTCGTCGTGGTGCGGGTCCTGGAAGTTGGTGCCGCGGTCGAGGCCGAGGAGCCTGAGGGCGGGCTCGGCGTCTTCGGGCGGCAGCGCTTCGCGGAACTGCTGGGCGGTCCAGAGATAGTTCAGTCCTTCGCGGTGGTCGACCTCCGCGTCCTGCGCGGACCAGAACGCCCCGGTGGGGTCGGTCATCTCTCGCACGAGGTAGTCGGTCGTTTGGCGTAGGACGCGCTTGCAAAGCGGAGCGATCGGGTCGTCGGGATTCGCTTGGAGAAAGCGTGCATAGGCCTGGAGGAGTTGGCCCTGGTCGTAGAGCATTTTCTCGAAGTGGGGGACGAGCCAGATGCGGTCGGTGGCGTAGCGGTGGAAGCCGCCGCCGAGGTGGTCGTAGATACCGCCGCGGGCCATGCGGTCGAGGGTGAAGGCCAGGGCGTTGTGGACACGATCGGAGCGTGTGCCGGGGTTTTGAGCCGCAGCGAGGAGCAGCAGGAGGTTGCTGGCCTGGGGGAACTTGGGTGCGCCGCCGAAGCCGCCAAACTCGGGGTCGAAGCTCTGGAGCAGGGCGGACACGGTGCGGTTGATGAGGTCTGCCTCCGGCATGTCATCGCCTGGGTCAGCGCTGCCGGGCTGGTGCTGCTCGGCCACGGCGTCGGCGAGGTGGTCGGCTTGTTCGATGACCTGATCACGGCGGTGTTGCCAGGCGTCGGCGAGGGCGCTGAGGACCTGCGGGAAGGACGATCGGCCGTGCATGGGCTCGGGCGGGAGATAGGTTGCGCAGAAGAACGGCTTTGTGCCGGGCGTAAGGAAGACGGACATGGGCCAGCCGCCGGAGCCAGTGGTGAGCTGGGTGGCGGTCATGTAGAGGGCGTCGAGGTCGGGGCGTTGTTCGCGGTCGACCTTGATGTTGATGAAGTGGTCGTTCATCAGGCGGGCGATGCCTTCGTGCTCGAAGCACTGGCGTTCCATGACGTGGCACCAGTAGCAGGTGGCGTAGCCGATGGAGAGGAAGATGGGCTTGTCCTGGTCTTTGGCGAGCTGGAGCGACGCGTCGGACCAGGGGTGCCAGTCGACGGGGTTGTGGGCGTGCTGGCGGAGGTAGGGGGACGGGGCGTCGAGCAGGGCGTTGGGCATGGTGTGAGAGTTTAGGATCCTGGGATCGGTGATCGCCTGATGGGTGGCGTGGGGAGCGATTAGGATGCTGGGGTGAGTGTTAAGCGGTTTGTGGTTGCGCAGGTGTCGGACCTGCATCTGGATCGGGAGCGGCCTTACGCGTGGCGGCACTTGGAGCGGGCGGGAGGGGTATTACGGGAGCGAGCACCGGGGTTGGGTCCGGTGGACTTGCTGGTTGTGTCGGGGGACTTGACGGATGACGGGTTCAAGCGGCCGGGGGATCTGGCGTTGGCGAAGGCGGCGGTGGAGGCGGCCTTTGAGGGGTGTGCGAAAGAGGTGTGGTTCTTGCCGGGGAACCACGATGTGGGGGATTTTGTCGGGATCAGCGAGAACGGGGTGACGTCGGAGCGGGTCGCGGCCTGGCGGGAGGGGGTGGGGCCGGATTGCATGGCGATGGAGTGGGGTGGCTGGTTGTTGCTGGGGATCGACACGCTGCTGGTAGGGTCGGGGTTGGCGGAAGAGGTCGAGCAGCTGGCTTGGGTGCGTGAGAGGGTCAGCGGGTGGGCGGGGCAGGTGGGGCTGTTTTCACATGCCCCGCTGGTGATGGAGGATTGGCGGGAGGGGGTGGGGCCGGCGACGGGGTATTGGCTGCCGGGGGAGGCGGGGCGTTTGGCGTTGTTGGAAGCATTGGGCCGAGAGCCCGCGTTTGTGGCGAGCGGGCATGTACACCGGTGTCGGTTGGGTGGGCGTTGGCGTTGGTGTCCGCCTTTGATGGGGACGCATGTGCGGGCGTCGTATTTCCGGGATGAGCCGGAGAGCTATCAGACAGGGTTGTTGGTGCACAAGCTGCGGAGGGATGACGATTCGTTGGTGGAGTTGGTCGAGATGGGGATAGAGACGCGGGTGTTCGAGGTGTGAGGGTGGTTGTGGTCGCAAGCGACCGCGCTACGAGGAGGTCTGCAGGACGCGGTCGAGGAATGCGGGTGGGGTGCCGATGTCGGCGACGATGAGCTTGCCGAGGAAGCGTTCGGCACTGGGTTGGGTGAAGCCGAGCTTGGGAGCGGCGAAGGTCACGGTGAGTTCGGCGCGGAGGGCGGTGGGGTCGGGTTGGCCGTTGGTGGGGTTGAGGCCGGTGGGGCAGTCGATGGCGATGAGGGCGGGGTGGTGGAGGTCGTTGAGCCGGCGGATGGTGTCGGCGGTTTCGGGGCGGAGCGGGCCGGTGCCGCCGGTACCGAGGATGGCGTCGAGGACGGCGTCGAAGGGTTGGAGTTGTTCGGGGTCGTCGAGGGGTTGAGTCGGCAAGCCGAGCTGTTGGGTGATGCGGGCGTTGGTGGCGGCGTCGCCGGTGAGCTGGTCGATGGGCTTGAGCGGGAAGAGCGTGGGCTTGGCTCCCCAGTTGTGGAGGTGTCGGGCGATGGCGTAACCATCACCGCCGTTGTTGCCGCCGCCGCAGAGGATGGCGACTTTGGCGTCCGAGGGTTCGAGCTCACGGGTATCGGCCAGGTGGTCGAGGACAGCGAGGGTGGCGTTGATCGCGGCGTTTTCCATCAAGACGATGGAGGGGATGCCGAGGGTTTCGACGGCCAGACGGTCGAGTTCACGGGCTTGGTCGGGCGTAATCGGGGGGAGCGTGTCGGGTTGCAGAGGAGCGGTCATGGTGCGGTCATGGCGGGGTTGTGGTGAGGGTTGGCCGGTTCGCCCGAGGGTTGCCGCTAGGATAGAACACGGTTCGAGGTCTTTGCTGGGGTTGTTTGCGGGTGGGGCTTAGGAGTTTCTCTTGCGGATTGATGTCAAGGACAGCACGGGTCGGCGTTGGCTGACGGTCCGGGTCGACCCGGATCGGCCGCCGACGGTGGTACGGGCGGAGGACGGGTCCGGGGCTGGGCTGACGCTGGACTGGGAGCGGGCGGTGGACGACGAGGGTCGGCTTCGGCACTGCCCGGTGTGCGGGTGTCACGAGCTGTATGTGCGGCGTGCGGTGCCGACGGTGGTGGGTTTTGCGTTGGTGGTGTTAGCGGCGGTGCTGGGGTTGGTCTTGCTGGGTAGCGGGCTGGCATGGCTGGGGCTGGTGGTGTTCGGAGCGATGGTGCTGGTGGAGGTGGGTCTGTGGTTGTGGGTGGAGCGGCAGCTGGTGTGCTACCGGTGCGGGAGTGTGTTCCGTGGGGTGCCGGGCGGGGATCGGCGTCGGCGGTGGGACGCGGGGGTGGCGGCGAAGTATCGGAAGCCGGCGGTGACTCAGGCGGATGGCGTGAAGGGTGTGGGTGAGGTGGATGGAGCGGGTGGGGCGGGTGGGGTGGTGTCTTGATCCATCGGGTGCCCGGACAGCGTGGTCTGGTGGTGTACGGGGCGGGTGGGCACGGCCGGGTGGTGGCGGAAGCGGCGGCGGCGGCGGGGGTGTCGGTGGTGGGGTTCGTGGATGATCGGCCGCCAGTGGAGATGCTGGAGCGGGACTTGATTGTGGAGGCGGATCAGGCGGAGGTGCTGGCGAGCCCGATGATTGTGGGGGTGGGGGACAACGCGACGCGCCGGCGTCTGTCAGAAGAAGCGGCGGACCGTGAAGCGGGGTTTGATCGGGTGGTTCACCCGCAGGCGTGTGTCAGTGAGTCGGCGGTGGTGGCGGAGAACACATTTGTGGGGCCGTTGGCGGCGGTCCACACTGAGGCGCGGGTGGAGCGGGGGGTCATCGTGAACAGCGGGGCGGTGGTGGAGCACGACGTGGTGCTGGGGGCATATACGCACGTCGCGCCGGGCGCGGTACTGGGCGGCGGTGTGCAGGTGGACGAGGGAGCGCTGGTGGGGTTGGGAGCGCGGGTGCTTCCGGGGGTGCGGATCGGGGCTTGGTCGGTGGTCGGCGCGGGGGCGGTCGTGACGCGGGACGTGGCGGAACGGGCGGTGGTACGGGGGGTGCCGGCTCGGGAGAGTTGAGCGCGGTACGGCCCACGTACTCAGTCCGTGGGCTTCCGGAAGATCAAGCAGGAATCAGGATCACGACGGCGTGGCAGGCGACGGCCTGGGATTGGCCGAGAGCGTCAACGCGTTCGTGGGTCTTGGCCTTGAGGTTGACTTGTGAGTCGTCGCAGCCGAGGAGCTCAACGAGGCGGGCGAGCATCGCGGGCTTGTGCGGGCTGAGCTTGGGGGTCTGGAGGATGACGGTGAGGTCGGCGTTGCCAAGCGTATAGCCGGCGGTGGTCATGCGAGATACTGCTTCACGTATGAAGACGGCGGAGTCTGCGTCTTTCCACTCGGGGTCGTTGTCAGGGAAAAGCTGACCGATGTCTTGCTGGGCGAGCGCGCCGAGGATGGCATCGGTGAGGGCGTGGAAGACGACGTCACCGTCGGAGTGGGCGTCGCAGCCGTGGTCGCTGGGGATGGTGATGTTGGCGAGGACAAGGTCACGGCCTTCGACGAGCCGGTGGAGGTCGAAGCCGTGACCGATGCGGGGATGGGCGAGGTTAGGCGAGCTAGTCACGGGCTGATGTAATTGCCGTCGGCGTCGGTGTATTTGAGGGTGATGTCGGAGAGGCCGAGGTTATCGATCAGTTCGGCGACGAGTTTTAGGTGGTTTGTTTGATGGCCCTTGCCACAGTCGATGTATGCCACGGACTGGCTGGGGTAGATACGGACGCGGGACCAGCCCTCCTCGATGGCGTACGCGTTTGGGTCTCGGCGGAAAGCGTCGTGTGCTTCGGCGTTAAGTGCGTTGACGTCGATGAGTTCTCGCATGACATCGGCGTGTGAGACCCGCGGTGGGGTTGGGACAAAATTGCCGTTGGGTGTGATCCAGTAGCCGATGCCGCGTTCGATCATGAGGGGATCGTTGTTTCGAGGATGCGTGGCGAAGTGCAGGATGGTGCGGGTGTGTGGCGCGACCATAGGCGTTTGGCGGGTTGTCCGGCGACGCGTCGCGCCGCGGCTATGAAAGTGTAGTGGGCGGTTTACTTGAGGCCGTACTCTTTGAGCTTGCGGTAGAGGGTGCGTTCGCCGATGCCGAGCATCTTGGCGGCTTGTTCGCGGTTGCCGGCGGTGAGTTTGAGGGTCTCGCGGATGGCTTGTTTTTCGAGCTGATCGAGGGAGACACCGGCGGTGGGGGCGGCGGAGCCGGTGTCGGGGAGGCCGGCACTATCGCGGATTTCAGGGGGGAGATGCCGGGTCTCGAGGCGGTCGCCCTCGGCGACGACGACCATGTTCTGGACCGCGTTGATGAGCTGACGGACGTTGCCGGGCCAGTCGTAACCGGTCAGCGCCTGCTGGACGTCTTCGCTGACGGTGGGGGCGGTACGCTCCATCTCTTCGGCGAAGCGTTGGGTGTAGTGCTTGACGAGCAGGGCGATGTCTTCGCGTCGTTGCCGGAGCGGTGGGATGGAGAGCTCGACACCGCGGATGCGGAAGTAGAGGTCTTCGCGGAACGAACCGTCCTTGACCATGGCGTCAAGGTCGCGGTTGGTGGCGGAGATGAGGCGGACGTCGACAAGGCGGGTCTCGTTGGAGCCGAGCCGGACGACCTCGCCGGACTCGAGGACGCGGAGGAGCTTGGCCTGCATGGCCTTGGGCATATCGCCGACCTCGTCGAGGAAGAGCGTCCCGCCGTGGGCGTATTCGAAGCGGCCTTGGCGGTCTTTGTCGGCCCCGGTGTAGGCGCCGCGGACGTGGCCGAAGAGTTCATCTTCAAGGATGGACTCGGAGAGGCCGGCACAGTTGAGGGGGACGTACTGCTTGGTGGATCGGCGGGAGTGGTTATGAATGGCTTTGGCGACGAGCTCTTTGCCGGAGCCGGACTCGCCGGTGATGAGGACGGGGATAGGGGAGGGGGCGACCTGTTTCATGCGGACGATGAGGTCGCGCATCGGGGCGGAGCTGCCGATGATGCCCTCGAAGCCGAAGCGTTCGTCGAGCTGATCGCGGAGGTTGGCGTTTTGAGCACGCAGGAACACGGCCTCGATGGCGTTGCTGCAGAGGGTGCGGAACGAGTCGAGGTCGAGGGGCTTTTCGATGAAGTCGTAGGCCCCGGCCCGGGTGGCGGCCTTGGCGGTGGGGATGTCGCCGTGGGCGGTGACCATGATGGTCTCGGCGTGGGGCTGGGCGTCTTTGGCGGTCTTGAGGAC